>NZ_CAKLDI010000001.1:2156868-2875824 GCF_921293875.1 Vibrio stylophorae
AACCGCGCTTAAATGAGTCAAAAATATTCACGGTTTCTTGGCGTTTTAAAGCGATGGTATCGCCATCTTTGATATCGCCTTCAAAACGCAGCGCCATACCGTTCCAATCAATACCGGTTTTAGCGTTATACGCTGCGGTATTGACCACCTTGCCATCTTGCGACAGTTCATAATTTAAACCTGTCGCACCTTGCACAAAACGCACCTGATAACTGGCGTTATCGGCGCCATTGCTATTGAGCGCACTGGCAAGCTGAACCGTAGAGCCCATTTTCAAATCGTAACTTGGTGAATAATCGCCATAGGGGTTTTCCACCTCCATAAACACCCTGTCACCCGCATCACTGGTTTGCACCTTGACCGATGGCGCAACAATGGCATAGCGCTGGCTGCTATCGCCGGTATAAGTCACCTGATTATCACGATCGACAAAGAAAGGACGATTGCTGACTAACGTACCAGAAAACAGATAGTTACCAGATTCATCACGAATATTAGCCACTTCTAATAGAGCTTCAAAATTACTGTGCAGATCTTGGCGGTGCGCTTCACGGTCATCAGCAGATAACGAACCGTTAATCATCAACATCACCCGGCGCTTGGCTTCATCGGCAATCTGCTCAATCTCATTCACCGCGGTCTCTTCACGGGTTAAGCGATTTCGCGCCAAGTTAATGGTGTCTTGATATTGCTTCAGCTCCACCTGCTGTTGGTGAAAGTTCTGAATCGAGATGGAAGCCACGGGATCATCGGCCGCAGTATTGACCCGCTTACCCGTCGCGAGCTGCTCTTGGTTATGTGCCACTTTCACCTGCTGGCGCATGGTGTCATTGGCCACCGATTGGTAGTTATGAAAACTGGCGATACGACTACTGATCATGACTTACTCCTATCGCGTGGCATTGAGCAAAGCATCAAAGGTTTCATTGGCGGCGGTCATAATCCGTGATGACGCCATATAGGCTTGCTGAAATTTCATTAAATTTGCCGCCTCTTCATCAAGGTTGACCCCTGATACCGCTGCAACGCGCTCTGCCGCAGCATTGTTTTCTGCTTTTGCCACCTGCCCCATTTTGTCCACCGTGGATTTATCCACACCAATCTCAGTGGTGATCGCCTGATACAAGTCGATAATGGTGGAGCGGTGATCGTCCGTGGTTTTCTTGGTTTGTAGCTGCTGCATCGTCAGCAAGTTACTGTTGTCACCATCAGCCAATTCCATATTGATGGTAAACATATCCTGAGGATGCGCGCCGCTGGATAGCGAAAACACCGTGCCGCCTACAGTAATATCCCCTTTCGGTGGATAGGCCTGATTCGCGAGTAGTAGATTGCCCTGCATATCCAGCACATTAAATTTGTCAGCGGTATCATTGATGGCCACATGAAACTGCTTCAGCGGTCCCACGGTTTTTACTTCCAATGAAGCGCCGCCCAAGGTATGGCTGGCGTTACCGACAAAAGCTTGCGCGGCAATGTCCGCAGCATCCTTCATCACCATGGCAATATCTTGCGCGCCAGTACGTGTCGGTCTTAATAAAATTTTCTCGCCCACTTCTGGCGGCGTTTTCATCTCAACGCGCAAACCATCCAGATTAAAGGTTGGTGGCGTGCCCGTTGGCGTCACCGTGATGGTTTTGCCATCTGGATTTTTTACATGGTATTGGCTGCCATCAAATTTCAGCGCATATTCACCGGATTTCAGCGCATTCACATCGTCGATATAAACGCTGATGCGGGTTTTCGAATCAGCTGGAATTAGAGCGCGCGAGGCCGCAATTTTCGGATCATTCACGTCGGTAAACATATCGCCACCGACCGCGTTTTTCAGGGTGATCCCTTGCTTTTGCAGCGCATTGACTTGATCGGAAAACGCGATGGACATACGACCAAGCTGATCCATCACCTTTGGAATCACTTTATCGCGATACTGTGAAAGCGCCGCCAAGCGACCATCAATACCATCGGTTTGAATGGTTTTGAGCGATTTACCTTCCACTAGCGCAAATGCAAGCTGCTGTGAGTCTGGGTGCCCAGGGACCAAACGAAGCTCAGAGGACATCGGGCCTGACACCAAGTTATGGCCACTACCAATTAAAATATTAAAACCGCCATCTTCACGGCGATTTTCAGAAACGCGGGTATATTGCGATAGCTCTTTAATCAGCGAGTCGTGACGGTCCAGCAAATCATTGGCCGTGCCCGTCGGCGCAGACATCAAAGCATGGTTAATGTCACGCAGCTCATTGGCAAGGCCATTAACGCGATCAACAGCCGCATGAATCTCTTGGTTGGAGTCGAAATATTGTTGCTGCAGCGTGCTATACACATCGTTCATATTGGCGGCAAAGAGTTTGCCTTGCTCAAACAGCACCTTGCGTGAGCCCATATCATTAGGGCTATCGGCCAAGGCTTTCAGCGCTTCATACCAATCATTCATCGACTGCGGCACTTTGCTGCCACTTTGTGACAACAAGTTGTTGACGATGCCAAGACCATTATCCAGCTCATCAAAGTGGCTGACTTGGGTGGTGGTATGGTTGAGCTCACGCACCGCAAATTGGTCATAGAGTCGGCGGACACTTTCAATATGAACGCCATCACCGTAAGCATTGCCCCCCCAGAATCGCGCATCATTGGCCTGCTGCACGACTTGCTGGCGACTATAGCCCTCAGTGTTGACGTTATTGATGTTGTGACCTGTTGTATTAAGCTGGCGCTGAGTGGTCAACACCCCTTGCGAGCCGAGCGATAACAGATCAAATCCCATGTGTGCCTCCGAATATTGGCATCCTTTGCTCAATCAAATGAGCGAACCTAAGGAATACCTAGCAATTTTAAGGCCAACTTTTAAGTTGTTTATTTTCAATAAATTAGATGAAGTTCATTCTTGAGCGGCAAGGCATTGCCAATGAAAAATAGCGGGGAACGCATGGGTGAATGACATATAAGAAATGGATCAAAGTTCCAAAGGATAAGATGAAGACAGAGAATGATGCTAAGGCTGAGTCCAAGTTCAGCAGCCGCCGCAGCCATTACCGTAGCCATCATGATGCCGATTGACAAAAGACATCGACCTCAGGACATCGACTTCAAATAACCGACGAGAGCCTAACAGCTCTCGTGCTGCGGTCACTTAACCTTAAATCGAAACCACTCGCTGATAGACGCCCATCACTTTTTCGGCGTATTTCGGGTCCGTCGCATAGCCAGCTTGGTGAATGGCATTCACGAACTGCTCTGGCGACTCCGTTTGCGTCAGTGCATGTTGATAGCGTGGGTTTTGCTGCAAAAAGTTCACATAGTCATGAAAACTTTGCTGGTAGTTATCATAGGCGCGAAATGCTGCGCGCTCTTGCACGGGAATATCGTTGTAAAATTCCAAAGTCTGGGTATTAATTCGCTCACCCTGCCAGCGTGGATCGGCCTTGATGTTAAATAGGTTGTGGCTAGAGCGCTGGGCATTAGCAATCACCTTTTTACCCCAACCGGTTTCAAGCGCCGCTTGCGCAATCAAAATCGCTGGATCAACACCCAACATTTTGCCCGCCTTTTCCGCATAAGGGCGAAGCGCCTTTACGAAATCTTCAGGGGAATCAAAACGTGTCGGCAACTTGGCCATCACCTGTTCCAGCGCTTTTTGCTGCTCCATTCGGGTCGCTGCTGCCTCCGCACTCTTACGGGCTAAATCAGGATCCACAGGCAAACGCAGTGAGTTATCCATGGCCACATTGCGCATCGCTTGCGGTGTTGGCTTATCGGTTTTACCGCCAAGCTGCGCCACAATCATATCAGCCAACCCAAGCGAGCCGTTTTGGCTTAGCTCAAGTGACAACTGCTCATCGCGCATCTGCTCATAAAATCGCGTGTTTTTATCGCCAAACAGATCGGTACGAAATCCCTCGTTGGCATCACGCATCGATTTAAACAGCATCTGAGTAAAGATCGCTTCAAACTGTCTTGCCGCTTGTTTAAGCGCCGTTTGATCATCGCCCTTTGACGCTTGACGAATTCGGTCAAGGCTGGAGAGATCATTGAAAAAACCGACATCCACTGGCTCTTGCATGCTGCCTCCTAGATAATGATCAGTTGGCCTTCGATAGCGCCGGCCTGTTTTAGCGCCTGCAAAATCGACATCAAATCTGAAGGTGCTGCGCCCACCTGATTCACCGCACGCACCAAATCATCTAAGGTCGCGCCCGGCTCAAACTTAAACATGCGCGCTTTTTCTTCATCCACATCCACATTGGAGTTGGGGACCAATTTCGTCTGGCCACCAGAAAATGAGTTCGGCTGACTGGCTTTCCAGTTTTCCTTGATGGTCACGGTCAAGCCACCATGGGTAATAGCCGCAGGCTTCAAACGCACATGCTGGCCCACCACAATGGTACCGGTTTTCGAGTTAACGATGATTTTTGCCGCGCCTTCAGCGGTATTAAATTCGATATTTTCCACCACAGATAAAAAGGCCACGCGCTGACTCACTTCGCGGGGGGCTCGCACCTGAATTGAGGTGGCATCAAGCGCCTTGGCGGTTTCTGGGCCAAGGAAATTATTGATCGCATTCACCATATTCTGCGCCGTTGAGAAATCGGCATTAAATAGGTTAAAGGTAATAAAATCACCGCGCGCAAAGGGGTTCGGAATTTCACGCTCAACAATGGCGCCGCCGGAAATTCGACCCGCCGTTGGCGTATTGCCCACCACGCTAGAGCCATCGGCGCCGCTGGCACTAAAGCCACCCACCACCAAGCTGCCCTGTGCGACGGCATAGATTTGCCCATCCAAACCTTTGAGGAAGGTTTGCACCAAGGTACCACCGCGCAAACTCTTAGCAGAGCCAATGGAAGAGACATTGACATCAATGGTCTGCCCCTGCTTAGTAAATGCGGGTAGCTCAGCGCTCACGGCCACTGCCGCCACGTTCTTGGTCTTTGGCTTGGTGCCTGGCGGCAATTGAATGCCAAAATTTTGTAGCATGGCATTGAAGCTTTGATCGGTAAAAGGTGTGGACTCACCAGTGCCGGGCAAACCAACCACAAGGCCATAACCAATCAATTGGTTACTGCGCACGCCAGCAACACTCGACACATCTTTAATGCGCGCAGCATGGGCTGGGCTCAGCAGAAAACTAAAACTAATGATCAGGGTAAGCCATCTTTTCACGTCAAAACTCCGTCGCTCACGATTGCGATTAGATGGTTACATTGAAGAATCGTGCCAACCATCCCTGCTCTTGTGTATCTTGTCGATCACCCGTGCCGGAATATTGGATTCTTGCGTTAGAAATACGTGTTGAAGCAACGGTGTTGTCATGGGCAATATCGTCAGGACGAATGGTGCCACTTAAACGAATGTACTCTTCACCCGTATTTAAGGTGAGCCATTTTTCACCGCGGATCACTAAGTTGCCATTGGCCAAGACTTCCACCACTTCGACGGTGATCGACCCTTTGATGCTGTTGCTTTGGTCAGCCGTGGCTGAACCCGTGAATTTATTGTCATTGCTCATTTTATAGGACAAGGTGCGATCTTTGATTTTCACCTCTTGGCCACCCAATGACAGTGGATCCATGGATAAATCGTTGGATTTTTCCATATCTGAAGTGGCACTTTTTTTCGCTTGCGTGCGCTCTTCAAGCATCACCGTCACAATGTCACCTACCCCATGTGGTTTGGTGTCATCGTAGAGATCTTGCACTTTACCCGCATTAAACAAAGAGCCTGTGGCTGCGGTATAACTTTCTTCTGGCTGCTGCGGCTTTACTGGCGCCCAAGATGGGTCGCCTGCCACGGGATCATCACGGCGACGAATGGCATCCACCAAACCACCGCTTTGATCTTGATTGCCTTCTACGGCATCCACCGTGGTATTGGCAACTTCCTGTTTTTCAGGCTCAACGGGTTGTAGCAAAGAAGCACAACCGCTCAGCGATAATAGAACAAGCATCCATAAGATACGCATCACAGTCCCCTTAAATTAGAGTTGCTGGTTGACGTAAGAGAGCATCTGGTCAACTGAAGAGATCACTTTTGAGTTCATCTCATAAACGCGCTGCGCTTCAATCATATTCACCAGCTCTTCGGTTACATTGACGTTTGAGGTTTCAAGCATCGATTGACGGATGGCGCCCAAGCCATCAATCCCTGGAATCCCTTCAACGGCATCGCCACTGGCACCCGTTGGCAAATAGAGGTTTTGACCAATAGGCTCCAAGCCGCCGGGATTGATAAAGCTCACGGTATTGATCTGACCCAAGACTTGGTTTTCGGTCTGGCCACGAATACGTGCCGACACTTCACCGTCATTGCCCACGGTCACTTGCACCGCATCTTCAGGAATTTGAATTTCAGGTTGCAACACGTAGCCACTGCCCGTGGTGACCATCATCCCTTCATCATTGACGGTAAATTGACCATTTCGGGTATAACCGATGTTGCCATCTGGCAATTGAATTTGGAAAAAGCCTTTGCCTTCAATCATCATATCCATGGCGTTGTTGGTGGTTTGCGCATTGCCCGGGGTGAACACTTTCTGTGTTGCCACCACTTTGGAGCCAGCCCCCAACATCAAGCCACTTGGTAGCTCGGTATCTTGCGACGAGCGGCCACCCGGTTGGTTGATATTTTGATAAAACAAATCTTCAAACACCGCACGACTCTTTTTAAAGCCAATGGTTGAGGCGTTGGCCAAGTTGTTTGAAATGGTTGAGATATTGGTTTGTTGGGCATCTAAACCTGTTTTACTAACCCATAATGCTGGATGCATGTGCGTTATCTCCTGAACTCAGACCTTAACTTAGGCGCAACAACGACGCAGAGGACTCATCCATCTGTTCGGCGGTTTTCATCAGCTTCACTTGGGTTTCAAAGTGACGCTGCAAATCAATTAAATGTGTCATTTCGCCCACGGCGTTGACGTTACTACCCTCAAGGGCGCCTGATAACAAGCTCACGCCAGCATCAGCGGCGACAAATTGCCCCGGGGTTTTGGTCTTAAATAGACCGTCGGTATCTTTATAGAGATTTTTATTGCCTGGATTGACCAACTTCAAGCGGTCAACAATCTCCATCGCCTCAGCAGGCGCACCTTGTGGCAATACAGAGATGGTACCGTCGGTGCCAATTTCGATTTTACTGATCGGAATCGGCAGCAAAATTGGCCCGCCGCTTTCACCCACCATCAAATTGCCGCGGCCATTGTGTAGCAAACCGGTTTGGTCGATTTTTAAATCGCCCGCGCGGGTATAGGCTTCATTGCCGCTGGCATCTAACACCGCAAACCAACCTTGGTTTTCAATGGTCACATCCATATCGCGACCTGTGGTGATCACAGAGCCTTGCTCAAAATTTTGCGATGGGCGCTCAGTCATACTGAACACGCGAGTCGGCAAACCTTCGCCATAGGCCTGCATGGAGCGCGCATTTTCCAGATCCGCGCGAAAGCCAGTAGTGCTGACGTTGGCGAGGTTATTGGCACGAAGTTGCATCGCATACATATCTTGTTTAGCGCCACTCATGGCCAGATACAGTGCACGATCCATAACAGATTCCTTAGCGAAAAATAGAACTAAGGAAGATAAAGCAAGGATGATGCCAATTTTTTAATCAGTTGATAATTATGAGGAAAGGAGATGATTAAAGGGATGGGAGGTCAGCTGGGAGCAACAGAATGCGCATCAAACGGCGCACAGTTGCCGCCTACTCAAGTAAGCGGCAACTGTATATTCAGAGATCAATCGATTAGCGAATTTGCAAAATCGTTTGTTGCAATTGGTTGCCCACTTCCAAAGAACGGGAGTTGGCTTGGAAGTTACGCTGGGCGGTAATCAAATCCACCAGCTCTTGGGTCATATCGATATTCGATTGCTCCAAGGTACCGCTTTTCACTTTACCAAAAGCGCCCTGCGCCGCTTCACCCCAAAGGGCTTCGCCTGATTCTTGACTCACTTTCCATTGGGTACCGCCAATTTGCGATAGACCTTGGTCATTGGCAACGCGCACCATGGCAACGCGGCCAAGGTTGACGTTTTCACCGTTACTATAGGTGGCCATAACGTTACCGCGTGGGTCAATATCCACTTTTGATAGGTAACCTGTGGTCGCGCCATCTTCAGAGAAACGGCGAATTTCAAAAGGTGCCGCATACTGGGTTGGTGAATCAAAATTAAAGGTCAGGGTTTGCTTTTCATCGGCACCGTTCAAGTCAATTTTTGCCCCAGTGCCGCCCAGTGGCACGGTTACAATTGGCTTGCCGCCATTGATGCTTTTGACTGAACCATCTGGGTTAAAGGTCAACGGGTGACCCAAATGACCATTGGCACCAGCACTGGTCCCTTCTGCCACGTTCAATGGTTTTTCACCATTGGCATCGGTCACGGTATAAAACGCCGCCCAACTATTTGGCGCCGCATTATCTTTGACGTAATAGGTGGTCATTTTATAAGGCTGACCCAGTGAGTCATAAATGGTCGCTGAGGTCGACTTGTTGTATGTGTCCGGATCTGAGAAATCAAACTTGCTGACATCTTTTGCCGCCCCTGCCGCTGGCAAGTTCATGCTGATATCCACATTTTGAGAAGGTCGTGGCTGACCAAATTTATCGGGCACATTCAATGGGCGCGGCTCGTAAGAGGTCACTTGCCCGGTGTCTTTGTCCACGTCATAACTTTGTAGATATTGCCCTTCTGAGTTGACGATATCGTTGTTTTTATCAAGGTGGAAAGCACCGTTACGGGTCAAGCTCACATCAGCAGAGCTCAGCTTATCGTTAGACAGGGCAAAATACCCAGTCCCGGTAATTCGTAAATCCAGCGGGTTATTGGTGTAAACGCTTGAGCCCTCATGGAACTGCTGCGCAACCGTTGAGGTTTGCACACCGCCACCCGTGGTGGTTTTGCTATTTGAAAAAATAGAGGTTGAATAAACATCGCCAAATTCGGCACGCGACTCTTTAAAGCCAAACGTATTTGAGTTAGCAATGTTATTACTGGTGGTATTCAGGTCTTTTTGTGACGCTGATAGACCACTCAATGAAATACTGAATGACATAGCTCGCCTCCTTTGGCGGTGTATCGGTTAGGCTTCGCCTACTTGTTTCACGTCAGCCAACTTCACTGGCGCATTAAAGCCGGCGAGGTTGAGTAGGACATTGCCATCCCCTTTGCCCATCAATACGCTATTGACGCTGGCAAAGACCGACATATCAAATTCCTGGTTTTCACCATTGATCAAAGCATTTGCCTTAATGCGGTAGTTCCCCGCAGGCATAACTTGTCCTTGATCATCACGGCCATCCCAATGGATGCTTTGCTCGCCCACCGCTTTAGCGCCCATATCAATGCTACGTACCAATTCACCTTGTTGGTTTTCGATACGAACCATTAAACGGTCAACCGCTTGCGGCAAGTTTGCCACTGCATCCAAACCAGTTTCTGCGCTCTTGGTGGCTTCGTTGCCTGACACCAACACGTTGCGACCCACTAAAGAGGACGCTTGTAGTGCTTGGTTCGAAGTCATCGCGGCGTTCAAGCTGGTGAACTGACCATTCATCTTATTGATGCCATCGACAGTGGCAAAAGATGCCATCTGCGCGATCATCTGGTCATTACTCACTGGCTTAAATGGGTCCTGCTGCGCCAGCTGTTTGGTCAGTAGCGACAAGAAGTCTTCCTGCTTGAGCTCATTTTGACCTGTGGTCTTTTGCTCTTTTTGGACTTTCTTCTCTTGCAGTTCCTTTAACTGGTCAACATAGGACAAGCCACTGTTGCCAACGCCGTTAATACCGGTCATGACATGCTCTCCTTATTACTGACCCATCTGCAATGTACGCATCAGCATTTGCTTGCTGGCATCTGCCACTTGTACATTGGTCTGATAGGAACGTGATGCAGAAATCATATTGGCCATCTCTTCAACCACATTGATATTCGGTTTGAAGATATAACCTTCCGCATTCGCCATGGGATGGTTTGGATCGTACTCAGCCACCAAAGGCTTCTCACTTTCCACAATACCCAATACACGAACAGGTACACTGTCTTGCTGGCCAAATGTTGCCTTATCCAGTTCAGCGGCAAATACAGGGTGGCGAGCGCGGTAGGTCTCATTGGCTGAGCTACTGACGCTATTGGCGTTCGCAAGGTTACTGGAGGTGGTGTTGAGTCGCACTGACTCTGCACTCATGGCAGATCCAGCAACATTAAAAATATTAAATAGACTCATCATTATTCTCCTTTAATTGCTTTACGCATGTTCTGAAACTTGCCGCCTAAGAAATCCAAAGACGCTTGGTATTCCAAGGCGTTTTGCATAAACAAGTTGCGCTCAAGTTGAACATCCACTGTGTTGCCGTCGCCGGTATCAGGCTGAGTTGGCACGCGGTAGAGGGTTTCGCCCATCACATTGGCGGTGGCAGCAATATGCCGCCCATTGGTACGACTTAGGCTAACACTTGCCCCTGCCGTTGCCGCTTCCAGTGCTTTTTGAAACACCACATCCTTTGATTTATACCCTGGGGTATTGGCATTAGCGATGTTACTCGCCAGCATTTCTGCACGTTCACCCCGTACACCAACCGTGTACTGGTGAATACCAAGCGCTTTATCAAATGAGATGGACATGGGTTGCCTCCACAAACAGTCATGATGTTATTTGCAAAGGGTGTGCCAAGTTTATTTGAAATGGGAAAATGTGAAGAGAAAGTAGGAAAAACAACATTGGCGCAGCAAAATCTGCGCCAATGAAGAGACAGTTAAAGCCTTAACGCGCCTTTAACTGGTAGATAATGCCTGGGTTGCAGCGCACCATCTCAAAACGGTCGCTTAAACCAGAAAGCGATTCAGATGCGCCCAGCATCAAATAACCACCTGGATTCAAGCTATTGGCCATTTGATTGAGCACCTGCGCTTTCATCTCAGGTGAGAAATAGATCAGCACGTTGCGGCAAAAGATAATGTCAAATTTGCCCAGTAGCGCGTAGCTATCTTTGAGGTTTTGCGGACGGAAGTTGACCATGCTTTTCACCTTAGCGGTGACACGCATACGACCTTCATCTGCCGCTTCAAAGAACAAACGCTTACGCTCAGGCGACAAACCGCGGCTCAATGCCAAGTTGTCATACTCACCCTTGCGGCAAGCTTCCAACATCGCACTTGAGATGTCCGTTGCGGTAATTTGTACACCTGCAGGCAAAATGCCTGGACGACGGCTTTGCAGTTCAAGCACAGACATCGCCATGGAGTAAGGTTCTTGACCTGAAGAGCTCGCCGCAGACCAAATTTTAATCGGACGTTTATGCTGAGCCAGCTCAGGCAGTAGCTTGTCCGTTAAAATCTCATATGGGTACACATCACGAAACCAAAGGGTTTCGTTGGTGGTCATCGCATCAATGGCAGCAATACGCATTTCACGGTTGATCCCTTGAATCACCCCTTTAATCAACGCGCCCAAAGAGGGTTGTTGATAGCGAGCAACCAAAGGCGTTAAACGAGAGCGCACCAAATATTGCTTTGCGGCACCGAGCACGATGCCACATTGTTGTTCCAAGAATTTACTGAATTCTTGATATTCTTGTTCAGTCAGAGAAGTTGCTGTCATCTATTTTGCTTGCTCTTGTCGTTTTTCTATTGCTTTTAGCACTGCGCCGCCTAGCTCATCCGGATTAAATTTCGGAATAAAGGCGTCCGCGCCCACACGCTCTACCATGGCTTGGTTAAACACGCCACTGAGTGAGGTATGCAAAATTACATGCAGATCTTTTAGGCGGCTGTCACTGCGAATCTCTGCAGTTAAGGTATAGCCGTCCATTTCTGGCATTTCGATATCCGAAATCACCAGCGCCAACTGCTCAAGAATATTACCTTGAGTCGCCATCTCTTTCAGTTTATTGATCGCCTGACGGCCATCTTTCACCAGCACAGCTTCGTAACCAATGGTTTGCAGTGCTCGTTGAACTTGTTTACGCGCTACAGATGAATCATCAGCAACCAAAACAACTTTCGGGATCTCGAGGTTCGGATCCACTTGGTCAAGCAAGCCCGGATCCATTTCAGATTTTGCTGGAGAGATCTCCTCCAAAATCTTTTCAACATCGATAATTTCCACCAATTCGTTATCGATTTCAGTGACCGCTGTCAGGTAGTTACTACGACCCGCACCTTTTGGTGGCGGCAAAATAGATTCCCAGTTCATGTTGACGATACGTTCAACAGAAGACACCAAGAAACCCTGAATCGAACGGTTAAATTCAGAGATGATCATAAAGCTATTTTTCACATCTTGAATTGGACGACCGCCGGTCGCCATGCTGAGATCGATCACCGACAGCGTTTGTCCGCGAATTTGCGCAATCCCTTTCACCAAAGGATTCAGGTTTGGCATCGATGTCAACGGTGGACATTGCAGTACTTCTTTTACTTTAAATACGTTAATCCCAAAACGTTGGCGTCCAACCAAACGAAAAGTGAGCAACTCTAATCGGTTTTGGCCAACCAGCTGTGTTCTTTGGTTAACCGTATCAAGAACGCCTGTCATAACAACCCCGTTTTATTTTTAATCGTTTCGGTATAATTTTTGCTTGTCTTTATTTATTGGTTCAATTTGTCAAAATTTTGAAGCGTAAAACCTGAGTAATTCAAGATGATAGCGGTACTGAGTTAGTCTAAGCACCTATTCAGCATAGAGAATTCTCAAGCTCAGCAATATTTCAGAGGCAAGAAAGCGTGATTCAGAGAACAACACATTCCAGCGGTAACAAAGTAACAAGCCTATTCCGCTTTATCGGCATTATCTCGCTTTGCTTGAGCTTTAATTTGCATGCCGCAACACAATCACAAATCGATGCGGTTCGAAGCGCTGCATTGGAAACCGTTTATGGCCAAGTTGCAGAGCCTGAACACGGGGAATTAGCATTAGAAGCCAACCGTATTGATTCCCGTTTAAAGCTCACCCATTGCCCTGAGCCACTCATCACTTCAATTCCTGGCAGCCAAAATATCCAAAGTAACGTCACAGTGCTAGTCCGCTGTGAACCAGACAACTGGCAAGTTTATGTGCCAGTCCGCGTCAAGGTTTTGGTCCCCATGGTCGTCGCCACTCGGCCATTGGCTCGCGGCGCGATGATCACCGCAGCAGATTTAGATCTACAAATGCTCGACAGCCGACACATTCGCGGTCATATTTACACCGATGCCCGTCAAATTATTGGCTCTCGCATCAAACGCAACGTCGGCATGGGCCAGGCAGTACAAAGTAACGATATTTGTGTGGTTTGTCGAAACGATACTGTCATTATTACTGCGCAAGGTGGTGGTTTGTCCGTAATAGCCAAGGGCACAGCACTCAGTGATGGTACCGAAGGTGAAGAGGTTCGCGTTCGTAACAGCAAATCAAGACGCATCATTGATGGCGTCGTCACCGGCGTTGGTGAAGTTCGCGTGCTGTTTTAAAGCCGTTTAAATTTTTGAAAAATTACTAAAGTTTGCTCTCTATTCGCCGATAGCAGTGCAAGCAAGAAATTTAAATACAACAAAGGTTGTTTATTATGACTGGTATTGACCATCTTCGCGGCAGTGCGCATTTAACCGCCACCCGCACCAGCCAAGGCAAAAGCAGCAATGTTGCCAGCACCAGCGACAGCAGTGCGAGCCGTGCCAGCAGTAATGTTCAAGGTGATGACGTGCAACTGAGTGAGCAAAGTAAGATCCACCAGCAACTTGCAACTGAGCCTGCATTTGATAGCGATAAAGTCGCCGCCATCAAAGCCGCAATCGCCAGTGGTGCTTATCAAATTGATGCCGATAAATTGGCAGATAATATGATGAAGTTTGAAAGCGAGCTGCGCAATGTCTGATGACTCGTTATTGGCGATTCTTGAGCGACAGCTCAGCACCGCCAAGGCATTGCAGCTTCATTTGCTCAAAGAGCGCGAAGCCATTGCTAAGCGAGATGCGAAAAATATTGAGCATCTTGCCAAAGAGAAGCTGCAGTTTTTAATTGCGCTGGAGCAAAATGACAAGCAAGCCGCTGCCCATGAGCAAGTGGCGCGTCTTCGTGAGGATCCAAATTGCCAGCAGCAAATTGATGCGATCCATGCGGTGATCGCGCAATGTCAGCAAGACAATGAGATCAATGGCGAGCTTTTACAAAACGCCCAGCTCACCTTTAATCGGCTGCACAATCTATTTCAGCAGTCGCGTGGCCGCCAAACCATGACCTATAACCAAGCAGGGCAAACTCAAAATATCCGCTCTCTGGGAACCAACCTCAAAGCCTAGCGTTCTGGCGCCAAGTCCGTCATTTAAAATACCTTGTTTCACATATTTGTTTGCTGGATTAGCTAAACAGACTGAACGAAGGGTATTGAAAGCACGCTGGGTCTTTGTTTTCGCCTCTCTTTATTTGTCGCTCTTTTCTTTGTCCGTCAGGCCAATTTATTCCTTTTCAAAACTCATATACCAAAGTACCGACTCCAAAGTGCCTGTCGCAAAGTACCTATCACAAAGTACTATCCGTGACGATGCAAGTTCTCTATTTGATCGTTCTCTATTTGAGAGTTCTCTTTGACGCAGGTTTTTAGGCGATAAAAAAAGAGCCCACCAAAGTGAGCTCATTTGTTTTCAGATCATTCGCTAGCCAGTCTTAAGTCATATGAGGCAATAGAGACTCACCCGCGAATTTTTATCTTTTTATTAGAACAGCGTTTGTTGCTGAGCCGGTACGTGGATCGCTTCGCCGTGCTCTTTCATCTGCTCCATAACACGAAGGTCGAGCTGCATTTCGGTGACATAACTGTCGCCCACGCGATAACTTTTCAGCACTTCCGCGCCACGAATAATGCCATCTGCGGCGGCCATGGTGCTTTCATCTTCCAGCGCAAACTCATCTAGCTCTGAGCGCGCGTTAATGCGCAAACCGTAGACTTGCTCGGTCAACTCGCGATAAGCATCCAGCTTAGACGCGCGCATGGCACGAAGTTGCCGCTCTTCGGCCGTTTTGCCTTGCTGATCAGAGATGGTGGCGTAACCCACCGCATGGAGCAATCGCCCTTGTCCCATCGGCGTCAGCGGCTGACAGCCCACCAAGAGCAACACAAATAGATAGATAAAATGACGCATCATATTGCCCTTATGGTTTTAAAATCACGTTATAGCGCTCAGTCATCACCGCATCATCGCGAATGATGGCGCCATCTTCTAAACGAACGCGATTGAGGTTATCCAAATCACGGCCAATGCGATCCTGTGGCAAAAAGCCTTGAGCAGATGCCACCACCACGCGCGAGCGAATGCCCACGATGCGCGCATTGATCATCACCCCGCCACTTTGACGCAGCATAGTGCCCGTGAGTACATAATCCACCTGCTGCGACTGCGCAAGCTCTTCCCAATTTCGGCTCAGCGCAAAATCACCATCCGGGGTCACTTGAATCGAACCTGTCGCTTTAAAATCGATCACCGTAAAACCGCGCTGCTGCATTTGGTACATAAAAGCTTCGCTAACGGTATTACCCAACCAATCTGTTTCTTCAAGATTTTGCACCTCAACAAATGAGGTGATGGCAATTGGCGTGCGCGGTGTCAGATATTGATTGGAGGCAACCAATTGATCCGCCATACCTTGCACAAAATAGTCCAGGGTGTGGCGCGGCGTATAGTCAAGCAAATAACCAGCGCCTGAATACTCCTCTTTACCGTTATACACCGGCGTGTAGGCGCATCCAGAAAGCGCGAAGCTAGCAAGCAGGAAAAACCACGGTTTCATCTTTGAGCTCCAATCCTAATCCATGGCGGAATTGAGCAAAACATCTGTCTCTCCGCCGATCTAAATTCGGTCAGTGCAAAATTACGGAATAAATTTTGCATCTATTTTCTAGGTCTATCGGTCACGATGACCTGCCGACAAAAACAACAATGCAAAATGTGTTCCACTTAGGTGTAAATATGCTGAAAAAAATATTTCAGGTTAGTTTAAGCTTGCTCCTTCTGAGCTTAAGCCTTCCCTCACAGGCGATGTGGTATGAAACCACAGGCCAAGCTAATATTTTGAGCCGCAATGATAGTGGCCGTCAGGCAGCCATTGAGGACGCACTTTATCAAACCATTCAATTTGCCGGTGCTGATCTAACCGCCTTAGCCCCGATTCGCGAGTATCTTGCCGAAGATAAGGCTATTTACCAATTTAGCGGCAGCGATATTCGAACCATTCAGGTGCTCAAAAGCCAGCGCCGCGATAACAAACAATATGTGACCATTCGCGTTGACCTCTACCCAACGGCAAAGAGTTGCCATCGAAAGCAGTATCAAAAAACACTGCTACTCGGTGAGTTCCGCTTAGTTCATCAACAACAAGCGGCATTGGGCAGCATCTATCAAGTGGGTAATGACTTTACCCGCGTGCTTGCCAATATGATCAACAAAGAGTCGCAAAGCTTTCATGTCAATGACATTACCCGCGTCAATATTGGTCCCGACAACCCATCGGTCATGACGATGCTGGCGCAGGATCACAACAGTCAATATTTAGTCAGTGGCTATATTCACGATTTAACCGCGACGCTCGATGAAAAGATGCTGCGCGACGATCAAACCAACCGTCAATTTGCTCTCACCGTTCAAGTCCTCGATGGTAAAAATGGCGAACTGGTTTATCAGCAAGATTATCGAGATGTGGCGATCTGGCCTTTTGCTCGCAATAGCCATGTCGATACAAGCAGCGCCCGCTTTTGGGTCTCCTCCTACGGCAATATGGTGCAGCGTGTGGGGCGCGATATTTTGCTCGACTTAGAAAATGAGCTGGCCTGTCGTATCACCATTCCTGAGATCATTGCGATTCATGGCCAAAACGTACAAATCAATCTCGGTCGTGTTCATGGCGTCAAGCAAGGGGATCGCCTAGAGCTTTGGCATAAAGCCAGCTTTATTGACCCTTATGGCATTACCCGCACGCGCATTGTGAAATCTGATGTTCGCTTGCAGGTCGATCGCGTCTATGAAACCAGCAGTGAGCTGCGCATTTTGCAACCTGAATTGGCGCAAGGGATTCAAATTGGTGATTACGTCAGTCAAATCAGCAAACGCTAACCACCATTCAATGTATTGATTGATCGTAAAAAAGCACACTAATGTGTGCTTTTTTCTTAGCTGCAGAATTGATAAGCCATTGAATTCTTCATTTATCTGGGCTATAAAGTCGGCCTTCGTCCTCGTAGGTAAACAGGATATACCGGCGGCCTCCTAAGCTGCTATTCCAGGTTCGAGTCCTGGCGGGGACGCCATTTTATGGCAAAAATCTCATCTTCTTTTGATTCTCAGTTTGTTTGTACCCACTCAAGGCTATTTATTTCAATTGCTTAGGTAATTTGTTTTGCTATGCTTTGAGCCTAATGAGCACGACCTGAGGAGCACGGATGTCTTCAATTCCCCCATTTGCCGCCGCGCAAAAAACCATACTGATCACCGGCTGTTCCTCTGGTATTGGCCGCTGCGCTGCATTTGCCATGCACCGTTTGGGCATGCAAGTCATTGCCTCTGTGCGCCAAGAAAAAGATATGTCCGATTTTTATGAACGCGGCATTCCCTGCGTTCAGCTAGACTTGGCTGACTTAGAAAGTATTGATCGCGCGATAGCCCAGGTACTCACCATCACCAATGGCAAACTCTTTGCGCTCTTTAATAACGGTGCTTATGGTCAAACGGGCGCTTTAGAAGATTTACCGACACAAGCCTTGATCGAGCAATTTCACACCAATCTTTTTGGCTGGCACCACCTCACCAAGCAAGTGATTCCCATCATGCGCGCGCAGGGGGAAGGACGCATCATTCAATGCAGCTCAGTGCTTGGCATTGTCGCCATGAAATATCGCGGCGCCTATAATGCCAGTAAGTTTGCCCTTGAGGGCTATACCGACACCCTGCGTCTTGAACTTTCCGACACCCCAATTCAAGTGAGCTTAATTGAGCCCGGTCCCATTGAAACGGCTTTTCGCGCCAACGCCTTGGCAAAGTTTCAGCAATGGATTCAGCCGGCAATAAGCCGCCACCAACAGGCCTACCAGCTGCAAATTGACCGCCTCAGTCAAAGCCAATCCAAAAGTAAATTTTGCCTGCCGCCTGAGTCTTGCTTACCGCCGCTTTGCCATGCGCTCAGTGCCAAACAAAGCAAAGCGCGTTATCGCGTCACCCAGCCAACCAAACTTTTTGCTTTTTTTAAACGAATTTTATCGACTAAGCAGTTGGATAAACTATTAAAACGCGGCGTGTAAGAAAAACACGCTGCGTTTATCACGAAACTGTCATATTTAATCGCCATACTGATGCTGTCCCTGATCGCTATCGCTGTCGTGATACTTCAGGTTCACCCTCAATCTTGATTGTATGGAGAATGGTCAATGTCATTGGATCGGGTAAATTGGCTCTGCTGTGCCTTGGTCTTTACCTTCATGCTTTTGATCTAGCGCAGTTGCTCAGCGTCATCACTCATGGGGAAGCGACAGGCTTCCCTTTTTTTATGAAATTCGAACTCAAGCCATTGATTCTTACCCTGCTTGCCCCCACTAAAGATAACAAGACAGCGAACTGGATATCCTCATGAGCACAGAATTTATCATTGATCTCAATGAACAAAATGCACAAGCCACCTTGCAACAATCCATGGAAAAGCCGGTATTGGTTTATTTCTGGGCTGAAATGATGCCAGAGAGTTGTGAATTGTTGCCTGTAATGCAGCAAATCGCCCAGCAATACCAAGGTGCCTTTACTCTCGCAACTTTAAACTGCGAGCAGCAACAAATGCTTGCGGCGCAATTTGGCGTGCAAACACTACCGACCATGGCGCTGTTCCATCATGGTAAACCTGTGGATGGTCTTGCCGGCCCACAGCCATTGGATGCTATCCATGCAATGCTCGAAAAGCACCTACCAAGCCAAGCTGAATTAGATTTCGAAAAAGCCCAGCAACATCTAGCGCAGAGCGAATTTAGCCAAGCGCAAGCATTACTCAAACCGCTACAGCAACAGCAACCAGAGCAAGGTCTATATGCGCTATTACTCGCCCAATGCAATATCGAACTGGGTGAATTTGACAGTGCCGAAGCGCTATTGGCGACAGTCATGATGAAAGATCAAGACAGCCTTTATCACAGCTTAATGGCAAAAATTGACCTACATAAGCAAGCCGCAGATAGCCCAGAAATTCGCGCCTTGGAAAAGGAATACCAGCAGCAGCCAAATAATCTGCAAGTTGCCCAGCAATTGGCGCTGCAATACAGCCAAGTGCAGCGTCATGACGAAGCACTCGCCATTTTGTTTGCGATTTTAAAAACCGACCTCAATGCCCAGGATGGCGAGATTAAAAAGACCTTTATGGAGATGCTCTCCGCCCTTGGCCAAGGCAACGCCAGCGCTGCGCAATATCGACGCCAGCTCTATTCACTGCTTTACTAAAAGCGCATAGAATCCCATAAAAGCCCAATTTTCTAATTGGGCTTTTTTAATTGAAATCAAAAGGATATGATACGCAAGCAGTTTCTGGAACGGATCACAAAATCACCTTTTTCTGCTCATTTTCGCGCCACCATGCAACCTATTTCATCAACTTTCTAGGCAAAGCATGGTAGCGTTACTCGATCCAATACCACACAGGAATTGCCCCTATGCCAACATCTCTTATTGTGATTGCAGCGATTGTCTTTGTTGCTGTCGTCATTATTGCATCTAGTGTAAAAACCGTACCACAAGGAAATCAGTGGACCGTAGAGCGCTTTGGTCGCTACACCAACACCCTGCGCCCAGGGCTCAACTTCATCATGCCTTTTGTCGATAAAATCGGCCATAAAGTCAACATGATGGAGCGCGTGCTCGATATTCCAGCGCAAGAAGTGATCTCCAAAGATAACGCCAATGTCACCATTGATGCGGTCTGCTTTATTCAAGTTGTGGACGCGGCAAAAGCAGCCTATGAAGTGAGTGAGTTGGTTCATGCCATTCGTAACCTCACCCTCACCAATATTCGTACCGTGCTTGGTTCAATGGAACTTGATGAGATGCTCTCTCAGCGTGACACCATCAATGGCCGCTTGCTCTCCATTGTTGATGAAGCCACCAACCCATGGGGCGTGAAAATTACCCGTATCGAAATTCGTGACGTGCAGCCACCGGCTGATTTGACTGCAGCAATGAATGCCCAGATGAAAGCTGAACGTAATAAACGTGCCGAAGTTTTAGAAGCCGAAGGTGTGCGCCAAGCAGAAATTCTGCGCGCTGAAGGTCAAAAACAATCGGAGATCTTAAAGGCAGAAGGTAATAAGCAAGCGGCAATCCTGCAAGCAGAAGCACGTGAGCGTGCAGCAGAAGCAGAGGCGCGCGCGACCTCCATGGTTTCAGAAGCGATTGCCAAAGGTGACATGCAGGCCGTGAACTACTTTATCGCTCAGGGCTACACTGAAGCGCTGAAGAACATTGGTAGTGCAGAGAACAGCAAGATTGTGATGTTGCCGCTTGAAGCCGCAGGTCTCATGGGCTCTATCGCAGGTATTGCTGAGATGTTTCAAAACAGCAAAGAGAAATAGGAGGCTTAATGCAAGCCCTACTCTCACAGATTGATTTTTGGCACTGGCTGGCCTTTGGCCTCGTTCTGCTTCTTGTGGAACTGATTGGTGCTGCGGGCTACTTACTTTGGCTTGGCCTTGCCGCGCTGCTGACTGGCCTTATCATGTTGATCGCGCCAGAGCTCGCATGGCAGCTCCAGTGGGTCACCTTTGCCGTGCTCTCTTTGCTCTCGACCATTTTGTGGTGGCGATATCAGCACAATAAAGACAAAGAGGATGATAGTGGCCGCTCACTCAATCAAAAGATGATGCAGTTGGTGGGTCGACGTTTTCGCCTTGAAGAGGATATTGACCAACGTGGCCGCGTCAAGTTAGGCGATACCACTTGGTCTGTCTATTGCGCTGAACCTATTGCTGCGAGCACCTTGGTTGAGGTGATTGCCGTTGACGGTATTGTGCTAGAAATCAAACCCGTCGAGGTTTAAACCACCCAGTATAAAAAACCGCGCTAGTCGCGGTTTTTTTTATGTGCGCCACTGTTTTTATGATGCGAGCAACAATGGTGGGTTTCTGTCGTATCAACGCTATCGCTCTGCTGGTTTTGGATGTCACCGTCTTTCACCAAAGCATCTAAAATCGGACACTGACTCTGACCATCGCCAGGACAAGCCTGCGTTAACGCTTGCAGCGTGGTTTTCATCGCCATTAGCTCATCGATTTTTCGATCAATTTCAACTAACTTTTGCTCGGCCTTGGCTTTTACATCGGCAGCCGTGCGCCCGCTATCGCGAGAAAGCGCCAGCAATGCACCGCTCTCTTCAAGGCTAAAACCAATCATCCGTGCGCGCTTGATCAGCAGCAGTGCTTGTAGATGCACATCGCGATAATCACGATAGCCATTATCTTGCCGTTCAGGGGCGCTGACGATCCCCTTTTCTTCATAAAAACGAATGGTTTTGGTGGTTAAACCGGTTTGTTTTGCAACTTCGCCAATTTTCATATTGACCTTACTCTTTCTGGAAGGTTTAGAATCAGCTTAAATCAAAATGACAGGAGCTGACAAGATGAAAATCAGCGCAATTCATGCCACCCCCAGCGACAGTGCACTGCAAGTTCAATTGCCACTTGCAAGCCTGCGCTGCCAAAACTGCGTGGCTAAGCTCAAAGCGCACTTAGTCAAAAAAGGCGGCTATCAACACACAGATATCACGCTGACGGATGCAACATTGGTGAGCGTCCACTCACCTTGGCAAATGGCCAGTGATATTGCTGAGCTCAATTACTTAGCGCCTAGCTGTCAGCGCTTTACGCTTTCAGGTTTAAGTTGTGGTCACTGCGTACAAAAACTCACAAACGCGCTAAATGCACAACTACCAAGCGCGCACATCCTGACCTTAAATACTACGCAATTGATGCTAATCACCGATGCAACGGAGCAAACCGTTCTCGAAATCATCAGCGACTTGGGTTATCAAGCGCAGTCACTACGGGCACCGCAAAGCTTTACCCATTCAGAGCAAAAGCGCGAAGCCTCAGAACAAACGCCAAGCATCACCAATACCCATGTCGCGCAAGTGAATGCCTCACCCCAACAAGCCATTCGTTTAAGTATTGAAGGCATGACCTGCGCCAGTTGTGTCGCTACCGTTGAAAAAGCGCTAAGCCAGCAATCAGGCGTCTCCAACGTTCGCGTTAATTTAGCAGAGCAGTGTGCTGATTTTGATCTGGCTGATTCAAGCCAGCTTGCTCCTATTCAACAAGCGCTGGCCAGCCAAGGTTATACCAGTCAGCCCATTGTCGATGCCAAAATCCAACAGCAAGAACAGCAGCAAAAGGCGCGTCGTCACTATCGTCAACATCTCACACGCGCAGTGATTGGTACTGGCTTTGGTGTGCTACTCATGGGTTGGGGACTGGCTGGCGGCAGCATGATGATCAACAGCGCGCAGGATCAAATTGGCTGGGGCGTGATCGGCATTCTGACCTTTGTTTTACTTCTCACCTTAGGTCGCAGCTATACCCAACATGCATGGCAAGCCTTTCGTCATCACCGCGCTACCATGGATACCCTCATTGCGCTGGGTACTTGGAGTGCATGGCTGTATTCTGCCGCTGTCGTGCTGATGCCCGATCTTTTTGCACCGCAATCACGCCACGTTTATTTTGAAGCCTGCGCCATGATTTTAGGTTTGGTCTCCTTGGGCCATGCCTTAGAGCTTCGCGCCAAGCAGCGTACCTCAGAAGCCATTCAGGCACTGCTATCACTGCAACCTGAAAGCGCCTTGGTAATTGACGAGCAAGGACGGGAACAACCCATGCCGCTCAATCAGGTCACGCTTGGCATGAAACTTCGCCTGCAACCCGGCGGCAAAGTGGCCGTTGATGGCATCGTCCTTGATGGTGAAAGTTATCTCGATGAGTCGATGCTCACTGGTGAGCCCTTAGCTAAACGCAAAGCGGCTGGTGATTTACTGCATGCAGGCACCCTCAATCAACAAGGCAGCATCATTTATCAAGCGCAAGCTGTGGGTGAGCAAACACTACTGGCGCGCATTGTGGCGCGGGTGCGTCACGCGCAAACCAGTAAACCGAAAATTGCCAAATTAGCCGATCAAATTGCAGCCGTGTTTGTACCTAGCGTCATGATTATTGCGCTACTCACCACCTTAATTTGGCATTGGTTTGGTCCCGAACCGCATGCCATGTATATGCTGATCACCGGCTTGTCTGTGCTGATCATTGCTTGTCCTTGCGCCTTGGGTTTAGCGACACCGATGTCTCTGATGATTGGTGTCGGCCGCGCAGCACAAATGGGCGTCTTGATTCGAGATGCGGATGCTCTGCAACACGCAGCAAAAATCGACACCATTGTGCTGGATAAAACCGGCACCCTCACCCAAGGTAAGCCTGAGCTGCTCAGCAGCCTTTGGTCTGACGAAATCAGTGAAATACAAGGCTTAGCCATTGCCAGTACACTTGAGAAAAATTCAGAGCATCCGCTTGCCAAAGCCATTATCGATGGCGCCAAAGCAAAAGGTACGAATACATCATTAAACGCTGAGAATTTTGCAGCGATCACAGGTTTTGGTGTACGCGGGGAGATAAACGGGCAAACCTACTGGCTAGGCAATGCTCGCTTACTCGTGCAACATCAGATTGAGTGCGCCGCGCGCTTTACTGAATTTGCCAATCAGGCATCAAGCCAAGGCTATACACCCGTCTTTATCGCCAACGATAAGCAAGTCCTTGGCACGATGGCCATTGGCGATGCCCTGCATGAAGACAGCGCGCAAGTCGTCGCACATCTTCAAGTGCAAGGATTTGAAGTAGTAATGCTCACTGGCGATGTGGCGCCAAGCGCCAAAGCTATTGCCGCGCGCTGTGGGATCACCCAGTTTTATGCAGAATGCTTGCCTGAAGATAAAGCCAATATCATCGCAGATTTACAAAAGCAGGGTCATCATGTGGCGATGGTGGGCGATGGTATGAACGATGCGCCTGCACTGGCTCAAGCCAATGTCGGGGTGGCGATGGGGACAGGCAACCAAGTTGCGATTGAAAGCGGCCAAATGACGCTGCTACATCCATCGCTCAGTGCGCTGGGTGATGCGCTGCAACTTTCCCGCGCAACGCTAAAAAACATCAAGCAAAACCTATTTGGCGCATTTGTTTATAACAGTTTGGGTATTCCCATTGCGGCCGGTCTTTTATATCCGTGGACAGGCGATCTACTCAGCCCAGTAGTGGCAGGCGCGGCTATGGCCTTGTCATCAGTGACCGTGGTACTCAATGCCAATCGACTTCGCCGTTTTGCACGCCAACCATCTACACAGGAGAACAGCTAATGCTCTATACCGCGTTTGTCATTGCATTGATTGCAGCTATTGTCTGGTGGTTTTGGCTCGCGCCTAAATAAACCTGCGAACCGGATACACAATTCTAAAACGAAAAAGCCTCGTATTTGCGAGGCTTTTTTACTTGAAATTGGTCGGTGAAGCATCGATGAAAATGCATCAATGAAAAAATAGAATCGAACCCTCACCCTCTGGTTCTGCGTTTTTCATAAAAAGGTGATGCGCTACCAAACTGCGCTATTTATCCTACTGGGATAGCTTTAAGCTGACAAATATAAACCCACTACAAACAATCAGAATACTGAGCATATCAAGCTGAACAGCTAAAACGAAAAAAGCCTCGCGTTTGCGAGGCTTTTTTACTTGAATTTGGTCGGTGAAGAGGGATTCGAACCCCCGACCCTCTGGTCCCAAACCAGATGCGCTACCAAACTGCGCTATTCACCGATAATTCTTTATTTTTTAACTCAAGCCGAAGCTCAAATTGAAATTTGGTCGGTGAAGAGGGATTCGAACCCCCGACCCTCTGGTCCCAAACCAGATGCGCTACCAAACTGCGCTATTCACCGAATCTCATGCCTTGTCTCACCTCAGTGAGCCCCGACAACGGAGCGCTATAATACGCCAGAATTCGGGGAACTCAAGTATTTTTTCAGGCTTGGTTCAAATTCGTGTTGTCAGCCCAAGTTTACAGAACAAAATACCATCAACCGATAAACAGCAAGCCATAGGAGGGATGCAAAATGATTGACCCACCATTCACCATCCATACACTAATACCAAGAATCAAAGATGTGGATAGACAAGATGAACGAATCAGACTTTTCAGATGATTTTGCCAGTTTGATGGGCGACGTGAAACCCATCGCGCAGGATAAAGCGAGCCATGCGCAGCAGCATCAAGTCAGTGCAGCTCAACTCGCACGTCAACAATCTGCACAGCAATTTACCAGCCAATCAAAAGATGGATTAAGCCTAACCAATGCTCCTATGGTAAAACCCGATCAACCCTTAGGTTTTAAGCGTGATGGCATTCAAGATGGCGTTTATAAAAAACTTCGATTAGGCAAATACCCGATTGGTGCGCGATTGGATCTACACCGTAAAAGTCTGCAACAAGCACGAGATGAGGTGGTGCAATTTCTTAATCGTTGCCAACGTCTGGATATCCGCTCACTGATCATCGTCCATGGCAAAGGTGAAAAGAGTAACCCGCCCGCATTAATGAAGAGCTATGTTGCCTATTGGCTCACCCAATTAGAGATGGTGGTTTGCTACCATAGTGCGCTCGCCCAACATGGCGGCCAAGGTGCGCTCTATGTGATGATCAAAAAAAGTGCTGAGAGCAAATTAGAAAACCGCGAACAACATCGTCGTCGCGGTTAATTTTAATCTTTACACGAGAGACGAAATCGCCGCTTGGCGACTCATTGCTCATCAATTAAAGGTGCAAATTGCCCACCAACAGCTTGCGCAAGCAATGCCGGCGCAAGCTCAATCTCCAACCCACGCTTTCCGCCGCTAAAGAAGATGGTGTCAAAATCTGTAGCGCCTTGCTCAATAAAAGTAGGCAGACGTTTTTTCTGTCCCAGCGGACTGATCCCGCCTACCACGTAACCTGTCACTTTCTCGGCTAACTTAGGGTCGGCCATTTCCGCTTTTTTCGCGCCTGCCGCTTTGGCGATCAACTTGAGATTCAGCTGATGGCTCACAGGCAACACGGCGACGGCAAGCTTTTTGATGTCACCGTTGAGGCTCACCAGCAATGTTTTAAACACACGTTCTGGATTTTGTCCCAGGGCATTCACCGCCTCGTCACCAAAGGCGTGACACTGGGCATCATGGTGGTATTGATGGATTTGATGAGGGATTTTTTTGCTTTTGAGTAAGCGTACTGCAGGTGTCATTTTCCGGACCTCGCAATTCGACAAGCGCTTACTATGAGTAAATCAGGGTCAAAAGGCAATGAACCCGAAAGAGAAAATCAAAGTGTGGCGAAGCTTTTACCGCTTTCTGCCGCTCATACGAAAAACGCCACGCTAAAAAGCGTGGCGTTTAATTTGGCGTCCCGTAGGGGAGTCGAACCCCTGTTACCGCCGTGAAAGGGCGGTGTCCTAGGCCTCTAGACGAACGGGACTCTTTGGTGGAGCTAGGCGGGATCGAACCGCCGACCTCTTGCATGCCATGCAAGCGCTCTCCCAGCTGAGCTATAGCCCCAAAGGGTCTTCACCGAAGACGGAGCGAATATTAGAGAAGTTCCCCTACCCCGTCAAGGCTAAAAATCGAATTTTCTTTGCAGTCGTGTTTAACTGCACATTTCATAGTCAAAACAGCATCTTTGCCACTAACGAAAAACGCCACGCTAAAAGCGTGGCGTTTAATTTGGCGTCCCGTAGGGGAGTCGAACCCCTGTTACCGCCGTGAAAGGGCGGTGTCCTAGGCCTCTAGACGAACGGGACTCTTTGGTGGAGCTAGGCGGGATCGAACCGCCGACCTCTTGCATGCCATGCAAGCGCTCTCCCAGCTGAGCTATAGCCCCAAAGGGTCTTCACTGAAGACGGCGCGAATCTTAATCGATCTTCATTTTTTCCGTCAAGCATGTGCTGCAAAAAAATCCACACATCACCACCGATCGCTGAGAAAAAATACAATTTCCAGTATTTCTTCGTGAAAAAACCAATATCAGAATAAAAAGCCAGCAATATGTGGAGGTTAAATCAGCAGTAAATTCGCTGGATGCAGCCCTGTTGCTCGTTTGTGAAACAGCTTGTGTGTCAGTTTTGAAATTCAAATGTAAAGGAATCTGTATTTTTGTGAGCGCGATCTATATTGAATATCGAACGACGAAAACGTCGCATACACAACATGGAGAAATGCAATGAAAAAACTATTTATGGTTCTAGCGATTGGTATGGCAAGTGTGAGTGGCATGAGTGTTGCGGGTTCACCAACCTCAATTGACCAAGATGCGTTCCGCTACTGCATTACCTCAGGTGCGGGCACCGACACTTTCCGTTACTGCATGGATCAATATGAAGAGTTAAAAGGCTAATTCTCGCCAAACACGCAACATCAGCTCGCAAAGATGAAAAAAAGGAAGGCCAAAGCCTTCCTTTTTCTTTTTGTTACATCAGCAAATTAAGCTTGTTCACGCTCTGCGATAAAGGCAAGCGCCATATCAATCCGCGCGAGTGTTTTATCACGACCCAACAGCGAAATTACCGCGTCAATGGATGGTGACTGACCAACACCGGTCACAGCAACACGCAGTGGCATCCCCACTTTACCCATACCTTGACCTAGATCTTCAGCCGTTTGCGCAATGGCATGGTGAATGGCTTCACTTTCCCAGCTATCCAATGCTGCGAGTTTTTCTTTCACTAGCATCAATGGCTCTTTTGCTACTGGACGAAGATGCTTTTTCGCCGCGCCTGCTTCAAACTCAGAAAAATCATGGTAGAAATAACGAGATTGCGCAGCAAGCTCAACCAAGGTTTCAGCGCGCTCAGCCAAGATCGCAATCACATCGGTGATCGCAGGACCATTTGCCACATCAATTTGCTGCTGCTCAAGGTGCCATGCCAAATGCTTGGCCACTTCATCCGCTGGCGTGGTCTTAATATAGTGGTGGTTCAACCAACGCAATTTATCCGTATTAAATGCAGATGCAGATTTACTAATTGCAGTCAGCTCAAACAATGAAATCATCTCTTCCATGGAGAAGATTTCTTGGTCACCATGAGACCAACCCAAGCGAACCAAGTAGTTCAGCAAAGCATGTGGCAGGTAACCTTCATCACGGTATTGCATCACGCTCACCGCGCCATGGCGTTTCGATAGCTTGGCACCATCATCACCCAAAATCATCGCACAGTGTGCAAAGGTAGGCACAGGTGCGCCCAAAGCTTCGTAGATGTTGATCTGACGTGGTGTGTTGTTGATATGATCTTCACCACGCACTACGTGGGTAATCCCCATATCCCAGTCATCCACAACCACACAGAAGTTATAGGTTGGCGAGCCGTCGCTACGACGAATGATCAGGTCATCCAACTCTTTATTGGCAATTTCAATACGACCGCGAATTTGGTCATCAAATACCACTGAGCCTTCCGTTGGGTTACGGAAACGAATCGCAAAAGGACTATCTGCAGTTGCAGCATCATTGGCAGCTTTGATTTTAGGATGGTTGGCATCGTAACGTGGTTTCACGCCTGCAGCCATCTGCTCTTCACGCACTTCATCCAGCACTTCTTTCGGGCAGTAGCACTTATATGCTTTGTTCTGCTCAATCAAAACATCAATCAAAGCGTTATAACGATCAAAACGCTTGGTTTGATAGTACGGACCTTCATCCCAGTCCAACCCCAACCAAGTCATCCCTTCGATAATGGCATCAATGGCTTCTTGGGTTGAACGTTCCAAGTCGGTGTCTTCAATGCGAAGTACAAATTCACCATTAAGGTGCTTTGCATAAAGCCAAGAATAAAGCGCGGTACGTGCGCCACCAACATGCAAAAAGCCCGTTGGGCTTGGTGCAAAACGTGTTTTCACCGTCATTTGATTGCCTTGTATTGAATAAATGGACCAAAAATAGAAAGGCACAGCCTAGAGCCGTGCCTCAAGTCTGAGCGCTATTTTAGCACTCCGCTTAAATTCTACAATCATCACAGAATATCATCGCACTATTCTCAACCCTTTGTGGGTTGCAAAGTCGATGCATCTGGTCATGGTTGATTGCCGACTTGCATGCAGCAAGCGGATTAATTCACGTTTTGTACCGCCCAGCTCAAGAATGCTTGGCGCTGCTCTGGGGTCATTTGCAAGTACATGGCTTGCATTGGCGCAGAGAAATCTGTCACCGGTGCAAAATCTTTGCTTTGCACTGTAGTTTGTGGCTGTTTCGCTGCAGGCGCTGTTTGGCCATCCACTTGAATGGCTGGCGTACTTTCGACTACTGGCATCGCCGCTGTGACTGAGAAATCACCCGTATTGAAACTATAGTTATGCACTTTATTATAAGTTTCTAGCTCTTCTTCATAGTCACGCATCAGCCCTTTACCGCGCATTAAGACACCTTGATGAACAGAAAATGGCTTACCATCTGTATCTTTCACTGTCATCTGAGGATTTGCCTTATAACGTTTCAGTTGATCCAAACGCTGAATCACAATGGATGGTTCAACCAAAATCTCTTGATTCGAGGCATTAAATGTTATTACAACCGGTGATGAATTAAACTTTTCAAAGCCATCTGTACTTGGAACTAATTTTGCGACACGTACCACCAACTGATTCATGCCATCAGGTAATTCTATTTCACGTTGGGAACCAAATGTTAATAGCCCCACCTCTTCACCATCAATAAGAACAGGCTCAAGATCTTGATGAAGTTTTACCGTCACTGCAGCAAAAGTTGAAAAAGAACACAGCAAACTTGCCATTAGAAAAGTAGAACGAATCAGCTTCATCGTTATCATCCTTAAAAAAAACGAGCATTCCGAAGAATGCTCGCATAATCATTTTAGAGTATCAACTAATCAAATTAGAAGTAGTACTCAACACCGAACATTGTACGAGTGCCATCACGTGACTCATCGTCACCTAGCATGTCGTAGTTACGAACGTCCACATAGATTGCAGTACTTGGCAACATGTATAGAACGCGACCTACCATCGCAGTTGAGCTATCATCAGCTGTAGCTTTATCAGACTCGAACGTATGAGCATAACCAGCTTTGAACAACCAAGAACCAGTCACATATTGTGCAGTTGCAGAAACTGCATCTTGTGAATCGTTAGTTAGGTTGTTTTCCATCATCTTATAGCCAGCAGTCAAAGTCACAGGACCTAGGAACACGCTACCACCAACTAGTGAGTAAGACTGGTCGCCCTTGTCTGTAGTTACACCTGCATCAGTCACAGAGTATTTACCTTGTGAGTAATGACCCGCGTGAACGCTGAACATATCGTTGGTGTAAGATGCAGCAAGGCTTAGACGTAGTGCATCGATATCATCTTGCATACCGCCTGCAGATACTTGGAAGTTAAAACCACCCCAAGTTGCAGAATCAAAACGTAGCATGTGGTCTTCACGAAGTGCAGGTGTCAAGCCGATAGTGTTATGCTCTTCAAACACTACACCTAGACCTGGGTTTGTGTGTGGCCAATCTACATAAGTATATACTGCGTCAAGCTGACGGCCATACTTAATAGAACCAACACCTTCGAAATCAAAACCAACCCAAGTATCACGGCCACCGACTAGACCTGAATTACCCCATGGTGAACCAGTGTCCCAGTTACCTGTTTCCATTTGGTAGATGAAGTTAGGTGCAAAGTTATCAAACTCAACAGTACCTTTGATACCGAAACGAGATTCAATTTCTACACGAGCTGTATCATTACCAACTTCTGGTGTCCAGATTTGATAAGAAGCAGCTGCTTGACCGTAAAGCTGAACTGCTTGGCCGTTAAGCTCGATTGCTGCGTTAGCTGAAGTAGCTGCTAGTGCAACTGCTGCGCCAAGAAGCGTGCGTTTGAACATTTTTTCCATGGAAAACTCCTAAAAGAGATTATCTCAATTTTCACTTTTATCATGACGAAATACTCGTTGGTTTGGCCGCCGCAAGTATTTCGTGCATTCCCTCGTAATCACTTTTTCAAAAAGTCATTACAAAATTTGTTGTGTCATTGAACTATCTGTTCGACCACGTGCCTAAGACTAACTTTCCTAGCTAAAACATCAATTGAATCTTTATTTGCTTTTCAAAAAATATGAGCCAGCGCAAGAATTAACCAAGACAGTGATCCACATCACTGGCACCGCGTCAGGCCTCAAAAACAGGGCGTTTCGCAAGGCTTGGTCACATATTTTAGTGGGAAAATAAAACAAAATGAGATCGCGATCGAATTGTCATGTGTATCAACTTCTTAGCACAAAACAAAACGAGATCCGCGCGTAACTTCACTTTCTCCCTGCCTAATCCAAGTTACTTTTTTGCCTTCAAGAAATAACATCATCATTTTTTGATAACAGCCACAAAAAAAGGCACTTAAGCAGCACCTTTTCCATATTCCAAATAGCCCTTAAATTAAATAAGGACTAATTCTGAAGTTGTGACAACAAAGTCGCTTCATCCCAAATTCGAATACCAAGCGACTGTGCCTTGTCTAATTTGCTACCCGCAGCTTCACCAACCACCACAATGGTGGTTTTTTTCGATACACTACCGGTCACTTTGGCGCCGAGCGTTTCAAGCGCCGCTTTAATCTCGCTGCGTGACATGGCAGTAAAACTGCCTGTGATCACCACAATTTCATCAGCAAGCGTGGCACTTTCGCCAATCACTGGCGCGCTCACTTCTGGCCAACTGATACCCGCACCCAGCAGCGCTTGTACCACCTCTCGCTGATGCTCAGATGCAAAAAAGGTCACAATATGCTGCGCCACCACTTGCCCCACATCAGGTACAGCAAGTAACGCAGTTTCATCTGCATTCATCAATGCATCTAAGGTCAAAAAATGCTGCGCAAGGTTTTGCGCCGTAGCCTCACCCACTTCGCGAATACCAAGGGCGTATAAAAAGCGCGCCAAGGTGGTTTGTTTTGCCACATTGATTGCATCCACCAATTTTTGCGCTGATTTTGGCCCCATGCGCTCTAAACGCGTCAGTTGGCCTGGTGTGAGTTGAAAGAGCTCGGCGGGCGTGTGCACCATCTCTTTATCCACCAATTGCTCGACAATTTTGTCGCCCATACCATCCATATCCAGCGCTTTTCGTGATGCAAAGTGCTTCAGTGCTTGTTTACGCTGAGCGGCGCACACCAAGCCACCACTACAGCGGATCACAGCTTCGCCTTCCACCCGCTCGACTGGTGATTGACATACCGGACACAGGGTCGGAAAAACAATAGCTTTGGCATTTTCAGGGCGCTTTGAGAGTACCACGCTGGCTACCTGTGGGATCACATCACCAGCGCGACGGATCACCACCGTATCGCCAATCATCGCACCAAGACGTGCAATTTCGTCGGCATTGTGCAGCGTGGCATTACTCACAGTCACACCACCGACATAAACTGGCGCCAATTTTGCGACAGGCGTAATCGCGCCAGTACGGCCCACTTGAAACTCCACATCTTGCAGCGTGGTGAGTTCCTCTTGCGCGGGGAATTTAAAAGCAATGGCCCAACGCGGCGCACGTGACACAAAACCCAGTTGCTGCTGCTGCGCAATACTATCGACTTTGGTGACCGCCCCATCAATTTCAAAAGCAAGATTATTTCGGGTCTCACCCATTGCTTGAATATATTGCAATACAGCTTGCGTACCTGTGACTTGTTTCACCGCATCACTGACAGGAAATCCCCAGGCTTTAAGCTGCATCAGCATGCCGTAGTGCGAGTCAAAGTTTTGCTGTGGCTCACTGATACCCATGCCATAGGCATAAAAACGAAGTGGACGGGTCGCAGCAATGCGCGCATCCAACTGACGCAAACTGCCAGCTGCGGCATTGCGTGGATTGGCAAAAAGTTTCAACCCTTTGGCGCGAGCATTGTCATTAAGCTTTTCGAAACCCGCTTTATCCATAAAAATCTCACCGCGCACTTCAAGACGTACCGGCACATGCTCACCTTGCAATTTGAGCGGAATCGCGCGGATGGTACGCACATTTTCAGTGACATTTTCGCCCGTACTGCCATCACCGCGCGTCGCCCCGCGCACTAAAAGACCATTTTCATAGAGCAAGCTAATAGCCAGGCCATCTAATTTCGGCTCACAGCAAAAAGTTAAAGCTTGCGACTGATTTAGGCGATCCATCGCGCGGGACACAAAACCCTGCATCTCTTCGTCATTAAAGGCGTTATCCAAAGAGAGCATCGGCATTTCATGCTGCACCGATTGCAAACTTGCCACCGGCGTACCGCTCACGCGTTGGGTTGGCGACTGCGGGGTAATCAACTCTGGATGCTGTGCTTCCATCGTCTGCAACGCACGCATCAAGCGATCAAACTCGGCATCAGGCACCTCAGGTGCATCTAGGACGTAGTAGCAATGTTCGTGATAAATAATCTGCTCGCGCAGCGCTTCTATCTGCTGCTGTAGGGTGTCTGACATCTTTTTGTTCCAGCCATTTCAAACAAAGAAAGAAGGCCCACTAGGGGCCCTCAATCAATTTTTCATTGTTGTTACAACCAGTTTTGGTTGCAACCATTTGAATTTCAATTATTGCACCGACTTAATTTTCTGGCGGTAACCATCAATGCGTTGCGGTGTGAGGAGCTGGCGCTCATCATCCCATACTTCACCATTGAGCTCATCTGCAATTTGTTGTGCGCACTGAAGCATCAATTTGAAGTTTTGCAAACCATCACCATAGCTTGGTACCCGCATGAAAAATGAGATCCCTGGGGTTTCAAACTTATCCAAACGATCAAGGTCGATGATCCCAGGGTTGATCATGCTGGCAGCACTAAACAAAATTTCCTGAGAGCCTGCAAAAGTCACATAGCGATGGAAAAGCTGCATCTCACCATATTGAAGGCCATTACGCTCTAAGCTATTGACCAAACGAACACCTTGGAAAACCTGATCGCGTCCCGCTGCGACATGCAGCACAATAATGATGTTTTCTGGCGCAGCTGGCGCCTCTTCTACCATTGTGTTTTCTAAAACAGTGTTGTCTAAAACAGCATCTTCTACCGCCACGGCTGGCTCAGCAGCAACCTGTTGCGGTTCACGGTGCATTTGCGCTGTACTTTGCATTTGAGCAGAAGTTCGCACAGCCTCAGGAGAGGCTACTGCCACTGCCACAGCTACGTCATCCGTAAAGGCGCTCATTTGTGGCTCAGTGCGCATCTGAATCTGCGACTCACCTGTAGACATCACATCAACAGCATCCGTATTGGCTTGAAAATGAGGAACGGGCGCATCTTGTGGCTCTTCACGACGCGCAAATAGCGGGTCGATTTCTTCCTCTTCCTCGGCAAAACCAAAATTTGGCTCTTGTCGTGCACTGCGCTTCACCACGCGCACTTCGCCAATACCATCTTGATCGAAACCATCGGTATCTCGGTGGCTCACTTTGCTTAGTGGCTTTTCATTAAATTTGGCGGGTTTTTCACGACGGCTTGACCACAAACCGTGCAGTAACAAACCACCAATCGCCAATAAACCAATCACGATTAAAACGAGGCGTAGGTCATCCATTGTGCTTTCTCTACCTTAGTCCGACCCGACAGGACGTTGTCTATTGCTCTTTCGAGCTCACTGATGCGCTTAATGTACCAAAGGTTGTGTAAAAAAAAGAAGCCTTGGTGCCAGTTAAATGTGAGGGGACAACCAATTCTGGTGATTGATCCAACATATTGCACGCCGAATCGCCGCCTATAGCATCACCGATATGCACCAAGCAGATTATTGCTGATGGGTTTTCCAGCACAAGCTGCTAGTATTGAACGCTTCATTTCAGCCTGTGACTCATATTTATGAAACAGAAAATGGCACCCAATCAATTTGGCCATGCGCTTCAAGATTTTCAGCAAGGATTTGAGCTTGCCTTTCATCCCAAGCTGCGCGCTTTTGTACTCATTCCCCTGATGATTAATGTGTTGCTCTTTGTCAGCGCTTTCATTTGGCTATTAAATCAATTTAATACATGGATTGATGCACTGCTGGCACCGCTTCCTGACTTTTTCACTTGGCTGCACTATATTCTTTGGCCGCTGATGCTGATGTCGATTTTGGTTATTTTTGCTTACATCTTTACCATCGTCGCCAACTTCATTGCCGCGCCGTTTAATGGCTTACTGTCAGAAAAAGCAGAAGCGCTGCTTTGTGGTGAGTCACAAGAAAGCATGAGCTGGTCGCAGCTTGTTGCCGATACCCCACGAATTCTTTGGCGCGAAGTACAAAAGCTTGTCTATTACCTGCCTAGAATTGTGGTTATCCTAATTCTGATGGTGATTCCAGTGATCGGACAAACCATTGGGCCGATTCTCTCTTTTCTATTTGCCAGTTGGATGCTGACCATTCAATACGGTGATTACCCCTTTGATAATCACAAAGTCCCCTTTATGGCGATGCGAAAAACGCTGGCGCAAAAACCCCTTCATAGCCTCTCTTTTGGTGCTATTGTCATGGGGTTATCGATGATTCCATTGGTCAATTTGGTGATTATGCCCGTCGCCGTTTGTGCAGCCACGCAAGCTTGGGTGCGTCATTACAAAACACCGACGGTTCACCAACGCCAGCAAAGGCAAGAAGCGGTTCGCGCGATAAAAAATAACCGCCTTGACTCATAACCATCATTCCAATCGATATAGATTATAACGATTTGTTACTTCTATTTTTTATGGGTGGATTTAAGCTGATTTCGACAAAACAAATCCACCTCGATGTGCAAGGACGAATTTATTATGAGCAAAATTTACGACGACAATTCATATACCATCGGTCATACCCCACTTGTGCGATTGAACCGCGTAAGTAACGGCAACGTACTGGTGAAAGTTGAAGCCCGTAACCCAAGTTTTAGCGTCAAGTGCCGTATCGGTGCCAACATGATTTGGGATGCTGAAAAATCAGGCAAACTCAAAGCCGGCATCGAGCTTGTAGAGCCGACTAGTGGTAACACCGGGGTTGCACTGGCTTATGTCGCAGCAGCGCGTGGTTATAAACTCACCCTTACCATGCCTGATACCATGAGCCTTGAGCGCCGCAAATTGCTCAAAGCGCTGGGAGCGAACCTGGTCCTTACTGAAGGTGCCAAGGGGATGAAAGGTGCGATTGCAAAAGCTGAAGAGATTGTCGCAAGCAACCCAGAGCAATATTTACTGCTGCAACAATTTAGCAACCCAGCCAACCCTGAAATTCATGAAAAAACCACAGGCCCAGAAATTTGGGAAGCGACCGACGGCGGCATCGATGTCTTCGTCGCAGGCGTGGGTACCGGCGGTACGCTCACTGGGGTGAGCCGTTATCTAAAAAATACCCAAGGCAAGGCAATCACCTCTGTCGCGGTTGAGCCTCTTGAATCTCCCGTGATTAGCCAAGCGCTTGCGGGCCAAGAAATTCAACCAGGCCCGCATAAAATTCAAGGCATTGGTGCCGGATTTATTCCTGGCAACCTTGATCTAAGCTTGATTGACCGCGTGGAAACCGTGACCTCCGATGATGCCATCACCATGGCCCGTCGATTGATGGAAGAAGAAGGTATTTTGGCCGGTATTTCATCAGGCGCAGCGGTTGTTGCAGCCAATCGTTTGGCTCAGTTGCCAGAGTTTGCAGACAAGACTATTGTTACTGTACTACCGAGCTCGGGCGAGCGTTATCTCAGTACCGCACTGTTTGCCGGCCTGTTTACCGATAAAGAGACCGAGCAATAAGTGCTGATAGAGTGAGCGCTCCTAGTTTGATCGAAATCAAAAAAGCCCCGATTTGGGGCTTTTTTGTTGATTTTCTCGTCGAGCTTTCGTATAAAACCCATGTTTTTATTTTATCGAAAAAAATAAAAATACGCGGAAGCAGAAAAAAGAAAAGGTTTGCGGTGAATAATTACGCAACTTTTACACTATGACACTGCTTTCACACGCTTTCTCTCATCGACTCTGGTTGGAAGCCATTGGCAGCAACCTTCCCGATGGAAAGCGCCAAAAAATATAGATAACCATAATATCGGGGTGAACAATATGTATCAGAAGCAAGTTGAAATTACTGCAGAAAACGGTCTACACACTCGTCCAGCAGCACAGTTCGTAAAAGATGCGAAAACTTTCGACGCAGACATCACTGTGACTTCTAACGGCAAAAGCGCAAGCGCGAAAAGCCTATTCAAGCTACAAACTCTTGGCCTAACCAAAGGCACCATGATCACTATCTCTGCTGAAGGCGCACAAGCGCAACAAGCTGTTGATCACCTAGTAGCACTAATGGACGAGCTAGAGTAATCTACTCAACACGCTCAAATACACCATTTTCTTTAACAATTTAAGGTAAGGCTATGATTTCAGGTATCTTGGCATCTCCGGGTATTGCCTTTGGCAAGGTGTTACTGCTCAAGGAAGATGACGTTGTCATCAACACCGCTCCCGTTCCTGCAGACCAGATCGAAAACGAAATTCAGCGTTTCTATGACGCACGTAACAAATCTGCACAACAACTTGAAGCTATCAAAGAGAAAGCGCGAATCACTTTTGGTGAGGAGAAAGAAGCAATCTTTGAAGGCCACATCATGTTGCTTGAAGATGAAGAGCTTGAAGAAGAAATCCTAGCCTACATCAAAGATAACAAGGCATCTGCTGACGCTGCGATTCACGCTGTGATCGAAGAGCAAGCGGCTGCACTTGAGTCTCTTGACGATGAATACCTTAAAGAGCGCGCTACTGATGTTCGCGACATCGGTAGCCGCTTTGTTAAAAACGCGCTGGGTGTAGAGATCATCTCTCTTAGCGCAATCAACGAAGAAGTAATTCTTGTTGCAAACGACCTAACCCCTTCAGAAACTGCGCAAATCAACCTTGATTACGTGCTTGGTTTTATCACTGATATCGGCGGTCGTACTTCACACACATCAATCATGGCACGCTCTCTAGAGCTTCCAGCGATTGTTGGAACCAATGACATCACTGCGCGAGTGAAATCTGGCGACATGTTGGTTCTTGATGCGATTAATAACCAAATCATCATCAACCCATCAGATGCCCAAATCGAATCATTCAAAGCTGTTCGCGCTGCATTCCTTGCAGAAAAAGAAGAGCTTGCACAATTGAAAGAGCTACCAGCTGTGACCCTAGATGGTCACCACGTTGAAGTATGCTCAAACATCGGTACAGTAAAAGACTGTGATGGTGCAGAGCGTAACGGCGCAGAAGGCGTTGGCTTGTACCGTACCGAGTTCCTATTTATGGACCGTGACGCGCTTCCTTCAGAAGCTGAACAATACCGTGCATACCGCGGCGTTGCTGAAGCCATGAAAGGCCAGCCTGTAATCGTTCGTACCATGGATATTGGTGGTGATAAAGACCTACCATACATGGATCTGCCAAAAGAGATGAACCCATTCCTTGGCTGGCGTGCGATTCGTATCTGTCTAGACCGTCGCGAGATCCTTCGTGATCAGCTTCGTGCGATCCTACGTGCATCTGCACACGGTAAACTTCGCATCATGTTCCCAATGATCATCTCTGTTGAAGAGGTGCGTGAACTAAAAGCTGAGCTAGAAAAATATAAAGCTGAACTTCGCGCCGAAGGCATTGCTTTTGATGAAAGCATTGAAGTTGGTGTGATGGTTGAGACCCCTGCGGCCGCAGCAATTGCTCATCACCTTGCTAAAGAAGTTGAATTCTTCAGTATTGGTACGAACGACTTAACGCAGTATACTCTTGCGGTGGATCGTGGCAATGAGCTAATTTCACATCTTTATAACCCACTTTCACCTGCAGTACTGACCGTAATCAAGCAAGTGATCGACGCTTCTCACAAGGAAGGTAAGTGGACGGGTATGTGTGGTGAGCTCGCAGGTGACGAGCGCGCAACCCTTCTATTGATGGGTATGGGCCTTGATGAGTTCAGCATGAGCTCCATCTCGATTCCACGCATTAAGAAAATTATTCGTAACGCGAACTTCGCTGAGGTGAAAACCATGGCAGAAGAAGCACTCGCAATGCCAACGGCTGCTGAGATCGAAGCGCACGTTGAAAAATTCATTGCAGAAAAAACGAACTGCTAAAATAGCAGCAATACAATAAGGCTTAGGAGCAACGACATGGGTCTGTTCGACATTTTTAAGAAGATGATTTCTGGCGATAGCGCAAAAAGCGGCGCGATTGAAGTAATCGCACCACTTTCTGGTGAGATCGTAAACATCGAAGATGTGCCAGATGTAGTATTTGCAGAGAAGATTGTTGGTGACGGTATCGCAATCAAACCTGCAGGTAACAAAATGGTTGCACCTGTAAGCGGCACCATTGGTAAAATCTTCGAAACCAACCACGCGTTCTCTATCGAGTCTGATGATGGTATCGAGCTATTCGTTCACTTTGGTATCGACACAGTTGAACTAAAAGGTGAAGGCTTTACTCGTATCGCAGAAGAAGGTCAACGCGTGAACGTGGGTGACACCATTGTTGAATTTGACCTAGCGCTTCTAGAAGAAAAAGCAAAATCAACACTAACGCCTGTTGTTATTTCAAACATGGACGAAATCAAAGAGCTAAACAAGCTTTCTGGTCAAGTCAGTGTTGGTGAAACGCCTGTTCTTCGCATCACCAAGTAATTGGTCTGCAAGTCAGAAAAAACGCAGCTTCGGCTGCGTTTTTTTATCTCTAGGATTTTGCGAAACCCATAAAAAAGCCGGCATATTCGCCGGCTTTTTATCATGTTTACTGTTTCGTTGATCATTTCATTGATAAGAGTTAGCTAGGCTGACTCAACAACTTTCAACTGACCTAACAAGTCAGCACTTGGACAGAAGAAATAAGCGCCAGTCACAGCATGGGTGTAATCCAATAGACGATCGTGAATACCATCCACTTCACCATACATACGCTTCAACATCACATCAAAATGATGCACGGTGGCGCAATAAGCAATAAATAACAAACCATGCTCACCTGATGCATAGCCATAAGGCAGGCTATGGCGCACAATCTTCAACCCTTTGCCATTCTCTTTGACATCCACTCGACCCACATGCGAGTCAGCAGGAACATCCTCAAGCTCTACAGAGTCAGGCTTAGTGCGCCCCATCATTTGCTCTTGTTCATGTTGAGAGTGATGATGCCAAGTGACCAAATCATGGACAAAACGCTGCAGCATGACATAGCTACCATTTACAAACTCACCTTCCGCAATACAAGCGGCTTCTTTGCGTTTTTCATCTGTCTTAGGGTTTTCTGTACCATCGACAAAATCTGTCATATCACGGCTATCAAGGAAGCGGAAACCATGGGTTTCATCTAAAACCGTGACACAATCTTGCAGTGCTGCAAGCCAGTTTTTAAAGGCCAAGTAATTTAAGTCATGACGCTGAGAATGTAGGTGAATCAATACATCAGCTTGCGTAGCTGGCGCATCAACCGTGCCATTGCCAAAACCAGGGAAAGGCACCAACTCAGGTGGCATGGCGCAATCTAGTTGCTGCCAGAATCCGGCAGAAAAACTGACGCAGGAAACCAAATCGGCACCTGGATAATCCTGATTAATCTTTTCGCAGGCTTGCGCCAAAAGCTGGCACTGCTCTAATACACGATCCGCACTGTGATCAACATTGACCAAAGCATATAACGCAAAATTACCCGCAATAGGCATCAAAGCTGGCTGTGACAAGGCCATAGATAACTCCTTATTATTTTGATGCACTATTGTAACCGGATGACTCCGAAGGAATAGGAAACGAGTCAAAATAAATCATAAAAGCACGTCAATTTATGGCTTAGATTCCGATTTTTCCTTGCTTGATGCTTTATCGACGGCGCTATGTGCGGCAAAAGCTTCACGCGAACGCTGACTTTTTAGCATAAAAATAAAGGCCCAAACTGTCGTCAGCAATAAAATTGGCTGCCATGTTGCAACCACCTCACCCTGTGACCAAAGATGGTGAATGGTCACCAGCTGGTTCAACCCATCTATCAAAAGGCTAAGCAGTAGAATTGGCTGACCATAACGCCAATAACGCGCAGAAAATGTATGACGGTATTGCTTCAAACTCGCCGTCCAAGCTAACACCAGTGCAGGGAGCCCCAACAAAAGCGCCACCGCTAATTGTCCATGTTGAGGATAAAATTGCGACAAAATAGGCGAGCCATGTTCACGACTAACCCCAGCCATCACAAAAATCAGCCAGCCACGCATCAGCAGCAATACCACCAGCCACAGCCAATGGCTGGGTTTTAATAGACCATATTGGTCAAAATCTTCATCGTTATAAGAGCCGAGGGCGATTTTCGCGGCCATAGTTCACCTCAAATTTACTGCCTTTCATCGCTATCTTGGGGCACAATGAAACGTTTTCAATCAGCAGGTGCTGATATGCTCGTCAAACTTACGTCAAATCATATTGACATAAACAAGGAGTCCGGATGAAACAACCGACGCGCGCGGCGCAAGATGCAGAAGCCATTGCTAAGGCCACACAAAAGCCGGGCCAAACCAAAGCACAAACCAAACTGATCGCACAAGGGATTCAGCAAGGCATTGAGCTTTACAAAAAACAGCAAAAACAAAAATCACGTGACGCCGATAAGGCTAAGAAAAAGCAGCTCAAAGCCAAACAACAACAAGAGGATACGGTGCAACCGTCGGCAGAAGAAAGCATGCCAATCAAAGCTCAATCCAAGGGGATGGGCGGCTGGATCTGCTGCATCCTCACTTGGGGATTACTCCTGACCTTGTATTTCACCAACCTGATGCAATTTAATTTCTAGTTTTACGCCACCTCTTCCATAAATCTCTGCCGATGAATGCCCCTCAAGTCTGGATTGAGGGGCGGCGCAGCGTCTTTTTAGAATCCTTAATAGTGAATTTGGCTAGAATTTGAGCATTGCATTGTTCAAATTGATTTTATATATTCACTTATGCGTATATACAAACATAGCGAGTTCATATGACACTTCGAGTTGGCATTAATGGTTTTGGCCGTATTGGTCGTTTGGTTCTTCGTCACGCCTTTGATTGGCCTGAGATTGAGTTTGTACAAATCAATGATGTGGCAGGTGACAGCCGCGCATTAGCGCATTTAATTGAATTTGATTCCGTGCAAGGTCGCTGGCCTCGACAAATTTCGCACAGTACAAACAATATTGAGATTGATGGTCAGCGCATTCATACCAGCCAACATGACACCATCGAAGCGGGTGATTGGTCTAACTGCGATATTGTCATTGAAGCCACAGGCGTTCATCGCTCGCCCGAGAAACTGCAAGCTTATTTTGACCAAGGTGTTCAGCGCGTGGTGGTCACTGCGCCCGTTAAATCCAATGAGGTGGCCAACATTGTTTATAGCGTCAACCATCATATCTTTGACCCTGCGAAACATCGCATCGTGACGGCTGCATCATGCACCACTAACTGTATCGCGCCAGTGATTCAAGCGCTCAGCGAAAAACTCAGTATTCAACGCGCTAGCTTTACCACCATTCACGATCTCACCAATACCCAAACCATCTTAGATGCACCGCACAAAGATCTACGCCGAGCTCGCGCTTGCGGTATGAGCTTGATCCCTACCACCACAGGCTCAGCTAAAGCGATTATCGATATTTTTCCTGCGCTTAAGGGCAAAATTGATGGCCATGCGGTGCGCGTACCACTGGCCAATGCCTCACTTACGGATCTCACCTTAGAATTTGCGCAAACCGTGACAGTTGAACAAATCAACACCATACTGCAACAAGCCTCTGAACAAGATCTCAAAGGAATTCTTGGCTTTGAGACAAAACCGTTAGTCTCGATCGATTATCGTGGCGATCAACGTTCAACCATTATCGATGCCCTCTCAACCATGGTGGTCGATGACCATATGGTGAAGCTTTATGCTTGGTATGATAATGAAATGGGGTACGCCTGCCGCACCGCAGATTTAATGCGTTATGTGGCGCAAAAAGCGTTCTAAGGAGCATGAATATGTCACACCCGTATTGGACCCTACCCGTGCGTGAAGGTTACGCTGCACTGGTTCTCACCCCTTGCCCTGGCACGCAAGGGAGTAACCTCGAAGAGAGCTTGCTACAGCTGCAAGCGCTTGGTGTTCGCGCCATTGTTACGGCACTCACAGAGCAAGAGATGGCCAATCATCAATTGAGCCATCTCGGTCAAACCATTGAAACACTTGGCATTGATTGGCTACATGCCCCCATTGAAGATGATCAAACGCCCGATGCCGCTTTTTTACAAAACTGGTTAGAGCAAAGTAAGCAGCTCAAAGATCACTTAAGTAAAGGCCACACCATCGCATTGCATTGTATGGGCGGCAGTGGCCGCACTGGTTTGCTCGCAGCGCATATCCTGCTCGAACAAGGATGGGATGAGCAAAGTATTGTGGAAAAAGTGCAAGCGCTTCGTCCAAACGCATTTACTAAAACCAATCAACGCGACTATCTTCGCCAACTCGCACAAGATCATGATGCATAACGCCACCTCGGCGCAGCAATCGCTGCGCCAATACATGCTTGTTACTTTTAATTACTGGAATTTCACTCTGACCGATGGCGCGCTGCGCATGTTGGTGGTGCTCTATTTTCATCAGCTTGGCTATAACGCCCTGACCATCGCCTCACTCTTTTTGTTTTATGAGTTTTTTGGCGTGGTGACCAATCTCGTCGGCGGCTGGCTCGGTGCGCGCTGGGGACTCAATCGCACCATGAATATTGGCCTAGCGATGCAGATCCTTGCCCTATTGATGCTGGCACTGCCCAATCCATGGCTCACCATACCTTGGGTAATGGCCGCGCAGGCTTTGTCTGGCATCGCCAAAGATCTCAATAAAATGAGTGCCAAAAGTGCCATTAAAACCCTCGTGCCCGATGAACAGCAAGGTGCGCTTTATCGTTGGGTGGCAATCCTCACTGGCTCTAAAAATGCGCTAAAAGGTGCGGGATTTTTCTTGGGTGGTTTATTGCTCGCCGTCCTTGGTTTTCAGCAAGCCATGCTACTGATGGCAAGCGTGCTCACGCTCGTGCTGCTCGGTAGCCTACTCTATCTCAATCAAGAGATGGGCAAAGCCAAACACAAGGTTAAATTTCGCCACCTCCTGGCAAAATCAGCGGCCATTAACTGGCTTTCTGCGGCGCGATTATGTTTATTTGCCGCACGCGATGTATGGTTTGTCGTGGCGCTTCCAGTGTATTTAGGCGAGGTCTTTGGTTGGTCGCATCTTTGGGTGGGCGGATTTTTAGCCATCTGGGTCATGGGTTATGGTGTGGTGCAAGGTCTCGCACCGAAAATCACTAATCGTAAAACGCACGGCCTGCCGCAAGCCAGCGCACTGTCATTTTGGGCATTTTTACTCACCCTACTGACATTCGGGATTGCAGCTGCCGTGCAATACGGGCTCTATCCGCAGCAAGTCATTGTGATTGGTTTGCTAAGCTTTGGCGCTATTTTTGCCATCAACTCCTCACTACACTCTTACTGGATTGTGCGCCTTGCCAGTGGTGATGGCGTTTCCATGGATGTTGGCTTTTACTATATGGCCAATGCCAGCGGACGATTATTGGGTACCATCGCTTCCGGCGCGCTATTCCAATGGGCGGGACTCAGCGCCTGTCTTTGGGCCTCCGCTATTTTGTTAGCATTTGCCAGCCTATTAGCACTGCCATTGGCCAAAATCAGCAACGCCAAGCCGCTAACGGCTAAATAATTCAATCCATTTACCCGTCATAAAAAGAGCCACATCAGTGGCTCTTTTTATCAACATTGAGTGAATCAATCTAAATTTAGCGGGCGAAGATTCTCACTTTGACTGAGCAGCATCACCGCCGCTTGAATACTACTTTGACAGGCAAGCAGTTGCTGCTCCAGTATCGTCAGTACCCATGCTGGCAAATCCGCCAAAGAATAAAAGACCCACTGACCGACACGGCGATCCTTTAATAAACCGCAATGGCGTAGATGACTTAAGGCACGAGAAATTTTCGGTTGCGACAACTGCAATGCCGCGCACAACTCGCCAACACAAAGCTCTTGCTCGCTATAAAGAAGCAATAATAAAAGCAATCGCGTTTGATCACTTAAACACTTATTGAGCAACAAAGGATCAAATCCTTGCGCATGCGCCGGTGTCTGCACTAAATGAAACAAACGAATACGTTGCTTGAGCGCTGCTAAGGTTTGTTCAAATTCACCTTGCTCATTAGCTACAGGTTTTGCCAAATCCCAGCTTAAACAGTGCTTATCCACCAACAGCGGTTGGCATTCTGCTTTTGCGCTGGCGCATAGGGTGATCAAATAATCAAATTGACCAAGCTGCTCAGGCCTCAGGGCCGTACTTTGCAACCCCTTCGTTGAGTAACCATGACGCGCTAAGGTCGCAACGGCGCGAGGATCAACCTCAGATGCAGTTAATCCCGCACTTTGCGCTTGATAATATTGACCATAATCTTGATTAATAATGGCTTGCGCCAGCTGCGAGCGAACCGCATTACCTTGGCAAATAAATAGAATGCTTTTTTGTGTCATGATCACCTCTGGCTTTATGCTAACCAAGTTCCCCCAGAGCGACAACCAAGCGATGATATTTATTATGCCCCTCGCCCCACACTAAAAAACCACCCGAAGGTGGTTTCTCTCAAGCGTCAGAAACACTGACTTGCCAAGCATAAGCACAATAAACAGTGCTATAAAGGCGCTAAATTAGCTAATGGCAGCTTGAATTTGCGCTTGCTGATCGATGACCCACAGACGATTCACTGGCCCCCAATCACACACTTGGTAGTAACCATCATTGTGTCTCACGCCATCTTGAACAAAAGATAGTTCAATCCCAATGCCTGCTAATGCCTTGAGTACATCTTGAATGGTGCGACGAGGCCAGCCCGTGTGCTTCATCAACATGGGAACATTCGGACGCTCTAGTTGGTCCACCAGCCAAGCCAAATATAAACGCCTGGCAAAAATTGGATTCATATCCATCGATACCTCCTTGCTATCGGCGCTTATTATTACAATCTGCCTGCTTTTTTTTCTGCGCTTGATCAAAATAGCGTCAATATTCGCATCTAAATCATCGCCTAAGATCCTGTTTAAAATGAATTTCTAAATACAGCCATGATCCAAGTGATAAATTTCTCATCATGACTCACAATAAAAGCTGAAACCACAGCAACAAACTGTCTGCATTTAAAGACAATCATTTTCTGGACCAGAGGCCAGAAGACTTGCACCCACCGACCCCATGGGTCAAACTGCATTTTTCTAAAGCCAGTCCACTTCAGCCAGCTCACTTCAATCAAGGAGCCTTTATGACCACGATTCTTTATGGCATTGCCAACTGCGACACCATTAAAAAAGCAAAAAAATGGCTTGAACAAGCAGGTGTAGATTATCAATTCCATGACTATCGCAAGCAGGGTATTGATACCGACTTAGTGCAGTCATTCTTTACAGAATTTGGTTGGGAGCAAGTACTGAACAAACGTGGCACCACCTATCGTCAGCTTGATCAAGCGACCAAAGATGCACTTGATGAGCAAAGTGCATTGGCGCTCTTAGTTGCGCAACCGGCGATGATCAAACGACCGATTTTGCGTACTGGCGATCAATCTTTAATTGGCTTTAAAGCCGAACAATATCAATCTCTTTTCGTTCAATAGATAAAAATAGGAAGTTACTATGGCGCAGGATAGCCCAGTCATTGCCCTTGCAAAGGATCTACTCGCACGCCCTTCGATTACCCCTGAGGATGAAGGCTGCCAAGAGCTGATGATTGCTCGCCTTGAGGCACTTGGCTTTAACATTGAGCGCATGGTGTTTGAAGACACCACCAATTTTTGGGCCCGTCGTGGTACGCAAAAACCGCTATTTGCTTTTGCCGGACATACCGATGTGGTTCCAGCAGGCAATGAAGCCCATTGGCATACCCCGCCTTTTACACCAACAGAAAAAGAGGGTTATCTCTACGCGCGTGGCGCGGCAGATATGAAGGGCTCATTGGCGTGCATGATCGTTGCAGTCGAGCGCTTTTTAGCTGAGCATCCCAACCATCAAGGCTCTATTGGTTTTTTAATCACCTCCGATGAAGAAGGGCCATTTATCAACGGCACCACACGTGTGGTAGATACCTTGATGGCACGCAACGAACCCATCGATCTTTGCATTGTCGGTGAACCATCAAGCACCGAACACATTGGCGATGTGATTAAAAATGGTCGCCGCGGCTCGATTACCGGCGATCTCACTGTTCATGGCGTACAAGGCCATGTCGCCTACCCGCACCTTGCTAAAAATCCAGTGCATCAGGCCTTTCGCGCTTTAACTGAACTCGCGGAAAAAGAGTGGGACCAGGGCAACGCCTACTTTCCACCGACTAGTTTTCAGATCCCCAATATTCAAGCCGGTACCGGCGCATCGAATGTGATCCCAGGCGATCTTCATGTGCAGTTTAATTTTCGATTTAGCACTGAGCTCACTGATGTCGATATCAAATCTCAGGTTCATGCCATTTTAGACCGCCATGGCTTGGCGTATGACCTCACTTGGACCTTGAGCGGTCATCCATTTTTAACCGATCGTGGTCCTTTGCTGAATGCGATGGTCGCAGCTACAGACAAAGTAGCCGGCCGAACGCCTGAACTGTTAACCACAGGCGGTACTTCAGATGGTCGATTTATTGCTCAAATGGGCGGTCAAGTGGTCGAGCTTGGGCCAGTCAATGCCACCATTCATAAGGTGAATGAATGTGTGAAAATCGCCGACCTTGAAGTGCTTACCGATATTTATCAGCAAACACTGGAAAATCTATTGTCATGACCCCGATGCAGCTGACAGGACTCGACACTCAGCATCTGGTGCCTTGCCCCATCGCTGAACATTCACCGCTCGTTCGAGTTCATCATGCGGTGAGCCAACCATTGCTTGCGCTATATCGCGCGGCAAAAACCGCTGGATTTGATCTTCAACTTGCCAGCGCACACCGAGATTTTCATCGCCAAGCGGCGATTTGGCAGGGCAAATGGCAAGGTGCGCGCGCCATTTTAAATGACGCTAATCAACCGATAGATTTGCACACCTTAAGTGATGCGCAAAAGGTACATGCCATTATGCGCTGGTCTGCCCTACCGGGAACCAGTCGCCATCATTGGGGCTGTGATTTTGACCTCTATGCCAAAAACTGTTTGCCGCCAGCGCAATCTTTGGCACTAGAGCCTTGGGAATATCAGCAAGGTGGTCATCAATATGAATTCGCGCTATGGCTTGAAGAAAATTTATCGCGCTTTGAATTTTTTCTTCCCTATCGTCGCGATCGTGGCGGTGTGGGTATCGAGCCTTGGCACGTCAGCTATGCGCCGATGAGCCAAACGGCACTCACACAATTAAATGTCGCAGTACTGACACAGTGTTATCAGCAGCATCCGGTTGCGGGTCAAGCAATCATTGATACAATGCTGCCTGAACTACTACAGCGCTATGTCTACAATATTGCGTCGTTTGATGAGGAGCAATGATGGAGTGGATCACCAATCCTTGGTTTATCGGATTTATCGTCTTTGGCTTTATCGTGGCGCAGATGGTCACTTTCTGGCAAGCACCTAAACCAAAATTGCCCGATAACTACCTAGCACGCAAAGAAAAAGACCAGGCTGAACTTGCCAAAATGCAAGCAGAAGCCGCTCAGCGCAGAGCTAAGTTTGAGCAGCAACAAGCGCAAATGAAGCCCACTGATCATCTTAAAACGCATGACATGAGCGATACCAATGGCAAGCAAATGGATGCTCAGCAAAAGAATGACCTGCCAGGGAATAAATAATAAAGCACCAGCATTAATCGCTACTTCCTCATTTTGCTTTGTACAAATATCAACTATTTAAATATCAAGCACTCAGCCAGAAAAACGCAGAATGGCATAGCAACCCCAACGCTCATTCAACCAAGCAAAACGGCATAAAAAAAGAGGCGATAGCGCCTCTTTTTCCTATATAGCGATAGATATCGTTACTTTTTCTGTGCGTTTTGCAATGCCACAGCGGCTTGCTCAAGCGTTTCACGAGAAGCTGGTACACCGTAGCGGTCAACAAAGCTAATCGAGGTTCGGTTTTCCAAATCACCAAACTGAATGGTGTAAGTCGACAGTTTAATATCGATATCCTCAACCCCAAGGTCAGCATATTCACTACTGCTTAGCTTATCAAAGCGACCTGAGATGGTCCCTTGTGAACCATTGCGGCTTTCCATGGTGAAGCCAATTTTCTCAAGCAAGGCTGGCGCTTTTTCCCAGAATACATCATATGGTGCGCGGGCAATAATCACAGGTAAACCACTGCGATCTGTACCGACACTAATTGGAATATTTTGAGTTTGGGCAATCGCCTGTTGACGCGCTTGTTCACGCATCAAATTGTCATAGTGAGCAGTCAGCATATTGGCGAGCAGCACGCTATAACGCTGTTTCACCTCATCATCCACCGCCATGGTTTCGCCATCTTCTTGCCAACCGGCAAGGGTAATTTCAAAACCGGTGCGACCCATTTTCGACACTTTATTGATGCGATATTGCACGCCAGCTTCAATTTCTGTATCGGCAATGGTCCAAGTCACCCAATCGGTGAGCAAGCTATTGGCATCTTGTTCCACATAGGACAAGCGATCAGATTGGCCAAGACTTTGCAATGTTTGCCAAACACGATCGGCATCTGCACTGCGCACAGTCCACAACACCACCCCTTGATCCGTTAGCTCTGAACGAACGCCAGGAATCAGATCAAATACCTGCATTGGCGGGCGAATATCTACGCCAGGGCCAATCTCACCGTTAACTGGTTGTGCTGGGATTTGATACTCCAACGCCGATTGCGCAGGCCCAGTAGGCGTGTTGATCGGCTGCTGCTCATAGGTTGCAAGATAATCGAAATTATCGCTCGCTTGGCGGCGTGATTCTGGATTCGAGCAAGCTGCAAGCGTAAGCGCCAGCGAGCTAACTAACAAAGGATGGGTGAGTTTCATTCAATCTCCTGACATTCAATCACGCCAGCATGCGCAAGCGCCTGCTCAACCTTGGCATGATAGGCTTGGCTTAGCACTGTTAACGGTAAGCGAAGCTCGCCATTATCAATGAGACCAATACGGGTGCAAGCCCATTTCACCGGAATGGGATTGGCCTCAACAAACAAATCATGATGCAGCGGCATCAAGGTGTCATTGATCACGGTTGCAGCAGCAAAATCACCTGCTTTAGCCAAGTCACAAATTTTTGCCATCTCAGGCGCTGCCACATTGGTGGTGACTGAAATCACACCTTGGCCACCGAGACGCATAAATTCCAGCGCAGTGGCATCATCGCCACTCAATTGGATAAAGTTTTCGCCACAAAGTTCACGTGTTTTCGCCACACGTGATAGATCACCGGTCGCATCCTTGATACCAACGATCTGAGGCAATTTGGCAAGACGTGCCACTGTTTCAGGAAGTAAATCACAACCGGTTCGACCCGGTACGTTATACAAAATTTGAGGGATCTTCGCGGCTTTCGCAATCGCCTCAAAATGCAAATACATCCCCTCTTGCGTGGGCTTGTTATAGTAAGGGGTCACGGTTAGACAAGCGGCAACGCCCATCTCATTGAATATCTCGGTAAACGCTACCGCTTCATGCGTCGCATTGGCGCCAGAACCTGCAATCACAGGAATACGGCCCGCTGCATATTTCAGCGTTTCTTGAACTACCTTGACATGCTCTTCAACGGTCAGCGTTGCTGACTCCCCCGTCGTCCCCATAGAAACAATGGCATCCGTGCCAGCGGCCACATGGTATTCCACCAGTTTTTTAATGCCCGCATAATCGACTTCACCCTGCGCCGTAAAAGGCGTCACTAGGGCGACAATGCTTCCTGAAAACATGTCTATCTCTCCTTCACATTAAGCTCATCATGGTACTTTTGGCGTTAGCCAAAAACAAGCATTGACGCTGCTTGGTGAAAATAAATACTCGCTTTGTGACCAGTAGCTTAACGCGATGACTGTGCTAACATAGTCGCACCAATCTAAGATCGCTTGTAACGCATGGAACACTATTTGGTTATTACTGCCATGGGCCACGATCGCCCAGGTATCAGCAACATCATTATGCACCATGTCACTGAGTGTGGCTGCAACATTATTGATAGCCGAATCGCTCAGTTTGGCAGTGAATTTACACTGATCATGCTGCTCAGTGGCAATGCCAACGCCATTACCCAAGTTGAAACCACCTTACCGGAACAATCTGCCCTTCACGATCTGCTCACCGTGATGAAGCGAACTCAGCGCCACCGCCCAAAACAAAGTGTGTATCGTGCAGAGATTCGTGTGCAAGTGGATGACACCGCCGGCATCTTAGATCAATACACCTACTTTCTTGCCAGTCGTGATATCGACATCGCCAGCTTAAGCGCCCACACCACAGAGGCGTGCGATGACGAGCACCTTGCCCAGCTTCATATTCATATCAGTGCCAACCTGCCGCTCAGTGCAAAACGTGCGGATGTTGAGCAGGACTTCTCCGCACTGTGTGATGATTTACTGGCACGCGGCGAGATTGAATTTTTAGACCAGCCACAAAAGGACATCATGGAATGAATACATTAACCGCAGGTACCACTGCGCCTGATTTCTCTTTGCTCAATCAAGATGGTGAAACCATCAGCCTTAGCCAATTTGCGGGCAAAAAGGTGCTCCTCTACTTTTATCCTAAAGCCATGACCCCAGGCTGCACCGTGCAAGCTTGCGGTCTGCGTGATAGCAAATCAGAGCTCGACCAACATAATGTCGTGGTACTGGGTGTCAGCATCGATCCGGTCAAACGCTTGCCAAAATTTATTGAACGCGATCAGCTGAACTTCACCCTTTTGTCCGATGAGGATCATCAGGTTGCCGAGCAATATGGCGTGTGGGGCGAAAAGAAATTCATGGGTAAGGTTTATGATGGCTTACATCGCATCAGCTTTTTGATTGATGAGCAAGGCACCATCATGCATGTCTTTGATAAATTTAAGACCAAAGATCATCACCAAGTGGTGCTTGATTTTCTCAACCAGCTTTAAGTGCGATGGATTCAAAAAAAGCCTTCTATGAAGGCTTTTTTTATACCAGCGATTAAACTTGCGCCAGTCAAACGCTAAACATCAACATCATGATGCGGCTCCGCTGGCGTTGGTAATGCGCCCCATACCGCTTTGACTAAGGTCGCCAGTGGAATGGCAAAAAACACGCCCCAAAAACCCCAAAGTCCACCAAAAACCAAAACTGCAACAATGATCCAGACCGGATGCAAATTCACCGCCTCAGAAAAGAGCACTGGCACCAACACATTGCCATCCAAAGCTTGAATAATGCCGTAGGCGATCATTAGCCACCAAAAATCTGGCCCCAATCCCCACTGAAAAAGTCCCACCATGGCGATAGGAACAGTCACCACCGCCGCGCCAATATATGGAATCAAAACCGATAGCCCAACCAACACAGCAAGCAGTAGGGCGTAGCGCAGATCAAGCAGCGCAAAGGTGACATAGCTGGCGATGCCAACAATTAAAATTTCCACCACCTTGCCGCGAATATAATTCGAGATTTGCTGGTTCATCTCCAACCAAACTTGCGTGGCTAAGCGTCGATTTCGCGGCAGTAGACCCGCCGCAGTTTGCAGCATCTCTTTTTTATCTTTGAGCAAAAAGAACACCAACAGCGGCACTAAAATCAGATACACCGCCAAGGTTGCCAAACTAATCAAGGATGCCAGTGAGCCTTTCACCACAGACTCCCCCATCTCCAAGGCTTTCACCCGCATCGAGGCCATCAATGCATCCACCAGTGCGGGATCGATCACTTCAGGATAACGATCCGGTAGATTGGTCGCGTAAACTTGAAAGCGACTAAACATGGTCGGAATATCACTGGTTAAATTAGCAATTTGGCTAGTAATGGTCGGTAATAAACCGCCAAGGGCGATCACCATCAACCCACTAAAAAGCAGTAGGATCACAGTTGCCGATAGAGAGCGAGACAAGCCCACACGGCACAATTTACTCACCGGCCACTCCAATAAATAGGCCATCACAATGGCCACCAAAAGCGGCGCAAGCAGTGCACCAAAGAAATAAAGGACCACACCGCCCATCAGCAAAATACCAACCAACGCCACCGCATCTGGATCGGAAAAACGTCGTTGGTACCAGCGATTCAACATCTCAATCATAAATGGCCTATCCTCTGGTCGTTTATTATTGAAAATCAATCACTTCATACTAACCTAAGGAAGTGAATGAAAAACAGTCAATGGATAAATCTTTTCACAATATTTTAACCTATTTACTGCTATGTCAGTGGCAAATCCCTGATACACAGCGCAAATTGCACTTTGTCACTGACTAGAGAATGATGGAAAAGCGTGGTAAAAATGAAACCTTATTCAGGTTTTCTGGTCTTTATTGATACTCAATCGCTCGCTGGATCGCTATGCGCACTACTTTTTTCCGCTCATTGAAGATGACACTGCTCAGTACCACACTGGCTATGCTGCCAGCGATGGGCCAAGCCAATAATCTGCCCGATATGGGAACCACAGCTGCGGCCACACTCTCCATTGAAATGGAGAGTCAATATGGCGATGCCTATATGCGTATGCTGCGCGCCAGCCGCCCTATCATTAGCGATCCCGTACTACAAAGCTATATCAATGATCTTGGCAATCAATTGGTTGCCAATGCGAGCGATGTCAAAACGCCCTTTACTTTCTTTTTAATTCGCAATTCTGAAGTCAACGCCTTTGCTTTTTTTGGCGGCTATGTGGGGTTACATACTGGACTGTTTTTACATGCCCAAGATGAAAGCGAATTGGCCTCAGTCATGGCGCACGAAATTGCTCACGTTACTCAGCGCCACCTAGCGCGCAGTATGGAGGAACAAGCCAAGCGCTCTCCCGCAGCACTGGCAGCAATGATTGGTAGTTTGCTCTTAGCAGCGGCATCGCCTGAAGCGGGTATTGCCGCCATCCATGCAACCACGGCAGCCAATATGCAAGGGCAAATCAACTACACCCGTAGTAATGAGCAAGAAGCCGATCGCGTGGGCATTGAAACCCTGTATCGCAGCGGCTTTGACCCTTACGGCATGCCTAACTTTTTCGGACGTCTAGCCGATCAGTTCCGTTATGTCAGCAAACCGCCGGCCATGCTACTGACTCACCCCTTACCTGAGTCACGCATTACCGACTCACGTTTGCGTGCCGAGCAATACCCAAGACAACTCGATCAAAACCATCTTGCCTTTCATTTAGCCAAGGCTCGGGTGATTGCCCGCTTTAGTGGCTTACAAGCGCAGCAAAGTCGAGATTGGTTTATTCGCCGACAAGCCAAAGCGCAGGGCGTATTTGCAGATAGTTTGCAATATGGTCTGGCCATCGTTGCGTTGGATCAGCACCAATATCAGCAGGCGCAAACATTACTCAATCCGCTATTGAAGAAATCTCCCAACAATCGCTTCTATCTCGATGTCGCCACAGATATTGACTTAGGCTTAAAACGTTATGATATCGCGGCGAAACGCCTTGAAAATGCACTAAAACTTGCGCCTGACAACGCAGTGCTTGAGCTCAACTTGGCCAATGTATATCTCAATAGCAAACAGTACGCACCTGCCATTCGATTATTGCAGCGCTATACCCACCAGCGTCCCAATGAAACCGTGGGCTGGAATTTACTCGCGCAGGCCTATGCTAATCATCAACAACTGGCCGAAAGTTATGCTGCGCAGGGTGAAGTGATGGCGCTTCGCGGCCAATGGCAAAAAGCCATCAACCGATATATTGAGGCCAGTCGCATTAGTGAGCTGGGTAGCTTAAATCAAGCCAGATTTGATGCGCGAATTGACCAGCTTCGGCGTGAACAAGTGCGATTTAATGCGCTAAGAAACTAAATCTAAATACAACCCGTTCCAACAACAATAAAACAGCTCAAAGGACACGATTGATGACTCAGATTTACCACAACCCTCGCTGCTCAAAGAGCCGTGAAACATTGGCGCTTTTACAGGAGCATCACATTGAGGTAGAAGAGATTCGCTATCTCGATACGCCGCCGACAGCAGCAACCATTGAGTCGCTACTCAAAGCCTTGGGATTTGACTCAGCACGCCAACTAATGCGCCAAAAAGAAGAGCTCTACAAAACGCTCAACTTAGCAAACGAGCAAAATGAAGATGCCTTAATTGCCGCCATGATTGCCAATCCAAAATTGATTGAGCGCCCGATTGTGGTTCATGGTGAAAAAGCGGCCATTGGTCGCCCACCCGCGCAAGTATTGGCACTTTTTGCTTAAGGATCAGAATAAGCACAAGCGCGAAGGTCAAAACCTCGCGCTCTATAGCCAACTGCTACTCATGCTCTGGGTTGGTAGTTGGCATCTATGGCTCAGCCCACATCCGCATTTCTCACCACTCATCATCACCACACTTTGGCTATTACCGCTTGCGCTGCCGCTTTATGCTATTGGCAAACGACAGGTCAAAGCCCTGCAATATAATGGCTTTCTGTTGATGATCTACGTTATCCACGGCGCCACACTCTTGCTCTCAAATAATGAATGGCAATTGGCTGCCATAGAGCTCATATTAACGCTGCTGTGCTTTTCCACGCAGGTCATGATGATTCGCCGCTGGCACCCACCAACCCAAAAGAAAGATAAAAAAGCTGAAATAGACAATCAGCGCTAAAGTGAGAGCGCGGATTTTACGAAGGGAATCGTCAGCTTACGCTTGGCTTCAATCGAAGCAAGATCAAGCTGATCAAGGGTTTCAAACAGGGTTCGCATATCGCGGCTTAAACGCTTCAGCAAGAATTGCCCCACCTCATCGGTCAGCTCAAAACCACGCAAATGAGCGCGATGCTGCATGGCCGCCAATTTTTCACTATCAGAGAGCGGCGCCAATTTATAATTGGTGCTCCAATCTAAGCGTGAAATCAGATCAGGGAGCGCTAGCCCCAAATGTTTGGGCGATTGCCGTCCTGAAACAAGCAAATGAGCACGACGCTTTTCCACTATACGATTATAGAGATCGAAAATCGCCTCTTCCCACACACTCTCACCAGCAATGGCATCGATATTATCCAGACAGACCAAGGACAGATTTTCCAGACCATCTAAAATCGAGGGCGATAATTGTGCGTATTTTTCAAGGGGAATATAGCTTGCTTGACGGTCGGCTTGCGTTGCCTGTGCACAGGCTGCGTGCAAAAGATGAGTTCGACCTGCACCCTGCGGGCCAAAAAGATAAAGTAATGGATTACCAGAGCCAGATGCACAGGCTTGAACCGCATCGATCACGGTTTGGTTTTGCGCTGCATAGAAACTGGCAAAGGTTTCATCGTCAGGCAGAAGAACATTCAAAGAAAGCTGTGCGTGTTTGGTCAAGCTTATCCATCCATTGGTATAAGATGCAGCATTAAGGCCATATTATCATGACCTCAGCAGTGAGAGAACTCACTGCTGATTGGTTCTATCGTGAAGATCACGAATCTTGATTTGGTTGCCAGAAATATCCCATTGTCGGAGTCACAACCTCTGGCTTTTGAACCGCTTGAACTGGCGTTTCAGTTGCCGAGTCAGCCTTGTATTGCATCTTATCAACCGTGGTAAGCGCTTGTTCTGGATCTTTTTTGGGCGTTGTTACGACCACTGCAGGCGCTTTCGGTAACGCTTTTTTCTGCACGCGACCATCATTGAGCAGATCTTGATAAAACTGATCTTCACCGCTTAAAAGCTTCAGCTCCACATCAGCATAATCCCCTGTGATATTGCGCAGTTTCACTTGCGCCACACTGGTTAAGCTTTTTAACATGCGCTCAAGCTCAAAGTAATCTTTGCTGTTATGAATTTGATACACTCGCAGCGCAAGCCCTGTGCTTTGCGTCGCTTGAGGATCAATCTCTTTTGGTGCGTTTAACTTGGCATGATATTGCACCACTTGGGTAAAGACATCAGCCAAAGCGCCATCAGCACCAACCATGCCTTGACCACTGATCGATGCCGACTGCCCACCCATGCGAGATGCTGGCATATTCCAAAGTTGCCATTGTGCCTGCAGCGGCTGATGGCCTGCTTGGCGCGCCTTGATCACCAAGACAGATTTGGCCTGATAACGCTCACTAGCCGTAGCGATAGGCTGACTAAAGCCGCCCCAAATATCAGGCACCGAGATCGCCATAGCATCATCCAAATCACCAATAGGCATTTGCACAGGCACAGCTAAATGTTGCGCAGCTTGACGCAGCAGTTGATCATAATCGCTGCTGTCTTGATCCCAAATGATTCGGCGCTCGCTGCCATTATCCACTACCAGCCAGACCAACACAGGTGCGCGCACGCCGCCCCAATAACCTTGCTTAGTTTCTTTGAGCAGTGTATCAAGCTGACTCGCGCTATAACCAAATTGCCAAATCACTTGCGCTTCACGCTGATCAGAGCTGCTACTCGCAAGATAATTTTCAGGCGTTGCTAAGGCTTTTTTCACCAGTGGCTGCTCGACAATGGCTCGATCGCCGGTTAATTGAACCAATACTTGCGCCAAGCCTTGGCTCAATAGCGCCGAATTTGCTTCCCTTTCGGTGCTACTCAACTGAGTTCGATATTCATTTGCCGCGAGACATTGAGCGCTTACAAGCAACAACAACGCGACCCAAATTTGTTTCCACATATGCAAACCACTGGATAAAAAAAATCGCCCGATCATAAAATGATCGAGCGACTCTCAGCAACTATTATGCGAGATTTTTACTCAGGCTTCGATTTAGGTAACAGTAGATTGAGCAAAATACCAACAATTGAACACAGTGCGATACCTTGAAGCGCGAAATTACGCGGCTTTTCTAGGTTGGCACAAGCTTCAACCATATTCGATGCAAGCGGTGTTTGCTTACATAGCTCAAGCATTTCTGCTGCAGGACCGCCCACAGAAATGTTAATCGCCATACCACCGATACCAAAAATTAGAATCACAGATACGATACATAGGTTACGCGCATCATTCAGATCCACTTTATGGCGAACCAAGGTGTTCATCCCCACCACAGCAATCGAACCAAAGAGCAGGGTCATAATACCGCCCATCACCACAGTTGGAATGGTTTGCAGGAACACACCCAATGGCGCAGTGAAAGAAACCAAGATGGCAATCACTGCCGCCCAAGTCATGATCACTGGGTTAAAGGCTTTGGTTAGCATCACCGCACCCGTTACCTCTGAGTAAGTGGTATTTGGTGGACCACCAAATGCAGCTGCGGCCATAGTCGCTAGGCCATCACCCAACATGGTACGGTGCAGACCTGGCTTTTTCAGATAGTCTTTACCGGTTACTGAGCTAATCGCCAAAATATCACCGATATGTTCAATCGCAGGTGCAATCGCCACTGGCAAAATGAATAAAATCGCTTCCCAGTTAAAACTTGGCGCCGTGAAGTTTGGCATCGCAAACCATGGCACATTGGCAAATTTAGAGAAATCAACCAAACCAAAGTAAAGCGATAGGCTATAACCGACAGTGATACCTGCCAAAATAGGAATCAAACGGAAAATACCGCGACCTAAAATGGCCACCAACAAGGTGGTGGTCAAGGTTGAAATTGAGATAAAGAGCGCGGTGCTTGGATCAACCACTTGCTCACCACTCAATACGCCCATGGCTTGGCTAACAGCAACAGGCGCAAGGTTCAAACCAATCACCATAATCACTGGGCCAACCACGACAGGTGGCAAATAGCGATGTAGCATGCCCACGCCACGCCATTTCACTAGCGCACTCAAAACAAGATAGAGGCCACCCGCAGCAATCAAGCCGCCAAGGGTATCAGCCACACCCCAGTTACCAATACCGGCACTGATTGGCGCAATAAACGCAAAAGATGAAGCCAAAAATACCGGCACTTGGCGTTTGGTGCAAAATTGGAAAATAAGGGTACCAATACCAGCAGTAAAAAAGGCCACATTGGGGTCAAGACCAGTAATGAGTGGGACTAGCACCAGTGCACCAAATGCGACGAATAGCATCTGACCGCCGGTGAGCGCATCTCGAGCCACAGATTGCAGGGTTCGAGCCTGAGTCATGGGGGGTTCTCCTTGTAACAGCTAAGTTAGCTTGTGAATGATTTTTTCCTGAAAAAAACCGGCTAACGCCGGTTTTTTAAAAAATATTATTTTGTGCCAAAAATCTTATCGCCGGCGTCGCCTAGACCCGGAATAATGTAGCCCTTGTCGTTCAGGCGTTGATCAATAGCAGCGGTATATAGCTCCACATCTGGGTGCGCTTTTTCAAGCGCGGCAATCCCTTCAGGCGCAGCCACGAGTACCAATACCTTGATATGCTCACAACCATTTTCTTTAAGCAGATCGATAGTTGCGATCATTGAACCACCTGTTGCCAACATTGGGTCAACCACCAAAGCCACACGCTCTTCAATGCTTGGCGCAAGCTTGTGGAAATAAGGCACTGGCTCAAGGGTTTCTTCATCGCGGTAGATACCCACCACGCTGATACGTGCACTTGGAATATGCTCTAGCACACCATCCATCATGCCTAGACCAGCACGAAGAATTGGCACAACCGTTACTTTTTTACCTTTGATTTGATCCACTTCCACAGGACCATTCCAACCGTCGATGGTTACTTTCTCAAGTTCAAAATCAGCGGTTGCTTCGTAGGTCAGCAAGCTACCGACCTCGGTTGCAAGTTCACGAAAACGCTTAGTACTGATATCCCCTTCGCGCATCAGACCAATCTTGTGTTTCACCAACGGGTGTTTCACTTCAACAATTTTCATTATGTAACTCCAACCAGCAAATAAACCGCCGCATTATAACCTAAACATTCAGCTGATATACAAGCATTTGTAGCAGAAAATCAGCACGAACCATCAACAAGTTGATTTCACGCAAACGATTTCCTTTGCTTTGCAACTGCTGTTAGAATAGCGCCGCTTTTTCGACTCTAACCATGGTGGGATACTTAAGTGAGCACGAATAACACGTCACTGAGCTACAAAGATGCAGGTGTTGACATTGACGCGGGGAATGCGTTGGTCGATCGAATTAAAGGGGTAGTTAAAAAAACTCGTCGTCCTGAAGTGATGGGCGGGATTGGTGGTTTTGGCGCACTATGCGAACTACCAAAGAAATACAAAGAGCCTGTTTTGGTCTCTGGTACTGACGGTGTAGGTACCAAACTACGCCTCGCTATGGATTTGAAAAAGCACGACAGCATCGGCATCGATTTGGTGGCCATGTGTGTCAACGATTTGATTGTTCAAGGTGCAGAGCCCCTCTTCTTCTTGGACTACTATGCAACCGGTAAACTTGATGTCGACACAGCAGCGGCTGTCGTTGCCGGCATCGGCGAAGGCTGTTTGCAATCTGGCTGTTCACTGATTGGTGGTGAAACGGCTGAAATGCCTGGGATGTACCATGGCGAAGATTACGACGTAGCAGGTTTTTGCGTCGGTGTTGCTGAAAAATCAGAAGTGATTGATGGCAGCAAAGTGAAAGCGGGCGATGCGCTGATTGCCTTGGCATCTAGCGGCCCACACTCCAATGGCTACTCTTTGGTTCGTAAAATCATTGAAGTCAGCAAAGCTGATTTGTCCGCAGATCTTGACGGCAAGCCGCTATCAGAGCACCTACTGGCGCCAACTAAGATTTATGTGAAATCTGTACTGAAGCTACTTGAAACCACCCCTGTACATGCCATTTCTCACATTACTGGCGGCGGCTTCTGGGAAAATATTCCTCGCGTATTGCCAGCCAATACCAAAGCTGTGGTGAAAGGTGCAAGCTGGCAATGGCCTGCAATCTTCAACTGGCTACAAGAGAAAGGCAATGTTGAAACCTACGAAATGTACCGCACCTTTAACTGCGGCGTGGGTTTGATCATGGCGTTGCCAGCAGAACTTGCTGAGCAAGCCATCGCTATTTTGAATGCCGAAGGCGAAAACGCATGGCTACTCGGTCATATTGACCACGCAGCCGATGGCGAAGAGCAGGTCGAAATCCTGTAATGTCTGCCATGGTCAAAGGCGGGATTGTGGTGGTGATCTCAGGTCACGGCTCCAATCTACAAGCGCTGATTGATGCCAGTGTGCGCGGTGAAATCACCGCGCCCATTCGTGCGGTGATCAGCAATAAAGCCGATGCTTTTGGCCTTGAGCGCGCTCGCCTTGCGAATATTCCAGCGCTCAGCCTTAACGTGAAAGACTACGCCGACCGCGCGCAATTTGATCAAGCCTTAGCCGATTGTATTGCTGAATTTGAGCCAAGCTTGGTTGTGCTCGCGGGTTATATGCGTATTTTAAGTGCTGAATTTGTGCAGCGATTTAGCGGCAAAATGCTCAATATTCACCCCTCTCTTTTGCCAAAATATCCAGGACTCAATACCCATCAGCGCGCCATTGAACAAGGCGACAGCCATGCGGGTACCAGTGTGCATTTCGTGACTGAAGAGCTCGATGGCGGCCCTGTTTTAATGCAGCTGATGGTGGCCATTGAAGATGGTGAGACTGAAGCGCGTTTAAAAGCGAAGGTACAAAAGCTTGAACATGCGCTATACCCAACTGTTGTGCAGTGGTGCCTTGAAGGTCGATTCACCTTGCAAGGTAATCATGCGTACTTAGATGGTCAGCGACTTGAAGCGCCACTCATTCCGCTCTATGACAGTCATCTGGCATAAACAGCGCGAAAACGCTCAACAAATAAAGATCGAAAAAGCCGACCTCTCAGTCGGCTTTTTTATGTTTATTCTATATTCAATTAAGCTGATTTTGGCTGCGCATTAGGCGGCAGTTGCGGCGCACAAAAACCATGATTGGTGGCTTTTAGCTCTCCCAAATGGAAAACACAGTATTCACCTGGACGCATTTTGTGCCACTGCTCATTGTTGGTCAGCGGCTGCGTAGCGATCACAGTAACCACATCATTGGGCGTGGTTTCTTGCTGAAAATCGATCACCACATCTTCATCAATCAATGAAGCTTCACCAAAGGGTGCGCGGCGAGTGATCCAATGCAGATTGTTACTGCAATAGGTAAACACCGACTCACCATCACTGAGCAACATATTAAACACCCCGAGGCTACGCAGTTTATCGCAGCACTGGGCAATAAATTGATAGAGCGCAGTTAAGTCCGCAGGCAGTGCAATAAATTGCTGCTCCAGCTGATTGAGCAACCAACAAAACGCCAATTCACTATCCGTTTCGCCGACAGGAATGTAGCGGCCCGTGGGTAAATTTTCATAGTGCGATAACTGGCCATTATGAGCAAAGGTCCAATAACGACCCCATAATTCTCGCGTAAAGGGATGGGTATTTTCCAGTTTGACTTCGCCACGATTGGCTTGGCGAATATGACTCACCACGGCGCAGCTTTTGATGGGATATTGCTGAACGAGCTCAGCAATTTTAGATTGGCAACTGGGGTTGGGGTCCTTAAAGGTGCGAAATCCTTTGCCCTCGTAAAAGGTAATTCCCCAACCATCTCGATGCGGCCCAGTGTTGCCACCGCGCTGCATCAAACCAGTAAAACTAAAACAGATATCTGTTGGCACATTGGCACTCATGCCAAGCAGCTCGCACATAAAAGCCCTTCCTTGCTTTCAATTGAATGCTTTGAGCTTATGCTTTTTCCATTTCTGCTTCAATCAACATCATTAGAATATGAATGACTTTGATATGCACTTCTTGAATGCGATCAGCATAGCCAAAATGAGGTACACGAATTTCGATATCCGCCATACCGGCCATTTTGCCGCCATCTTTACCGGTCAAAGCAATGGTCTTCATGCCTTTTGCTTTTGCCGCTTCAATAGCTTTGATGATGTTGCCTGAATTGCCTGAAGTTGATAAGCCAAGCAACACATCCCCTTGCATACCCACGGCTTCAACGTAGCGTGAGAAGACATATTCATAACCGAAGTCATTACTCACGCAAGAGAGATGACTCACATCAGAGATCGCAATCGCCGGATAACCAGGACGGTTTTCACGGTAGCGGCCAGTCAGCTCTTCTGCAAAATGCATGGCATCGCAGTGTGAGCCACCGTTACCGCAAGAGAGCACCTTACCACCCGCTTTAAAACTATCAGCGAGCAGCTTTGCTGCTGCTTCAATTTGCGCAATATTGTCAGGGTTTGACAAAAACTGGTCCAGCACTGTGGCGGCTTCTTTCAGTTCATTCAAAATGGCATCTTGGTACATAAGGCCTCTCTTTTCCTTTAACAGCTCAACCTAATGCGGTTGTGGCGATGAGGAATCAGTGTACATAGAAGTTTCATTCTCTGTCGATAGCGCTTGTGTGACCTTGGGCGAGATCTGGTCAATCAGAGGACGAATTCCTGCCACATTGGCACACAACCAGCAGTGATCCGATGGAATGATACCGGCTTTATAGAGCTTATGCTGAATATGTGCAGCAGCGCCAAGAATGATCACAGGTTTTGGCGCGATATCTTCAAGGGTCATCGCAAACTGTTTCAATGCGGTGTAATCCATGGCCACCAATTGGCGCATATCAAGCACCACCAGCTGGCTGTTGTGATGGCTATGGCTCAACTTCATCAGCACTTTTTCACAAGCAGCAAAGAAGAAAGCGCCGCGTAGTTTGTACACGCTCACTTCATCACCCAAATAGGGTACCGGCGTCATCTCTTCGCTTTGGCCTTGCTCGATATCAGTCAGGCGCGCCATACGATGAATAAAGAGAACACCCGCAAGCAACATGGCATAAGCCACTGCAATCACCATATCGAACACCACGGTCAAACCAAAACAGGTCAGCAATACGGCAACATCTGCTTTTGGTGCGACTTTAATGGTACGAATAAAGTGTGGCACTTCTGACATATTCCAAGCCACCATCACCAGCAATGCCGCCAAGGTACTCATAGGAATAAAGCTGAGCCATGGCGCCAAAGCCACAATCGCAAGTAGCACAAAGGCCGCGTGAACCATACCTGCAATCGGTGAAATCGCACCCGCGCGAATGTTTGCCGCAGTACGAGCAATCGCCGCTGTTGCCGGAATCCCACCAAAAAATGGGGTGACCATATTGGCAATCCCTTGGGCAACCAATTCACCATTTGGATTGTGTTTGGTTTTAGTCATGCCATCGGCAACCACCGCACATAGCAAAGACTCAAGCGAGCCAAGCAACGCAATGGTAATGGCCGCAGGTAGCAGTTCGACCACCATGGACATATCAATGCCGGCAAAAGGTGAATGCCAGCTAGGCAAAAATGGCGGAATACCCACGCCTTTCACGCCATTGAGGTCATAGCTAAAGCGATCGCCAATAGTCGCAGCGTGGCCAAGCCCTGTATGAGTGAGTACTAAAGCAGTCACAGTGCCCACAACCAAGGCAATCAAGTGCGGTGGAATATTGGATTTGCGACGACGCCACAAAACAAAAGCCGCCAGCGTCACTGCGCCCACAATGGCATCAGCCCAAACCAGAGTTGGCAAGGCTTGACCGTAGGCTGCAACTTTTTCAAGAAAATGGTGTGGATTTGAAGATAGCGTCAAACCCAATAGGTCTTTGAGTTGCAAAAAGGCGATGGTAAAGCCAATACCGGCGGTAAAACCGGCCACCACAGGGTAAGGCACAAACATCACCAAACGGCCCAGCTTGAGTAGCCCCATCAAAAACAGGATGGCACCAGACATGACGGTGGCAAGGAGTAACCCTTGAATCCCATACTGCTCAGTAATCGGCAGCAAAATGACCACAAATGCAGCCGTTGGACCGGTAATATTAAAACGAGAGCCACCACATAGTGCCGCGATGGTACCCGCGACAATCACGGTATACAAACCATACTGAGGCGGTACGCCAACAGCAATAGCAAGCGCCATCGCTAGGGGAATCGCAATGATCGCAACGGTGATCCCAGCAACGAGATCGGCTTTAAAATTGGAACGTGAATAGCCACTGCGAAACGCATCTCGCAGCGCTGAAAAAATAACCACATTAACCTCTGTATTCAGAAAAACTGGATTGTCGTCCCTGGAGAGTCAGGGTCAGCCGCAGGCTGGCTCTAGGCATTAGCGTCAGGACAGGCAACGCAAAATCAGACGGGATGCTTATCAATGAATAAGCAAGCGCTCACATTTTACGCCGTTCGGTATGAAGATCAACGGCCTTAGGCGCTCGATTTTCATTCAATTGGAAACTAATAATGACAGCGTGAGACAAAGTTAAGACAACCCAGTCAAGCGGCTGCCACTCATCTACACTGAATGTATTGCAATGATAATGCGTTCAAGGAGTGAATATGTGGTCCTTGCTCTATGCCTTCGGGGTTTTGATATTCAGTGGCTACCTAATTTACCTTCGTTCAGGGCTTTGGCTATTTAGCAGTAGCACCCTTGGCTTACTCATACTTGGCGTTGCTTTCAGCCTACTCACCCCTTGGGCCGTGGTTCTCGCGCTATTGATTTTAACGCCGCTTAACCTACTACAATTGCGACAAAAAGCGCTCAGCTTGACGCTCTACCCCTATATCGCAAAGCATTTAAAAAAGCACTTTCATTCAGCATTACAAGGCTATGACTATCTTAAAAGCGGTTGGGATAGCAGCCTATTCCAAGGACGAGCCGATCAAGCAACGCTCAATCATTTAAGCCTGCCGCGCAGCGGCAGCGAAGGGCATAATTTTCTCGCAGGCCCAGTCGCGCAGCTGGGGCAAATCTATAGCCCGACCCAACCCGAACGCTGGCAAACCTTTTTGCAAACTCAGGGCTTTTATCGATTGTGTATTGATAAACGCTACCAAGGCTTTGAGTTTACGCCCTTTACTCTCAGTCGTGTGATTCAGCGCTGTAGCACCATTGCGCCCCAGTTAGGTGCGTTGATCGCCTCTCCTGCACGCTTACATGCCGAACAATTGATCAAACAGTGGGCAAACCACAAACAAAAAGATGAATGGCTCAGCGCCATTGCCAGCGAAGAGCTCAAAGTGATCGTGCCGCCCTCTCAACTTGCACTGGCGCATGGCGATGAAAAAATCACGCCTTTGACTGGCGAGTTGAATGAACATGAAATCACTGTGTTTGGTCATTGCAATCAATTCGAGGATCACTTTAGCCACTGCATTGTGCTGTGCCAAATCCAAGCGCAAAAGGATGCATGCTTGATAATGCTCACCCAGCAGCAACTCCACCAGCTCAATCAGCAACATCGAATTGGTGTTGATTATTCGCAATTGCTCGGCTGTCACGCAAAAGCCAAGCGAATCAAAAATCAACTTCGCAAAAGCGCCTTAGTGCCCTATGCCATTGCGGCGCCATCTCTGACTTTAGCGGGCTTTGAGCAGCTCACCGTACTCTTAAGCGCGCAGCTTACGTGGCAAAACTGGCAATGTACGCAAGCGCCAGAGCAGCTTGAGCCACTGTTAGTACAAAGCCAGCAGCTAACCACGCAACTGCGCGCACTCATTCAATTTCACTGCGCGCTCCATGAACATCGAGAATTGGGCCAACTCAGTATTGCTTTATCACATCAATATGGACTTCATCGATTACAGCAACTGATATTACAACTGCAACAGATGCAATTTCGCGATGGCCCGATGCAACAAGCGCATGGCATGCTCAAACAGTGGCTTGAACTATGCCAACAACAGCTTCAACGTAGCCCATTTTCTATCGCCTGGGTTGAGCACAATGCCGCGATTCAGCTGCTTTATAGCAGCCACCCCTATTTTCATCACAGCGATGAGGCCATTCGTCGCTTTCAGCACAACAGCCATCATCGCCAGCGCGCCCTAAAGCAATTTGACCGTGCGCTTTTTGGTACCCTGGGATTACAACTGAGTCACATGCTTGCCGCGCGGTGGTGGGGATTGAGCGCGCGCTTTAGAAAACAACCGCAACAAGCCAAAATGCATCAAGCCAGCTGTAATTTCGCACTCTATTTAGATGCACTACTGACCGGCCAGCAACCATGGTCCACACGGCAAAAAACGCGACTATTTGAATATGCGCAGTGCTTATATATCGCGGCAGCGACTGTGCAGCAATGCCACCATCCGCATCGATACAGTGAAGCCGCTTTAACGCCACTATGGCGACAACTCAACCGTCTGGATCAAGCCTTGGTTCGCAACCAAAGCAAGCGCTGGCGTATTTTATGCTGGCTGATGAGCCAAGCAATTCGCTCACCGATTGTGCCTGATGTGCAGCAAGCCGATCAGCTGCAAACTCAGCTTAAAAATACCCAGTGGCAGCACAGTTTTACCCCTCAGCTTAGCGAGACACAGCCGCTGCTTTGGCACAGCGCTCAAATATGGCAAGGACTACAAAAATTCAAACCCTATCGCACTGAATTTGCCAAGCAATCCTGTGTCCTGCTCGACTATTTTGCCTCGCCGCCAGCCACACTCAGCGCCTCTCAACGTGAGTTATGGCTCAATCTGCACAGTAGCTTAGCCGCCTTTGTGCCGGTGCATAAAGAGAAGCACAGCGATACGCAGGCAGTGGCCTAATTCTGTCGGTGTCATTCACGACATCTATTGGACAGCAATAAATTAAACAGGAACATCAGCGATATGAAAAAAGAGAAAGCCAAGGCTTTCTCTTTTTTTCATTCTTGGATATCAATCCGAAGGGGGCAAGGCTAGCTCAGAAGCAGCTTTTTCAGCTTTCGCTTTTTTACGCTGCCACAACAAAATCCCAGATGTTGTGCCCACCAATAACACCAAGTTAAAAATCACCACCCAACGGATCACAGATTTGCGTTTAGCTTGACGCTCAAGCTCTGCCACACGCTCTGCTTCCTCTTTTTGTTTGGCTAATTGACGCGCCCGCAACGCTTCAAGATTGGTATCAATTTGTAAGGTCGCAGCCATAGTAAAGCTTCGCTTTTCAAGCCCAAGCACATATTCGCGATGATACTCATCGGTACCATAAATCCAGCCCCACCATTCATAGCGGCCGACCTCTTTGGGATTAGGTAAATCAACCACCAGCCGATCAGCACCCGGCGCCATGGTGCCTTGTGCCACCGAAATCTGGCCGTTTGGATCGCGCATTTCAATATGCGCTGCAATCGCGGTACTTGCCAAAGAGCCCGATTTTAAGGTCACCACCAATTGATGATCTTGGTCGACACTTTGCCCTTGAATAAAGGTAATGTTCACCGGTGGTGGAAAGACGAAAAGATCTTGCTCATGAGCCCGAAGAAAAACGCCATTGCTCGACACAATACGCACACGATATTTACCGGGCTTCACCTCAACGGGTAATTCAACGGTAAAGATGCCATCCCCAGCATGTTCATCCAAACCTTCACCGTTGTCATAAAAGGTGCCCAGCGTTTTCTCAATGGGCGCGCCTGGTACAGGTTCATCGAGCTCGTCACCTTTCATCGGTAAAAATTCAACCGTGAGTTTAACTCGCTCTAGAAAGTCACGCATCACCAAGGGCGCACCGTCTTGGGTTAAACGCGCCGTAAACTTAAAGCGCTCATGCTGATAAAGCCGCTGCGGCAATTTAGATACACTGAGCTTTAAATTTGAGATGACATGAATTTGGTTATCTGGCGAGATCTTGCCTATGGCCTGCCAAGGCCCGGGCATTGGATGGTTAATGGTAATGATGTCGAGCGTGCTTTCCTCATACCAAGAAACATTTTTAGGATGGCGCCAAGCATAATATTTGGTGCCATCGGGACGCACCAACACCACAGGCGTGGACTCATTTTCTCGATGAATTAAAAAAGCCACCTGACGAATACTGGGATCCACACGAAAGCGGTTATCCAGCAGCATTACAGCTTGACCTTCAGCATGTAAACCAAAGCAGGGCCAAAGGCTTAGCCCCACTAAGAAACATGAGAAAATGCGTCGCAGTCGCGTCATTGAGTCTCCTCTTGACGCCAGATGGTCGGCGCCCCTTTCTTTTCAACCAAATCCAAACGCGCATTGTGCGCATCTAGTTCATCGGCTGATAGGGTCACACACTTTAATTTTTTTGCGCGATCATCAAGGCGGATCACACCTTGTCCGCTATTTTGATTGTCATCTGATTGATTGAAGGCAAGTTTAGTCTGACCACCTGTCATCAACAGATAAACATCAGCAAGGATCTCGGCATCAAGCAAAGCGCCGTGCAAGGTACGGTGCGAGTTATCAATACCGTATCGTTCACACAGTACGTCCAAGTTATTTCGCTTACCTGGGAACAGTACTTTAGCCATTGCCAAGGTATCGGTGACCTGGCAATAATCCTCAGTCTTGCCAATGCTGCTATCAAGCATGGCAAACTCGTGGTTCATAAAGCCGACGTCAAAGGGCGCGTTATGCGCGACGATCTCAGCGCCACGAATGAAGTTTAAGAAATCTTGGTGCACGTCAGCATAGCTGGGCTTGTCGGCCAAAAAGGCATCGGTGATCCCATGCACCGCAATCGCTTCAGGATCGACTTCACGGTCAGGCTTGATATAAACGTGAAAATGGTTGCCCGTTAATCGGCGATTGATAATTTCCACCGCACCAATTTCAATGATGCGGTGGCCTTCATAGTGAGCACCGATACCGGTGTTCATACCTGTGGTTTCGGTATCCAGCACGATAATGCGCTGACTGTCGCTAGCATTTAGGGTCATGGTTATGTCAGACTGAGCCAATGTTATCCCTATACTAACAAATTCGATGAAACAGGTAGAGATTTTCACCGATGGCTCATGCCTCGGAAATCCCGGTCCCGGTGGTTACGGCGTTGTAATGCGCTATCAGCAGCATGAAAAAGAGCTTAGCTGCGGATATAAACACACCACTAATAACCGTATGGAAATGATGGCCGCCATCGTTGCCCTGCAAACCCTAAAACAGCCTTGTCAGGTGATTTTAACCACAGATAGCCAATACGTGCGTCAAGGGATCACTCAGTGGATCACCAATTGGAAAAAACGAGGTTGGAAAACCGCGGATAGAAAACCGGTGAAAAATGCCGACCTATGGCAGCTTTTGGACCAAGAAACAGAGCGCCACCAAATCGATTGGCGCTGGGTGAAAGGTCATGCGGGTCATGCTGAAAATGAGCGTTGTGATGATCTTGCGCGTCATGCAGCCGAATCACCGACGAAAGAAGATGTAGGCTACCAAGCGGAATAATTGCAAGCCATTAAGGCTCAGCAGAGGATTGTCGTTTCGCCTGAACGCGATAGTTACTGACCACCACCACCGGACGCCTACTGGCCATTAAACGTGGGCGCACTTTATTTAAAGGGATGGTGCGCTTACGCGCAATTAATAAATAGTTGCTGGCAAGCAAAGGCAGCCAAGGGGATAGCTGCTGATCAAATCGTTCACGCCAGCGACTAGGATGCGCGCCCGCACAAACGCCAAAATGCTCTCGATGCACCACTTCAAAATTGAGCAGCGCAAGCCAGTCTTCAATGCGACCTTGGGTAAAGAAACGACCATGCCATGGACAACGTTTCCGCTTCCATGGCAACAAGCGATTGAGTCCCATCCCACTGACTGGGTTCCACCCCGCCAACACTAAATAACCATCATCCATCATCACCCGATCGATTTCGCGCAATAAGCGATGCGGATCTTGGCTAAATTCCAACTGATGCAGTAGCAGCACCGCATCAAAGGATTTACCGACAAAGGGAAGTTGATAGGGATCGGCTGTGATTTGACGATGAGGATGGGTTCGCGCAACACAAACCTGATGGGCAATGCTACAATCCTGACTATCCAAACTAATGCTCAAACCGCCAAGTTTAAGCATATGATAGCCAAAGAAACGTGACCACCATGGTGCCAATCGCGCATCCAGCTGAGACTGCAACCAGGGTCCCTGATTGAAGTCATGCCAAAACTGCGGCGCATCAATGAGCTGTGAGCGAAAGGCGTTTGGTGTTATCACGGTCATCACCACGGAGTGAACACATGTTGAGTGTAACAGCTATCCCTGCCTTTTCAGACAATTATATCTGGCTGATTGAGAACGATCGCAAACAAGCTGTGATTGTCGATCCCGGCGATGCTGCCCCTGTATTAGAATTTTTAGAACATCAACGCTTACAACTAGCGGCCATCTTAGTGACTCACCATCACCACGATCATACCGATGGTATTGCCGCGCTAGTTGCGCAGCACCCAAACACACCAGTGTACGGACCGGCCAATAGTCCATTTTTAGGCATCACTCATCCTTTAGAAGATGGCGATAGATTCAAGCTGCTCAATCATCAATGCCAGGTGATCGCCACCCCCGGTCATACCCAAGATCATATCTGCTATCTGCTGGGCCATCGCCTATTTTGTGGTGATACGCTATTTTCTGCCGGTTGCGGCCGATTGTTTGAAGCGCCGGATGCGATGTATGACTCACTGCTTAAACTCAAAGCGCTCCATGATGATACAGCCATCTATTGTGCGCATGAATATACGCTCAGTAACCTAAGGTTTGCACAGGCGGTAGAGCCTAATAATTTAGCCATCCGCAATCATCTCGAAAAAATCAGCCAATGGCGTCAGAACAATCGCTGCTCTTTACCGAGCTCCATGGCGCTAGAGCGCGAGATTAACCCATTTTTACGCTGTGATATTGCGGCCGTACACACTGCTGTATCAGATTCTGTGTCAAAGTTTGATGAGCAAAGTGTCTTCCGTGCGCTACGTCACTGGAAGGACGTTTTTTAAGCACAATTCCTTGTCACATTGAAAAGGGGAACGTATTATCGGCAACCATTTTGTCCATAGGTAGTTTGCATGAAACGCATTGCTTTTTTGACCAGTGCGCTAATTCTTAGCGGTTGTCAGCTTGTTCCCCAAAAATCCACAGAATCTGAGTCTGGCACTCCGATTCAGGAACCGCAGGTAATGACGCCAGTCACACCAAAAGAAGCAGAGCCGCAAATACCTGTTGTACTGACCCCACAGCAACAAGAAGACCTATGGAATCGTATTGGCATGCAGCTAGAAATGGCTGTGCCTGAAGATGAGCGAGTCGATTACTATCGTGATTGGTATGTAAAAAAACACCCCAATCACCTCAAAATCGTTGCTAAGCGCGCTGATCCATTTATGTATCTTATCGTCGAGCAAATCGAAGAGCGCGGCTTGCCACTTGAGCTCGCGCTGCTCCCCATCGTTGAAAGCTCATTTGACCCATTCGCCTACTCACATGGCAGTGCCGCTGGACTTTGGCAATTTATTCCAAGTACGGGCCGCCGCTTTGGTCTTGAGCAAAACTGGTGGTATGACGGTCGCCGAGATGTAGTGAAAGGCACTGAAGCCGCTTTAGACCTGATGGAATACCTCTACAAGCGCTTTGATGGCAATTGGCTGCATGCACTTGCTGCATATAACACTGGTGAAGGTCGCGTCCTACGCGCGATTAAGGCCAACAAAAAAGCAGGGAAACCGACAGATTTCTGGCATCTGGACCTACCGAAAGAAACCCGAGGTTATGTGCCTAAGCTGCTGGCACTGAGCGATATCATCAAACATAAAGATCAATATGATGTTGAACTGCCAGTCATTCAAAACCACGCCAAACTCAAAGTCGTCGATCCTGGCATTCAAATGGATCTCGCGATGGCTGCGCAATATGCTGATATGACGGTCACTGAGCTGCAAAGCTTTAACCCAGCATACAACCATTGGGCAACTGCGCCTGAAGGTCCAAATCATTTCCTATTGCCGATTGGCAAAGTCGACGTATTCACCAGCAATATGGCGAAAAACGGCAATAAAGGTATGAAAGTCGTTCGCTACAAAATTCAACCGGGCGATAGCTTGAGTGTGATTGCTGAAAAACACCAAACCACAGTCGCAGTGATCAAGCGTGCGAATAACCTCGGTAGCAACAGCATTCGCGTGGGTAAACATTTACTCATTCCAGTCGCGATGAAAGATGCAAGTCATTATGGTTTGAGTTCAGATCAACGCCTTGACCGCATTCAAGACCGTGCCCATGGTGGTCATCGCATCACGCACGTAGTCGAATCTGGCGATTCATTCTGGAGCCTTGCTAAGAAATACAAAGTATCCGTAGCCAATCTTGCTGAATGGAACGGTATGGCACCTAAGGATTCACTGCGTATCGGCCAGAAGCTTGCAGTGTGGCAACAGCCAGCACCACAAGCGATTATGCGCACCGTGATCCATCAGGTACGCAGCGGTGACTCTCTCAGTACCATTGCAGATAAATACCGAGTTTCTGTAGACAGCATTATCAAACTCAACAATCTGAATAAGAAAAGCTATCTACAGCCAGGACAAAAACTAAAGATTCGCGTTGATGTTACGAAAATGAGTAGTTAATGCGTGAGCAAGTGAAAACTTGCAACCATCGGATTATGATCAGAGGCATCACTTGTGGGTGCCTCTGCTTTTATCAGCTGCAAGCCACGATAGAACATATGATCGAGGTGATGACCAAATACGCTCATTCGTGCATCAGGCGTAAAATCAACCTCAATCAGCCCCAATGTATTCGCTACTTTTCTTAATGCCGCCACACGCGCATCACGCCAAGTATTAAAATCACCAGCCAGAATCATCGGCCCTTTGTGTGTAAGCAATGCTTGCTCAGCAAGGCCTAGCTGCGTTTCAAAAGCATCCATCCCCATTGAAAAGTTAATGCTGTGCAAATTCACCACAAGCAATCGCTGCCCATTGGTTAAAGGGTACTCACTTACTAATAAGGATTTAGGTAGACGTAACAACGGCTCTGTCGTCAATAACCCACAGGCACTGACTGGTGATTGCGTTGACAACGTCATTACGCCCGCCGAGGCGCCAGCATAATCAAAAGCGCGTACAAGCTGAGCATAAATACGGTGACGCTGAAGATAATCAAGAAATGCTGAGCTTAAACGAACTTCTTGCAGAAGCACCAAGTCACTACCAACACTCACTCGCTGTAATTCTTTAGCCCAGCTATCACGCTGACCTTTATAGATATTCCAGCTCAGCACTTTGAGTTCACCAGCCCGATCAAGCGGCTTGGCTTTTAATTCAAAGTAACAAGAATCTGGATGTAGTTTGGCCCCATACTGCGGCGTCATAATCCAAACTTGCGTCTGACTCGGCGTTTGAAATTGGGTATAAGCCCAAATCGAAAGGGCCGATAACACCAGCCCAATCACAGAAAAAAGAAGGGTAAATCGTTTCGTTTTAAGTAACCGTATCAATAGTGCTGTCCATTATCGTAATAACCCGCAGGTGTCAGCGGATAGAAGATGACAGCAATATTATCGACCGCTGGAAGTGCAGCTCGCAAGTGTTCAGTGATCAATTGTGCCACTTTATCCTGTACATCTTGCCCACGATCGAACCAAAACAGCTCAACAAATGGATAACGGTTACCATGAACTTCGCCATCAAACACAAACGTTGAATGTACCTGCTCTAACGTAAAATCGAGACGAGGACTATTCATGAGTGGCACCAGTGCGTCAACAAGATCAGTAGAGATGGTTTGTAGGGTATCAGCTTCGATACCGCGAAAACGTAGATGTGGCATAACAAGACTCAATCAACAAATAAAGCGGCACTATAACAAAGCAGACAGAATAAAATAGCGACTCTGATCGCGCCTTTTTGCAACTTTAGTTGAATCAAGGAGGTCTTGCGAGAAGTAAAGTAGAATAAAATTTTGAGCATTTCAGACGTAAAAAAGCCCAAGTCTTTCGACTTGGGCTTAGTATAAGTGGCGGAGCGGACGGGACTCGAACCCGCGACCCCCGGCGTGACAGGCCGGTATTCTAACCAACTGAACTACCGCTCCACTCAAGCAGATGCGATGCATCAACTTAAATTTAAAGCCTGGCGGTGACCTACTCTCACATGGGGAAGCCCCACACTACCATCGGCGCAGCTGCGTTTCACTTCTGAGTTCGGCATGGAATCAGGTGGGTCCACAGCGCTATGGCCGCCAAGCAAATTTGTTAAATCTGGAAAGCTTTATTCGACTAGTTCTTGCTTCGTTCTCAACACAATCAAGCTTGTGTACGTAAAACCCTCTTGGGTGTTGTATGGTTAAGCCTCACGGGCGATTAGTACAGGTTAGCTCAACGTCTCACAACGCTTACACACCCTGCCTATCAACGTTCTAGTCTCGAACAACCCTTTAGGAGACTTAAAGTCTCAGGGAAGACTCATCTTGAGGCTCGCTTCCCGCTTAGATGCTTTCAGCGGTTATCGATTCCGAACTTAGCTACCGGGCAATGCCACTGGCGTGACAACCCGAACACCAGAGGTTCGTCCACTCCGGTCCTCTCGTACTAGGAGCAGCCCCTCTCAATCTTCCAACGCCCACGGCAGATAGGGACCGAACTGTCTCACGACGTTCTAAACCCAGCTCGCGTACCACTTTAAATGGCGAACAGCCATACCCTTGGGACCGACTTCAGCCCCAGGATGTGATGAGCCGACATCGAGGTGCCAAACACCGCCGTCGATATGAACTCTTGGGCGGTATCAGCCTGTTATCCCCGGAGTACCTTTTATCCGTTGAGCGATGGCCCTTCCATTCAGAACCACCGGATCACTATGACCTGCTTTCGCACCTGCTCGAACCGTCATTCTCGCAGTCAAGCGGGCTTATGCCATTACACTAACCTCACGATGTCCGACCGTGATTAGCCCACCTTCGTGCTCCTCCGTTACTCTTTGGGAGGAGACCGCCCCAGTCAAACTACCCACCAGGCACTGTCCTCACCCCAGATAATGGGGCCAAGTTAGAACATCAAACATACAAGGGTGGTATTTCAAGGTCGGCTCCACAGAAACTAGCGTCTCTGCTTCAAAGCCTCCCACCTATCCTACACATGTAGGCTCAATGTTCAGTGCCAAGCTGTAGTAAAGGTTCACGGGGTCTTTCCGTCTAGCCGCGGGTACACTGCATCTTCACAGCGATTTCAATTTCACTGAGTCTCGGGTGGAGACAGCGTGGCCATCATTACGCCATTCGTGCAGGTCGGAACTTACCCGACAAGGAATTTCGCTACCTTAGGACCGTTATAGTTACGGCCGCCGTTTACCGGGGCTTCGATCAAGAGCTTCGAGTTACCTCTAACCCCATCAATTAACCTTCCGGCACCGGGCAGGCGTCACACCGTATACGTCTTCTTTCGAATTTGCACAGTGCTGTGTTTTTAATAAACAGTTGCAGCCACCTGGTATCTGCGACTCTCAGCAGCTCCATCCGCAAGGGACTTCACCATCAAGAGCGTACCTTCTCCCGAAGTTACGGTACCATTTTGCCTAGTTCCTTCACCCGAGTTCTCTCAAGCGCCTTGGTATTCTCTACCCGACCACCTGTGTCGGTTTGGGGTACGGTTCCTGATAACCTGAAGCTTAGAGGCTTTTCCTGGAAGCATGGCATCAATGACTTCACCACCGTAGTGGCTTCGACATCAGGTCTCAGTCTTAAGTGTCCGGATTTGCCTAAACACTCAACCTACACCCTTGAACCAGGACAACCGTCGCCTGGCCCACCTAGCCTTCTCCGTCCCCCCATCGCAGTTATCAGCAGTACGGGAATATTAACCCGTTTCCCATCGACTACGCTTTTCAGCCTCGCCTTAGGGGCCGACTCACCCTGCCCCGATTAACGTTGGACAGGAACCCTTGGTCTTCCGGCGAGGGAGTTTTTCACTCCCTTTGTCGTTACTCATGTCAGCATTCGCACTTCTGATACCTCCAGCAAACTTCTCAGTTCACCTTCAACAGCTTACAGAACGCTCCCCTACCCAATATACTAAAGTACATTGCCGCAGCTTCGGTGTATTGCTTAGCCCCGTTACATCTTCCGCGCAGGCCGACTCGACCAGTGAGCTATTACGCTTTCTTTAAATGATGGCTGCTTCTAAGCCAACATCCTGGCTGTCTGAGCCTTCCCACATCGTTTCCCACTTAGCAATACTTTGGGACCTTAGCTGGCGGTCTGGGTTGTTTCCCTCTCCACGACGGACGTTAGCACCCGCCGTGTGTCTCCCGGATAGTACTTACTGGTATTCGGAGTTTGCAAAGGGTTGGTAAGTCGGGATGACCCCCTAGCCTTAACAGTGCTCTACCCCCAGTAGTATTCGTCCGAGGCGCTACCTAAATAGCTTTCGGGGAGAACCAGCTATCTCCGAGTTTGATTGGCCTTTCACCCCTAGCCACAAGTCATCCGCTAATTTTTCAACATTAGTCGGTTCGGTCCTCCAGTTGATGTTACTCAACCTTCAACCTGCCCATGGCTAGATCACTCGGTTTCGGGTCTATATCCAGAGACTAAACGCGCAGTTAACACTCGCTTTCGCTACGGCTCCCCTAATCGGTTAACCTCGCCACTGAATATAAGTCGCTGACCCATTATACAAAAGGTACGCAGTCACACCACGAAGGTGCTCCCACTGCTTGTACGTATACGGTTTCAGGTTCTATTTCACTCCCCTCACAGGGGTTCTTTTCGCCTTTCCCTCACGGTACTGGTTCACTATCGGTCAATCAGGAGTATTTAGCCTTGGAGGATGGTCCCCCCATATTCAGACAGGATACCACGTGTCCCGTCCTACTCGATTTCATCTAAAGTGCACTTTCAGCTACGGGGCTATCACCCTGTATCGCCGTCCTTTCCAGGAACGTTCGCTTAGCACACTAAAAACTTAAGGGCTGGTCCGATTTCGCTCGCCGCTACTTTCGGAATCTCGGTTGATTTCTTTTCCTCGGGGTACTTAGATGTTTCAGTTCTCCCGGTTCGCCTCTTACAGCTATGTATTCACTGTAAGATACTTGCTTATGCAAGTGGGTTTCCCCATTCGGAAATCCATGAGTAGTAATGACTCTTACCGTCTCCTCATGGCTTATCGCAGGTTAGTACGTCCTTCATCGCCTCTGATTGCCAAGGCATCCACCGTATACGCTTAGTCACTTAACCATACAACCCGAAGAGGGCTATATGAACAGTCACCAAGATTTCTAGTTTTCGCCGTACTCAAGACACTTGATTGTGTTTTTGAGAACTCGTTTATTCATATGGGTATATGAATAAACATTTTTAGTTATTCATTGAACTTACATTCAAATGAATTTACTAGTCAGCTTTCCAAATTTTTAAAGAGCATGTGTTTCTTTCGAAACCATTTTTAAAAGCACTTAAGCAAATGCGTTTAAAGATGGTGGAGCTATGCGGGATCGAACCGCAGACCTCTTGAATGCAAATCAAGCGCTCTCCCAGCTGAGCTATAGCCCCAAATATTTCGCTTACATCCAATTCTTTCTGGAGAAGAATTGGTGGGTCTGAGTGGACTTGAACCACCGACCTCACCCTTATCAGGGGTGCGCTCTAACCACCTGAGCTACAGACCCAATAAGCGTTGCTCGTACTTTATAACCAAATCAATCTGTGTGGACACTTGTCAGTAGTCTTTAGGTAAGGAGGTGATCCAGCCCCAGGTTCCCCTAGGGCTACCTTGTTACGACTTCACCCCAGTCATGAACCACAAAGTGGTGAGCGTCCTCCCGAAGGTTAAACTACCCACTTCTTTTGCAGCCCACTCCCATGGTGTGACGGGCGGTGTGTACAAGGCCCGGGAACGTATTCACCGTGGCATTCTGATCCACGATTACTAGCGATTCCGACTTCATGGAGTCGAGTTGCAGACTCCAATCCGGACTACGACGTACTTTTTGGGATTCGCTTACCATCGCTGGTTCGCCGCCCTCTGTATACGCCATTGTAGCACGTGTGTAGCCCTACTCGTAAGGGCCATGATGACTTGACGTCGTCCCCACCTTCCTCCGGTTTATCACCGGCAGTCTCCCTGGAGTTCCCACCATTACGTGCTGGCAAACAAGGATAAGGGTTGCGCTCGTTGCGGGACTTAACCCAACATTTCACAACACGAGCTGACGACAGCCATGCAGCACCTGTCTCATAGTTCCCGAAGGCACCAAAGCATCTCTGCTAAGTTCTATGGATGTCAAGAGTAGGTAAGGTTCTTCGCGTTGCATCGAATTAAACCACATGCTCCACCGCTTGTGCGGGCCCCCGTCAATTCATTTGAGTTTTAATCTTGCGACCGTACTCCCCAGGCGGTCTACTTAACGCGTTAGCTCCGAAAGCCACTCCTCAAGGGAACAACCTCCAAGTAGACATCGTTTACGGCGTGGACTACCAGGGTATCTAATCCTGTTTGCTACCCACGCTTTCGCATCTGAGCGTCAGTCTTTGTCCAGGGGGCCGCCTTCGCCACCGGTATTCCTTCAGATCTCTACGCATTTCACCGCTACACCTGAAATTCTACCCCCCTCTACAAGACTCTAGATGACCAGTTCCAAATGCTATTCCCAGGTTAAGCCCGGGGCTTTCACATCTGGCTTAATCATCCGCCTGCATGCGCTTTACGCCCAGTAATTCCGATTAACGCTCGCACCCTCCGTATTACCGCGGCTGCTGGCACGGAGTTAGCCGGTGCTTCTTCTGCAGCTAACGTCAAATGGCAAGAGTATTAATCTTACCACCTTCCTCACTGCTGAAAGTGCTTTACAACCCGAAGGCCTTCTTCACACACGCGGCATGGCTGCATCAGGCTTGCGCCCATTGTGCAATATTCCCCACTGCTGCCTCCCGTAGGAGTCTGGACCGTGTCTCAGTTCCAGTGTGGCTGATCATCCTCTCAGACCAGCTAGGGATCGTCGCCTTGGTGAGCCTTTACCTCACCAACTAGCTAATCCCACCTAGGCGTATCCAGTAGCACAAGGCCCGAAGGTCCCCTGCTTTGCTCCAAAGAGATTATGCGGTATTAGCCATCGTTTCCAATGGTTATCCCCCTCTACTGGGCAACTTCCTAGGCATTACTCACCCGTCCGCCGCTCGCCGCCCATAAACGCACCCGAAGGATTGTTTATGTCGCTGCCGCTCGACTTGCATGTGTTAGGCCTGCCGCCAGCGTTCAATCTGAGCCATGATCAAACTCTTCAATTAAAAGTTTTTTTGGTCTTTCGACCGACTCAATGAATACTGATTACATTACTATCGTAATGTGAATTGACTGTGCCAAATCTTTCGATTTGTTTGGTCACTCAGTTCATTGATTTAAATCTTTCGACTATCAATAACGAGTGCCCACACAGATTGATTGGTTACATTGTTAAAGAGCAGCTTCGATTTCATCTCGAAGCGGAGGTGCATTCTACTGCACTTCACTGTTGAGTCAAGTCTTTTTCTTAACTTTCTCAACCCGTTGTTTCCGACGTTTGCCGTGACAACGAGGGCGCATTATAGGGAGAGATTTTTTCTTGGCAAGGGGCAAAATAAGAAAAAATGCAGTTTTTGTTTTGTTTGTTCATAAAACACACAAAGCTGCATTCTATCCTAGAGAAATCAGCTTAATTTGGTGAAGAAAACATCAAACAGCCTGCTGTTGCGACAAATTGATTTGCTCTCTTTTTCTTAAACTGGGATGACGAACCGGAATTGCAGCCAATAGTTTCTGCGTATATGGATGCTGTGGGGCATGATAAACCTGCTGCGCCTCACCCTGCTCTACGATTTCACCTTGATACATCACTGCGATGCGATCGGATACATGCCGCACCACGGATAGGTCATGTGCGATGAAAATCGTCGCAAGCCCCATCTCTTGCTGTAGTGATAAAAGCAGATTAATGATTTGTGCCTGCACGGATACATCAAGTGCTGATACAGCCTCATCGCAAATCAGAAGTTTGGGTGACAATGCGATGGCTCGTGCAATACCTATGCGCTGACGTTGGCCACCAGAAAATTCATGGGGATATTTATCAATACTGGAAGCTGGCATTCCAACTTTTTCTAATAAAGCCAAAACGCGCGCTCGGCGCTGCTGTTGATTTCCCAATCCATGAATAAGCAAAGGCTCTTCTATTATCATTCCAATCGTGTGGCGCGCATTCAATGACTCCATGGGATCTTGAAATACCATCTGCATCTGCTGGCGTAAAGCGCGCATCTCTTTGCCTCTCACATGGGTATACTCGTGTCCTTGAAAATACAGAGCCCCTTCACTAGGTCTGAGCAAATTAAGAATAGTTTTCCCCAGTGTCGATTTACCCGAGCCAGATTCACCGACAATACCAAGCGTTTCGCCGGCTCTCACACGCAATGAAACACCTTTGACCGCTTGAAAGTATTGCCGCTTCTTCCACCAAGGGCCTTTCAATGCAAAGCGCTGCCCAATATCAACTACTTCTAATAGCGGTGTTGTCATTTCAGATCTCCTGCCAGTGCCAACATGCCACACCATGTTGCTGCTGCCATTGCATTTGCGGGGACTGCTCACACTGCGCTGATACATATTGGCAGCGGTTGGCAAATCGACATCCCTTTGGCATAGCATGCAAAGGGGGAACTTGACCTTCAATGGTCAGCAATTTGCTCTTTGCAGTTTGCGATATTGATGGCATTGCCGCATGCAATCCTTTGGTATAAGGATGACGCGGAAAATCAAACAAGGTAAAGACATCGGTTTGTTCCACCGCTTTGCCGGCATACATCACCAAAACTTGGTCGCACATCTCAGCAACAACGCCCAAGTCATGGGTAATAAAGATCACCGCCATGCCAGTTTCTTGCTGCAAAGATTGAATCAATTCTAAAATTTGCGCCTGAATGGTGACATCCAGTGCAGTGGTTGGCTCGTCGGCAATTAAAATATCTGGCCGACATGCCAACGCCATGGCGATCATCACCCGCTGGCGCATCCCACCAGATAACTGATGTGGATAAACCAACAAACGAGCGGCAGGCTCAGTGATCCCCACTTTCTCAAGCAAGGCGATGGATGCCGCTTTTACTTTCGGCTTTGCCACATCGCTTCGGTGCAGTTCAAATACTTCGGCTAGCTGCTGGCCAATAGTTTGTACTGGGTTAAGCGCGGTCATAGGATCTTGGAAAATCATCGCAATGCGATTGCCCCGCAGCTGATAACGTTGCTGCGCCGACGCTTTTAATAAGTCCTGCCCCTGAAATAGAATCTCGCCACCGCTCACCCGCCCATAGGGTTGAGGCAATAAACCAAGGATCGACATTGCCGTCACACTTTTACCGCAGCCTGATTCCCCGACAATACCCAAGGTTTCACCAGCGCGCAGCTCAAAACTCAAATCATCGACGACTGTCAACAGCCCTTGTTCGGTTTGAAACTGGGTGGTTAATGACTTGACCGCAAGAATCACATCACTCATCACCACCTCCTGATATCGTGTCTGTCGTTTGTTGCTGCGCGAGTGCGTCCTCATGCACCAACTTAAATTGATGATCAATCAAGGTCACCGGATTCATCGGTCGCTCGTCTTCTTTGGCTTCTTCTGTTTTTGCCTTTTCATCGAGATCAATCCAGAAAGTCCCCGTTGAGCCGGCAAAACCCGATTCAAAGAAAATTGCCGTGGCTTTTTTCGTCGCTGGTTGCTCAGGTAGTTTCATCCAACGCCAATAGGCCGAGCGGCTATAGGGCACTGCAAAACCTGGCACAATCACCGCCGCATCAATGACCTCTTGCTGAATCTGCCGAGATAACGCTCGCTTGGTTTCAATATCAAACTCATCGCGGTAACGCATAATCAACTGATCGAGCTTTTCCGAGTGATAACCGGTAAAATGGTTGGTTTGCGGCTTGTTGGCATTAAATGAATGGAAATATTGCCAGTACACGGGAATATCCCCGGCTGACATACCAAACATCGCGAGCTGATGATTTTTCTCAAGCACATATTTAAAGCCGGTTGAGCCTTCAACCAATTTCAAATTCAGCTCTAAACCCGCCAGCTTGGCCTGCTCTTTTAGGATCACCACCCGCGGGGTATGCGCTTTACTTAAGTACACCAACTCCAGCGCCAATCGCTCCCCTTTGGCGTTAATGCGAATGCCATCACCACCGAGACGATCAAAGCCACCTTTGGCAAAGTATGCGCCCGCTTTTTGTGGGTCAAACGGGAGAGGGGCTGTATCGAGGTCGTACGCCCCTCGCCCACCGCCCAATCCATGGGGTTTTCGAGAGTAATCGCCACGCAGCACGCGCTCAATCACCAAATCCAAATCCAGCGCTTGCATCACACCACGGCGCACATTGAGATTATCCAGCGGCGGCTTATTTACATTCAGCCAAATATCCCCAGCACCCTGTGAGGTTTCGTTATAGAGCCAAGCTTTATGAATATAGCCTTGGTCATACAACTCACCCTTGGCTTTATCGTGCCAAAAGGTCGGCATCAGCATCACGAAGCTATCTAATTTGCCCTTTTCAAAATATTTCAGGGCGATGTCCATATCGCGGATCACCTTGATACGAATCTTGGCGACATTAAATCGGTTCTGATAGTAGCGATTGTGGTAGCCCCACCAGTCTTGCCCCATGTGGTGAAACTCCACTGTCTTGCCCTTTCGAATTTTGGCAATGCGATAGGGACCGGTCACCGGCTCAGGTTTAAAGTTAAAGCGGCGTACATAGTTATCTTCGACCCCATCTTGATTGACATCATTTTTCGGGTTGGCATAAAAATGGGCGGGGCGTGGGGTTAAATTGACGTAGTACATCAGCTCATCGGCATTACGCGGTTTAGCTGATACCACTGCCAGGGTGTGATCGTCGTACTTAATTACCCCTGAAAGCTCATTGGTGTAAAAGTCGTTATACCAAGGCGACACTATGTCTTTTGAGCGCATAAATTGGAAAAGATAGAGAAAATCATCGGCGGTTACGGGCACGCCATCACTCCAACGTGCCTTAGGATCGAGCCGGTAATAAACGGTTTGATGATCATCTCCCAGCGCCCAAGATTGTGCGATCGCCGGTAGCCACTGCTCAGTATTGGGGTGTTTTTGCAAAAGAGACTCTGATGCTTGCAAAATCCAAGCACGAAATGAGCCATTTGAATCAGGGCCAACGGTACGAAATGTTTGAGGGAAAGAAGCGATAAAGGTGCGATAAGTACCGCCAAATTTCGCTTCAGGCGAGGCAAACAAAGGCGCGTCATTATTATATTGCCAGATTAAATTGGCGGGCATGGGTTTCAGCGCTAAGCCGGGCGTTGCAGCCACAGCCGTTTGTTCAGCAGCCAATTGAGGCGCATTTTCTTGCACCTGCACGCCATTTGTTGTTTGCACAGAATGCTCAGCGCAAACCGCAGCACTCCATAAGCCAATAAAAAGCAGTCCATATTTTTTCATTAGCAGTACCGTGTGTATTTTTTCGGATCGAAGGCCTCGCGTACGCCCTCACCAATAAAGGTCACCATCACCAAGACCAGCACCACAGCCGTAACCACGGAACTGACAATCCAAGGCGCTTGTAGGTTGGATTTACCTTGCTGCAGTAGCTCTCCCCAACTCGGGGTTGGTGGCATCAGCCCTAGCCCCAAATAATCTAAAGCGGTTAATGCTGAAATATTGGCGACAATGGCAAAGGGCGCGAGCGTCACCACCATCACCATGGTGTTGGGTAAAATATGACGGGTAATAATGCGCCAATTAGAAGCACCAATGGCGCGTGCCGCCATAACATAATCACGCGCTTTTTCTTTGTAGGTCATGGTGCGCATATACCAGGTCATTCCCATCCAGCCAAAGAGCACGTTAATGGCGACAAATAGGGTAAAACTTGGCTTCATGATCGACACCAAGATCATAATGACGTAGAGAAAGGGCACCATGGACCAAATCTCGATAAAGCGCTGCATAAGCAAATCAAACCGGCCGCCAAAAAATCCCATAGCCGAACCTACCAGCACCCCAATGGCAAAGGAGACTGACATCGTCAGTAGGGCAAAGCCAATGGCGATACGAAAGCCATAAATCAATCGCGCGGCAATATCTCGCCCCACGGTATCTGTTCCGAGAAAATGACGATGCTCTAGATTGGGCGCGCTAGGCGGAAAATCATTGTCATAATCTTGCTCAAAGGGGTTCCATGGAATGATCGGCATCAGCACTAAATTATCGCTACCGATAAAGGCTTTTTTTAGCGCTCGATAATCAGTTTCATAGCCATAATCTTGGCCAAAGGTATGTCCCGAATAGACATTGGCGTAGGTTGGAAAATACCACTGCCCGTCATAACGCACCGCTAAGGCACGGCTATTCACAAACAGCTCGGCAAAACAGGCCAATAGCAGCAATGCCAACATCAGGAGTAAAGAGTAGTAACTGCGTTTAATGGCGCGAAAACGCTGCCATTTCTTTCGAGTTAAATCGCTTATCATGCTGCTGCCTCGCCAAATTTCACGCGCGGGTCCACCAGCGCAACACAAATATCAGACAGAAGATTGCCCACCATTAGCAGCACCGCGTTGATCGCTAAAATGCCCATCACCACCGGATAATCCCGTTCCATAATGGCGTCGTATGCCAACAGGCCAATGCCATCAATGTCAAAGATCACTTCAATCAAAAAAGAACCCGTTAAAAAGAACATCAGTGAGTTGCCAAAATGACTGGCAATGGGGATCAAACTATTACGCAGTGCATGGCGACGCACCGCTTGGCGAAATGGCAACCCCTTAGCAATGGCGGTGCGCACATAGTCAGCGGCCAAGTTTTCCATTAAGTTATTTTTCATGGTCATGGTCAGCAGCGCAAAATCGCCCACCACATAACAGGTCAGCGGTAACACCGCATGCCAGAGCAGATCTTTAACCTGCCCCCACAGGGTAAAATCACTAAAGTCATCATCGACAAAGCCCCCCATGGGAAACCATTCCAAATGATCGCTAAACACACTGATCAGTAGCACCCCCACCACATAACCAGGCAGCGCATAACCAATAAAGATCACCACAGAGCTAGCAACATCAGAAGGCTGCTGATGTTTCAGCGCCTTGTAATACCCCAGTGGAATTGAAACCAGATAAGCAATAAGAAAGGTGGCAAGGCCATAGAAAAGCGAGACAGGAAGGCGTTCTAAAATCATCGACAGTACAGGTTCGTAGTAGCGTGTCGATTCGCCTAAATCAAACTGCAGCAAATGCCCCAACCACTCAAGATAGGCACTGCCAATGGGTTTATCCAAACCATAAAAGGCATTGAGCTCCGCAAGTTGATCTTGCGATAGGCCTGAGCTGGACTCCTCCATCATACTGCTGGTGCCGCCTTCCAGCTGGCTTGCCAACATTAAACGCTCCACCGGCCCACCCGGTACAAAGCGCGTCAGAGCAAACACCAATAGGGTGATACCAATAAAGGTGGGGATCATCAAAAGTAAGCGGCGAGCGATATAACTGGGCATAGCGGCAAATCCATCCTTGTCGGCCGATGATCAAAAAACATACGCTCAAGTATATAAGACGAAACAAAAAAAAGACCACAGCCTTGGCTGTGGTCTCATAATTCAGTCACATTGTTCGCCGATCATTCTAGACAGCAAGCGCACAATTGGATATTGCATACATTGGCAATCAAGCGATGGTCGATTATGCGCGATCGCGCAAATAAGCTGGCACATCAGCAATACTATCAAGCACTGCATCAGCCAAGCTTTCGCCTTGCTCAGTCACCGGCTTGCCGGTGCGCACCAACACCTTGGTACCAATACCCGCATTGATCGCCGCTTGCATATCATCGGCTTTGTCACCAATCATCACTGAATTGGCCATATCGATTTTTAGAAAATCGCGCGCAGAGAAAAACATGCCAGGCTTGGGTTTACGACAATCACAATCTTGCTTGTATTCGCCAATGCCATGCTCTGGGTGATGCGGACAATAATAGATGCCATCAAAATCCACGCCGTTGTCTGCAAAGTTCCAATCCATCCATTCAGTAAGGGATAGAAACTGGTCTTCACTAAAATAACCTCGGGCGATCCCCGATTGGTTGGTCACCAAAACCAATAGGTAACCCTGCGCTTTAAGCGCGCGGCAGGCATCAAAAACACCTTCGACATATTCAAAATCATCGGTGGTCGCCACATAACCATGGTCAACGTTAATGACACCATCTCGGTCAATAAAAACGGCTGGGTTTGACAAAATTGCATTCTCTTTGATCAATCAACGGCTAAGTATCGCATGCAGCCTTAAAGAAATCACGGCAAAAAGTTTTAGACGTCTAGACATAAAAAAGTCTATTGACTTGCTTCATTCTAGTCCCTAGTATCATTTGCAACGAGAACATATCTGGCTGGCAGGATGCCAAAATATCATCAGGATATTCCGGCAAGATGCTTGAGCACGCAGGAAGTAGGAAGTGCCATGATTCAAATCGAACAGGTCAATAAGATTTTTCACCAAGGCGGACGCGATATCGCGGCGCTGCGTGATATCAATCTACAGATCCCAGCAGGGAAAATATTTGGCGTTATTGGCGCCTCAGGCGCAGGTAAAAGTACGCTGATCCGCTGCGTCAATCTTCTAGAGCGCCCCACCAGCGGCAAAGTCATTGTCGATGGTATCGACCTCACCACCTTAGATGATCAAGCGCTCTCTCAAGCGCGCCGCAATATCGGCATGATTTTCCAACATTTTAATCTGCTTTCATCGCGCACTGTGTTTGCCAATGTGGCATTGCCGCTTGAATTGGCCAACACGCCAAAAGCTGAAATCGAGCAGCGCGTCAGTGAATTACTTGAACTAGTTGGCCTCAGTGATAAGCGCGATGTCTATCCTGCTAATCTCAGTGGCGGTCAAAAACAGCGTGTCGCCATTGCCCGTGCGCTAGCCAATAAGCCAAAGGTACTGCTTTGTGACGAAGCGACCAGTGCGCTAGATCCAGCCACCACCCAGTCTATTTTAAATCTGCTTCGCGAAATCAATCAGCAGCTCAACCTCACTATTTTGCTGATCACCCATGAGATGTCTGTGGTCAAACAAATTTGCTCTGATGTGGCGATTATTGGTGGCGGTGAGCTGGTTGAAAGCGGCCCTGTGGGCGATATTTTTGCCCATGCCAAAACACCGCTAGCGCAGCAATTTATTCGCTCAACCTTAAACCTTACCATTCCGGCTGAATTTGCTGAGCGCCTCCAGCCAGAATATGAAGAAGGCTGCTATCCACTGATCCGCCTGGAATTTACCGGCGCTTCGGTAAATGTGCCGCTGATAAGCCAAGTGGCGCGTGAGTTCAACATTGATATTAGTATTCTCAGCTCAGATTTAGACTACGCCGGCGGCGTGAAATTTGGTCTGCTCCATGCCGAACTACTCGGTACTAAAGAGGATGGCGAGCAAGCCATTGCCTATATTCGTCAGCACAAAGTGAATGTGGAGGTGCTTGGTTATGTTCGCTAGTCTACAAGCTTGGATCGCGGATCCTGAAACACCGAAACTGTTATCACTACTTCCTGGTGCCATGCTCGATACGCTGATCATGGTTGCCATTGCCAGTGTGATTGGCTTTATCGTCGGCACTGTACTTGGTGTGATCCTACACCAGAGCAAATTGGGTGGTATCTACCAAAACGCCAAACTCAATCTCATTTTAGGTTGGGTGGTCAATGTCGGTCGATCCATTCCATTTTTGATTCTAATGGTGGCTTTGGTGCCTTTTACCCGCTTCGTGGTCGGCACCAGTATCGGTACCGCGGGCGCTGTGGTGCCACTGACCATTGGCATCATTCCATTTATCGCACGTCTGATTGAAGGCGCACTGATGGAAGTCCCATCCGGTCTTGTGGAAGCGGCAAAAGCCATGGGGGCGAGCAAGTTTCAGATTATTTGTAAGGTGCTTTTACCCGAAGCGCTTCCCGGAATTATCAATGCATTGACCATTACCCTGATCACTTTAATCAGCTACTCAGCTATGGCGGGTACTGTGGGTGGTGGCGGTATTGGTGACTATGCCGTCAACTACGGCTATTACCGCTCACAACATGGCGAGATGGTGGTGGCAATTATTCTACTCATCATATTGGTGCAACTGGTGCAAAGCCTTGGCGATTACTTGGTCCGCCGCGTTGATCACCGTTAATGGATAAAAATTGAAAGTTAGGAGAACAATGATGAAATTTAACCTAAAACATATTGCAGTGGCCTTGGGCCTTGGCGCACTACTTGCCCTAACCGGCTGTGGTGAAAGTAAAGATGAACAAGCGCAAGTGCTAAAAGTTGGCGTGATGGCTGGTCCTGAAACTGAGCTTGCTGAAATTGCGAGTAAAGTTGCGAAAGAGAAATACAACCTTGATGTTGAGCTTGTGACCTTTAATGATTACGTGACACCAAATACCGCACTGCATGACAAATCAATTGATCTCAATGCATTCCAGCACAAGCCATATCTTGATGCGCAAGTAAAAGACAAGGGCTACCAGTTTGCAATTGCTGGCAATACCTTGGTTTACCCAATTGCAGCTTATTCAAAATCAATCAAGAACATCAGCGAGCTGAAAGAAGGCGACAAAGTTGCCCTACCAAACGATCTCACCAACTTGGGTCGTTCACTGATTTTGCTTGAGAAGCAAGGTCTTCTGAAACTCAAAGACAATGCAGGCCTCACCGCAACTGCGCTGGATATCGTTGAAAACCCACTGAACCTTGAGTTTGTTGAACTGCCAGGGGCGCAATTGCCACACGCACTAAACGATGTACAACTTGCTGTGATTAACAACACCTTTGCTGGTCGCGCTGGCCTCACCGCTGAAAAAGACAGCTTGTTTGTTGAAGACAAAGAATCACCTTACGTCAACCTCATCGTTGCTCGTCAAGACAATGTCAATGATGAAAAAGTGAAGCAATTTGTTCAGTCTTACCAAACTGACGCAGTCTTTAATAAAGCGCTTGAGCTATTTGATGGCGGCGCAGTAAAAGGCTGGTAATTACCGCGATTGATTGAATCATTGCACAACAAAGGCTGACACCATGTCAGCCTTTGTTTTTATCTCAATCCCAGCATACAGCGCCAAGCGGCTATGCTATCTTCTGCCACCATGTCGCATTCAACCAAAAATAAATTATGACCTATCGCATCACCCCCGTGGGCACGCTGAAAAGCCCCTATCAAGAAAAGTTTGCCGTACCGCGCCAACCCGGTTTAGCGCCGAGCGTGATCAGTGAAATTCATCTTCAAGGGCAAGCCAACCAATGGGAAGCGGTGCGTGGATTGGAGCAATTTAGCCATCTATGGCTACTATTTTTGTTTGATCAAAATTTAGAGGCAGGCTGGCGACCAACGGTTCGTCCGCCACGTTTAGGTGGCAATGAACGCATTGGCGTATTTGCGTCTCGCGCCACCTTTCGTCCTAACGGTATCGGCCAATCGGCAGTCAAATTAGAAGGGATTCGACTTGAGCAAGGGCAAGTGATCATTGCCGTGAGCGGTGCCGACCTGGTGAATGGCACACCCATTGTCGATATCAAGCCCTACATTCCCTACAGCGATGCCATTGTCGATGCTAAGGGCGGATTTGCGCCCAGTGCGCCGACACCCAGCGAGGTCACTTGGTCTGCGCAAGCACTGCAGGATCAGCAAAACCTGAAGCTAAGCACGATGCAACAGCAGGTGATTGTCGAAGTTTTAAGCCAAGATCCACGCCCTGCTTATAAAAAAGGCAAGGCCGATCAAAAGCGCTATGCGGTACATCTTTTTGATCTCAATGTGCACTTCTATTTTGAACTAGGCGATGATGGCCATACTCAAATTGTGATTGACCACATCCAGCACTTTTGAACTAAAGCAAGCGCTGGTAAACTAACCCACTATTTTTTTCATTTTGAATACGGATACCCAAATGCGTACCAGTAAATACCTTCTCTCCACTTTGAAGGAAACCCCAAACGACGCAGAAATCGTGAGCCACCAGCTCATGCTGCGTGCAGGTATGATCCGTAAGCTGGCTTCAGGTCTTTATACTTGGCTGCCTACAGGTCTACGCGTGCTGCGTAAAGTTGAAAACATCGTTCGTCAAGAGATCGACAACGCCGGTGCAATCGAAACATTGATGCCGGTTGTTCAGCCGTTTGAATTATGGGAAGAGACTGGCCGCTCTGAGAAGATGGGTCCCGAGCTTCTTCGCTTTACCGACCGCCACATGCGTCCTTTCGTTCTGAGCCCAACTGCAGAAGAAGTGATCACCGCATTGGTGCGCAATGAAGTGAGTTCTTACAAGCAACTGCCAATCAATCTATATCAAATCCAAACCAAATTCCGCGATGAGCGCCGTCCACGTTTTGGTGTGATGCGCGCCCGCGAATTTTGCATGATGGATGCTTACAGCTTTGATATGGACAAAGCGGGTCTTGAGCAATCTTACCAAGCGATGCACGATGCTTACTGTAAAGCCTTTGACCGCATGGGTCTTGAGTACCGTCCAGTATTGGCTGACTCTGGCGCTATTGGTGGTAATGGCTCACAAGAGTTCCACGTACTAGCGGAAAGCGGCGAAGACTTGATCGCATTCTCAACCGAGTCTGATTACGCAGCGAATATCGAGAAAGCAGAAGCCATTGCGCCTGCCGTTGAACGCGCGGCACCAACTGTCGAGATGACTTTGGTTGATACACCAAACGCGAAAACCATCGCAGAATTGGTTGAGCAACACGGTTTGCCAATCGAAAAAACCGTGAAAACCCTCTTTGTCAAAGCATCAGATCAAATCGATGCACCGATTGTTGCGTTGATCGTTCGTGGTGACCATGAGCTAAACGAAATCAAGGCGGAAAACCTTGCTGAAGTTGCAGCGCCGCTAGAGATGGCCACTGAAGAAGAGATGCGCGAGCTGATCGGTGCGGGCGCAGGCTCTCTCGGCCCTGTGGGTCTTGAACTACCATTTATCGTCGACCGCTCTGTTGCGGTAATGAGTGATTTTGGCGCGGGTGCAAACATCGACGGCAAACACTACTTCGGCATCAACTGGGGTCGTGACGTTGAATTAGGTCAAGTAGCCGATCTACGTAACGTGGTCGAAGGCGATCCAAGCCCATGTGGTCAAGGTACCCTACTGCTTAAACGTGGTATTGAAGTAGGTCATATCTTCCAATTGGGCACCACTTATTCTGAAAAAATGAACTGTGGCGTGCTTGGCGCTGATGGTAAAAACGTAATCCTTGAAATGGGTTGCTATGGTATCGGCGTTTCCCGCGTTGTTGCTTCTGCCATTGAACAAAACCACGACAAATACGGCATCATTTGGCCGGATGCATTGGCACCGTTCCAAGTGGCTATCGTACCAATGAACATGCACAAATCTGAGCGCGTTCAAGAAGCCGCTGAAAAACTCTATGCAGAACTCTCTGCAATGGGTATCGAAGTGCTATTTGACGATCGTAAAGAGCGCCCAGGGGTGATGTTCTCCGATATGGAATTGATCGGTATTCCACATACCATCATTATCGGTGAACGCAGCATGGATGAAGGCGTATTTGAGTATAAATCTCGTCGTGACGGCAACAAAGAAGCGGTTGCCATGGCAGAGATGATTGATTTCATTCAAGCCAAACTTCAATAATTCGACTTCGCTCCATTTTGAATAAACGCCTCAATTTGAGGCGTTTTTTTGTTTCTCAAAGGCTGAAATTTTGGCTTACCCTTGAATAAGGAGATCAAAAAGGAAGCGTGCATGGCAGCAAAGTCGCAACAAAAATGCGCCCTGATGCTCACCGGTGGTGGTGCGCAAGCGGCCTATCAAGTTGGCGTTCTCAAAGCGATTGCCGAGTGGTATCCGCGTGTTCATCATGCCCCATTTTCCATCTATTGCGGCACCTCGGCTGGCGCCATTAATGCCACCGCAGTTGCCAGTTACAACGCTTGCTTTCGCCTCGGGGTCAAAAAGCTCGATTGGTTTTGGCGACGCCTTCATACCAATCGCGTTTTTGCTGCAACCTTTACTGGCGTCAGTAAACATATTCTCGGCCAAGTATTTGGTCGTATGCGTGCCAGTTATCTCCCCCCCCCCACAGTCTCACTGCTCGACAACCAACCGCTACGCAGCATGCTCAATGAAGTGATCCACTATCCAAGGCTTGAACAGCAAATTCGCAGCCAAGTACTCGATGCGCTTGCGGTCACCGTCTCCAGCTATCAAAGCGGTGTCTCCATGAGCTTTTATCAAGGCCAAGGACATTTTCGTCCATGGACCAAAGCCAAACACAAAGGCCGCCCCGCGCTAATTCGCAATGATCACCTGCTGGCATCAGCCGCCATTCCACTCCTCTTTCCGGCGGTAAAAATTGGCGATAGTTATTTTGGCGACGGCTCTATCCACCAGCTTTCGCCACTCAGCCCTGCGATTAAACTTGGCGCCGATAAAATTCTGATTATCAGTGTCACCCCACCGAGAACAGGTCAAAAACAAACGACAGAGCATCCACCAGGCCTAGGGCATATCTCAGGCCATTTGCTCGATACCATCTTTAGTGATGCGCTCACGGCTGACATTGAGCAGCTTGAACGGACCAACTTACTCATTCGCCACTTAACCGAGCGGCAAAAAAAATCCCTCGACCTGCGGCATATTGATGTCTGCCTGATGGCACCACAGCGCAGTTTTGCCCATATCGCCCGCCAATTTTATGGCAACATGCCAATCATGGTTCGCGTCCTAATGCGTTTACTGGGGATCAGCCCGCGCGACGATGCCTCAATCACCAGCTTCCTTCTTTTTGAACCTGCCTTTATTCGTGCCCTCATTGAACAGGGTTATCAGGATGCCCAGAAAAACAGAGCGAAATTGCACGAATTTTTAGAGATCAGTAAATAAACGCGACATTTCAAGATATTGATAAAAAAATCATTTTGATTAGGCATGCATATTGCTTAATATTTGATACCTTTTTTAACCCACTCGATGCGATGGAGCAGGCAGTATGGACTCAACTCTTTGGGAACACCTGTTTGAAGACAAACCTCGACGCCAGCCTATTGGTGTGGAGCAACGTCTTTTGCTGCTGCAAAAACTCCAAGGCAAGCTAGAACTGAAGCCGCTTTTTCATGCATTTTTAAGCGAACTCAGTAAGCAGTTGGACGTCGCCTCTTTGGTGTGGGATTTCGAAGGTACCAGCTATATCATCAAAGCGGGCAAAGGCACGGAGTTTCGACAGCGCTTTAGTTTGCAATATGCCAAGCAAGATCTAGGCATTTTGCAATACAGCACGCCCTACTCGCTGGATGAAGATGAAATCCGTCTGATCAATACCTACCACAAACTTTTTGCCGGCTCACTGAGCTGCGCCATTGAGTATCGCAGAGTCAAAAATATGGCACTGCGTGACTGTTTAACTGGTTTGGGCAATCGCACCAGCTTTGAACAGGATCTCAACCATGCCATCGCACTATGTCAGCGTGAACAAAGCGGCTTAGTACTGATCATGTTTGATCTCAATAACTTCAAGCAAGTCAATGACACCTATGGTCACCTTGATGGCGACCGCGTACTCAGCCAATTTGCCCATGTATTGCAAAGCTCACTGCGCGCATGCGATCGCTGCTATCGCCTCGGTGGTGATGAGTTTTCGGCCATTTTGCAACCCGCCACCGAAGAGTCCATCTATAAGGTGACGCAACGTATTGAGCAGCACATTCAAACCAACTCATTGCTTGCCCGTTTTCGCGTGCGCACCGCCATGGGTTCTGCGATGTTTGGCACGGGTGACAGCTATGCGTCACTCTATGATCGCGCCGACCGTCAGCTTTATAAACACAAGCGCAATTAATTTTTTCATCCCTACCTTTTCATCGTGATTTGGTTCTTTTTCTCTTTGTTGTAACAGTGAGATAGATTCCTATTTGGCTAAAGTCATGAACAAGGTATAGTAGCGCCAAATTAATTCGGAGTTGCTATGAAACCCTTTGACTGTTGTGAACTGGTTCGCCATGCCTATTCCCAAATTGGTAGTGCTGAACTTGGTTATATTCCGCAAGCCATCAGCTGCGCGGTAAAAGCCCTTAACGAAATTGCTGCTGACGAAACCGTGCCACAGGCGCAGCGTGAGAAAGCAGCCTTTGCTTGTGCCAATCTGCTGATTAGTGATTTTGAGGATTAGTATGGAACTCGACAATTATTTGACGATGGATCCAATTATGTTGATGAGCATCGTCAACATGAAATTGCGCGATGAGTTTGAAGATTTAGACGATCTTGTAGCGCACTATGATCTAAGCAAAGCAAAATTGATTACCCGTCTTAAAGCGGCAGGCTTTGAGTACCTTGTCGATATCAAGCAGTTCCGCTAATTCAGCATTTCAATTGCAGATTCGACTCAATAAAAAAGGCGCCAAGGCGCCTTTTTTTGATCTGATATTATTTGCTTACGCGGTAATCGCTGAGTACAACACCAAACTGACCAAGACAGGGCAGACAAAGCGTACATACCAAGGCCAGATGCGACCGAACAAGCTTTTCTCTAACTCAGGGAAACCTGATTTAAGCTCAGCAAAGCGTTGATTGCGATGCCATACCCATGCACCAAACAAGCAGAACAGAAGCGCTGAGACAGGCTGTAGATATTGTGTCGCAGCTGTCGCAACAAAATCAAAGACCTTACCACCGCTGACAATAATGCCAACACTACAAAGCGCGAGCACAATCCCGAAAAACCAGCTCAACACGCCGCGACCAAAGTGAGTGCGCTCAGCAGCCAGTGCGACTGGACCTTCCAACATCGAGATCGATGAGGTCAATGCGGCAATAATCAAAAGACCAAAGAAGATAAAGGCAAGGTAAGGACCCGCAGCACCCAAATTGGTAAACATGGCAGGCATCACACCAAAGACCAAAGCGCCAGAATCAATCAGTTGGCCCTGAGCATCATAGATGGTGACCCCTTGTTTCATGGCCACAAACATCGCAGGAATAATCACTAAACCGGCGATAAAGGCTACAGCCGAATCCACAATGGTCACACTCAAACCCATAGCAGCAAGGTTCTCTTTTTTACTCAGATAAGAGCCGTAAATCACCATAGAACAGCCACCGATGGTAAGCGAGAAGAAACCTTGGCCCATGGCTGCCAACATCAATTTGGGGTCGAAAATTTTGCTAAAGTCTGGAATCAAGTAGTGCTTTAGACCCTGCATGGCACCATCTAAGGTCAGAATATAAATAAACATTAAGCCAAAGAGGACAAACAGCATTGGCATCAAACGTGTCGACCAACGCTCAATCCCGTCTTTCACCCCGGCTTGCACAATTAAAATGGTGAGTAGATAAAAAATGCCTGTGCAAACCAAGCTCACCGACAACACATTGGAGGCCAGTAAAGCACTCAATTCATTGAGGTGGAAAATAGAAGCCAGCGCCGAAAACATCAGTGCAATCAACATGCCGCCAACAATGCTATAAAAGGTGAGTACCGCGGAAGGTACACTTAAGCCAATGCAGCCCACCACACGCCCCGCCACCTTACCCATTGGCGTTGTGGCTAATTTGGCCATGGCATCCACAGGGTTAGCTTGACCATAGCGACCAATCGCCAGCTCCATAACCAACATTGGGAAAGCCACCACAGCAATCATCAGTAGATACATCAATACAAATGCACCACCACCATTTTGCGCCGCTTGGGTCGGGAATCCCCAAATGTTACCTAAACCAACAGCAGCACCTGCCGCTGCAAGGATAAAACCAAGGCGAGAACTAAAGGTTTCGCGTGTTGCACTCATGATTACCGCTCCAAATGTATCAATGCGCTAGTACAATAGTGTTTAATCGTTTAAATGGCAAGCACTATTGAATCATGTTTGGTTGGCCGCACAAAAATCAGCCCATCCATCTGCCATTTAACGCTTCAGCGCATCATCACAACATATAAACCCACTGCAACAACTTGCCAGATTCCTCGGGATGACCAAGAATGACTCACATTTTTTAGAATGAATATTCTGAGCCGCGGCGCGAATTTCGATATGATAGACGCTTCGACGTGAACCGAATAAGGAGCCAGTCATGTCATCAAGTGAACTTATGCTTTGCCCACAATCTCAAGCAGAGCTGTACTCTTTTCACAGCTTTGATGGCTGTCGCATTCTCTATCGACACTGGCCAGCGGAAAATCATAACGGCCGCTTTATCACCCTTTTTCATCGTGGCCATGAACATGGTGCTCGACTAACAGAAATGGCGCAGTTCTATGCGCAGCAGGGTTATCACGTCTTTGCTTGGGATGCCCGTGGCAATGGCGAGTCAGAAGGGACACGTGATTCTGCTGAAAGCTTCTCTGTGCTGACGCATGATGCCGAGCTGTGGATGCGTCATCTCAAGCAGCAGCACCTGCTCGAATTTGAGCAAACCAGTGTCATCGCCATGAGTATTGGCGCGGTCATTGCCGCAGCGTGGGTTCATGATTATGCGCCAGATATTCGCGCCTTGGTACTCGCAGCGCCCGCTTTTCGTATCAAACTCTACGTACCTTTGGCCATTCCATTACTGCGCATTGCGCGTAAAAATGGTTGGATTGAAAACCTCAATAGCTATGTCAAAGCGCGGGTATTAACCCACGATCGCCATGAGCAGCAAACCTTCAACCAAGATCCATTAATCTCACATAGCATTGCCACCGATTTACTGATTGATACCTATGATACCAGCACTCGATTGGTTGAGGACTCAGGTGCCATTCACACCCCAACCTTGATGCTCTGCGCCGAACAAGATTGGGTGGTAAAACGACGTCCGCAGCGCCAATTTTACCAAGGCCTTAGCTCGCCCTATAAAGAGTGGCAATCTCTGCCTGGCTTTTATCACGCCATTTTCCATGAAGATCAGCGCCAACAAGTCTTTGCTCGTAGCCTTGATTTTATTGAGCGCGCCTATGCTAGAGCGCCATGGACACCTGAGCTGAATCAGCAAGATCACTATGGTCCAAGCAAAGACAAATATGACCGTCTATGCATGACAGCCAAACACCCTGGGTACTGGCTCGCAAAACAAGGCATGAAACTACTAGGCCGTATCAGCGATGGTATCCACTTAGGGCTAAAAACAGGCTTTGATTCAGGCTCAACGCTTGATTATATCTACCAAAATCAAGCTTCAGGCAAAGGCAACTTTGGTCGCTGGGTGGATGAGCAATACCTAGATAGCATTGGCTGGCGTGGTATTCGCCTGCGCAAAGCCAATTTAGATGAACTACTCGATACCGTGACGCAAACGGCGCGCAATGAAAAACGCCCCATTCAACTGCTTGATATTGCCACGGGCAATGGTCGCTATATCTGCGATTTTCTGGCGCGTCATCCCGACATTGAAGCAAGCGCAGAGCTGCGTGACTATTGCCCGAATAATATTGCCAAAGTCACTGCGCTCGCCGAGCAAATGGGACTGGGCGAAAAAGTACAAGCCAAGCAAAAAGATGCCTTTGATTTAGACAGCTATGAAAAGCAAGGCAATGTCGATGTGGCTGTGATCTCTGGCGTCTTTGAGCTCTTTAGTGACAACCAACCGATTCAACAGGCATTGGCTGGTGTTGCCAAGCAGGTAAAAGCTGGCGGCGTACTTATCTATACCAATCAACCTTGGCATCCACAGCAAGCCTTTATTGCCAAAGTGCTGGGCGGCCATCAAGGCAATGACTGGGTGATGCGCTGTCGTAGCCAAGCAGAAATGGATGCGCTTGTCGAAGAGGCTGGCTTTGAAAAAATGGGCATGCGCATTGACCGCTTCGGTATTTTTACCGTATCCGTTGCGCTTAGAAAGGACGCTTAATTACCGCGACTCTGAGATAGAACACCGTACAATCAGCCAATAAAAAACGCGCAGCCGCGCGTTTTTTATTGCAAGGTCATATCAGCGCTGCCAATTCAGTTGTAACTCATCGCCAGCGCCTGCTTCAGTCACCAATAAACCTGCGATGGCAATCAAGGTCTCTCCGAAATAGAGCAGTGGCATGCGCGGCCGCTGCCAGCTTGGGATCCCATACTCTTGATATAGTTTTTTCAAATGACGGGAGCCGCCGCGTCCGAGGGGGCGAATATGCATCTCTTTCGGTGCAAAGCAAACCGTCACAGATTCATGAGCAAGCGGCGCGCGAACAGACAGCAGGGATTTAGTGCTCACCTCGGGTTGCCATTTCTCTAAAGAAAGCGTTCCTAGCGCATCTGGTAATACACAAGACGCACTCAAATTAGACCATAGGGCAGACCACTCACTGACATCTTGTTGCAGCGCAAGCCAATATAAACGCTGCTGATAGCGGCGAATTTGTCCCTGCCCAATTTTTAGCTGCGGATTGGCATCGACACGCGCACAGGCAATTTCCTGCCAAATTTTATCAAACTGCGCCAAGCTAGGTTGCTGCGCCGCCCGCTCACTGAGCCAAAGGCGCAATAACTGGGTACGAATCACTTCCGGGTGTTTGGCTAATCCCTCAATGCAAAGACTGCCATCTTGATGGAGCAAAGGCGCATAAAGCGGCTGCAATAAAAGTTGCAATGCTTGCTCTTGCTGCGCACACAGCGCTGCACTACGACTAATGGTGTCGTAAACTGAAGGCCAGCGCGCTGCAAGTGGTTTAAGCACTCGATGACGAATAAAATTGCGGTCATAGTGGCAATCATCATTACTGTCATCTTCCAACCAATCGAGCTGCTGCGCCTTGGCATAAGCTTCAAGCTGCTGCCGCGTCACTGATAACAATGGGCGCAGATGCGCGCCACAGCTAAATGATTGCAACCTTGGCATCGCCGATAAACCGCGCGGACCGCTGCCGCGCTTCATCGCCAGTAAAAACGTCTCCGCTTGATCATTTTGATGATGAGCCGTGAGCAATAGATGATCTGGCCCTAGATGCTCAGCAAACGCTTGATAACGCGCCGCACGAGCGCCTTGCTCAATCCCTTCATCGCGATTGACGAATACTCGCTCCGCAATAAATTGTACGCCATAGGCCTGCGCCCAACCTTGGCACTGAAGCAGCCATTGATCCGCCAGTGGATTGAGTCCATGGTGCACATGCAGCGCCGTAATTTGCGAAAGCGGCCAGCACTGACAGAGCAAATGAAGTAGCACCTGCGAGTCCAAACCGCCACTGTAACCAACAAGGATCTGGGTCTGTGGATTGAGTTCAGATAACTGGCGAGTTAGCGCTTGGGGCAAAGTTGGCATCTTGATGTCATGGCTTACGATTGAAAATGAAAACTCATCATCTGTATCTCGATGACAAAAAGCAAGTGATCAGCGTGAATGAGTATTTTGACGCGATAAATATCAAAGAGGGATATACAAAAGAGAATATAAAAAAAGCGCAAGCTATCGCTTACGCTTTTCTCAATACCAATAAAGCAATTAACAGTAACCGTAGCTCATTAAGCGTTGGTAACGCTGCTCAAGCAGGGCTTCTGTATCAAGCTTGCCAAGCACGGCTAAGTCCGCAGCAATTTGCGCCGATAGATTGGCTGCCATCAGCGCAACATCACGATGTGCGCCGCCCAATGGCTCTGCAATGATGCTATCGATCAAGCCCAGCTCTTTCAGGCGATTGGAGGTGATCCCCATGGCCTCTGCCGCTTGCGGCGCTTTATCAGAATCACGCCATAGGATAGATGCACAGCCTTCTGGTGAAATCACAGAATAGGTTGAGTATTGCAACATATTGACGCGGTCACCCACACCAATCGCCAACGCGCCGCCTGAGCCGCCTTCACCAACGACGTTACAAACAATCGGCACACGCAGGCCAGACATCACTTTCAGGTTACGCGCAATCGCTTCTGATTGGCCGCGCTCTTCAGCGCCCACACCAGGATAAGCACCAGCGGTATCAATAAAGGTAACAATCGGCATTTTAAAGCGCTCAGCCATCTCCATCAGACGCAAGGCTTTGCGGTAACCTTCAGGCTTTGGCATACCAAAATTACGCTTCACTTTTTCACGCGTGTCACGACCTTTTTGGTGGCCAATCACCATGATCGGCATATCGTTCAAACGTGCAATACCACCAACAATCGCTTTGTCATCGGCAAAAGCACGATCACCACGAAGCTCATCAAATTCCGTAAACATGTGCTCAATATAATCCAGCACATAAGGACGCTGTGGGTGACGGGCGAGCTGGGCAATTTGCCAAGCACCTAAATCTGTAAAGATACGCTTGGTGAGATCCAGACTCTTTTTCTCGAGCTGGCTGATCTCTTTTTGTAAATCAACCGCCGCACTCTGATCATGCTTAGAAACGCCACGCAGGGCTTCAATTTTTGCTTCCAGTTCTGCAATCGGTTGTTCAAATTCTAGAAAGTTCAGGCTCATACCAATCTAATTCCACGTACTGTCCATTTCTCTCAGCCTACCTTGAGCGAAGAGATTACACAAATTCTAATTCAACCTGCTTTTGACCAAGCAAGGTACGAAGACTATCGAGCAACGCATCATCTGGCGTCACACGCCACTCAGTGCCAAGTGAAAGCTTGACCCTTGCGTCGCTGCGCTGATAGTAAATACTTACAGGCACGGCACCAGCTCGGTGCGGTGCCAATACTTGATAAAATTGTTCCAAAAAGTTGCCTTGGATCTGCGACTGAGTCACCGTCAAAGCTAAGGAACGGGCATATTTTTCGCGCGCCGTTGTTAAATCAAGGACTTCTCTGGCCGACATTTTAAGGCCACCATTGAAGTCATCAAAGCTGACCTGTCCAGAGATCACGAGAATACGGTCTTTTTCGACTAAATCTGCGTAACGCTCCAAGGTATCTGCGAACAACATCACATCCATTTGTCCAGAGCGATCATTGATCGTTAAAATGCCAAGGCGAGAGCCACGCTTGGTGGTCATCACTTTCGCGGCGACCACTAAACCAGCGATAGTCACCACGCGATCGCGCGCCGTTGCATGAGCATCTTTTAAACGCCAGGTGACATAATGGCTGAGCTCATCGACATAGGCATTGACCGGGTGTCCCGTCAAATATAGCCCTAGGGTATCGCGCTCACCTTCAAGCCACACTTTTTCTGGCCAAGGTGGTACCGCTGCATAGGCATTTTCCACTTGTTCAGGCGCTTGCGTCAGCACCCCAAACATATCGCTTTGACCAAAGGCTTCCGCTTGGTGATGCTGGCCCGCGGCTTTCACGGCATCTTCTAGCGTCGCCATCAAAGCGGCGCGGTGTGGCCCTAAGCGATCCATGGCGCCAGATTGAATCAGTTTTTCAATGACCCGTTTATTGACCTTTTTAATATCGATACGGGCACAAAAATCAAAGAGATCTTTAAATGGGCCGCCCTTTTCGCGCGCCGATAGAATCACATCAATGGGACCTTCGCCCACCCCTTTAATCGCACCAATACCATAAACAATGGCGCCATTTTCATCGACATTAAATCGGTATAAGCCTTTATTGATATCGGGCGGTAGAATGGTCAACTCCATGCGTTTGACCTCATCCACCAAACCGATAATTTTATCGGTATTATCCATATCCGCAGTCATTACCGCGGCCATAAATTCAGCGGGGAAGTGCGCTTTGAGCCACAGCGTTTGGTAAGACACTAACGCGTAAGCAGCGGAGTGCGATTTGTTAAAGCCATAACCTGCGAACTTTTCAACCAAGTCGAAGATTTTCATCGCCAACTCGCCATCGACGCCGTTTTTCACCGCGCCCTCTTCAAACGTCGCGCGCTGCTTGGCCATCTCTTCCGGCTTTTTCTTACCCATGGCACGGCGCAACATATCTGCGCCACCCAAGGTGTAGCCAGAGAGCACCTGAGCAATCTGCATCACCTGTTCTTGATAAAGGATAATGCCGTAGGTTGGATCAAGGATCTCTTTCAGTGACTCGTGTTGCCACTTTTCATCTGGATAGGACACTGCTTCTCGACCGTGCTTACGGTCAATAAAGTTATCCACCATGCCAGATTGCAGCGGCCCCGGACGAAACAACGCCACCAATGCGATCATATCTTCAAAACAATCCGGCTGAAGACGTTTGATCAGATCCTTCATGCCTCGCGATTCAAGCTGAAATACTGCTGTCGTTTCAGAGCGTTGCAGCATGGTGAATGACTTGGGGTCATCCAATGGAATGGATGCAACATCCACCAAATCTAAACCTTGTGCTCGGCGTTTCGGATTAATCAGCCCAAGTGCCCAGTCAATGATGGTTAGCGTACGCAGCCCCAAGAAGTCAAACTTCACCAAGCCTGCATATTCCACATCGTTTTTATCAAACTGAGTGACGGGGTGGTGACCTTCAGGATCGCAATAAAGCGGCGCAAAGTCGGTAATGGTGGTTGGCGAGATCACCACGCCACCTGCGTGTTTACCGGCGTTTCGCGTCACCCCTTCTAGTTGGCGCGCCATCTCAATCAGCGCATTAACCTCTTCATCACTATCACAAACGGCTTGCAGCTGCGGCTCAGCGTCAAAGGCTTTGGCAAGGGTCATGCCTGGGTCTGGTGGTACCAATTTTGAGATGCGATCAACAAAACCGTAAGGGTGTCCCAGTACGCGGCCCACATCGCGAATAACGGCTTTGGCTGCCATGGTACCAAAGGTGATGATCTGGGATACGGCGTCACGACCGTACATCTCTGCCACGTGATCAATCACCTGATCGCGCTTATCCATACAAAAGTCGACATCAAAGTCGGGCATGGACACACGCTCTGGGTTTAGAAATCGTTCGAAAAGTAAGTCAAATTCAAGCGGATCGAGATCGGTAATTTTCAGTGCATAAGCCACAAGCGAGCCAGCACCCGAACCACGCCCGGGTCCCACCGGAATGTCGTTATCCTTAGACCATTGGATAAATTCCATCACGATCAAGAAGTAACCGGGGAATCCCATCTGGTTAATCACATCGAGTTCAACTCGCAAGCGCTCATCATAAGCAGGACGAGATTGAGCGCGCACCTGTGGGTCGGGGAAAAGAAATTCGAGGCGCTCTTCCAAGCCCTCTTTGGACTTCATCACCAAAAATTCAGTTTCTTCCATCCCTTCAGTTGGGAAGGCAGGCAGAAAATATTCACCCAAACGTACAGTCACATTACAGCGCTGAGCAATCGCAACCGTATTACTGAGCGCGGATGGAATATCAGCAAAAAGCTCGCACATTTCATCTTCGCTACGCAGATACTGCTGCGCGCTGTAGTTTTTCGGGCGGCGAGGATCGCTGAGCGTATAGCCATCATGGATCGCAACACGAATTTCATGGGCATCAAAATCCGAGCTTTTGATAAAACGCACGTCATTGGTCGCCACCACTGGCAGATCGTGCGCTAATGCAAAATCAACGGCGTCATGAATGTAGCTTTCCTCATCACCACGGCCAGTACGACAAAGCTCAAGGAAAAAACGGTCATGGGTAAAGGTCTGCTGATAAAAACTGGCAATTGACTCAGCCATACGCTGATTGCCTTTGAGCAAGGCTTTACCCAATTCACCGCGAGTACCGCCGGAAAGTACAATGACGCCCTGCTGATGATTGGCAAGCCAATCACGCTCAATGACTGGGAATCCCTGAATGCTGCCGCGCTGATAGGCTTCTGAAATCAACAAGGTGATATTTTTATAGCCCTCGTTATCCATCGCCAACAAGGTCAGCTCGCAAAGCTCGCCTAAAACTTCACTTTGCAAATAGAAATCAGCACCGATGATCGGCTTCATTCCAGCGCCTTGACTGGCTGAATAATATTTCACCAAACCGCAAAAGTTAGTGAAATCGGTCAAGGCCATGGCTGGCATTCCCATGCTCGCAGCTTGCTTGACCAAAGGACCAACCTTAGCCAAACCATCAATCATGGAAAAATCAGAGTGGACGCGTAGGTGAATAAAACGCGGTTGCGCCATGGCTTGGGCTCTCTATATTGAAAATAAAACTGTCGACATTATGCCAGAAAAAACGCGCCGAATGGCGCGTTAATCTTGGACAAAATGTTGGATTATTCCAATCCAAGGATTTTACGTACCGGCTTAAAGCTGCGGCGGTGTTGATCGATCGCTCCGTGCGCTTCTAACGCGTCGAAATGCGCTTTGGTTGGATAGCCTTTATGCTTGGCAAAGCCATATTGCGGATACTCAGCATCGAGTTCTTGCATCTCACGATCGCGCGTCACTTTTGCCAAAATGGACGCTGCGCTGATCTCAGCTACACGCAAATCCCCTTTCACCACAGCTTGCGCCGGCATCGGCAATTCTGGCGTGCGATTACCATCGATCAAAACAAAATCAGGCATTACTGGCAAAGCCGCAACGGCGCGTTGCATAGCCACCATAGTTGCCTGCAAAATATTGATTTGATCAATTTCGTCAGCTTCTGCACGACCAATGGCATAGGCCAATGCCTTTTCCTGAATCTCAACAAATAGCGCTTCACGCTTTTTATCGGTCAGTTTTTTAGAGTCGGTGAGGCCTTCAATAGGTTTATTTGGATCGAGGATCACCGCAGCGGTCACCACAGCGCCAACAAGCGGGCCGCGACCCACTTCATCAACCCCAGCAATGAGGTTTGCCTGTGGATATACAAAAGGTTCAAAATCAGACATAAGTTTTATCGATTAAATGAAGCACAGCTTTTGCGGCCTGACTGTCAGCATCGCAACGCAAAAGTTGATGAAATTCTTTAAATTGAGTCAATAGTGCTTGGTTATCGCTAGCAAGCAAGCTATTCAGCGCGCCCGCCAATTTTGCTGGCACACACTCTTGCTGCAGTAGTTCTGGCACAATGGGCGCATCGGCAAGCAAGTTTGGTAAGGAAACATAATCGGTTTTCACCATCCGCTTGGCGATAGCATAGGTCAGCGCATTGACGCGATAGCCCACCACCATAGGGCGACCTACCAGCATACATTCCAACGCTGCGGTTCCCGATGCCAATAACACCACATCAGCTGCGGCCATGGCTTGGCGAGCATTATCCACCAATACAAAATCAAGCTCCGGTGCCATGCTTTGCCATGCTTGCTCAAACTGTGCTTTTCGCGCTTCATTGACTAACGGAACGATAAAGGTCAAATCATGGTGTTGCTTGGCAAGCAGCTGACAGGTTTGAATAAAAGGTTCAGCTAGATTTTTTAGCTCACTGCCACGGCTACCCGGCAGCACTGCAAGAATGCGACCTTGAGATTGATTCGCAACATCACGCAAACCGAGCGAACTACGAGCTTGGCCTTTATCAAGATCAAGCGGAATCGCATCAGCCATAGTATGGCCAATAAACTGACAAGGCACATTGAAACGATCATAAAACGCTTTTTCAAAAGGCAAAAACGCCAGCACTAAATCTGTTGCTTTGGCAATTTTGAAAATTCGTTTTTGTCGCCAAGCCCAGACGGATGGGCTGACATAGTGCACCGTTTTAATGCCCAACGCCTTTAAATCCCGCTCAACACGCAAGTTAAAATCGGGCGCATCAATGCCCACAAAAACATCCACTGGATTATTTTTGTAGTATTCAATCAGCTGCGCTTTCACTTTCAGCAAGCGAGGCAAACGACCAAGCACTTCTACCAGTCCCATCACAGCGAGCTCTTCCATCTCAAAAAGAGATTCACAGCCTTGCGCTTGCATGCGTGGCCCAGCAATGCCCACAAATTGTGCATCAGGATATTGCGCACGAACGGCCTGAATAAAACCGGCACCTAAAATATCGCCGGAGATCTCCCCGGCGATAATTCCAATGCGAAGTGGACGGGCGTCCTTTTTCACCATCTCGGTCATTAACGAATAATGCCTCGTGTTGATTGGGCAAAAAATTGATTGAATAGATCGAGCTCAGGAAACTCTTTGGCTTGTTCGATCAACTCTTGCTTCACTTCATCCAGCTGGCGACCAGAGCGATAAATCGCTTTATAGGCGCGGCGAATCGCATGCAAGGTTGGCTTATCAAAACCGCGGCGTTTTAAACCTTCGATATTGACACCAAATGGTGCACAGTGGTTACCTTGCGCCATCAAATACGGAGGGACATCTTGTACAACCGCAGAGCCGCCACCAATCATGCTGTGACTACCCACAACACAGAACTGATGAACCGCAGACATGCCGCCGATAATCACATGGTCACCCACTTTTACATGGCCACCCAAGGTTGCATTGTTGGCAAAAATGCAGCGATCACCCACGAAGCAATCATGCGCGATATGCGCATTCACCATAAATAGGTTATCGCTACCCACTTTGGTCAAGCCTTGATCCTGAACGGTGCCACGGTGCATGGTAACGCTTTCACGAATGGTGTTGCGATCACCAATCTCAAGACGCGTTGGCTCACCCGCATATTTTAGATCCTGACAGCCTTCACCAATGCTTGCGAATTGGAAGATTCGGTTGTCTTGACCAATGGTCGTTGGCCCTTTGATCACCACGTGAGACATGATCTCAGTGCCAGCACCGATTTCTACGTCAGACTCAATCACACAAAATGGACCAATTTTTACATTGGCACCAATTTTGACGTTTTCCGCGATAAGCGCGGTTGGATGAATTTGCGCAGTAGAATCAATCATAGGCTCAGCTCGCGACGTGCACACATCAGTTCAGCAGAACAAACCACTTCACCGTCAACTTTCGCAACACCATTAAAGCGCGCGATACCACGGCGCTCTTTCACAAATTCAACTTCCATCACCATTTGGTCACCAGGAACCACAGGACGACGGAATTTTGCGTTATCGATACTTGCGAAGTAATACAATTCATTTTCTGCAGGGCGACCAAAGGTCTTAAATGCAAGCAAACCTGTTGCTTGTGCCATCGCTTCTAGAATCAATACACCAGGAAAAATTGGCATCACTGGAAAGTGACCCGTAAATTGTGGTTCATTGACAGAAATGTTTTTAATGGCATGCAGATATTTACCTTCTTGGTAGTCCGTCACGCGATCAACCAAAAGAAATGGATATCGGTGTGGCAAAAGATCCTGAATTTCACGAATGCTTAAGGTTTTATTTTCACTACTCAAAGCTGTCTTCCTGCATTTTCAAAACGAGACAAGGCGCAGCTACTGAGCTACGCCTCCATATTCATATTTTATCATCAAATCACTGTGGTGATTATTTTGATTCAAGCGCCTTGATACGCTTGTGCATCTCTTCAATTTTCATGACACGCGCAGCCATTTTACGCCAGTCGCGGTTTTTCAATTGAGGAATACCTGACGAGTAAACGCCTGGCTCTTCGATATCACGGGTCACCATGGTGTAGCCTGTAATATGCACGCCATCACAGATATTGATATGCCCATTAATACCAACGTGACCACCAACAATACAGTATTGACCAATGGTCACACTGCCAGCGATACCTGTTGAGCCAGCAACGGCTGAGCCTTGACCAATTTCAACGTTATGGCCAATTTGCACTTGGTTATCAATAATCACATTTGATGCAATGATGGTGTTATCGATGGCACCACGGTCAATGGTGGTTGATGCACCAATCTCAACATGGTCACCAATCACAACAGCACCTGTTTGCGGAATCTTAATCCAGCGCCCTTGCTCATTGGCATAACCAAAGCCATCGGCACCAATGACTGTATTGGCTTGCACTAAGCAATGCTCACCCATGATCACGTCATGATACACAGCCACATTAGCCCAAAGCTGGCTATATGCGCCAATGCGCGCATTTTTACCGATAAAGCACCCAGCACCAATCACGGCATGATCGCCAATCACTGCGCCAGTTTCGATCACCACATTAGGACCAATCGCCACTTGCTCACCAATGGTTGCATCTTCTGCAATCACAGCACTAGCTGCAATACCCACTGATGCGGCGGTTGGCGTGGTATCAAATAGCTGCGCTACTTTAGCATAAGCGACATATGGGTCAGCGACGATCAGTGCGTTGCCATTGCAATAACTGCGGTCGGCCTCGCGAATCATCACCGCACCCGCTGCTGTTGTTGCTAAATGAGGGCGGTATTTTGCTTTTGATAGAAATGTAATCTGGTCAGATTGTGCTTTATCCATAGCAGCGACAGCGGAGACCAAGTGGTCTCCGTTGCCAACCAATTCAGCACCGAGTTTTTCGGCAAGTGCTGAGAGGGTAAATTGAGTCATGTTCGCCCTATTACTTTTTCATTTCGGCAATGACTTTTGCAGATAGGTCGTCGCCATCTGTGGCGTAGAGAAGTGCTTGAGCATCAACAACCATGTCATAACCTTGCGCTGTTGCTACTTTCTTCACAGCTTCGCCGATCTGTTTCATCAGCTTCATATTCTCTTCGCGCTCGCGGCGATCGCTGTCTTCTTTCAGAGCCTTGGCTTTTAAACGATAGTCAGATTCTAACTCAGCAATTTCACGCTGCAAAGCGATGCGATCATCACTGGACATCAACTCACCATCACGCTTGAACTTTTCAACCTTCTTCTGCGCTTTTTCTTGGATGCGTTTCAGCTCATTAATGCGATCTTTAAATTCGCCCTGAAGCTTTTTACCAATCGCTTCACGTTGTGGCAATTGCTGCATTACTGCACCTAGATTGACATAGCCAACCTTTTCAGCAGCTGACGCAGAAACACTAAATACGCTTGATAACGCAAAAACCAGACCAAGTCCTAATGCTTTGATTGACTGTTTCACAGTATTACTCCTGACTAATTAAAATGTTTGCCCGATGGTAAAGGTAAAGAACTCTTCATCATCGCCTTCAAAGGATTTGATCGGTTGGGCAACAGAGAAAACTAAAGGCCCCATGGGTGACATCCACTGCAATGCAACACCATAAGATGCGCGAATATTACCTGGGTCTGAATAATCAAAATATTGATCCGCGCCTGGTCCTGTATAACCAGGCTGGAAGGTTGCTTCCGTATCCCACACGCTGGCCGCATCCACAAAGAAACTCGTTCTTACTTGGCGTTGTGTGCTCTCTTCAAGGAATGGCGTTGGGAAAATTAGCTCTAAACTTGCTAATGCCACCGCATTACCACCCGTTGAATCATCGGTCACTTCGGTAATACAGTTATTATTACCACCACCGTTGCAGCCTGAACTATAAACCGCTTTTGGACCTGCGGTATTAGAACGGAAACCACGAAGACTGCTAAAACCACCGGCATAGTAGTTCTCGTAGAATGGTAAGATATAGTCACCACCTTCAGATGAGCCATAGCCATTACCATATCCCAGACGGCCACGCATAAGCAGCGTAAAGTCTTCCGATTTGGTCAACGGCAAGTACTGGCGAACATCATATTGTGCCTTGAAAAATTGCACATCAGAGCCCGGCGTGGTGATCTTAAAATAGGCGCGCTGGTAGTTACCCGCTGTTGGAAAATAACTTTTATTGAGGTTATTTCGAGACCATGAAATCGATGCGAAGAAATCATCGGTTTCGATGGTACTACCATCATTAATTTCATCAATGCCCAAGCTTTGCGCAAATTTTCGCGCCTGATCATGCTGCGGCGGGTTCGAAATTTTGTTGTGATCGTAACCAATACTAAAATCGAAATAGTTCAGCTCATCAAAGGGGAAACCCCAGCTCAGGCTCGCACCATAACTACTGTTGGTATAATCAACAATGTTCGCGTCGGATGCTTCAAATTTGTTGTAATAAATTTTACCACCGAGGCTAACGCCATCCATGGTGAAATAAGGGTCGCGATATTCTAAGCTGATATTTTGCTGGAAATCGTTGGTCATCGCACTGATGCCCAAGCGGTTGCCGGTGCCGGCAAAGTTATCTTGCTGCAAACCAATCTGGAAACTTACCCCAGATTCATTACCGTAACCCACACCGAAATTCACCGAGCCCACATTAGCTTCAGCAACATCATAAATGATGTCCACCTGATCTGTGGTGCCAGGAACGCGCTCAGTACGCACATCAACCGTTTCAAAGAAACCCAATCGATTTAAGCGCGTTTTACCCGTTTCGATAGAAGCCGCATTAAGCCATGCACCTTCCATTTGACGCATTTCACGACGTAGGACTTCGTCTTTGGTTACTGTGTTGCCGGTAAATTGAATTGAGCGAACATAAATACGCTCACCCGGCTCAATATTGACATAGAGTTTGACCGTTTGATTTTCATCATCAAACTCTGGAATGGTTTGAATTTGAGGGTAGGCATAACCGACATCGGCCAGACTTTTCTTGATTTGCTCTTCAAACCCCGTCATTGCAGAGCCGTTATAAACATCGCCGACTTTGAGCGGCAACTTTGCCATCAACTGATCTTTGAGCCCTGCTGCATCACCGCGAAGCGCAATCGACTCAACGGTGTAAGGCTCACCTTCACTAACGGTGAAAGTTACATAAACATCTTGTTTGTTTGGCGAGAGCGATACGCTGGTTTGTTCAACACGAAACTTCAAATAGCCGCGATCTAAATAAAAGCTGCGAATGGATTCAAGATCGCCAGCAAGCGCTTGCTTTTGGTACTTATCGCTACCGAAAAAATCCCACCAAGGTAAATTAGCACTGAGCTGCATTTTTGCAGCGAGATCATCATCACTAAATTGCTCATTACCAACGAAGTTGATTTGACGAATTTTAGCTGCTTCGCCCTCTTTAAAGACCAAGCGCACATCAACACGGTTACGTGGCAAAGGCGTCACAACAGCTTGTACATCAGCGTTATATTTACCCACGCTGTAGTAAAAATCTTCAAGACTTTTTTCAATATCACCCAAAGCAGTGCGATCAAGCGCTTCACCTACCGCAAGGCCAGCAGCCTCTAATGAAGGCGCGAGTTGCTCCTCTTTGAGATCATCGTTTCCGGCATAAACAATGCTGGCAATGGTTGGACGTTCGCGCACAGTGACCACAATGGTATTGCCTTGGCGTGCCACTTGCACATCTTCGTAATTACCAGAACGGAAAAGCGCACGAATTAATGCAGAAATATCCGCATCATTGACGCGATCACCAACACGAATCGGACTTTGCAATAGGGCAGCACCAAGAGTGACTCGCTGAAGTCCCTCAAACTGAATGTCAGAAACGGTAAAATCTGCACTAGCAATCGCCTGTGAGCTTGAAAGCATCAATGATGCGAGCAGTAATTTTTTCATTGCCATTGTAATAGTGATGAATCCTTGCGTTTACTACCTAGGGTTTCAACAGACGAAAGAAGTCGTTATATAACGCTAACACCATCATCATAATGAGAAGTGTCGCGCCCAATCGAAAACCAATTTCCTGAATTTTCTCAGGCACAGGCCGACGAATTACACCTTCAATTGCAAAAAACAGCAAATGTCCCCCATCAAGTACGGGGAGAGGTAGCAAGTTGACGATCCCTAAATTAATACTAATCAATGCCATAAAGGAGAGGAAAAAGACCAAGCCATAATCGGCGGTAATTCCTGCACCCTGTGCAATGGACACTGGACCACTTAAATTATTGAGTCCAATATCACCACGAAACAGTTTGCCTATCATACTGAAAGTAAATTCAGTCATCTTCAAAGTTTTGTCAAAAGCTTTGCCAAGCGCAACCAAAGGCCCGTATTGACGTTCAAACTGATAGGCTTTTGGATAAGGCTCAAACATTGGCTGCACGCCAGCCAATCCGATCAGCTTGTCATTTCTTGTTTCAGGTGTAGGCGTCAAATCAACATGCAACGTTTGGCCATCGCGCTCAATCGTCAATTGCACAAGTTGATTCGGCGAATTCTGAATAACCTGAACAAAACTCGACCAATCTTTGAGCGGCATCTGATTCACCGCAACAATGTGATCGCCCACCTTCAACCCTGCCTTTTCTGCCGCACTATTTGCTGAGATAAGGCCAAGCTCAGGAATGACCTGAGGCTGAAATGGTTTCAAGCCTAGCGCGCTAATCGCTGACTCTTGGTCAGGTTCAAATTGCCAATTCGCTAAGTTGACGACATAAGATTGAGATTGCCCTGCAGCATTGGTCAAAGTGAGCGTTAGTTGTGGCTCACCAATTTGCTGAACCAGAGCTAAATTCACCTCATCCCAATCCCGAGTTTGGATGTCGTTTACTGCAGTAAGTTCCATTGGCGATGAAATTTCTATCGCCGATACCACACTGTTGGGCTCTGTGCCTTCAACAATGGGCTTGAGTGATGGAATACCAATCAGAAATGAAAGCCAATAGACAAAAAAGGCAAGCAAGAAATTTGCAATAGGGCCAGCAGCAACAATCGCACTACGTTGCCACAGCGGCTTATGGGTGAATTCTTGGCCTAACAGCTCATCAGGAACCTGCTCATTGCGAGCATCCAACATTTTGACGTAGCCGCCTAAGGGAATGATCGCCAACACATATTCAGTGCCGTCTTTACCGGTGCGGCGCCAAATCGCTTTACCAAAACCAATGGAAAAACGATGCACTTTCACACCGCATCGGCGGGCAACCCAAAAGTGGCCAAATTCATGGACGGCGACAAGAATGCCAATGAGTAAAATAAATGCGCAGGTATTCCAAATAAAAGCTGTCATCTCAATCTCTTACCTATTTCAACCTGAGCCAAAGTGCGCGCCATTGTATCCACAGCCATCAGGCTTTCCAAGTCATCTGCTGAAGCTTGAGGCAGAGTTGTGAGCACTTGCGCATTGACAGCAGCGATCTGGTCAAAATCAATACGACCACTTAAAAATGCGGCCACAGCTTCCTCATTGGCCGCGTTCAGCGTCGTAGTTGCCACTTGTCCTTGATGGCAGGCTTCAATTGCCAATGACAAACACGGATAGCGTGCAAAATCAGGCGCTTCAAAAGATAGAGTGCCCACCTGTGTAAAATCAAGCGGTGCAACCCCAGAAGCCATACGATGAGGATAGCTCAAGGCATAAGCAATCGGGGTTTGCATACTTGGTTGGCCAAGCTGCGCCAGTACAGATCCATCTTGGTACTGCACCATGGAATGAATCACGGATTGTGGATGAATCACCACTTTTAGCTGCTCTGGGCGAGTATTAAAAAGCCAGCGCGCTTCAATATACTCCAAGCCCTTATTCATCATGGTGGCTGAATCAACGGAAATTTTAGGCCCCATGGACCAATTCGGATGCGCAATGGCCTCGGCAGGCGTGATTGCGGCAAAGGTCTCTAATGGACGCTGACGAAAAGGGCCACCTGAGCCGGTGAGCAAAATATGAGAAATACCCGCCGCATCAAGATCGCAGGCACCAATCTGTTGTTGAGCCTGCACTGGCAAGCACTGGAAAATCGCGTTGTGTTCACTATCGACCGGTACGATTTGAGCGCCGCTCTTTTCTGCCGCACGAATAAATAACTCACCAGACATCACCAGTGCTTCTTTGTTGGCCAATAGAACACGCTTTCCGGCATTCACTGCAGCCATGGTCGGAACCAATCCTGCGGCACCTACAATCGCCGCCATGACCGAGTCAACCTCTGGCAAACTGGCAATCTCTGCCATACCCGACTCACCAGCGAGCACTTGCGTACGTGACCCGATCGCTTTTAATTGTTGCTCAAGCTGATGGGCTGCGTCGATATTCGCCATCGCGGCATAATGTGGTTGCCACTGGCAACACAATTGATAAAGGGCATCGACATTGCTGCCGGCGCCCAGTGCGTAAATTTCAATGGATTCGCGGTGAAGCGCCGCGACATTGAGGGTTGACTGACCAATGGAGCCAGTCGCACCCAAAATGCTAATGCGTTGCATGAATTACCCCATCAAACCAAGATAGAGTAGCGCAAAAATAGGAAATGCTGCGGTCAGGCTATCGATGCGATCTAAAATGCCACCATGGCCAGGTAAAATCGCGCCGCTATCTTTGATATTAGCCACACGCTTAAACATACTTTCGACCAAATCGCCCAATACAGAAATCACCACAGTGATCGCAATGACACCAAGGAATACTGGCCAATTGTTCACAGGTAATTGGAACCATGTTGCAGCGCCCCAACCCACTAACATGGCGAGTAATGCGCCACCAAACAAACCTTCAATGGTTTTATTGGGGCTCACTTTCGGTGCCATTTTGTGTTTACCAAAGGATTTACCGGAGAAATATGCGCCACTATCGGCAGCCCAAACCAATAAACAAACAAACAAGACCAACTGCGCACCGAGCCATGCACTAGAGCCTTGCGCCATTTTTAGCAAACTCACACTCCACAAAAATGGCATCAGCGTCAGCATACCGCTGACCAATTTAAATACAGTACTTGATTGCCAAGCTTGCGCAGAGCGCGGATAGCTCAAGGTCAATGCGGTGGCAATCCCCCACCAAATCGCACCAATCACTAAGACAGCTTGACTCACAGTGTGGTTTGCTAACTCAACCAAAGAGAGAGATTGCCCAGCCATCGCCATTGCCACCAGCGCCGGAAGCGGCAAAGACATAGCTAGAATAATGGTGGTTAATACATTGTTTTTACCGTGAACAAAACCACTCCACTCCCAGCACCCAACTAGGGTGACCAGCGTCATGACTGCAATAAATCCGGCTAAAGGTAGATAAAAAATACCTGCAATGACTAATGGCGCCAAAATAAGCGCAGTCAAAATGCGTTGCTTTAACAAACTAAATCCTCGTTATTCACTGGCCGTAGTGAGCAATTGAGAAATCTGCTCACCGGTACAACCAAAACGACGCTCTCGATTAACATACCAAGCAATCGCTTCAGCAAAGCGGTGCTCATCAAAATCAGGCCAAAAGGCCGATGTAAAATAAAGCTCCGCATAGGCCATTTGCCATAGCAAAAAATTACTAATTCGTTGTTCGCCACTAGTGCGAATCATTAAGTCAACATCAGGTAAATCACTTAAACAAAGTGCTTTAGCAAAAGTTGACTCATCCACTTGAGATGCATCAAGCTCACCTCGCTCTACAGCTGTCGCCAGCTGCTGCGCGGCCTGTACTATATCCCATTTACCACCATAATTGGCGGCAATATTTAAGACCAAACCTTGATTATTTGCGGTCAATGCTTGGGCTTTGGCAATTTGCTTTTGCAATGCGGGAGAAAAATTCGACAAGTCACCAATGATTTGTAACTTGATTTGATGTTTGTGCAGTTTCTTCACTTCACGTTGAAGCGCATGCAAAAAGAGCTTCATTAGCAAGTCCACCTCATCTTGAGGTCGGCGCCAATTTTCACTACTAAAAGCAAAGAGGGTGAGCGCTTGAATGCCGAGCTGAGCGGCAGTACTCACCGTGCGACGGACGGCTAATGCGCCAGCACGATGTCCAGAAATACGCGCTTTACCGCGGGCTTTTGCCCAACGCCCATTACCATCCATAATAATGGCAATGTGTTTAGGAAGTGCGTCTTTTTCAAGAGAAAAAGGCGACGAATCGGTCATGATGTGTCCTTCAAAAATAAAAGCGCTGTGCGACGACAGCGCTCTATTTTAGCGATTTTCAGAGAAAATACTTAGACCTGCATAAGATCTTTTTCTTTCGCTGCAAGCACGTCGTCCATTTTCTTAATTGCGGCATCCGTAATTTTTTGAATATCTTCTTGTGCGCGGCGATCTTCATCTTCTGAAATCTCTTTATCTTTCAAAAGTCCTTTCAGATCAGCGTTGGCATCGCGACGAATGTTACGAATAGCCACACGGCCTTGTTCAGTTTCACCACGAACAATTTTGATCAAATCTTTACGGCGCTCTTCAGTCAATGCTGGTAGTGGTACACGAATCACAGTACCGGCAGACATTGGATTAAGACCTAGATCTGACATCATGATCGCTTTTTCAACTTTCTGTGTCAGCTCTTTATCAAATACAGTAATCGCCAAAGTACGTGCATCTTCAGCAATCACGTTTGCAACTTGATTCAAAGGTGTTGGGGCACCGTAGTACTCCACCATGATGCCTGATAGCAGACTTGGGTGCGCACGACCCGTACGGATTTTTGAAAGGTTATTACCCAAAGCTTCAATGCTTTTTTCCATGCGCTCTTGCGCGTCTTTTTTGATTTCGTTAATCACGGTTTCACCTTTTATTCTATTGTTGCTGTCGCATCACGCGACAGCATTCAAACCTTAAGAGATCAGCGTACCTTCTTGCTCACCCATCACTACGCGACGTAGAGCACCTGGCTTATTCATGTTAAATACACGAATTGGCATCTTGTGATCACGCGCCAGTGTAAAGGCCGCGAGATCCATCACTTTTAGCTCTTGCTCAAGCACATCTTGGAAAGATAGTTCGCTATATAGCGTCGCATCAGGATTCTTAACAGGATCCGCGTCAAATACGCCGTCGACTTTGGTCGCTTTGAGCACCAAATCGGCTTCAATCTCAATACCACGCAAACACGCTGCTGAATCTGTGGTAAAGAATGGATTACCAGTACCGGCAGAGAAGATCACCACACGACCATCACGCAATTGACTAATTGCATCGGCCCAGTTGTATGAGTCACACACGCCATTCAATGGAATCGCAGACATGAGTTTCGCGTTCACATAAGCACGATGAAGCGCATCGCGCATCGCCAAACCGTTCATCACAGTGGCCAACATACCCATGTGATCGCCAACAACACGGTTCATACCAGCTTGCGCCAACCCTGCACCGCGGAATAGGTTGCCGCCGCCGATAACCATACCAACTTGCACACCAAGCTCAACTAATTCTTTAATTTCTTGCGCCATGCGCTCCAGAACTTTGGCGTCAATACCAAAACCTTCCTCGCCCTGCAGTGCTTCACCACTGAGTTTGAGCAAAATACGTTGATACATTGGTTTAGGATTCGTGGTCATTGGGTACCTTCCAGGCTACAAATTAAGTGTTTGTGTTGTAAAAAGACCGCAGCCAAGGCCACGGTCTTCTTTGCAAGCATGTCGCGAGAGGATTAACCTTTCTGCGCCAATGCTACTTCTTCTGCGAAGCTTAGGCCTTCAGCTTTCTCGATACCTTCACCAACTTCTAGGCGGATGAAGTTAGAAACAGAAGCACCTTTCTCTTTTAGCACTTGGCCAACAGTTTGCTTAGGTTCCATGATGAATGCTTGACCAGTTAGAGCGATCTCGCCGGTGAATTTCTTCATGCGGCCTTCAACCATCTTCTCAGCGATTGCTTGTGGCTTGCCTTCGTTCATCGCGATTTCCACTTGAACTTCACGCTCTTTAGCCACTACGTCTGCTGGTACGTCTTCTGGGTTTACATACTCAGGACGTGATGCAGCAACGTGCATTGCGATGTGTTTTAGAGTTTCAGCATCGCCTTCACCCGCTACAACAACACCGATTTTCTCGCCGTGACGGTAAGAAGCAAGTGCAACACCTTCGATGTACTCAACGCGACGTACGTTGATGTTTTCACCGATTTTAGCAACAAGTTCAACGCGCGCTTCTTCGAATTGCGCTTGAAGCTCTTCGATGCTTGCTTTAGAAGCTGCAGCAGCTTCTGCAACTGCGTTTGCAAATGCAGCGAAGTTACCATCTTTAGCAACGAAGTCAGTTTGGCAGTTGATTTCAACAAGTGCAGCAACACCGTTTGATTCTTTGATGATGATTGCGCCTTCAGCTGCTAGGTTGCCTGCTTTTTTAGCAGCTTTTGCAGCGCCAGACTTACGCATGTTCTCAATCGCAAGTTCGATATCAGCGTTTGCTTCTACAAGCGCTTTTTTACATTCCATCATACCTGCGCCAGTACGCTCACGCAGTTCTTTAACTAGGGCAGCGGTAACTGTTGCCATGATTAAATCCTCGATTTTCCAACAAGTGGGAATTAAAAATCAGGGGCCAATTTGAGGCCCCTGTTCAACATACTTAGTTTAGATGAGTCGACCGTAGCCGACTCATCAAAGTCTAAGAGCTCACACGAGCAGACTAATTATTCAGCAGCTACGAAACCGTCTTGCTCTGCTTGTGCAACGATGTCTTGGTTACGACCTTCGTTTACAGTTTGAGCAACAGCGTTTAGGTATAGTTGAACTGAACGGATTGCGTCATCGTTACCTGGGATTACGAAATCAACGCCATCTGGATCAGAGTTAGTATCAACAACAGCAAACACTGGAATACCTAGGTTGTTTGCTTCTTTGATTGCAATGTGCTCGTGATCAGCGTCGATAACAAATAGCGCATCTGGTAGACCGCCCATGTTCTTGATACCGCCAAGTGATTTCTCAAGCTTTTCCATTTCACGAGTACGCATTAGCGCTTCTTTCTTGGTTAGCTTTTCGAAAGTGCCGTCAGCAGCTTGAACTTCAAGGTCTTTAAGACGCTTGATTGATTGACGAACAGTTTTCCAGTTAGTCAACATACCGCCCAACCAGCGGTTGTTCACATAGAACTGCTCACAGTTGATTGCAGCTTCTTTTACAGATTCGCTGGCTGCGCGCTTAGTACCAACGAAAAGAACTTTGCCTTTACGCTCAGCGATAGCGTTTAGCTTAGCAAGCGCTTCGTTGAACATAGGAACAGTTTTCTCTAGGTTGATGATATGAACCTTGTTACGTGCGCCGAAAATGAAAGGTTTCATTTTTGGGTTCCAGTAACGGGTTTGGTGGCCGAAGTGCACACCGGCCTTCAGCATATCGCGCATAGAAACAGTAGCCATTGAATATTCCTCTTGGGGTTAGGCCTCCACATATCCCATGAATCCGACCCATATGTTGCTGTTTTCACAGCTTCACAGGCACCCCGGAGCACGTGTCGATATGTGTGTGATGTTAATCAAATAAATTATGGAGAGGCATCTGCCAACTCCGGCGCGCTTTATACCACAAAAGCGCAGTAAAACACCAGCGACAAAATCAGAATCGATGGTTTTTTGCCATACTGATACAACAGCGCAGGCTGCGTTTAAGAATGAATCTAGTTTTCAGTTATGGTCGAGCCTGCTAACATATGCGGTTTATCGCCATAGCATTAGGTAGAAGGTCGATGAGTATTCCAATTAAAAACGCTGATGAAATCGAAAAAATGCGCGTCGCTGGTAAGCTGGCCGCAGAGGTCTTGATGATGATCGAACCACACATCAAACCCGGCGTCAGCACGGGGGAGATCGACCGTATTTGTCACGATTATATCGTCAATACCCAGCAAGCAATTCCTGCGCCGCTGAACTATCACGGTTTCCCCAAATCCATTTGTACCTCTGTAAACCATGTGGTTTGCCACGGTATTCCAGATGACAACCAACTATTACAAGATGGCGACATCATCAATATCGATGTCACTGTCATTAAAGATGGTTACCACGGTGACACTTCTAAAATGTTTTTAGTGGGTGAAGTCAGCGCAGAAGACAAACGCTTGGTTCGCGTAACGCAAGACAGCTTGTACCACGCAATGAAGAAAGTGAAACCTGGCGTTAAACTTGGCGAGCTTGGTACAACCATTCAAAAATTCATTAAGAAAAGCGGTCGCTTTTCCATTGTCAAAGACTACTGTGGTCACGGCATCGGTGCGAAATTCCACGAAGAGCCACAAGTGGTGCACTACAAAAACAATGACAACACTGTATTGAAAGCTGGCATGTGTTTTACCATCGAGCCAATGATCAATGCCGGTCGCTTTGCTTGTATTACCGATGAAGACGATGGCTGGACTTCTTATACCATCGATGGCAAAAATTCAGCGCAGTGGGAGCACACCCTACTGGTCACTGAAGATGGCTGCGAAGTCCTCACCCTACGTGATGACGACACCATTCCACGTCATATGAAAAACTAAACGTGGATTGAGCAATACTCAGCATTGCCAAAATCCAGTACACTAGAAGCCAGCTTTTGCTGGCTTTTTTTATCGCCAGTCCACTTAAAATTCGATGCAACATCGTATCGACTTGGATGCAGGATGCATATGGCTCAATTTCAATTCCCCACTCCATTTACACCAGATCCCGCTATTCTTCGCGATTCTCTTGCCCAGTTTCATCAACGGCAGCAAACGCAGTTTGAGCAAGGCGAAGCCATTGAGACCTTGGTTCTTGAGCGATCCCAATGGATGGATCAGCTACTCACCTTGCTTTGGCAGCATCTAGGCTTTGATCAATATCCGCGTCTTTGTTTGGTCGCTGTGGGCGGCTATGGGCGCTGTGAGCTGCATCCACTGTCCGATATTGACCTGCTACTGCTTAGTGAGCAATCACTTCCTAAAAGTGCAGAAGAACCCATTAGCCAGCTGCTCACCTGCCTGTGGGATCTCAAACTGGAAGTGGGGCACAGCGTTCGCACCATTGATGCTTGCTATGACGCAGGCGAAACCGATCTCTCCATCGCCACCAATTTGCAAGAAGCTCGTTTGATTTGCGGCGATGACGCGCCGCTGCATCAGTTGAAATTACAAATTCATAATGAGCGTTTTTGGCCCAGTGAGCGTTTCTTTGCCGCTAAAGTCGAAGAGCAGCGCAGCCGTCATCGCCGTTATAACGACACCAGCTATAACCTAGAACCCGACATTAAAGCTAGCCCCGGTGGCCTGCGTGATATTCATACGCTAGCTTGGGTCGCGCGGCGTCATTTCGGGGCCACCAGCCTTTATGAAATGAGCCGTTTTGGCTTTTTGACTGATGCGGAATATCGCGAATTACTGGAGTGTCAAAACACCCTATGGCGCATTCGCTTTGCCCTGCATTTACAGCTCAAACGCTACGACAACCGGCTTACCTTTGCCCATCAAACTACGGTGGCCACTTTGCTCGGTTACCAAGGGGAAGGTAATGAGCCCGTTGAGCGCATGATGAAAGATTTCTACCGCACCTGCAGCCGTGTTTCTGAGCTCAACCGCATGCTACTGCACTTTTTTGATCAAGCCATCGTGCATGAAAATGAAGCGCAAACTGAAATTATTGACGATGATTTTTGTCGCCGAGGACACCGTATTGAGGCGCGTAAGCCTGCGCTTTTTCAAGCGCGGCCCTGCACTATTTTGGATATGTTTTTGCATATAGCCGCAAGCGATCAAATCACCGGTATTACCGCCATGACCATTCGACAGCTGCGTACAGCGCGACGCCGACTCAATCATTTTTTGGTGGAAATTCCAGAAGCGCGAGAAAAATTTATGCAGCTGCTGCGCCATCCCAATGTATTGCATGGTGCACTCGGGGTGATGCATCGCTACGGCGTGCTGTCAGCTTACTTACCGCAGTGGAGCCGCATTGTCGGCCAGATGCAATTTGACCTTTTTCATATCTATACCGTCGATGAACACAGCGTGCGCTTACTCAAACAGCTACGCACCTTTGCCGATGAAAAAAATCGTGAACAGCACCCGATCTGCTGTGAAATTTTCCCGCGCATGGTGAAAAAAGAGCTGCTCTATATTGCCGCCATTTTCCATGATATTGGCAAGGGGCAATCCGGCGATCACTCAGACATCGGCGCTCGAGAAGTACATGCATTTTGTCTGCAACATGGCTTATCAAAACATGAAGCCAATTTAGTCAGCTGGTTGGTACAAAACCATCTGTTAATGTCAGTCACAGCCCAGCGCCGCGATATTTACGATCCTGAAGTAATTCGTGAATTCGCCAAGCAAGTGCGCGATGAACTGCGCCTTGATTATTTGGTCTGCCTCACCGTTGCCGATATCTGCGCCACCAATAGTAATTTATGGAATAGCTGGAAACGCAGCCTACTGGCCGAGCTTTATTACAGCACCCAAAAAGCGCTCAGACGCGGGCTTGAAAACCCACCGGATATTCGCGAGCGCATTCGCCACAATCAGCAATTGGCGATGGCTGCGCTACATCAATCGGGCTTTGAAACGCAGCAAGTCGAACAGCTTTGGCAGCGCTTTAAAGCTGATTATTTTTTGCGTCATACCTATCAGCAAATCGCTTGGCATAGTGAACATTTACTGAAAAATCCCAATCAATCCCCTTTGGTCCTTGTCAGCCAACAGGCGATCCGCGGCGGCACTGAGATCTTTGTTTATCATCAAGATAAACCTCGCCTATTTGCCACCATTGCGGCGCTACTGGAGCGTAAAAATCTCAGCATTCATGACGCGCAAGTGATGATTAGTAAAGATGGCTTTGCCCTCGATACCTTTGTGGTGCTAGAGCCGGATGGCCAACCACTCAGTGACGATCGCCATGAGCGTATCGTGCATGCGCTGATTCAAACCCTCAATACCAACCGCGCGCCGCAAAGTCCGCGCCGCGCACCGCGCCAGCTTCAACATTTTCAAGTTCGTACCCAAGTGGACTTTCTTCCCGCCAAGGATCGAAAACGCACCATGATGGAGCTGGTTGCCTTAGATATGCCGGGATTATTAGCTCGCGTCGGGACGGTGCTTGCTGATTTTGAATTTAATCTTCACGCCGCCAAAATCACCACCATTGGCGAGCGCGCAGAGGATTTTTTCAGCCTCACCAATGGCGAAAATCAGCCACTCAGTGAATCAGAGCAACTGCAGTTAAAAGATGCCTTAATTGCAGCCATTGATAGTGCGGCGCAGTAGGAGAAGTGATGTACCAACTCTATTATTATCCCAATAATGCCAGCCTTGCCCCGCACTTTGTGCTGCAACACCTAGGTTGTGATTACCAACTGCTGCTGGTTGATCGCAAACAAAATGCCCAGCGCGATCCCAGCTATCTCAAACTCAATCCCGCAGGCAGAATTCCGACCTTAGTCTTTGAGAAAAACCAAGTGCTCTTTGAAGCGGCAGCTATTTGCCAGTTTTTGGCAGAGCAGCACCCTGATGCCGAGTTAATGCCCATACCCGGCTCACCGCTACGCGCCCCAGCGCTGCAATGGCTGACCTATTTAACCAACACGCTGCAAGCAGAATTGATGGTGCGTTACTATCCGCATCGCCATACCGCTGATCAAAGCGACGAGGCCATTGCATCTGTGATTGAGGCGCAAGATCAGCGCCTTAATGAATGCTTTATTTTACTCAATGAGCAGCTCAGCCATGGTCCCTATCTATTAGGTGCCCAGCTCACTATCTGCGATTACTATCTGCTGATGTTGCTAGAGTGGTCACTCAAGATTAAGCCTTCCCCCCTGACCTATCCTCATCTTAAAAAATTTTGCCAGCAGATGATGACACTAAGCGTGGTGCAAGCCGTGTGCGACAAGGAACAGATCGATTTCTCTGCGCTTTGTTAAGCTATTTACTTGGTATTTGTTTAGCTATTTGTTTAGGTACCCAAGAGCGCGACATATGGTCAAACGCAATAAAAAAACCACGGACTGCGCCGTGGTTTTTTATTTATTCCGCTAAACCGTGAGCTGTGTATTGAGCTGGCGCGAAAACTGCTTCAACCAAGCTTTGCAAGGCACCAGTGAATCAAGGGTTTCACTGGCATCAATCTCCAGCATAGGTAATAGCGGCTGCCCACCATATTCAGCAAGGAGCTGCTGCCAATGACGGCCTGCTTGGCAAAAATCGGGGTAACGGCTGTCCCCTAAGCCAACAACCGCATAGTGGCAATGACCTAGATAGCCGCCCAGCTCACGTAATTGCTCATAAAGCGGCGCAATGGCTTTGGGTTGTTCTCCTTGCCCCGTGGTTGACGTGACAATCACCACCACATCTTGGTGATAACGCAGTAACACCTCATATTCAGGCTGAGAATACAGCTGCACTTGCCAGCCAATGAGCGCCAGTTGATGGGCCAAATGTGTAGCCACTCGCTCTGCGGTTCCAAACTCACTGCCGACAAACACTCCGACTTTCACCATCAAATCACTCCCTTTTTGCAATGATTTGATCAGTGTAGGTGGCAATTTTGTCTGGCTTGACTGAGATTGCCGCTAAAACAAAAGCGGCAAATGACGCAACCTTATCAGGTCTATTGCGGCAGAAACTCCTGCCAACCAAATTTGATCATCAGCTGCTGCCAGGTGTCATCAAAATCAGCTTCAATATGAATGGCTTGATGCGTTATTGGGTGAACAAAACGCAGGGAAAGTGCGTGCAGCATCAAGCGGTGACAATGAAGGTGTTCGCGAAACAGACGGTTATGTCGACCATCACCATAATTCACATCACCGATAATATGATGACTTAAATGATGCAGGTGACGACGTAATTGATGCTTGCGCCCCGTTTGTGGCAGCAGCGACAGCAAACTATAGCGGCTAGTCTCATAACGGCCACAAGCAATGGGCAGCTCAACATGCGCCAAGGGCTGATACGCCGTGATCGCATCTTGTAGCGGCGCAGGTTGACTGGCTTTGCTATCGGCAATTTTGTCATGCTGCTTTTGCAGCGGATAATCCAGAACACCACCCTCTTTGAGCCAACCACGCACCACAGCCAAATATCGTTTTTCAATGGCATGACTTTGGAAAATCGGCTGCATTAAGCTGGCGACCTCGCTAGACAGTGCAAACAAAAGCACGCCAGAGGTAGGTTTGTCTAAACGATGAATGGGAAATACATGGCGACCTAATTGATCGCGCAGCGTTTGCATCACAAATTGTGTTTCATGGCGATCCAGCCAAGAACGGTGCACCAGCATGCCTGCGGGTTTATTGACGGCAACCAGCCATTCATCTTGGTAGCAGATGGTTAAGCTCATGAAGCGGCTCCTAATCGGTCATCAAGCTGCAAAGTAATCTCTAAAATGGCCTGCTGATAGGGCAGATTCAGTAAGCTTTGCTCAAAATAGGGGGAGATACAAAATGTACTCGGTAAAGGTGCGCCACTGCGCAACAAGGCTTGCATGCGCGGAATCAAAATCCATTGCAGCCATTCAGTGGGCGTCAGCGTATCAATGGCAAAAGGCTCTACACTTTGTAGCGCTTGAGGGCTTGGCGGTTGTGATTGCCAGCAACCCTGTTGTTTGAGCACCACTTCAAGTTGATTGAGTAGTTGCTCACATTCTTGCCTAGAATTCATGGGAATCTCCTTGAAATCGCGGCGCAGGATACCATCAAAATAGACAAGCCCCTATAATCGCACTCTTTTATCGCTGCATTTTCTCGCCATTGCATAATTATTAGGAGATTCAATGTCTGCACCGCACACGCTCTCGGCTTTACTTCAACAGGCACAATGTCATTTTCGTATTTATGATTTAAGCCGCCGCGTCACCGCTCTTTCTCACAGCCAATTTGCAGCCATTGAAGCAAACCAGCAGCCTTATCCCTATCCGATGAATCAGCAAGCGCAAATCGCCGTGGCCTTTTGGCGCGAAGCACAAGCACCCTACATTTGGTTTGTCGCCCTACCATTGGATGAGCGCGGCTTGCTAAAACAAGCGGCCATGGGCGATTTCATCAAATATATTTTACAAGCGCTCAGCCAAGACCCAACTCAGAGTCAAACCAATCAGCAAGAAAATCCCTATAGCATCACGCCCAAAGAGGACAAAATGGCGGTCTTTCATGCCAAGCTGACCGCTGAAATGAGCCTCCCTGCCAGTCAATACTACGCACCGGCACAAAACTATTTTGCTGGCGATGAATACCAGCAGGGGTGGCAGAGTTTGGGGTTACAGGGCATCGCCGATTTTTGCGCACGTCTTGAGCAGCACAACCAGCGCACGCAAATTCGCCGCGCGCTGCAACATCTTCCGCTGCCCGTGCGCTACGCCACGCTTGGCTGTTTAGAGCATATGCACATTGATGACAAATTGGCACAGACCCTGTTTGAGTTGCTCACCCGCGAATATGAAAAGGGCATGGGTCAGTATCAAGATGAAAACGATGCTGTAGGCTGCGATCTCTTTTTGCTCACCGCCTATGTGCGCGCTTTGGCCTTAGCACCAGAAAATTGGCGCGATCAAGCCGTAGAATTGCTCCTAAATGATCCTCACCTCAATCATCCAGAGCTGCTGGTAGCCATTGCGGGTCGCTGCTGGGAATCACTACAAATACCCGAGCGATTGGTTTTGTTTTTATTGCGCTTGGCCGAGCTTAAGCAAGCTTCTCTTTTCGCCCGTCTATTTGCCGATCTAGTGCGTTTACCTAGCGTTCGACCAACCGCACTGCAACTACTCAATCAGCCCTTGCCCGCAACACTTGAGCAAGCGCTCACGCAAATGCAGCAAGGACTGCAAGCTCAATAAAGGAGTCATTGAATGTCTTTAGTTGCTATCGTTGCCCTGGTGTTTGCTGCTTGTCTATTTTGGCAACAACGCAAACAATCAGAATTGGCTCATTTTCATGCCTCGCGCTATTGCAAACAGCAATCGCTACAATTACTTACGGTGGCTCGGGAACGATGGCAATGGCATTGGCGTAAAGGCGCGCGCGGGCTTTGTACACACTATCAATTTGAGTTTTCCGCCACGGGTGATGATCATTATCAAGGTCAGTTGGTGATGCAAGGGATGCGTTTACTACAAATTAAAACGCCGCCACATCACCTTCCCACAGCGCCACCACCGGAGCAGGGCTGCTGCGTGGTGAATTTAAAAGACTATCGCTAGTATCTATTGGCTAGTCACGAATTTGGCTCATCGCCAAAAATGATGGTGCTTGCCTCACCTTGGCCCAGAATAAGCACGCCAGATACACAAGTTAGATAAATAAGCCGATACACAAGCTAGATAAACCGATTCGCACGTAAAGTTCGACACGCTAAAAGCACAAAACCCGCCTTTGGGCGGGTTTTGCCATGATGGTCATCTTCATGCAACCATCAAAAGAATGGGCGCAACTTGCGTTGCGCCCTTAAGTTTTTTCGCAGCTATCCGGCTACTAGCAGTGCTCCCTGCCTCATTCCTTGAAATTCGCCAAATCCCTTAGCTTGTTCCGTTTTATCTCTCCTTCCTGGAGGTGTCCAACTCGGTCTATCCTGACCAATCGAGGTATCCTAACACTCGATAACAACGCTATCCTAGCGAGTTCCTTTAGCCTTATCCGTAAAGCGATGTCCCTAACTTCATCCTGAAGTGGTCCTGTGTCATCCTGACTGCAAGTATTCCTGCCTTGCTTAGCGGTTCCATCCAGCTGTCCATTCGCTTCCTGCTCGACCAGCGTTCCTCGCTCATCGACCCTCATCCTGAGGTTGCCATCACTCCTTGGCGCTTTCCTGTTCCGTTTGTCATTTCCTTTGACGTCATTCAGATTACGCTTTTTAATTTTTGAGACAAGAGATGAATAGCATTTATTTTTTTACGAACAGAGCAAAAAAACAACTAAAGTCGATCCAGCCCAGTAAATACGCCGTGCGCAAACGTTTACGCAAATCGTGGATGGCAAATTTTCCCTAGATTATCCTACGTCCATGTAAGAGATCTCTCACAAAGAAAGCAGCTCATAGAAGAAATCAGCCGCAAGGGCAGAAAAAACGGCGTGTTATCCTTCACAGGTTTGACCAGATCAAAGCCAAAGACTTGAGTCACACCAGCAAAACAACGCACAATAGAATACAGACGATACAAGGAGAATCCGATGTCGATGCATGACGCGCTTAATCAGGTACTACAGCAACTCACAGCTGAAGGCAAAACGCCAACCACAGCACTGGTCAAAGCAAGGCTGAATCAGCCAGTACCGATGGCAACGCTGATCCAAGCGATGCAACAATGGAAGCGGCAAAAACAGGTGGATCCCATTGCAATTCAAAGCACACCTCTGAGCGCCGAGGCGCGAATTACCGCTTTAGAAGCAAAGGTTGAAGTACTTGAACAACAGTTGGCAGCGCTGCTGGCTGCCAATCATCAAAAATAGCCCTCTTAAGGGCTATTTGCTGCTTACTTCTTAAAATCCCACGAAATGTTGCTGACCAACTGGCATTGGTCACACTTAAAATCAAAGATATCGTGAATCGGCTCATCCAGCGCCCAATCACCATCGCAGACAGGGCAGCGGCGCTGCTGCTCTTCAGCTAAACTCTCACCACCGACACGATATAGGTATAAATAAGTGGGAATTTTACTCACCACTTGCAAGCGGCGGCACAGATCCCAACCTCGGCGAAACAAACGCGTTCCTGGCTCCCCCATCTCTTTTAACGCGGCATGCTCCAATATCGAGCCATTCATCTGTAACTGATCACAAGCGCTCCAATCCTCTTGCCATTTGATCAACTGTTTTTGATCGCCATTGGCTACCGCAGGCAAACGATATAAAGGCACAGGCAAAAAGGTTTCACCGCAGCGAATGGGCGAGCAAACATGAAGATGGGTGGTATACAGAAGATGCCAGCTACTTTGCTCAGGCGCAGTTAAATCAGAATTCATATCCTGCCCCATCACTTTCACGCGAGGTTGCAAGAGTCCCGCATCCGCCAGCTGGTTCATCGCACGTTGAACCTGCGGTGAATGATGCTTGGGTGACAGACTGTCTTGTTCAGGACAGATCACTTTGGCGGTAAATTGACCACCATCCATCACCACGGGCAATTCACGACCTATAATTTGGCCGCTGTAGCGCAAGCAATCTAAGCAAGCATTAATCGCCCGCTCCACATCGCCCATGGAAGTATCACGGTAAACTTCAAAGCACAGCTCAACACTAAACATCAGCGACCACCGGCTCTAATCCATTTAAAAACGTGGCTAAATCAGGTGCCAAAATTTGGTGCTGTTTTTTACCCAGCACCTCTTTTAGAACTTGCCCGGTGAGATTACAGACACTGATGATCTCTATCTCGCTGTCCAGTGAGCCGATAAAAAGTGAAGGGGATAAACGACGCTGACGCTGCATCACCAAATGACTCAACAGATTTTCTTGCAAACGCAACCAATCCTCATCGCTCCATACCTGTAACAAGGTAAGCGGCAGCGTTTCGCCACTTTGCGGGTCGCGCCAACATACAGTTAAGTCACCGGCATATTGCGTGCCGTAAAATGCTTTGACGCTATCATCAAAATTGAGCTCAATTGCCGCCTCTGATTTAGAAAAATCACGTTCAGCACAGGGCTGCGCTTGCCAGATCACCGTATGTTCCAGCGCCTGCACCACACAAGGTGACTCAAGGCCAAGATAGTGTTCACTTTGGGGCTGACTATTGTGCTGGCTCTGCCATGCTTGTTGATAGCGTTCAGTCAATGCCAAAAGCGCTTCACTTACGGAATAGGACATTCGCAACCTCATTGAAATCAAGTAAAATGGCCGCCATTTTACTGAAACTCTAGCGATAAAGCACATGCAAAAATATGAGAAAGATGCAGCCCTTGCAGGATTAACCCTCGGGCAGAAAACAGAATATCGCGACCAATATGACGCCAGCTTGCTGCAACCGGTGCCACGCAGCCTCAATCGCGATGCACTCAATCTCGGTGATAGCCTGCCCTTTTCTGGCTGCGATATTTGGACGCTTTACGAGCTGTCATGGCTCAATGCCAATGGCTTGCCGCAAGTCGCCATTGGTGAAGTGCGCCTGCCCGCTACAAGCCCCAATTTGGTGGAGTCCAAATCTTTCAAGCTTTATCTCAATAGCTTTAACCAAACTCGCTTTGACAACTGGCAGCAAGTACAGCAGACCCTGACGGCGGATCTCAGTGCATGTGCAGGAGAAGCGGTACACGTTGCGATCTCAAAAGTCACTGATTTTGAGCAGCAAGCGATAATCGGCTTTGCTGGTGAGTGTATTGATGAGCAAGTCATTGAAATCAACGATTATGCCTTTGATGCCAACTACCTTGAAGGTGCAGCGAATACTGAACAAGTAACCGAAACACTGCATTCGCATCTGCTTAAATCGAACTGCCTCATCACCCACCAACCGGACTGGGGCAGTGTGGAGATCACCTATCAAGGTGGCCGAATCGATCGCGAAAAACTACTGCGCTATTTGGTGTCTTTTCGTCAACACAATGAATTTCATGAACAATGTGTGGAACGCATTTTCACCGACATCATGCGTTTTTGCGCGCCGCAAGCCCTAACGGTTTATGCCCGTTACACCCGTCGCGGCGGTCTTGATATCAACCCTTATCGCTCAAACATTGAAGGCGAGCCGATGCATAATCATCGTCTACCTCGTCAGTAACGCGAACCAGCACCCAATCTAAAAAGCCTTTGCTCACCACCCTAGCAAAGGCTTCTTTCTATCAACAAGCGATTGAATTCAAAAACAGTCTTTATTGTCTAAAGATTCATGCAAGAGACTAGACTTGGCGCATTCAAACGGTAAGATTAATTCTAATTGAGGCTTGTTTTCAGAGATTAATCACTTCATGTTGGTTCGTGCATTTATATTGATGCTTAGCTGGCTTTTGGCGATTCCCATCGCCCAAGCCTTTGACAAACCGTACACACATCCTGCCCTCTCTCAGGCCAACGAAAGCCTATTAGAAAATCCCACTGAATCACTGACTCTCAGTGAGCAATTTCTCAATCAAGCTGATTATGATTTTGCTCGGCTCAATGCAGCGCAAGTGAGTGACTATGAGTTGCAAAAAACGCCAAGTGCCGTGGTCGATGCACTCAAAATCAAAGCCGAAGCTCTCGCCGCGCTCAATGAATATGCAAAAGCGCAGCAAATCATCGAGCAGGCCATTGTCATTGCCCAAAGAATCAAGCAGCCCAAGCTGGTTCAAGAAGCACGTTTCGTACAAGCGCAGCTATTATGGGGACAACGCGAAGACACGGCGGCATTAGCCATTTTGCAGCCGCTTAAAGAGCAGCTGAGTATGGATCCGGCGAGTCATCTTGCGATTCAGGTCTTACTGCTATGTGCAGAAATTCATTCTCATCAAGCCAAGCCTGAGCAAGCTGAGCACGAATACCGCACCCTACAAACCTGGATTGACCGCCGCCCAGAAGACCGACTTACCGCACGTTTTCGTTTAGGCTATGGTCAGCACTTAGTGAACTATGGCGCCTTTGATAGTGCGCTTCCTGAATTGATGGCCGCGCAGCATCTCGCCACGCGATTGCAAGATGATCCGCTGATTGCGCTCAGTAACTTAGCGCTCGCCAATCTCTACTACCAACGCAGAATTTACGACCAAGCCTTAGACACAGCAATGCAAGCGGCGGAATATTTTGAGCACTACCAAATTCGCCAAGAGCTCTCACAAACCCTGACCCTAATTGCCGATATCTACCAAGCACAAGGGCGCTATAACCACGCCTTAGTCCACTATTTCAATGCCCTAGATCATGAACAAAATAATGCCCACCAGCACAATACGGTGGCGCTTCGCCTATCCATTGCAGAGATTTACCACAAGCTGTACAACCTCGCGCTGGCTGAAGATTATCTAGCTGAGGCGCAAAACCATTTGGCTACGATGGATGAGCCCAGCCTAACCGTTCGCGCGGCTTTAATTGCCGGTGAAATTGCAGAGCAACAATCACAATGGCCAGTTGCGCAGCGCTCCTATCAACAAGCGGTCAAAATGGCCGAGCAAAGTGCTCAGCTGTCATTGCAAGCACGCGCCTTAAAAGCACTTTCTGAACTTTTTGAAAAACAATCTCACTACGACCAAGCACTGGCAGCCCAACGTCAATATGAAGCGGTCAAAGCAGCACATCGAAATCAGCAACGACGCGCCAATATCAACAACTTTATGCAGCAACAAGAAGTGCTGTCACACGGCATGATGATTCAAGACTATCGCCGTCAGGCAGATCATGCGCGTGAGGAACTATGGTATCAGCAGCGCGTCAGTTTGCTGCTCGGCGGCTGTTTGGTGCTGCTATTGCTACTGACCATCTTTAAGCGTTATCAAATCAATCATCTCAAACGCAAGCTGTACCAACTGCGCACGGAGTTTTATACCCACCATCGCAGTGGACTACGCAACTTGCGCTTATTGAGTGCAAAATTGCCAGACTCGATGCAGCAAAGCAGTCATCATTTTGAGCAATGGCAACTGGGGGAAGTGATCCATGAGCCACTGAGCGATCGCCTACGCTTTGCACTGATTGATATTCCCTTTTTAAAACGCATCTACCAACGCCGTGGTTATCAAGAAGCCTTAGACATTGAGCGCCAATTTGGCCAATTTTTAAATGCTCAGGTGCAAGAGCCAGGACGCATCTATCATATCGCCGATACCCTATTTTTGTTTATTGAGCCCAATCCCAAAGGTAATAACGATCCAGCGCCGCTGGCCAGTCGCCTTGAAGTGCTGGTTGCACAATTTACCGCGCAATATGACACCCTGTCGGATCGTATTATGATTGGTCTGGCGGATTATCCCTTTGTGCCCAAGGCCGTCACCGCCATTAATGATCAAGAGCTGATTGACATCTTGCTAATGACAGTGGAAAAAGCGCGCACGCTCAGTGAACAAACAGGAAAAAGTCAATGGATTCACCTTGGTGCCATCGACAGTGCCCCCGCAGCCACCTTTACTCAGGGGAATATTCGCCAATCCTGCTATACCGCCATGGCCAAGGGGCTGGTTCGCGTTCAAAGCAGTTATTCCGGTGATATCTCATGGAAACCCGATCACGATTTTAATAACTAAAAGGACAATACTGAGTCGAAATAAAAAAATCGCGATCGCCACGCTATTTCAGTATCGGTGAATTGGTTAGGATAGAGGCGCTGATGGCATTTTATACATTTCAGCGATAAATCGTGAATCAAGGTACCGTTTACGTTGGATTCCGTTTGCAAGGATGTAACAAATTTACTTATGATGGAGCGAGCTGGAAACGATGGAGACCCTACCCTGCATGAGCAAGGCAGAGTTGCACAACTTGACGAACACCTTGACTAAAAGTCGAGAAACACTACAGCATATGCGCGGGCTTCCACCACAGCTAAAACGCGACCTGCGTAGTCTGTTCAAACAAGCCGCCAATGAAAACCTACCGCAAGCGACCGTGGCAACACGATTGCTAGAGCTGTACGAGCGCGCTGTTAAAGTCAAAACCATCAACGATAATCCCGCCAGTTTGCAAGAAGCCATTGATGTCGATCTGCAAGGCAGCTTGATCAATGAATTACAGCATCTCATTGCTGAACTTGATTTCGAAGGCGAATGTGGCGAACAGCTGCTTTCCATTCGCAATGAATTACTCCTAGGGGTCTCTCCCAAACGCTTACTGGAACTCTCCCTCGATAGCATTCGCTTGGTGGTCTATGGTACCCAGCAAGAGCGCAAACAGTCGCAAAAATTCCTAGAGCAGCTCAATCAAGGGCTGGATAAATTGCGCGATCACACCAGCAAAAATGCCAATGAAGGTGAACGCACAGCCAAAGATCGCCAGCTCATTGCCAACGATTTAGTTGAAATCAATCATTCCATTCATACGCTTGCCAATAGCAGCTCACCTGCAGCACTCAAAGCCCAGGTTCAACTGATTGGCGAACGGATGCATGCGCTGATTGAACGCAACCGCACACTTGAAGCGCGCGAACAGGCTTTGATTGAGCGCCTGCACTCCAATACTCACACCCTGAGTAATCTTTTTGATCAAACTGACAGCTATTGTCGCCGTTTGAATGATCAGCAGCACCGTCTATTCCTTGATCACCTCACCAAGGTTTACAACCGCGCCGCACTGCAAGAGCGTCTCGAGCAAGAGTACCGGCGCTGGCTTCGCTATCAGCAGCCTTTGTGTGTGGCGATGATCGACATTGACCACTTTAAAGAGATCAATGATACCTACGGTCATTTAGCGGGTGATAAAGCGCTGAAAGTGATTGCGCGCACCATGCATAAAGCCCTATCAGACACTGATTTTATCGCCCGTTTTGGCGGTGAAGAGTTTGTGGTGATTTTAAGCGATAGCGATGAGAAGACGCGACAAAGCATCCTGACCAACCTGCGCGATGCGGTCAGCCACATTCCATTTAAATTCCGCGACCACAAAGTATCGATCACCGTCTCTGTGGGTGCGACGCTATTCCAAGAAAGCGATACCCCCACCAGCGTTCTTGAACGAACCGACCAAGCCCTCTACCTTGCCAAGGAACAAGGTCGTAACCGTTTGATTTGGTCGTAATTTAAGTTTTCCACTCAGTATCACATCCAAGCGCCGACAAACGTGACCTCATGCCCTAGTCAGCACGCCAGTGCTGGTGTATGGTGAATTTCACAGCAATTGACCTGGCCATTTTGGCTCGGAGGAAGTGATGATCACCCATATTAGTCCTGTTGGTGCCATGGACCTGCTTTCCCAACTGGAAGTGGAGCAACTCAAACGAACTGCCAGTAGCGATCTCTATCGCCTCTACCGTAACTGTTCTTTGGCGGTGCTGAACTCTGGCGCCCATACCGATAACTCAGAAGAGCTATTGGCCAAATTTCAATCCTTTGATGTCAATGTCATGCGTCGTGAACGCGGCATTAAACTTGAGCTCATGAACCCGCCCGAGCATGCCTTTGTCGATGGCAAAATCATTCGCTCGATTCAAGAAAACATGTTCTCGGTGCTGCGCGATATCGTCTATGTCCATGTGCATATGCAGCAGCGGCGCGATCTCAACCTGACTGATTCAACCCACGTCACCAACCTCATCTTTAGTATTTTACGTAACGCCAATGCGCTGCGTCCGGGTGAATACCCAGATTTGGTGGTCTGTTGGGGCGGCCACTCAATCAACGAAAAAGAGTATCACTACACCCGTTTAGTGGGCAGTGAACTTGGCCTGCGTGAGCTTAATATCTGTACTGGCTGTGGTCCGGGTGCCATGGAAGGGCCAATGAAAGGTGCCACCATTGGCCATGCCAAGCAGCGTATTTGCGATGGCCGCTATCTAGGTCTAACCGAACCTTCCATTATTGCCGCAGAGCCACCAAACCCCATCGTCAATGAACTGGTGATCATGCCAGATATTGAAAAACGTCTAGAAGCCTTTGTTCGTCTGGCCCACGGTATTGTAATCTTCCCAGGCGGTGTGGGCACCGCAGAAGAGCTTCTCTATATTCTGAGCATTATGATGCGCCCAGAAAACCAAAGTCAGCCCATGCCAATTGTGCTCACCGGCCCTAAATCCAGTGAAGCCTATTTCCGTGCAGTGGATGACTTTATTGGCTCAGTGCTTGGCCCAGATGCGCAAAAACACTATGAAATCGTGATTGATGATCCAGTCAAAGTGGCGCAAATCATGAAACAAGCGATGCCCGCAGTCAAAGAGCACCGCTTGGCGACGGGCGATGCCTATACCTACAACTGGTCACTGAAAATTCCGCCGGAGCTACAACTGCCCTTTATGCCAACCCATGAAAATATGGCAGAACTGGCGCTCTATCCAAACCGTCCACCAGAGCAGCTAGCCGCCGCGCTGCGCTGCGCTTTCTCTGGCATTGTTGCTGGTAACGTAAAAGAGGAAGGGATTCGCGAGATTAAGCGCAAAGGCCCATTTAAGATCCATGGTGACCCAGAGATCATGCACAAAATGGACAAGCTGCTGCGTGACTTTGTCGAGCAGCAACGGATGAAACTGCCGGGCAGTGATTATATTCCCTGCTACGAGATCGTAAAAAACAGCTAATCCAAGGTAAAAACCGCAATTGCGGGTGACAGTCGGTCATCGCGCATTACAATAGGGCAAGCAATTGCCCTATTTTTATTTTTACTCATTTGAGGACGCCATGGCTGCCATTCACCTTGTCATTATTGATGCACTTAATCTCATCCGTCGTATTCATGCGGTGCACCAAAGTGATGATATTGAGCAAACCATGCGTGTCTGTCAGCAAGCACTGCATAAAATCATTGCGCAAAGTGAGCCCAGCCATATCATCGCAGTGTTTGATCAGCTCAATCCCAGCGATCGCGGCTGGCGCGCCGAGGTGTTACCTGACTATAAAGCGGGACGTAAACCCATGCCAGAAGCGCTGCTCGAAGGGATGGATCGTATTCAGGATGCACTTTGGCAATGCGGCGTCGACTCTTTACTCTCGGATGGCGATGAAGCCGACGATCTCATCGCGACGTTGGCTTGCAAGTTAGCTTCACGCGGCGAGCAAGTGACTATCATCTCCACCGACAAAGGCTATTGTCAGTTGCTGCAACCCACCTTGCGTATTCGTGATTATTTTCAGCAGCGCTGGCTCGATATTCCCTTTATCGAAAAAGAGTATGGCGTCAAAGCCACACAACTGACCGACTATTGGGGCTTGGCTGGTATTAGTTCCAGTCAAATTCCGGGCATTCCCGGCATCGGACCAAAAGCGGCGCAAACCCTGCTAGCGCAGTATGGCGATTTAGAAACGATTCTTAACGCCACGGATCTCCCCGCGCGTTATCAAAATAAAGTCAGTGAATTTGCCGAGCAGGCGCGCCGCTGCCAGCAAGTCTCACGACTTAAAACAGATATTCCCTTGGGCTTTAATTTACGCGATATTCGTTACCAAGCAGCGCCGGAATAAGATCCTGTTTCGTAACCTTCGCCCCAAAATCAAAAAAACAAGTCAGCAAATCAAGGATGATGGCCATGCCAACGCAGCAACAATTTATTGAGCAAGATTTTTCAGAGCAAGATTTCAGTAGCCAGCGTTTTGAGCAATGCACCTTTATTCGCTGCCGCTTTCGCCACTGCGATTTCAGTGAAAGCCAGTTTATTGATTGCCAATTTATCGATCGCCAAGAGCCGCAGGGCTGTGATTTTAGCTATAGCAAATTGCAGGATGCTTCCTTTATTCACTGCCAATTGGGGCTGTGCGACTTTACTGGCGCTAACTGCTTTGCCATTGAGCTTCGCCAGTGCGATCTCAAAGGCGCTAATTTTTCCCGTGCCAGCTTTGCCAATCAAATCAACAATCGCAGCTATTTTTGCAGCGCCTATATCACAGGCTGCAATTTGGCCTACGCCAACCTTGAAAAGCAGGTGATTGAAAACTGTGAACTATTTGAAAACCGCTGGCTCGGCGCCAATTTGCAAAGTGCCTCGCTGCGCGGCTCCGATCTGAGCCGCGGCGAGTTTTCTTCCGATGTCTGGGGACAATTTCAAATGCAAGGTTGCGATCTTAGTCATGTGGAACTCACTGGCCTCAATCCCAAGCGCATCGATCTCACTGGCGTGAAAATCAATGTTTGGCAACAAGAGCAGCTGCTTAGCGCCATGGGTATTGAAGTAGTGATGGATTAACCTTCTGACATAAAGGCCGAATGATAGCTCACCTCACCGGAGGGCATCGCATCAGCATATGCTGCTGAGTCCGAAGCGGTGCTTGAGCTTGAACTCAAAACTAGGCTTAAAAAATATTCCGCAGGCACGCCAGGTAACACCAAACTGTCCTGCGCCTGAAAACCAAAGCGCTGATAATATGCAGGCTCGCCAAGTAGTACGATACCTTTAGCGCCCAGAGCTTTCATCGCCTTGATTCCCGCTTCAATCAATTGGCGACCAATACCTTGACCTTGACGAGCTGGCTGCACCGAAACGGGACCTAAACCATACCAACCATTCAACTGGCCTTGAATGCGCACCGGCGAGAAAGCGACATGTGCCAAAATGCCCGTTTCATCTTCAGCAATCAATGAGAGCGTCAATGCGTCTTGATTGCGCAGCTGCTCAACAATCAAATGCTCTGTGGGGAGCGCCCCTGGCACATGATGGGGATGATTTTCAAAAGCGGCATAGGTGAGCGCTGAAATCGCACCAATATCGCCCTTCTTTTCTTTTCGTATCTGCATTCTTTAATCCACTCGCTTTAAAATAAACATGTGATAGCCATACTGACCTAAAAACTGACGATGAATTTCAAGCTCTGTATTGAGATCGCGCCAAGCATTGGAGCTAATCGAGGCTTGGCAGATCTCAGACAGCCTCTCATTTAGCGGCATCAGATAGTTTTGCCATGCCTTCTCCGTTAAGGTGAAATGATCCACCACCGCATAGCCAGCGGCTTGCATCTGTTGAAGACGCTGCGCAACTGTACTCATGTCAGGGTAATTTAGCTGCCAAAACTCACTCGCCTTTGGATCTCTTTGCTCCAATAGCCAAACTAAATCGCTGAGCACCAAATACCCCTGCGGTCGCAGTAAGGCTCGCCACTGAGACAGGGCTTGTGTCACCCCCATGATATAAGCGCTTCCTTCAGCCCACAGCAGATCAAATTGCTGCGCCTCAAAAGGCATTTGAGTCATGCTCGCACAATGTGTGGTGATTTGTTCACTAAACCCTAGCTCAATAGCGCGCTGCTGCACGCAGCTTAAACTGTATTCATCGTTATCTAGGGCGGTAATTTGAAACTGTGAAGCTTTGGCTAACGGCAAAGTGCTGGCACCTTTGCCACAGCCAATCTCTAGCATCTTGCCCGCGTCAATGGGTAAGGCATGAAGCGCTCTTAATACGTCGTCTTCTGAGCTCGGGCCAAGATGCACCAAGCCTTCAAATAACCGCTCAAAGTCCGCCATATATTGGTCATGTTCATTCATATCTTTAGATAACCACTTCAGCCGCAGGGCATGTTTTTCATCGAAACCTTGTTTAAGTAACCAGTCAAAATGCGCCTGTGGCGCACTCAGTTCCAAAGATTGATGCCAATCTCGCATGGCGTGCTCACCAAGCATGGCAGCTAATAGATCTCTGGCTTTTTTCTTGTGTTCAATCTCAGTATCCAAAGTATGCAATCGCTGCTGTAACGTGTCTCTGTCCATCTTGGCTTCAAGACAAGCCAAACACTCCTTTAAGCTCAAGCCACCGGCTTGCAGTTTTTGCAGTAATTTAAGACGCTGAAGATCGCGCTCGCTATAACAGCGATATCCATTGCTTTGTCTTGTACCCGCTATCAAGCCTAGTTTTTCGTAATAGAGTAAAGTGGCGCGGCTTAAACCCACACACTTTGCCAGCTCAGAGATTTGATACACAGTGCCCCCCTTTATCGATGAATGCAGGATAAACTGTAAAGTTATAGTCAGGTCAATACAAAAGTACGTCATAGATAAAATGTATATAAAAAAAGAAGAGCACCAAGGCTCTTCTTTTTTTATATACGGCAAAGCTGATCAATTAGTTGGTGCGACGCACATGCACGGTGATCTCTTCACGATCGTGATAAAGATGCTTGGCTTGTAGGGTAAATTTCACGCCATTGTCGATGAGGAAGGTTTTCAAGTGCTCAATATCTTGGCGCACCTCTTCGTAGCGGCGATTCATCGGCAATTTAAGGTTAAACATCGCCTCTTTGGCCCAGCGGTCAATTAACCACTCGCCCATCAGCTGTGCCACGCGCGCTGGTTTTTCAACCATATCACACACCAGCCAAGTGACGTTCTTGCGCTGCGGCTCAAATTTAAAACCATCCACTTGGTGATGTTTGACCTGACCGGTTTCCATCAAACTATCGGCCATCATGCCGTTATCGATGGCATGCACAAACATCGAACGGCGCACCAATTGATAGGTCCAGCCGCCCGGGCAAGCGCCCAAATCGACGGCCCACATCCCGGGTGCTAAACGCTCTTCCCACTCGTTTTTGGGAATAAAGACATGGAAGGCTTCTTCCAATTTCAGAGTCGAGCGACTCGGTGCATCGGCTGGGAATTTTAAACGCGGAATCCCCATGGCAAATTGTGAGTTATTGCCATTCCAAGAGTAACCAATAAAAGCGCTGGTTGAGGTCAGGAAAAACACATGAGCCACCGGCTTTTTGCTATGCGGCTTATCGGTGAGCTTGCCTGCTTTACGCAGCGCTTGGCGAAGCGGCACGGTAAATTTTCGGCAGAATTTAGACAGCTCTTTGCCTAGGTTGGTATCTGGCATCTCGACGCGTAGCTCGCCACACAAAGGTAAGCTATTTCCTGCGCTGAGCAATGGTCCGATACGATCATCTGCATCCATATCAGCCACCAGCGCTGACACTGCGATCATTTGGCGAGCAAAAATCAAAGAGGAGAACTCAAGTTTGCGCACCAAGGTGTCGCCATCATTCTCTTGATAGCCTTCAAACAGCACATAACCACTGTTTTTTTCAAGACGGGCGAAACCGTACACATCAAGGGCGGTCGCTTTGTCTTGAATTTCCGCCGCACACTCTTTTTCAAAACCAGGACGGCAGTACAACAATAGATACTTCACTTGTTTCTCTCTTGATTGATCAATTGGAATTTATCGATATCGCCATGCGGCGATCATTAAGCAGCTCCAGCCGAGCAAAAATGTCACACCACCGATAGGTGTGATCATGCCAAGCTTTGGCATACCCAGTAATGTTAGGGCATAGAGGCTGCCGCTAAACAGCACAGTGCCCAGCAGTAAGCATAATACGCCAGCACGTAACCAGCGTGAGCCGCTGTGCTGAAGCCATAACGCGCAGCCCATCAGTGCTAATGCATGCCACATTTGATATTGCACGCCAGTTTTAAATACTGCTAGATAGGAAGCACTCAGCTGATGCGCCAGCCCATGCGCTGCAAAGGCGCCCAACGCTACACTGCTGCCTGCTAAGAAGCAAGCTGCAATCATCGCCAATCTGGCCCAGCCTTTGGGGTGAATCCACTGCATTGCGTTCTCCTTTTATTTTTGACGACTCAGGCCACGTCAATGACATGATTCAAGGATATGACTTAGTGATAAAACCTGCGCCAACTTGCACGGCTTCATCGATATTTTGCGCATGGCTGCGACCCGATGATTTTCTCGGTTTGAAGCTATGGTCGCCATCCCCAATCCAGTGCAGTTGCACCGCTGGTGATAATGGATAGTCAGCGCAGTCACTGCGGTTGCCAAAACTATCGCGCTCGCCCTGTAATATCAATGTCGAACACTTGGCCAATGCTAAATGCTCGCCTTTAAAGCGATCAGGCTTACCCACTGGATGGAAAGGAAATCCCAAACAGACTACGCCTTGAATTTTCGCTTTGAGCTCAGCAGATAACGCATTTTCAGCATCACTCATCAGTAAGCTGGCCATGCGCCCACCCATGGATTTTCCACCAATATAGAGGGGTAAAGACCAACGATTGGCACAATAGGCCACCACCTTGGCAAAGTGGGCGAGAAGAACAGGCGCGCGATTGGGCGGTCTTTTTTTACCCAAGATTTGCTGCTCAGCCATATAGGGGAAATTGAAACGCACCACAGTTACCCCTAGCTCAGCTAATCCTTGCGCCACTGATTGCATAAATTCATGATCCATACCGGCGCCAGCGCCATGGGCAAAAATAAATAATCCATTGGCCTTACCCTGCGCTTCATCAATGCGCAGTTCAGCTTGTAAATCAATGCACTCACTCATGACTATTCCCATTACCATGGCGACTCAAACAGCCGCAATATCCTATTAATATTGCAGCGCTTGCTCTTGTTCCGCTTCGGCGCGGGCCAAAATCCAATCACGAAACGCCTGTACACGTCCGGTGTCGGTATGTTTGTCATGACTGACCACATAAAAGGCATTTTTACTGACCAGCACTTCATCAAAAGGACACACTAAGCGCCCAGCTTCCAAGTCTGGTTGTGCTAGCACGCTATTGGCTAGCGCCACACCTTGGCCATGAATGGCTGCTTGCAGCACCATACTGGAGTGACTAAAAATCGGGCCATGATTGACATTAAGATTAAGCAAATCGTTGTTTTTGGCATAGGCCTTCCACTCTTTGCGCGAGGTGTCATGCAGCAATGTGTGCTGCGCTAAATCAGCAAGCTGGCGCATGGGTTTGGGGCCGGTCAGTAGTTTCGGCGAGCACACGGGGATCAAGGTTTCTTGATAGAGTTTATCCACGCGCAAGCCCGGCCAATTACCGCGGCCATAATAGATGGCGACGTCGACATCATCGGTAAGTGAGCCATCATCGAGATCCACAGCTTTAATACGCACGTCGATATCTGGCTCTTGCTCATTGAAATCACTTAAACGCGGCACCAACCATTGAATAGCAAAGCTTGGCGTTAAGCTGACGGTGAGTGTCCCTTTGGCGCTGCGCGCAAGTACCTTATCGGTGGCATCTGAAATCGCGGCAAAGATATCTTTAATATCGAGAAAATAGCTTTGCCCTTCCTCGGTTAAAAATAGCGAGCGATTGCGACGACGAAATAGCTTTAGTGCCAAAAACTCTTCTAATGCTTTAATTTGGTGACTGACCGCGGCTTGAGTCACAAATAACTCCTCCGCAGCACGGGTAAAACTCAAGTGTCTGGCTGCGGCCTCAAAAACCTTCAGCGAGTTGAGTGGGGGCAGTCTTCTAGCCATGTGGTGTTGCGCTCTTTATCATTAGTTTTTCTTATGCAGCACATTATAATTTGTCCATTGAGCCAGTACCAGATAAACCCTATATTATTCTGGCACTCGGGTAGACAGCGCGTCGGATGACTCGCTTCTCTTGTGCATGTTGTGTTTGCATATTGTCCCGGATTGGGACCGATGACTTTTGTCATCAATTCTTCCTGAATCTTGACCTAATTTGTCAAAATTTGTTGTGGCACTGCGAATTTCGCAGTGCTTTTTTCTTTTTAGGCCCACCGCAATGGTTCAGCCTAAGGTCAGATTACCTTTTACCTTGCCATTTTGTGGCGAAAACGCCAAGATCAGCAGCATATTTAAACCATCATCCATCAGAACGTTGCGGTTATGACCTCTTTTGATATCGACGCCATTCGTCGTCAATTTCCTGCGCTTTGCTCAAACACCGCGCCCGTTTATCTCGATAGTGCGGCGACCACGCAAAAACCCAGTGCAGTCATTGGGGCGCTTACCGCGCACTATCAAGGGCAAACGGCCAATGTTCATCGCGGTCTTCATCAAAGTAGTTTGCAAGCCAGCAACCGCTTTGAAAGTGCCCGCCATACCTTAGCGCAATTTATTCATGCAAGTTGCGATCAAGAGATCATCTGGACCCGAGGCGCTACTGAAGCGCTCAATCTAGTGGCACAAAGCTATGGTCGACATGTACTGCAAACCCATGATGTGATTTTGGTCAGTGAAATGGAGCACCACGCCAATATCGTGCCTTGGCAATTGGTGGCCCAGCAAACCGGTGCCCGTGTTGAAAAAATCCCGATGCTGCAAGATGGCCGTTTAGACCTCACAGCTTATCAGCAATTGCTCACGCAGCATTCAGTGAAGATCGTTGCCGTCACGCAAATGAGCAATGTCACTGGTTGTATTAACCCCATTGAGAAAATAGCGGCGCTTGCTCATCAAGCGGGCGCTGTGATTGTGGTGGATGGCGCGCAAGCCGTGGCACACCTTGCGATTGATGTACAAGCACTGGATGCCGATTTTTATGTGTTCTCAGGTCATAAAATCTATGGTCCAGAAGGGATTGGCATTCTCTATGGCAAGTTACCGCTCCTTGAGCAGATGCCACCTTGGCATGGCGGCGGTAAAATGGTCACCCGTGTCTCTTTTGAGGGCACCCAATTTACTGGCGTACCCGCCAAATTTGAGGCTGGCACACCTAATATCGGCGCCGCCATTGCGCTCGCGGCTGCGGTAGATTGGCTAGAGGATTTGGATCGCACACAAGCAGAGGCGCATATTCACAATTTAGTGGAACGCACCAAACAAGCGATTGAGCAGAATCCTGCGCTTAGCGACTTACGCATTGTTGCGCCGCAGCCACACAGTCCACTCCTTTCCATCACCATGGATGGCGTACATCATAGCGATCTTGCCACCTTGCTTGATCAGCAACAGATTGCGGTGCGCTCTGGCCATCACTGCGCTCACCCACTGATGGATGCGCTGAATTTATCCGGCACAGTGCGCATCTCTTTTGCGCTCTACAATAACCAGCACGATGTGGACCGCTTACTTACAGCGCTGGCCAAAGCCTGTGATATGCTCTAATGCATCACCAATCCAAAACGAATCCATAGAAGTACCAAGATGTTTGATGCCTACCACCAACTGACCACTGAATATGACAGCGATGCAGTAATTACGCTTTTTACCCCGCTCAAACAGTGGGAGGACAAATATCGCCAAGTAATTCAGTTGGGGAAAAAATTGCCAGTACTGGATGCCTCGCTAAAATCGCAAGCTTTAAGTCTGGCTGGTTGTGAAAGCCAAGTCTGGTGTTTGCATGAAATCAAAGAGGGTCAGCTATTATTTGCGCTGGATAGTGATGCACGCATTGTACGTGGCTTGATTGTGTTGATCCTTGCTGCGGTGAACGGCAAACCCCCCGCAGAAATTGCAGCGCTGGATCTTGAAGCATATTTTGCTCAGCTCAATTTACTTGAGCAGCTTAGTGCCAGCCGCAGCTCAGGTGTGCGCGCAATTATCAATCATCTCCAACAGCTCGCCGCAGACGAACTAGCAAAATAATTCAGCAAGGATTTCCTTTCCTTCAACGCAGCTTTCAGCTTAGTTTTTCTCTCTGTACAGCTTTTTCAGCATTTGGATCATCATGATCCAAATGCGATCGACCTTGAGCGCATTTTGACCCAATGCTTTTCATATCAAAGAAATAGATATTTTAGGCATGAACTGCTCCCTGGGCGCATCATGCTGTGTACAGCTTTTTTAGCTTTTTGATCATCATGATCAAAAAAGCCGAGTTACCTGATCAGGCACTCGGCTTTCAATCCATCATTCACTCAGGACTGAGCTTTAGATGTCTTGCTCTTTTTGAGATTTTTCTTGAAGCTCTTCTTTAGATTTTTCTTTAGACAGGCGCGCAGCTTTTTCAAGCAGCTTGTCCACCACGCGCGCTGCCGCAACCAAACCAAAGGTTGCAGTCACCATCGCTGATGCGCCAAATCCACTGGCGCAATCCATGCGTTTTGGTCCTTCAGCACTGGCTTTGGCCGCGCAGACTGAACCATCTTGCTGCGGATATTTCAACTGCTCGGTGGAAAACACGCAATCAATGCCAAATTTACGTTTGCTGTTGGTAGTAAATCCATATTGCTTACGCAAGGTTTGGCGCAATTTAGCCGCCAGCGGATCCTGAATGGTTTTGGTTAAATCGGCGACTTGGATTTGCGTCGGATCGGTTTGACCGCCCGCACCACCAACACTCACCACCTTGATTTTATAGCGCTTACAATAAGCCAGCAGCGCTGCTTTGGCGGTCAGGCTATCAATGGCATCCAGCACATAATCAAGATCAGCTGACAGATATTCACTGAGGTTATCAGGGCCAATAAAGTCATCCACCAAATGCACTTGGCAATCAGGGTTGATACTTTGAATACGCGCGGCCATCAACTCAATTTTACTTTGTCCCACGGTTTCACTTAAGGCGTGAATTTGACGGTTGATATTGGTAACACAGACATCATCCATATCAACCAAAGTGATGGCACCGACCCCCGTTCGAGCGAGCGCTTCCGCCGCCCATGAACCCACACCACCAATGCCAATGACCGCAACATGCGAGCCACGTAGCCACTCAAGCTGATCGCGACCATACAGGCGCGCGGTGCCACCAAAGCGCTGTTGATATTGTTCAGATGGAGCTGTGCTAGGTCGTTTCATCACTTGCCTTTGAAAACCGAAAGAATAAAAAACTGAGCGCGTTTTATACGCGCCCACTTCTGTTTTGTCTAGTCTTGGCAAGGCGCGAACTTATTGTGCGTCGCTATCGGTGGGCACCTTCACGGATACATTCGCTGGTGCATTCGTTGGTATATTCGTTGATCAATCGGCAGATGAGCTTGCTGCGTCCGGTTGTGAAATTTGCGTCTCGGCGCTCGGCGCCAAACTTACCTTCCACACACGGCCAAAGTGCTTGTAGTGACCCGCATCAATGCCCGCTTGTTCACCCATGCCATGGTATAGATCAAAGTGACTATTTTTCACCGCACCGCCGGTATCCAGCGCAACCATTAATTTTAGTTGGTAATAACCGCTCCAAGTACCATCGGGCAAGAGCAAGGGCACCTCAGCCAAAATCACGCTGCCCATGGGGAAAATTGAGCGATCGGCGGCCACCGATGCCCCTGCAATTAAAGGTATACCCGCACTACCCACAACTGGATGCGCATTCTTTTGCTCAAAAAAGACAAAGGATGGGTTTTCTTCCATCAAGCTTTGCGCGCGATCGGGATGCGCATCCACCCACTCTTTAATGGCGCGAAGCGACATCTTCTCAGCCGGCACTTCCCCCCAAGCAATCAACCGGCGGCCAATGGCCACATAGGGATGATTATTCTTACCGGCATAAGCCAAATAATGCAGGGTTGGGTCGTTGTCGTAATGGACAAAGCCGCTGCCCTGCACTTCCATTAAAAAGTTATCAATCAGTGATGCGCTATAGCCCAGCTCAAGTCCTTGACCATCTAACGCGCCAGCATAAATTTCGGCGCGTGTAGGACAGTTACTGCTGCAATTTGGCATCGCATAAAGTGGGTATTTATAGGTGGCATCGGGCTGATGACGCAGCTCAATCACAGGTGAAAAGTAACCGGTGAAAAGCACGTTGCCATAGTTATCTTTACCGGCTAGCTGCTCGGTTTCAATCTTGAACTGTGGCAGTTGACTCAGTCGATGCCCTGAGGCCACCCACTGCTGTAAATGGTCATAAAGCGCACCATATTGCGCGGCTAGGCGCGGTGAGTTTTGCATCACCTGCTGAACTTGTTCATCAAAGGCATCATTGCGATAAGGTGCGCCGCTATCAACTTGTGTCACCGGCGTGAGCACTTGAGCAAAAGTTCCATCATGATATTGCTGACCACGCTCAGTGGAGAGTCGATTAGCACAACCACTCAATGTCGAAACAGCGAAAAAAAGCGCCGCAGCGCAGACCGGCGCATAGCTGCGCGGTGTGGAAAAAAATCGCATGGCCATATTCCATGAAACACAATGGCCTAAGCGTGGCAAAAAGGGGTCAATGGCGCAATGACAATTCAAATTCAGCTCAACTGTTTGGTGAGTTATCCCCCAAATTGACAGAATGCTGACACAAATGAACGAAGCCGATTGCGGCTCAATCCACATCGGCCTCGTTTTTCACTTGAGGATGAATCGTCCGAACAAACATCGGTTGGTAATAATCATCCCCTAAACGCACCATGCTTGCGTCATTTTCAATACGATATTGATAGGGAACGCCAGCGAATTCATAGCGCAAATATTCACCATCAAAGGCAAAGGCCGTTGCCACCCGCTTACCTCGATGAAAAATACCGTTGTCATTAATTTCAATGCGATCTGCGCTGTAAGCCGGTACCTCTTGCTCCACCCACTCACCATAGAGAGTGTGCACATCGGGCGGCGCAAAATAACCATGTTGCTTCAATAGGCTATATCCCACACCAGCACTCACCATCAGTACCAGTAACACCACCCCGATAAGGGTATATCGCTTGGTTTGATCCATATCGACTCCTTGATCCCTCTTTCAGTCTACGCTGCCGCCTTGAAATACCAAGCGTAAAAAAACGAAAGAATCGGTGGGATCACGGTTGCGCAAAATAAAATAATTAGTCAATATATCAGCATATCTAGTCACGGAGTGATTTCATGAAGATCCGCAGCACAGCGCTGGTGAAGGGATTTCGCCAGTCAGCGCCCTATTTGCATACTCACCGCGGTAAGACCATGGTGATTATGCTCAATGGTGAGGCCATTGCCGCCGACAATTTCCGCAATATCGTCAATGATATTGCCCTGTTAAATAGCCTGGGTATTCGCATCGTCTTGGTCTTTGGCGCAAGACCGCAAATCAATGCCAGTTTAGAGCTTGCGGGCATTGTGTCGCAGTATCACAAAGGCCGTCGCATCACTGATCAAGTGACCCTAAACTACGTGAAACAATCAGCCGGCAGCGTGCTTTTAGATCTCACTGCGCGTTTTTCCATGGGTCTCAACAATACCCCCATGGCGGGCGCAAAAATTAACGTGGTCAGCGGTAACTTTGTCACCGCCCAGCCCTTAGGCGTCGTCGATGGCATTGATTATTGTCACAGCGGCCGCATTCGCCGTGTTGATGTAGAAGGTATCAATCAGCAGTTGGATCAGCGCGCCATTGTGCTCGTGGGCCCCGTGGCAAGCTCTGTGACTGGTGAGTGCTTTAACTTGCCCTCAGAAGAGATCGCCACCCATATCGCCATTCGCCTTGAAGCGGACAAACTCATTGGCTTTTGTAGCGAACAAGGCATTGTCGATGCGAAAGGCCATACCATGCCTGAGCTTTTGCTCACCGACGCCGAAGACTTACTGCAATCTAAACGCCAACAAGAAGCATCACCAAGTGCTACCTCGCGCTTTTTAGAGGGCGCCATTGCGGCTTGTAAGGCCGGCATTCCGCGCTGCCACCTACTCAGCTATCACCAAGATGGCGCACTGATTCAAGAGCTCTTCTCCTATGACGGCATCGGCACACAGCTAGCACATGCACAAGTGGAGCAATTTCGCCGCGCCACCATCGATGATATTGGCGGCATCATTTCGCTAATCCGTCCGCTAGAGCAGGATGGTATTTTGGTGCGTCGTTCACGCGAGCAGCTCGAACAAGAGATCGAAAATTTTATTTTGATTGAGAAAGATGGGCTGATTATCGCCTGTGCTGCTTTGTACTGCTTTGAGCAAGAAAAAATGGCCGAGATGGCCTGCGTTGCCGTGCATACAGACTACCGCACCGGCTGTCGTGGCGTGCAACTGCTCAAGTACTTAGCACAGCATGCCAAGCAGCAAGGGATTGAGCAGCTCTTTGTGCTGACCACCCACAGTCAGCACTGGTTCCAAGAGCAAGGCTTTGTCGAGATCGGTCTCGATCAACTGCCAGCGAAAAAACAGCAGCTCTATAACTATCAGCGCCGCTCAAAAATGCTGGCAATCAAACTGTAATCCAAACGGATAAGGCCGCTAAATTACACAACATACAGGATCAAAAAAGGTCGCGATACGCGACCTTTTTTATCATGATTAGCAGCAGCAATAAGCGATGCCAGCGTTGCCATCATCAATACTTTTTCTGCTTAAATTGAACATACAACTGAGGACAGGTGGCCTTTGCAAAATGCTGATTGTAGTAGGACTCCAGCCCTTCGACATAGGCATCCGCCTGCGCTTGACCAATCTGCTGCACCGCACCTGCATAGGCAATGGTCATACCCATGGCCATACTGTTTCGCTCATCACGCGTGATCTCTTGACGACACCGTTTAAGATAAGTGCTGCCCATGGCAACAAATTTCATTTCACTGCGAATCTGCACCGATTCATGCATAAATTCATCTTCAAGACTGCCACCACACCCGATCAACAATAGGGTGCTAAGCAACCATCCTTGTCTTTTCACCGCTAAGCTCCGAGCATGGTCCATCAAAGCGCAATTAGAGCAGAAGCTCAGAGCCGCAACCTTGATGCCTATCACAGAGCGTGCACACTAATTCTTATATCACCCTAAATTCACTGAACTTTCTGTCAATTTGCTAATGAAAACACAGTTTGAATTACCACTTAATCTGAGCTTGCGAGCGCAACATAAAGTCCACTTCGCCGCTCGGTGCGTTGGCGCATGGCTTGCAGCACAATGGCTTGCTCCGCAAACAGCGTTAACCGCTCTTTGGCACGCGTCACGCCGGTATAAACCAACTCTCGCGTCAAAATCGGTGAAAATTTTGGCGGCAAAAGCAGCAAAGTATGTTCAAATTCAGAGCCCTGAGATTTATGCACCGTCATCGCATAGGCAGTTTCATGCGCAGGCAGTCGGCTTGGTAACACCCCTTTCATGCTGCCATCGGGCAGTTCAAAATAGACCCGTAAACGCTGCGCCGCAGCATCAAAACAGACAATACCGATATCACCGTTATACAGCCCCTGCGCATGATCGTTTTCACTGATCATCACGGGCCTGCCGATATACCACTGCTCATCTTGGCTGGCGATGCGCTGCTGACGTTTTAGCTGCTGCTCAATGGCGACATTCAATCCCTGCACGCCATAACCCCCTTCACGCAGTGCACAGAGCAAACGCACCTTGGCAAATTGCGCCAAGACTTCGCGCGGCTCAGCATGACTTTTTGCAGCATCCAGATAAGGGTGATACTGCTGCGCCACTTGCGCAATCAACTGTGCATAGGCCAGATTAGACAGGGGCTGCAAATTGAGATCACCGCGCCCCTGCGCCCAAATATTTGCCAAGCTATCTGCATCATTCTCATTAATTGCGCGAGCCAGCTGACCAATGCCAGAGCTGGCTGAAAAGCGATAACTTTTCGACAGCAAACAGAGGCTATCCGCCATAGGCACTTGCGCCCCAGATTGCATTGCCACGGGCGCGCATTGACACAGCTGCTGCAAACGCTTCGCCCCTTGCTGGGTATAGCCAAGTTGAGAAAATTGAAAAATATCGCCAAGCACCGCGCCCGCTTCCACCGAAGCCAGCTGATCGCGATCGCCGAGCAAAATCAGTCGCGCTTTACTGGGCAATGCATCCATTAATTTGGCCATCATCGCCAAATCCACCATCGAGGCTTCATCCACCACCAGCAGATCAAGGTGCAGCGGATTGCCCTGATGGTGCCGATATTGCTGGCGCCCCGGAATCGCACCCAGTAATCGATGAATGGTACTGGCATGGCGCGGAATAGCGTTTTTCACCGTAGTTGGCAGCGCCAAATGCTCTAAAGCGCGGCCAATACTTTCAGTCAAACGCGCCGCCGCTTTACCCGTTGGCGCAACCAATGAAATATTCAGCCGCGCCTGTTCGCCGGCGCTCATCACCAACGCAGCCAGTAGCTTGACCACTGTGGTGGTTTTACCTGTTCCGGGACCACCGGAGATCACCGCAAAGCGCTGCGTCAGTGCCACTGCCGCAGCCACTTGCTGATCGTTTCGACACACAGTGCTGGGTACCAAGGCGTCCAAAACATGCAAATCCGTTTCCACCTTGGCATTTGCCATGACGGCATCAACAGCGGACCAATCCAAATGCTCAGGCTGCACAATATCAAGCCTCTGACACAGGGTTTGCTGGCGCATAACGGCATTGCTGCACTGCTGAATGGCCTGAAAAACCGCTAAATAAGGTCGCGCAAACAGCTGCGCCAATTGCTGCTGCATGGCTTCAATCGACAAGCTCGCTACGGGTCGTTGCTGCGCTTGATTGAGCCAGCCACAAATTTGCTGCTGATAATGCCAGTAACGATGCAGGTATAGGCGATCATGACTCAACACCAAAGGCGTCGCGCGACTGCCATCACTGAGCACATCAAAGGCCCACAGCATGGCTGGCGTCAAAGGCGGCAACAAGGTCATTAATTGACGCTGCCAAGGCGCAAAATAGGGACGCGATGCAGCCGGAATATGGCTTTCACCATTGATGCCAGCCAGAGGCAAACAAAGATGGCCCGCCGCTAAATCATGACTGATGCTAGTCGCGAGCAGCACCAACCAAGCTTGGCTGGCATCATCGCCCTGCAACTGCACCGCATCGGCAATATATTGGCCAAACTGCACATCCATGGCACGAATCAGTTGCTGCTGCTGAGCGGTGCGTAGTCCCTGTAAAATTTGCGATAACAGCGACATATTACTCTCCAAACAAATTCAGTTGGCTTGGCGCAGCGGTGGCTGGCAGCGTTGCCGTGGCAAAGAATTGATCCAAGCTCTGCACTAAATGCGCACTTGGGCGACGATAAAATACGCCGTGATCGCTACTGCCATCCATACCGCGTAAAAAGAGGTAATAGACGCCGCCAAAATGCTGCTCATAGTCATAATCGGGTAATCGACTTTGCAAAAAACGATGTAGTGCGAGGCTATAGAGCTGATATTGCAGATCATAGCGATGGTCAATCATCGCCTCATCCAGCGCCTGCGCATGATAATGCAGCGCATCATCACCAAGATGATTGGATTTCCAATCCAGCACGTAGTAGCGACCTTGATGCTCAAACACCAAATCGATAAAACCTTTAAGCATCCCTTTGAGCGGTGCAAAATCGATGCGACCTCGCTGACGCATGGCGGTCGCAGTGAGCGGGTCCGCCATACAGATCTGTGATAGCGGCGCTGCGCTCAGCTGCTGCATCGGCAGTAAAAACTCCATCTCCACCAAACGCTGCGACGGCGTCAGCTGGTTGAGTGATAACCCAGCTTGCGTCAGCGGCGTGCTCAGCACCGTCGCCACCATATGGCTTAAAACCGATTGCCATTCAGGTTCAAATTGATATTGACTGAGCAGCTCTGCGATCACCTGCTGGTTATGCGCATCATCCATAGGTGCGGTAAATTCAATCTGCTCAAAAATACTGTGCAGCATGGTGCCCGCCTGCGCGCCGCGCGGGAAATTAAAGATGTTGCGATCGAGCTCGGCCTCTTCGGCGACCAGCGTTTCACTCGCTACTTCAGTCTGCGTTGGCGCAATCAAAGCCAGCTCTTCACCCGCTTGTTCAAAGCAAGCTTGATGCCCCTGTTTCACCAAGCTGGAGTAACTGCTCAGCCACCAATTACGCTCAATTTCACCGGCAAAACGCTGCGCATCCACCAGCGCAGGCTGATGACTTGGCTGCCAAGCACTGAGCGCATCGCTGGGCACATCCACAGATTCAATATGCGGGTGCGATGCAAGCTGAGCCACCGATTGCTCTAAAAGCGCAGCATCACCCGCTTGCCCATGTTGCAGCAAATAGCCAATAGCGCTTAAATGCAGGGCTGTGTTGGCCTCTTTTTTACTACGGCCCAAGGCCAAGGGTGCCAAGCCCAACACACAGCCATAAACGGCGCGGGTCACCGCCACATAAAGCAAACGCAGATCTTCAGCAAGGCGCTCTTGCTCGGCTTGACTGAGCGCGACTTCCGCACGGTTGAGATCAAAGGTCAGTCCTTGCTCAGGATCGTGATACTGACGCACCGCCTGCTTTTCATCCACAGGTCGGCTACTGGCGCAAAATGGCACCAAGACTAAGTCATATTCCAGCCCTTTGGATTTATGGATAGTGACGATCTGTACCAAGTCTTGTTCAGAGGCCAAACGCAACTGCTGCGCTTCATGTTGACCATTGGGATTATCCATCTGCTCGCGCAGCCAGCGCAGTAGCGCGCTGTCGCTATCGAGTTCGCCACTGGCTTGTTGCAGCAGCTCACCCAAATGCAGTAAGTCAGTAAGTCGGCGCTCACCATTGGGCTGCGTCAGCAATTGCTCGGCAAGGCCACGATGGCTCATCAACAAACGCAGCATGGGCATCACCCCGTGCTTGCGCCACTGCTGGCGATAACCATAGAACTCATGCACCACTTGCTCCCACGCCAGCTCATCGTGATTGAGTTGATCGAGCTGCTGGGCGCTTTGCGCAAAGAGTGGCGTTGCCACGGCCGCGCGCAGTAAGCGCTCATCTTGTGGCTGATGCGCGGCCATTAAAATACGATAGAGATCCGCCGCTTCGGCCTGCATAAAAACGCTATCTCGATTCGAGAGATAGACACTGGCAATGTTGCGCGCCGCCAACGCCTGTTGCACCAATTGCGCTTCACGTCCGGTGCGTACCAACACCGCAATACGACCTGGCGTCACCGCCTTTTGTTTTTCGCCCGCGCAGAGCAGCGCCTGACCTTGCTGACCAGCAACCAGCCATTGATGAATCTGACTGGCGCAGCCTTCGGCCATCTCTTGGTCATAACGCCCCTTGGATATCGGCGCATCACTTGTTGCCAGCCAACAACTTAAAGCGGCTTGCGGCTTGCCATTAAGCGTCCAATATTTTTGTTTGCCCTTGTCACTGGCTGAGACGGGCAGAAATGGAATGGCATCATCGTAAATAAAAGGTTTGGGCGCACTGGCAAACAGGGTATTGACCGCATCGATCATCGCTTGCGATGAGCGCCAGTTGGTACCCAGCGTGTATTGCGCTTGCACCGCTTGGCGCGCCTGCATATAGGTGAAAATATCTGCGCCGCGAAAGGCGTAGATCGCCTGCTTGGGATCGCCAATCATCAGCAGCGCAAAGGCATGCGACCGAGATTCATCTTGCTCTGAGGCCGAAAACAACGCCGAATCGACGAGCTGATAAATACGCGAGAAAATCTGATATTGCAGCGGATCCGTATCTTGAAACTCATCGATCATCGCCACCGGATACAGCTGCTGAATGCGCGCAGCCAGCATCGCCCCTTGCTCGCTTTGTAGCGCGCGCGCCAAACGAGTCAGCAAATCATCAAAAGAGGACAGCTGCAATCGCGCCTTTTCATCGGCTAGGGCTTGACGACTATAGCGCAGGGCATGCAGCCAAATGCGCGGCTCAATTTTCGGCGGATTATCCAAAAAGGCATCAATGGCATCAAAACATGCATGCTGCGGCGCTTCACCTTTCTTGGTTTTCTCCACCAACGTGCGCTGTGAAAAGCGCGCGAGTTCATCGGGCCACTGCAAACTTTGCGTGGGCGATTGCGCCCAATCACTGACCTTAGCCAGCCAGTTGGGTAGATGCTTTTTGCTATAGCTGCGTTTATCAATACCGCTGCCATCAATACAAGCAAAGAGATCGGCCTGCGCCGCATGCCATACAGCTTTCAGCGCATCAATGGCAGCACATGCCTCAGCAAAAAGTGGCGCAAGAGAATCAGCGATGTCATCTGAATGACTTTCATCCTGCGTTTGTAACAGCTGTTTTTGCGTGCCCAATTGCACCGTGGCTTGCTGCGCATGCAGGTAGGGGCGCAGCACGCTATACAGCTTTTCAGGTGTTGGCCAAATCTGCTGCACCATGGCACTGTGCTCAGCGCTCAGTGGATAGAAAAAACGCCGCCAATAATCATCCACCACCTGCTGCTGCATGGGCGCGAGATCAGTGACAAAAGTCTGCTCAAAATAACTGCCAGATTCAAAGGCGTGCTGGGTTAGCATGCGCTGACAAAAACCATGAATGGTGTAAATGGCGGCCTCATCCATCTGCCGCTCGGCAATCAGCAGCAGTGCGGCTATCTCTTGATAGTCATCGGCAGCAGTGTCATCAATCAGTCCCGAGATGGTTTGATCATCACTCATCTCGTCGCCCGTTACGCTGTCAACACCTCGCAGCGCTTTTATTGCTTTTGCTTGTTCAAAAGCCAAGCGGGCATCATGAATTTTTAGACGAATACGATCGCGCAGCTCTTCAGTGGCCGCCTCAGTAAAGGTCACCACCAAAATCTCAGCCACTGACAAAGGTCGGCCAAAGGACGCATCACCACCATGCCCAAGCAACAATCGCAAATAGAGGCTGGCGATGGTAAAGGTTTTCCCTGTACCCGCAGAGGCCTCAATCAATCGACGACCGTGCAACGGAAAATGCATTGCCTTAAGTGGCGTTGACTCGAAAGGCGTGGGCGTAATCAATGCTTGTGATGATTGATCCTGTGATGGCAAGTCTGACGATTGCACTTCATTTATCCTTATGGGGTTCATTGACAGCAAACTTTCGATAACACGACGTGATCTGCTGCAAACTCTCAACAATTACACCCCCCAGCGCAGTACTCTTTGACCGAGCTGGGATAGCTTTCACATTAATTGGCATAAGGTTCACCTAGTCTACGCGCCTCACACCAAATTTGGTCTACCTCTGACCAATCGGCCGTACTGCTCGCCCTACACCATAACGATGAGCAGGCGGCCACCCTACTTTTTCTAATCCATTAGGATGTCGATTCAGGCGGCCAAATTTGCATCTGCTGGTAGATGGGCAGCAGCACTTGGCAGGCTCGTTGTTGCAGCTCAGCTTCCAGCGCTTCATGCCACTGCGGCCAAACCCGCGCAATATAGGGATCGCGCCCTTCGCCTTGGCGAATAAAGTTATCTTCAAAGGCGCCCAGCAGGGCTTTTTGTGCTTTTTCTTGGGTTTTCTCATCAAGGGTCGCTGGATCAAAACCAATACCACGCGGATTGTCGCTTAAAGGCCCCAAGGCTGCTTCCAGCCATGCCCAACAGCTACGCGGGAAATAAGCCAGTGGTGCTTGGCTACCTTGTAAGTAATCACTCACATAAGGCAGTAAAGTTTGACCTGCGCTTGGCGCGCTGACCTGACAGCTGCCCTTTTCGCCGATCCAATAAACCGGTAAGAAAACACCTTGCTGCGCCAAGGCGAGCTGCTCAAGCCAGCTGCGCAGCAAATCTTGGCCGCGTACCGAGCCCACTCGATAGCGCAGTAGTGCAGGCTCACCAGCAATTTGATAGCAACCACTCACCCAACCTTGCAGCGGCAATCCTAAATGCTGGTCATCATCAGCCAAGCCCATTAGCAAGCTATCCACCTCTAAATCAGGCAACGGATGCTGCATCATGGGCAATAATTCAGGCAATAAGGCTTCCACGGCCTGCCAATGAGATTGAAAGGCCAGCGCACCAAAATGCGCCGCAGGCAATAAACCAGCGGCTTGGCAGCGCGCTCTTTGCTCGCCAATAAAAGCCTCATCAATCTTTTGGGCGCTGAGCGCCGCTTGTAGCAATGTATTTTTGAGCTGAAAACTGGCTAAGGTATCAATCGCAAAGGGCTCTCGCTCTTCAAGGGTTTGCAGCTGATCGCGAAAATCCACACGCAATTGGCGCTGGAAAAAACTTTGCACGGGCAACTGCCAAAATCGTTGCAGCTCCGCAAGCTCTAGCGTTTCAGGTCGCTCCCGCGGCGGCAATGGCTGCGATAAAAATTCAGGAGCAGCTTGGCCTTGTCGATTGGCCGCTGGCAGCCATTCAGCGGCATAGGAGCCTTGCTCAAAGGCTTTGGCATCAAAGGGCGAGAGTGCATAACGCTGGCAAAGATGGCTCAAAAGATCTTGCGATAAGGCGTCATCGGCTAATCCTGTATTCAGCTCGCTTTTGCCAGCCTTATCTAGCACATAGTGCTGCTGCAGATATTCAAGCAGTTCACTGAGTAAAATCGAAGGCACCTTAGCCTGATTATCCAACACCGACTGGCCGATATAGCTGATATACAACTTCTCTTGCGCGGCGAGGATCGCCTCTAAAAAGAGGTAACGGTCATCATCTCGACGACTGCGATCGCCTGCTTTGGCGCGTCCCGCCATCAAATCAAAGCCCATGGGCGCCAGCGTACGTGGATAATCACCGTCATTCATACCGAGCAAACAGACCAGCTTGAAGGGAATGGCGCGCATTGGCATCAAGGTACACACATTCACCTGCCCTGCCAAAAAACGTTGGCTGACTTGGCTTTGCCCTAGCGCCGTTGAAAAGTAGTGCTGCACTACGGAAAGCGGCAACATATCTTGGCTGGTATCAATCCCCGCAGATTGACGCTGCGCCACCAGCTGCGCGGCTAAATTTTGCAGTTCAAGAAGCTGCGCTTGCTCATCGGCATCGGGCAGAAAACAATCTTGCAGTAATTGGCTCAGCAGTTGCTGCCACTGCTCGCTGCTATGGGATTGCTGCAATAACTGATGGTAACGCTCTAAAGTTTCCACGTACCATGCCAGCTTACCTGCCAGCGCTGCGCCCAAGCCTTCCACTTCGTCATAGCCCAGTGCGCCATGGTATAGACCCGCACCACTTGGCATGGCATAGCCGAGCAACATACGTTTGATGCCAAAGCCCCAGCTATGCTCATGTTGCGGTGGCAATTGCCACTGCGCAGCGGTTTGCGACAGCCCCCAGCGAATACCACTTTCATCCACCCATTGACTCAAGGTGGCAAAATCTTGCTCGCTGAGTTCAAAACGACGCAGTACCGCGGCCGTTTCCAACCATTCTAAAAGCGTGGGCGCAGTGCAGCGCTGATTGGGCAGCTGTAATAAAGCAGCAAAGGTTTGTAGCATCGGGTGCTCATGCTGCGCACTGCGATCCGACAGCGAAAAGGGTATATAGCGCTTGCCACTGGCGCTACCAAAAACGGCCTGAACCGCCGGACCATAGCGCTCAATATCCGCCACCATCACAATCACATCACGCGGTGAGAGATGAGGATTGTGATCAAACTGCTTCAATAGATAATCGTGCAGCACTTCCACTTCACGCAGCGGGCTATGACACTGGGCAATATGCATGGAGTCATCGGTCATGCAGATGGCTTGCTTGTCATTGTTGAGCACTTGCGGGGTGGTGAGATCCAACATATCCGCTTGCAGTGCATGCAGCAGGGTATCGCGATTGAGATCCACATAGGCACTGATATCCGCCGCCTCAAGCTCACTGATCATCTGCTGATAATCACGGCCCTGCTTGCCCCAAGAGGCCAGTAAGGGATGACCCATTTCCGCTTGCTGCGCCATTAACTCGCGGGTGAGCGAAATCGGTGCCGCCATTTTCGGCGCCGATGTTTGTCCCAGCCAATCCGCTTGCTGTAAGGTTTTGAGCGCACGCTTATCAAGGTATTTCTGATCGCGAATATCACCCCAATATTGACGACAGGGATTGGTCACCATCAGGTGTACATCAATCACCTCGCCCATGGCAGCGAGCGCTTCTAAATAACGCGGCGGCAGTGCTGAAATGCCAAAAACAAAGATTCGACCATAGCGTTTAAGCGCTGCACCTTGCCCTGATTGCAGCGCATCAATAAAGCGCTGATACAAATTGGCACGATGGTAAGGCGACTGACCCAGCTCGGCGGTTTTATCCACCAAAGCGCGCCATAAAATCGGTTGCCATGGCTGCTCTTGTGCTAAAGATTCCGCCTCTTGCGCACTAATGGCTTGCCCATCCCCTTCCCAGTAGGCGATCCACTGCGGGCGATACACCAAATATTGGTCATAGATATCGGCGATTTTCTCCGCCAATTGCACCCATTTCAGAGGATCAGCCTGGTCTAAATAACGCGCTAGCGGCGCAAAGGCATCGAGGTGCAAATAATGCGGTAATAGTTCAGCCAGCTTCCAAGTCATCGCCGCTTTATTAAAGGCACTTTGCGCAGGGACATCGGGCAGCACTTCGGTAAAGCAGCGCCAAATAAAAGTCGAGGGCAGTGGAAAATCGATATTGGCGCTCACGCCAAGTTCGCTGGCCAAATTTTGCTTGAGCCACTGCGCCATGCCTGGGTTTTGCACCAAGATGGTTTCTGGCTGAAAAGGATGCACCTGCGGCGCTTGGCTAATGCGATTGGCCAAAAGCTTGGATAAAAGATCGAGCTGATTGGATTGGTAGACCTGAAGCACGCGTCATATTCCACTGACTGATTTGCCGCAAATTATCTCTGATTCGTGCAGGGAAAGAAATGAAAGGCCGCGTCTGCTGCCCATAAGGCGGGAGATTGGCCACAAAAGCAGCGAAAAGGATGCGACTGCGAATTTTATGCGTTCATCAATTCAAAAGATTCTTCGAGACTCGCCCCGATGGCGACTTCCTTTTTGGTCAGCAAAAAGGAAGCAAAAAATGACGCCAATCGTTTTTTACTCGCGCAAAGAAAAGCCACGGTAAGGATGCTTACCATGGCTTTGTTTATGTCGCTCTCTTTTGGGCGGGTCGCCTCTTTTTACTTTTGTTCAGCGAAGGCTTTTTCTTTTTTGGCTGACTTTCTAAAACCTTAAATCTGTTTGAGTTGACGGTGACTTTGAATATGACGCCAACCGCGGCTCAAAGGACGATAGTGCAGCACATAGCGATAAGCCACATAACTCACCACCACAGTGGCTACCCAAAGCTCAAGCTCTGCCAATCCTCGAAGCTGCGCAATATAGTGCGGCGCAACACCGACACTTGCGAGCCAAACACAGGTCTTAAAGAGCGCAGTCGCGCTAATCACCAAGGGGAAGGTAAATGCCGCATAAGCTGGACTAAAAGGCAAACGAAGCAGATGCACCATGGCCAGATAGATCACCACGGTCATCAGTACCGCGATCCCTGCGAGCAAACCAATCACCAAAGGTGATGGCACGGTTTCTACGGTTAAATAACCCGCCAAAGAAAGCGACGCTGGCGCTGCTAAAATCGCGATGGTGGGTTTAGCGGCATCGGGCACTTGATCGCGGAAAATCAAACGATAGAGCATCATCGGTAACATCAGCGCATAGCTAATTAAACCAAAATAGAGCACGGCTTCCGCTACAGGACGTAACGCGCCACCGGCAAAAGAGACATCAGCCACAATCAAACCCACTGGCGGTACAAACCAACTTGGCACCATGTCACTTAAATGAAAACGCTTCGCGCGATGAGCAATAAAGGCCATTAAGAAAATGACATGAATCGTGACAGCAAATAGCCAAACACCCGCACCCACATCATGATTGAGTTTACTGATGCTGTTACTGACCACCATCAATGCCATGGCAAAGGTAGGCACCACACTGCCGACCACGGGATGGGCTAAATCTTGCAAAAGAACACGAGGGTGACAGAGAAATTTCGCCAGCAGTAGTAGCAATAATGGCGCAGCAATCACAGCACCCAGCGTTTGACCAATACCAGACATGGCGCTCATATTCTCCCAACTCCAGCCGAGGCTGGCGATCCCCAGTGCCAATCCCGCCATGGGGGTTGGTGCAAAGGCAAGATGATGTTTGGCAGATTTAAGCATGGCGCACTCCATAGGATGCTGAAATTCAATGGCGCCATCCTACGCGCTGTGTTAGATTAAGAATAGTTGAATAAACTTATCGATGCGTTAAGCAAAACTTAACAAAGAGTATTATCTGTACTCAATATGTTGGCTATCGCGTAAAGGAGAGCAACTAAAGGATGAAAACCACAGCATGACCCCCAAACAGCTAGCCGCCTTTGTCACCGTGGCTCAGGAAAAAACCATCAGCGCTGCAGCAGAAAAACTACACCTCACCAAACCGGCAGTGAGCATGGCTATTAGTGAACTTGAAAAGCAGCTCGGCCAGCCGCTGTTTGATCGCCAACATAACCGCCTGCATCTCAATCAGCAGGGTGCGCGACTGCTTCCCTATGCCGATGAACTGCTTACCCGGCAGCGAACCATTAAAACCCTGTTTAACCAACAAAGTCTCAGCGGCACCCTAACCATTGGCGCCAGCGACACTTTGGGGAATCAAGTGCTGCCTTTTTTGATTCGCGGCTTTGAACAGCATACAGGCCACACCCAACAGCAACTGCGTATCACCAATACCAATCGCATTTGTGAAATGCTCAGCGCCTTTGAGCTAGATATCGGCTTGGTCGAAGGACATATTCAGCAGCCGCAATTGGTTCACGAGCCTTGGCGTCAAGATATGCTATGCGTGATTGCCGCCCCCAACCATCCCCTCGCGCAGCCTGAAGCAAAAGTATCCCTGTCCAAATTGGAAAATAGCCAATGGATCTTACGAGAACCGGGCTCTGGCAGTCGCGATAACTTTTTTGAACGCATCGCGCCACGTCTTCGCCACTATCAAATCCGCTTTGAGCTCAATAGCACCGAGGCCATTATTAATGCGGTATCCGCAGGCTTAGGGTTTTCCATCATGTCATTGTTATCAGCAAGACATGCGCTCGCAGCAAGGCGGGTCAGCCAAATTCAGTTGCCACTGGATTTAAGCCGCCACTACCATTTGGTCTATCACCAAGAGAAATATTTAAGCCCCCTACTCAGCCATTTTTTAGATTTTTGCCGGCAGTGGCACGATGAAGACCTCGCGCTATAACGCGCTCTATCGTTGGCTCCAAAATAAATTTGGTTTTGTCGGTTTTTTTCAATACCGAGGACATGCCCTTACCCGAGGCAGCATTTGTTCAAACGCAAAAAAGAGGCGCATGGCCTCTTTTTGCTCACAAGGACAGATGTCCCCTTAATCTAAACTTGCTAACTTAACTGAATAAACATGCTTTCACCCAATTCAGTCAACTTCAACAAACGCTTACGTGCATCAGTTGGCGATAAAAATTGAGCAATCATTCCCAGGCCTTCCACATCTTTTGATGGTGTGTTCAGCATTATACGAACAGCACGTGATGCCGCAGACTGTGCATATCCAAGATCTCGAACAATGTCGTTAACCGTACACATTGGCTTCTGCGCAATATATGAAAGGACAAGCAACTGCTTTAGCGTCATATCTGGATATGTCGCATCTAGTTGCTTTAATTTATTAAAATCTAAAATGGTCGACACTTAATCTTCCTTCGATTGAAAGTCATCGACTGCCAAAGTATCTCAAAAAAACATATATAGAATGCTTCTTATAACTTTTCCCTCTGAGAAATAGTAACGAAAAAAAGACAATGACATCCCAAACATAGCTTTTGAGTTGTGATGATCACAAAGCTCAGAAAGCTGTACGCGGGTTATTTAAGCCGCGCTTCACTGCGTGCTCGAAGGTGATCGGTATTTTGCCCAATGATGCTGCGCAACCAGCTCAGCGCTGGATCGTTTTCCCGATCGCGATGCCAAAACAAGGTATAAGCCATGGGCGGAAATACCATGGGCAACGGCAGTAACACCAAATCTAACTGGCGCGCCGCAAGCTCAACAAAGTGGCTTGGCGCGGTAAAAATCAGATCGGTATAGGTGCATAAACTAGCGGCGCTATTAAAATCGGGAACGGTAATCGCGATATCGCGCGCCTTACCTAAATCCGCTAAGCGGTAATCAAGCAACCAGCGGTCATTGCCATCGCAGCGCACCTGCACATGACGCAAAGAAAGATAACGCGCCAATGACCAATCCTGCGTAAGCACTGGATGATCGCGTCGCACCACACACATCTGCTGATCGCGATAGATCTCCAGCTCGCAAATATCGCCCGGAGGCAAAAGGGTTAATTTGGCATCGTTAATATCGATATCTTTCCCCGTAAGCCCCAAATCGAGCTCGCCGCGCTGAAGCATGGCAAAGGTTTGCTCGCTCCAGACATGGGTGCTGATGGTCACCTGTGGCGCTTGCTGAAAAACTGAAGGTAAAAAGTGCGGCAAAATCAGTGGATAAACACTTTCCACAGCGGCAATTTGAAACTTATAGGCACTGTTTTGTGGGTCAAAAATTTCAGGCTCTGCCAATTGTTCAAGCTGATGAATTAAGGCGGCAAGTTTTGGCTTTAAATGTAACGCACGCGCTGTTGGAACCAAGCCGTGGGCATGACGAACAAAAAGTGGATCATTAAACTGCAGGCGCAATTTAGCTAAAGCTTTACTCACCGCCGATTGACTCAAGCACAATCGATTGGCGGCACGGGTCACATGACACTCTTCAAGCAAGACTTTTAAGCACACCAAGACATTCAAATCCAATCGCGCCAGTTGTTCCACTGCCATCTTTTCACCCTCAATTTGCCTGAATGACACATCATTCCAATTTGGAATAATAAATATGATTATCCATCACTTCCACTCATATCAGCAAACCATTAGGCTAGCCCCCTTTCGATTTATCCCGCTTTTGGAACTTGTTGTGTCGCACCCTGACTCTTATTTTGCGCCAAGTAAACTTCAGCTCACCATGCTGACCCTCTTGGTGCTCTTTAGCCCCCTGGCCATTGATATTTACTTGCCTGCTCTGCCTTTGATTGCGCGCGATTTTTCAGTCAATCACACGCTTGCGCAGGACACCATTACTTGGTTTTTATTTGCCATGGGCTTGGGCCAACTCTTTGCGGGTCCTCTTGCAGATAAATGGGGACGCCGCGTGATTGCCCTGAGTGGCATTGCCATTTATGGCGTCAGCTCAGCACTGGCTTGGTGGGCTCAAAATATTGAGTGGATGCTCACTGCTCGCTTGCTGCAGGGGTGTGGCGCTTGCGCCACTTCCGTAGCCGCCTTTGCAACGGTTCGCGATCTCTTTGGCCCGAAAAAAAGTGGGAAAATGATCAGCTACTTAAATGGCGCGATCTGTTTTATTCCAGCACTAGCCCCGATTTTGGGTAGCTATCTCACTCAGCATTTAGGCTGGCGAGCCAATTTCAGTTTTATGGCCGGCTATGCCTTTGTGGTGTTTGCCATGGCCCTTTGTGCGATGCGTGAAACCAATCCCAATCCAAGCCAGCAAGCGGTTTTTCAGCCAAGCCGTTATTGGGCGGTGCTGAGTAACACCTCCTTTTTGTTCCACGCCAGTTTATGCTTATTGGCCATGGCGGTGATCCTTGCCTATGTCACCTCAGCGCCAGTGGTACTGATGCAAAACTTAGGGCTGGATATGCAGCAATTTACCTTTTGGTTTGGCCTCAACGCCGTACTCAATATCGCAGCCTGCTTTATTGGTCCCAAATATATGGAGCGTGTCGGTCCACATCGCACCTTGGTCACCGGGGTATTATTGCTGGGTATGGCTGGTTTTTTGATGCTTGCACTGGCCAAAGAGCACACCGCCTTGGCCTTTATGTTGCCTATTTTCATCTCATCTGTTGGTTTTGCTCTGATCTTGGGCGCAGCTGCAGGTCAAGCGCTCGCCCCATTTGGTGACAAAGCAGGAACCGCAGCGGCACTACTCGGCCTATTTCAAATGAGCGGTGCAGGCCTTTTAGTCGGACTGATGCAACGTTTGGGATTGTCAGCGCAATGGATGATTAGCTTACAAATGTGGTTCCTTTTACCGGCCTTGTTGATTCTATTTTCTCGCTTGAAGTACCGTTGGTATGCCATTCCCGAATCACAATCCGCGACTCAATCGGAATAAAAATCCAAAATCACCCCAACAACCAGCATCTTATAAAAACAAAAGCGCCTCATATGGCGCTTTTGTTTTGTTTTTAAATCACTGACTAATCACTAGCACTAAAAAATGAATATGAGGTGATAGGATCGGCGGACAACATACTTGCTTGCAGCATAAAAAACTAAAAGAGAAAGAAAATGAGCGAAAATACAAACCCAGCGAAATGCGGTTGTCCATTGAAGAAAAAAAGCATGATGATTGTTGCCGCGATCATCATCCTTGCGCTTTTGGTCTTTGCCGTGATTCGTTCGATGAAAACCGACATTCTGGCGCAAAGCTTCCCTGAAAACGGTACCATTGTTGAACAGTGCACATTTTATGTGGATTATCGTAACGCTGTGATTCAAGCGATCACAGAAGGTATGCCACAGGAAGATTTGCACGACATGGTGGCCGATGACATGAAAGATCCGAATAAACTCAAAGATATGTCGATGGTTTTCTATTCATATAAAGCCGATCAATTGAACCACCTTCCTGAGCTTTATGGCGAGTTTTTACGTATTCGAAAAGAAAAATCAGCCCAAGACATAGAAAAAATGATGAAAGATGCCTTTAGCTCACGTGATTCATTGGTTGAGTCCTGCGTTGAGGATTACACCAACCGAGCATAAGTGGCTCATCAATTACAAATTCAACATCAAAAAGAGCGCACTTGCGCTCTTTTTTCGTTTAAGCCCGCAGAAACATAACTGTATTTTGTTATAGCTCACGTTTTTCGTGCCTGATCATTTTGACAGCGCAATACACCGCTGATAGCCTGACGCACCGAATTTTCCACTTAAATCACTTGCACTTAGGAATAAAAATGAGCCTAGACGACGTTAAAAAGAAGGTCACAGAAACAGCTAAAAACGCCGCCGACAATGCAAAACAAGCGGCGAGCAAAATCGACATGGATAAAGTGAAAGCGTCTGCCGAAAAAGCAAAAGAAAATCTCACCGCAGAAAACATCAAATCTGCCGCCGAGAAAGCCAAAGAAAACCTCACCGCAGACAACATCAAAGCCGCAGCTGAAAAGGCCAAAGAAAATCTGAGCGCTGAAAATCTCAAAGCCTCTGCAGAGAAATTCAAAGCCTTTGATAACAAGAAAAAAGGGATGATCATCGGTGGTGGTGTTGCAGCACTTGGCCTACTCTTTTGGCTATTTAGTGGCTCATCAAACATTCTCGGTGAAACCTTCCCAAGCAATGACTCACTCAAGGCGCAATGTGAATTCACCGTCGATTATGAAAATGCAGCAATGACCGCCATGCTCGATGGCATGAGCCAAGATAAGCTTGAAGCGCTCATGACCCAAGACATGAAAAATACAGACGGCATGAAGCGCGGCGTTGCGCGTAGTTTCTATCGTGATAAAGAAGATCTACATGAGTCGCTTGGCCACATGTACAGAATGCTTGAAGAAATGGACGCCAAAGAACGCGCATGGACGCAAGAGAAAGCACAGAGCCAAATTGGCGATCGTGATGAAGACGTGAAACGTTGTATTAAGCGTTATTCTAATCGCTAATACAGCACATCCAACCCCACTCAAAAGAGCTCATATGAGCTCTTTTTTTAATCAGCTGTATATGAATGCTATTGGTCGACATCACATGCCTCACAACACAGCCACTTTTCGCTGTTAACCGTTACGCAAAAACTCGCGTACAGTTCACAGCCCTGTGGAAAGGCTTGGACTTTTAGCGCCGAGAACTGTATAAAAAGCCAGTAAATTTACCTGTAGAAGAGGATGACCATGGCCGTTATCGTCAAATACGTCGTTGAACGCAATGGAGAAGAGAAAATGACTTTCACCTCTAAAGCGGAGGCGGACGCCTACGACAAAATGCTTGATGAAGCAGATGCCTTATTTGAGGTGATGCAAGCGAGCAAATTGATCGACAGTGAAGAGATGATGGAAGAGCTTTCACTTTATCTTGCTAAGAATAAAGAAGAAGTTCTGATTGCTTTGGGTGCCAAGCGCAAACCTGCACCGAAAAAAGCAAAAAAGGCAGACAAACCTGAAGCGCAAGCAGACGACGCCGCCTAAGCCATCATTGACCTTGCAGTCATTTGATTAAAAACCTTTTTCCTCTAACGCCCGGCGTATTGAGGGAAAAGGTTTTTTGTATCACCAACTTTCCCCTCGCTTTTACACTTGCTTAGCAAGATCAACACAAAAGTCACTTCACCCAATTTGCGCGAACCTTTATGATAGGCGCTAATTTCGACTCACCGCATATGAAATGCCGGTATACATAAAAAGGAATGGAGACAGTAAGATCATGGCTAGTTTTTCTCTTGCCTTTGGTACAGCGACCAAAAACCGCGATGGTAAAATCATCGAAGCTTTCTTCCCAGCGCCAAGCTTGAACCCAAGCGACGCTCTGGTCGATGCCCTTAAACCGGCAGTCAACTATCAAGGTGGTAATGAAGCCATTGAAATCAGCGCCGATAAAGCAGCTGAACTGGCAACCATTTTCAGCGCGCAAGGCGACGAAGCACAAGCAAACTTCGCAACAAAAGCAGCAAACAGCAAGCAACCTTTGGTATTGGTGATTCTGGCTGAAGACAGCCAACCACAAAGCGTTGCAGAAGGCTTTTTGAAGCTACAACTGATTTCTCACCGTTTAGTCAAACCACACGGCCTTGTACTGGACGGTATTTTTGGCCTATTGCACAACATCGCATGGACCAACCAAGGTGCGATTGATCTACCAGAATTGGCCGATCGCCAAATCGAAGCGCGCCTAAATGGTGAAACGCTGATTGTTGATTGCGTTGATAAATTCCCGAAAATGGTCGATTACGTGGTGCCAACAGGCGTGCGTATCGCCGACACTTCACGCGTTCGCCTTGGCGCGCACGTGGGCAATGGCACCACAGTGATGCACGAAGGCTTTATCAACTTTAATGCCGGCACCACAGGTGTGAGCATGGTTGAAGGCCGTATTTCTGCTGGTGTCGTTGTCGGCGAAGGCTCTGATGTTGGTGGCGGCGCTTCTATTATGGGTACTCTGTCTGGTGGCGGTAAAGTGGTTGTATCCATTGGTGAAAACTCACTACTTGGCGCCAACGCGGGCCTTGGTTTCCCACTAGGTGACCGTTGTACCATTGAGTCTGGTCTTTATGTCACTGCCGGCTCTAAAGTGCGCCTTCTTGACAACAATGGCCAAGAAGCTGGCTTTGCGAAAGCGCGTGATTTGGCAGGCAAACCAGACCTTCTCTTCCGCCGTAACTCAACTACAGGCGTGATTGAGTGCTTAACCAACAAAGCTGCGGTTGAACTCAACAGCGAACTACACAGCAACAACTAATCCATTCTATGTGTTGTATGCACCTGAATGCGTGTTGATTTGAATGAAAAAGGCTTCCCGAGGGAAGCCTTTTTGTTAACTGCAATTCATATTATTGCGCACGCCATGTGTAATAGAAATATTTTAGCCGTGCTGATTTCGCCAATATATCCTCTGGAGAGGATTAATTTCTACACCATTAGATGGAATATATTATCAGTAAACCCATCTTTAAAAATCGACCGATGGTAATCACGTCGAATTCTAACTTAAAATAGCTATGCTATGTAAAATACACATTAGATTATCCAAGCCATTGTAAAAAATATTGAGGGCCACATACAAGTAATACCATTTATATTCAGGGGAATGTAAAAATTATAACAAATTGATTTTAATACATACAAAACAGATAGTTACAATCAATAAAAATATAACATAAAAATACACACCCACTAATCCCATGCAAAACAAAGAGATATTTCCAAATTATTACACTTTCTAACGAGCAATCATAAAACCATAAAACCATATCACACATGAGACGCTAAGCTTATATTATCTCTAACAGCGATAATATAAGTCAGGTGACGTATGTTATTAGAACTCTTGTTTGTTGGTTGCTTTTCGTTTTGTTCGTTAGTTGTTATGCGTAAATTCGCCAAGCAAATCAACTTAGTCGACAAACCGAATTCACGAAAACTGCACACAGGAGCGATCCCTTTAATTGGTGGCATATCTATCTATATGTCCATCGGTTATTTTTTAGCTGCTAGACCAGATATCATCCAGAATAACAATCTATTTTTGAGTTGCTTAGGCATCCTTATTACACTAGGAGCAATTGATGACAAAATGGATATTAGCTTCAAGGTACGTTTAGCAGTACAAGCCATTGTATCTATTCTGATGATTCAATATGCGAATATTGAACTAGACAATATCGGCAATGTTCTTGGCACCGGGGAAATTCGCCTTGGATTTCTCAGCCCTGTTATCACTATCTTAGCTGTTATAGGCGCGATTAATGCCTTTAACATGGTAGATGGCATTGATGGGTTACTTGGTACACTTTCAATTGTTACCTTTGCTAGCTTAGCTATTGTACTTCGGGTGGATGGTCAAAGCGGCTTAGCCTACCTATGTCTCATATTTATTGTGGCAACGCTTCCCTATATTCTAATGAATCTTGGTATATTTGGGCCAGAACGCAAAGTATTCATGGGGGATGCCGGCAGTATGATGATAGGTTTTACAGTCATCTGGTTGCTGCTTGGTGCAAGCCAAAATCAAACAGGTATGTTACTAAGGCCCGTGACTGCACTCTGGTTAATCGCCATCCCATTAATGGATATGGCAGCAATCATGATTCGTCGAGTCAAAAGAGGCGACTCACCTTTTAAACCTGATCGCGAGCACTTACACCATATATTTCAACGCCTTGGATTTAGCTCGAAACAAACACTAGTCATCATCAGTTCACTGGCCAGCACATTCGCAATGTTTGGAATTTATGGTGAAATAAGTGGAATTTCTGAACGTACCATGTTTATGCTGTTTATCATCTGCTTTATGGGTTATACCACGGCCATGAGTTATAGCTGGCGTATGACAACTTGGATGCGTCGTCGCAAAGGATTATCTGATAGCACACTATAGTTTATTTGTAATAGACCACTCATTAACCAAATTTGATAATTTCATCTATCGTGAGTATTTAAAAAATAATCTTCATGGAAAACTAGCTCCATAAGATCTATATCTTTTTAAGTACAGCAAGCCTAATAAAATTTAACAATCTTAATTGACGCATAAAACGAGTCGGTTGTTGCAATAAACGATATAGCCATTCTAAATTAGCACGACACCAAATTTTAGGCGCTCGCCTTACTCTCCCTGTATAAACATCATAAGTTCCACCAACGCCCATCATAAAAGAAGTTACTCCCCGAGCTTTACACTTTGCCATAAATAATTCTTGTTTAGGTGAACCAAGTGCAACGGTTAAAATTTTAGCTTGTGAGATTTTTATTTGCTCAATAAGAGAATCTTCATCGTCAAAGTAACCATCATGTGAACCAGCAACATTTACGCCAGACTCAATTAACTTATTCACTGTTTTAGTCAAAGTCTCCGTTTTTGCACCAAGTACAAAAACAGGAATTTTTCGGTCTACAGAAGCCATCATTAAAGCCTCCCATAACTCACAACCGGGGATTCGTGATAATTTCTTACGTATTTTGAATGAAGCCAGCTTAAGCGCACCGTAACCATCTAAATAGCGAATGTTAGCCAAATCGATCGCTTTTCGGGTCATTTCACAGTCTAGGCTTTTAAGGATTTTTTCTGGGTTAATTGCGACAGCAATCGAAGCGTCCTCAAGATGTTGCTCCATAATTTCATCGATAACCTCTTCCATCGATGAAAAACAAGACACTTCAATATCAGCTAGTTTTACTTTATCTGTCATAATTTATCTCACGTAAAAAATCGTCAGTTATTTTTTCAGCTGAATAGGTAGCCAATACAAAAGACGCACTATTTTTGTTTCTTTTATGGCTTGCAGCAATGATGGCATCAGCAAGCGTTTGCGGTTCATCATCATCACATAACACACCAAATTCACCTGGCACCACATCCGGAATCGCCTGATAGTTCAAAGCAACAACTGGTAAATTAACAGCCATCGCCTCAATATAAACCATTCCAAATGAATCAAATTTAGAAGGAAGACAAAACAGATCGTTATTTTTTAATAATTCTATTTTCTTGTCATAATCAACCCATCCTAAAAATTGAACGCGAGACTGAAGCTGATGCTGTAAAACAAGCTCTTTCAAAAATTCCAATTCAGAACCATCGCCTGCAATTTGTAATGTGTAATAGTCAGGTAAAATCTTTAATGCAAGAATAACACGATCAAAGCCTTTCCCTTTTTCTAAGCGAGACATAGATAGAATTCGAACATTTGAAGCGACTTCAGAATTACTTTCATTTTTTCTTTTTGAACACTCGCATGCAGCATAGCTTAAGTTTTCATCAAGAGGGTTTGGTGAAACGATGAGATTACTTGTAAATCCATTACTTTCAAAAACCTGCTTCCACCATGGTGTAAGCACTACGACCTTTTCAGATAAAATAACAAGCAATGAAATTACTTTACCAAGCACCGGATGCTTGATATATCGAATTGTATTTTGAGAATGAAAGTGGGTTATAATGCGGCCACCTTTTGCCTTGCAAATAAAAATAATAAATAATTTTCTCACCATTGAAAACCATGAGCCAACATGAAACCAACAGTAATCACCTTGTTTAACTTGCAATGCATTTTTAACTGCTAAAAAAAATGATTTTAATTTCCCATCGAATGAATGTGTTTCACACAATCTAATATTCACCTTATTTTCTAGTGAAGAAACATAGCCTAGTAGCGCAGTACTTATACCACCACGCCCATTTCCCAGTCGCGTACTAAATAAGTAAATAGTCATTAGTCATTAGTCATTAGTCATTAGTCATTAGTCATTAGTCATTAGTCATTAGTCATTAGTCATTAGTCATTAGTCATTAGTCATTAGTCATTAGTCATTAGTCATTAGTCATTAGTCATTAGTCATTAGTCATTAGTCATTAGTCATTAGTCATTAGTCATTAGTCATTAGTCATTAGTCGTTAGTCATTAGTCATTAGTCATTAGTCATTAGTCATTAGTCGTTAGTCGTTAGTCGTTAGTCGTTAGTCGTTAGTCGTTAGTCGTTATCACCAATATCTATCTAAAATTATAAGCAATCACAAATAAAATCGATGTGACGAAAATTACAACATAAGATATTTTTTTACAAAACAAACCATTAGTCATACCCACAACAGTAATCAAACAAAATATTGAAAGCAACGGATACACATACCTAAAATCAAACGTAGCAGCTGTAATTAACAATATTATCTGATTAAAAAGATAAATCATCAATAGGGGGTAATATAAAACCATTCTACACTTTATTATCTGGATACACCCAACAACAAAGTAAATAGATAATATTATTTTAATGTAGTTTTGAATTATTTGAAAAGCATGATCACTATATTGATAATCATAATCAAAACTAGGAACAGGACCAATAATCCCACTGAGAATCAATGCAACATATTCAACCACACCAACAGATTCAACACCAAGCCTTTGTGATTGAATTGCATTGAAATTATATCCCAATATTCGTTCAAACTCTTCTGACAAAACTCCAAAAACAAAAAAAACACCAACAAACAATATAACAGGAATTAGCATCTTAATAATTATACGCATTTTCCCCGTATAGTTATTAAACACCAACAACGACATCCCCCCTAAAAAAAACAGAGGGAAAGGCACACGAAAGAACCCAAGAATAAAAATAAATAACAACGAAAATAAATAATCAAAAAAACGCCCGCCAACCACCGCTCTATATAACAGTAAAATAGCAACAATAACAAAAAATGAAAATAAAACCTCTTTTAATCCAGACGCACCAAAAAACACAAAGGCAGGGTTAAAAACAAAAATAACAAACAGCAGCTTTTGCATCAACCTATCAAAATTGAGCAGCACTGATATATTTAGCAATAAAATTCCAGACACAAAATGAATTAGTGCATTTAGAATTTTCATATTAACAACAGGATCACCTGGGACTTTATAAACAATCATTGTGATAAAAGTAAAACCAAAATCACCTAAATCACCATGTTCTAAAATTGTATTAAGCCCACCCAACATCATCTGTTGTGAAGATAGTAAGGCTAAGGAATGGTAAAAATCCGCATCAACTGGGCTCACTCCAAAATCAGAACCCAATTCAACTCGGTAGAATAAAAACTGAATTGACACACCAATCAAAACATAAAAAATAGATATTATTTTAATAGAAACAATATCCAACCGAACAGCCATCGGCATTGAAATTAAAAATGAACATATTGTAAATAAATGCACCCCTCCTAACATAGAGAAGAAATCACTTTCAAAAAACAGCCCAAACACCAATTGAAAAAACAACAAGACAAAAAAACATAAAACAGAAAATACGGTTACTTGGCTTGAGACTTTCTCATGATTTAAACAACACACTCCATTCCACTTCGAATGCATATCATTCATCGCCAATTTTACTTAATTGATACATAGCCATCACTCCCTTCCATAGTTATGATAATAGGGAATGTAATTTGTTAAAATCCTTCCAAACAAATTAAGCCATGGAATTAAAAACCTTGCTGTTCTCGGCGAATACACTCCCTCAGACAACAAGCATGACAACTTGCTGTCGACTTGTGACCATACCCGTTTAAAATGTTTGTAATTCATTAATTGGGCTGAATTCATTCCAATACATGCTTTAAATATCACTGGAGACGCAAATACAGGCACAACTACATTCCAAATACCATTACGAATGATGCCGCCAGCGCTAATATAAGAAAACCCACGTCCGTAGATGAATTCAAAAATTGTAGCCAGTTGCAATTTATCAAATTGCAACCCCAAAGCATTACATTTTAATATATATTCACACAGAAACTCATCAAACTCTTCAGACGAAATTCGTGAATATCTTTTCTTTAATATACTCACACCATCTTCATTCTTATCCAATAAATTTGGCATTAATTTCCTCAACTCACCTCTCATTCCTCCATAATTCAAATAAACCCCCCTTTGAAGCACATCACCTAGATAGCCATCCAATGAGATAAATTGCTTTGGCAGCAAATTACTAGCATATCTGTAATTAGCGCCAAATTGATGATTAATATTTTCTACCTGACCATCTAAAAGCCATTGTGAAAGTTCACAATCCAAATTTTCAATTTCAACTGATTTAAACCTAAATGCGTGATGTTCAAGTGATAAATTGCGGGCTATTGTTGCTGCATTTCGAATATCTTTTGATCGCTCAGGACCCCAACAATATGAAGCAGAACAATCTGAATGAATAGCAATCATCCTCGAATCGAAACCTGCAGATAGCGCAACATGCTTCGAATCCTTCTTAAAAATCGCCATATTTTCTTGGATGTATTTGGGGATATTTTCAGGTTCAATTTTTTTTACAACTGAAAAATTGACATAACACTCAACGACACCTTGCGCTGTCATCAAAGTTCCTGGCAACATTTTTTTTACGTTTTTGTATTTTGTTTCCCCTCCCCACAAATGACCATTAGTTTTTAAAAGCGATTCAAATTTATCGTCAACTTCATCATTCAATTGTTTTGCTGAAGGTGCAACAGACACAAATTCACCATTAACTGTATAATAGTGAGATGAAAGGCCAAACCAATCATTAAAGATAGTTACCCCCCCATGTTCATCTTTTAATATACCAATGAACACACCATACTCAATTTTCTGAAGAACACATTTTAAACCTTCATTAAATATCCCCTTATGGAACGAAGCTAAGTTATTTAATTCGCCATCAAATATAAACCACCCACAGATAACCAGTTCTTGACCATGCAATTTACTGTATGGTGCACTATCCCAGATGCGCTGATCATAAACCATGTTAACCAGACATTTATTGAAAACGCATTCAAATTTAGAAAAATCTTTAATTACATCCTTAACAACACCACTTAATTTAGACTGATCATTAAACCTTAACCATTGCATTTTCCACCTCTTTTCCCACGACTAATTTATATAAATAATATCGCGCAACATATAACAACAGCATTATTAATAAAAACGCACTTATAAACCATTCAGCCTCCCCAAATTTAAAATATGAAGCTACCGACAACAAAAATAGAACAACAAAAATAACAGAGTTGGCAAAAATGGCGATCAATTCTCGATGCAAAAATATTATTAAGTTAGAATCCACAAGTGATAACTGGCCGACTATCAGTACAAGCATCAGCACAACCATTGCCACATACAAATTAGCATCTAAAACAAACGGGTTTATACCCGACACAGCGAGATACACAAATGAAAATAAAATTGAAATTGGAAGCAAAAATAAACAGGCGGAATTTATCATCTTTTTTGTCTTACATAATACTGCAAAATAATTTTCATCGAATGATACACTTGCTATCTTCCCTAGGTTGAAATTAAATACAGCACGAGGCAAAACCAACACAACTCCAGAGACTGCAATACACAATGAAATAACATTTAAATCATCTGCATTCTGCCTTTCAGATAAAAACATTGGAATAAGATAAATCACGCCGCCACTTACAACATTACTATAACCTAATTTCAACCCAGCAATGAATGAAGACCAGACCCCACTTGCTGATATATTGCATCCACCCCAGGTAATATAACTTTCATGACACCTTGAAATACAGACGGAAATAAAAATCGACAAAGACACAGCTAACACTGAATCAAAACCGAAGAAAAAAAGAATAAAAAACGCAGGTATCATTATTAAATCAAATTTAAAAACACCTTTCATATCAGACTTAGCCAATAACAGATGCCGTTCTAAATGCATAATCCCGAATGAGGTAAGTAGTACAACCATATTGCATAAACCAAAACTTCTTCCTCCACTAAAAAGCATAGCTATTGCACAAGAAATCAAAGAAATTGCAACCATACTAAGCATGGCCTCAATATAATGCTTACCAATCATTTGGTTTTCTTTTTTTACCGATATCTTCCGTAAAAAATCTATCGCAACACCCAAACAGGAAAACATGCTAAGACCCAAACAAAAAACAAACCCATTAATAAATAAAACATCATTGCTAAATCTTGCAATTAAAAACAAAACAAACAATCGATACAAACCAGGCATTGAAGCGGATGATAGCGAATAAAAAACATTCGCCCATTTTTTTCCTAGATTCAATTTATAGTTCATATCTATTTTCATTTACCAAACACCTTTCGTATCAATCACAAATAAATCATCAACAGACATATTTTTAAACTCTTCATGCTCAACCAAAAGCACGTGGATATCTGCGAATTTCATGGCGTCATCCAATGATTTCAGCGAGGTCTTCTTTAAATTTTCTGGCAGCATCTTAATATTAGGTTCAACGGCAAAGACCGCTCCCTTATGCATTTCTTCAATTTTTTGAGTAATCGCCATTGCGGGGCTTTCACGGAGATCGTCGATGTTGGCTTTAAAAGCTAATCCGTAACAGGCGATGGTGACATCTTTAGCTGTTTTATTGGTATGTGATTGGAGGAAATCAGCAATAGCTGCTTTAACCTTATTGACCACCCATTCAGGTTTGCCATCGTTAATTTTCCGCGCGGTATGAATCATCTGTGCTTGTTGTGGTGTTTTAGCGACAATAAACCACGGGTCGACTGCTATACAGTGGCCGCCAACTCCAGGGCCTGGTTGCAATATGTTGACACGCGGATGTCGATTCGCCAGTGCAATAAGCTCCCACACATTAATGTTTAATTCATCGCAAATAATCGACAGTTCGTTGGCAAAAGCAATTTGTACATCTCGCGAGCTATTTTCAGTTAATTTCGCCATTTCTGCTGTTCGCGCATTAGTGACTACGCATTCGCCTAGTACAAATGTTTTATAGAGTTCAACTGAGCGCTCTGAACAGCGAGATGACATGCCTCCAATCACGCGATCATTTTCCACTAGCTCACGTACGACTTGTCCCGGCAACACACGTTCTGGGCAGTGCGCAATATTAATATCTGCCTTATCACAATGCGTTTGAGGGAAACTAAGATCGGGACGTGCCGTTGCAAGCCAATCTGCAATTTGCTCTGTGGTTCCAACTGGCGAGGTGGATTCGAGTATGACTAAATCCCCTTTTTTAAGCACTGGCGCGATTGCTTGGGCTGATGCTTTGATATAGCTTAAATCGGGTTGCGGTATCGAATCGGACGCACAAGGCAAAAATGGCGTCGGGACAGCAATCAAAAATGCATCCGCTGGCTCAGGTGTTTGTACTGCTCGTAAATATCCCTCAGTCACAGCAGCGCTAACTAGCATATCCAAATCAGGCTCTACAATATGTATTTTGCCTTGATTAATGGTTTCAACTGCATGTTGATTGACATCAACACCAATCACCTTTTTTTTGCGGGAGGAGAACATCGCAGCTGTTGGTAAACCGATATAGCCCAGGCCAATCACCGAGATTGTTTCAAATGACATACCATGTTCCTCTATTTGTTATCAGCTGTTGGACTATGCCTCGATAGCCACACCAATCAATTCATCTACATCTTGTGTCGATGCGCTGCCTTGTAGCTGAGTAGCTAGCGTATTTAAAATGCGCTGACAGGCCAGTCCGTCACCATACGGATTGTGAGCAAAGCTCATCGCTTGATATTCATTTTCATCATTCAATAAGCGGTTCATCAGCGTCACTATTTTTTCTATATCAGTTCCGACAAGCTTGACTGTGCCAGCTGCAACCGCTTCTGGTCGCTCCGTTGTATCTCGCATTACCAATACAGGCTTGCCTAATGAAGGGGCTTCTTCTTGAATGCCACCTGAGTCTGTCAAAATAATATGCGCTCGATTCATTAAATAAACGAAAGGCAGATATTGTTGCGGTTCGATTAAATGAATATTTTTAATATCGGACAAAATACGTTGAACTGGCTCTCTTACGTTTGGATTTAGATGGACGGGGTAAATAATTTGAACATCTGTGTGCTGCTTTGCGATTTGTGCAAGTGCTTGGCAAATACGTTCAAATCCATCACCAAAACTTTCTCGCCTATGGCCAGTCACTAAAATTAATTTTTTAGACTCATCCAGCATTGGAAATAAATTACAGAGCTGAATATTCAACTGCTCGTCGTTGACTATTTTATCTTTTATTAAATGCAATGCGTCGATAACCGTATTGCCGGTCACTGAAATTAGTTCGGGTGAAATATTTTCATTGAGCAGGTTGTTTTTTGAATTATCAGTGGGTGCAAAATGAAATTGTGTAAGCGCGGCTGTTAGTTTTCGATTCGCTTCTTCTGGCCATGGCGAGTACAGATTTCCTGTGCGGAGCCCTGCTTCGATATGGCCGACTGGAATCTGCTCATAATAGGCAGCAAGACTTGTTGCAAACGTAGTGGCCGTGTCGCCATGCACAAGGATCACATCAGGTTTAAAATTTTGTAGTACCGGCTTTATTTCTGTAATGATTCGTGCGGTTATTTCATTCAATGATTGCCCAGCACGCATCATATTTAAGTCATAGTCAGGCGTAATATCAAAAAGTGACAATACTTGATCTAACATTTCGCGATGCTGCGCCGTTACACAAACCTTTGAAATAAAACGTTCATCTGCAGACAACGTATGAACAAGTGGAGCCATTTTTATTGCTTCAGGTCTTGTACCAAAAACACTTAACACCTTACCTTTCATTATTTAGCCTCTTGTTAGTTTATATAAAACATTATTTACCTTCAGTTACATAATTGTAGTTGTAATAACCATAACCATGGCCGTAGCTTGATGCTTTCTTTTCTGTTGCGTTTAAGATCACACCTTTTATTTCAATACCATTCTGTGCAAATCTACTTCTCGCAAATTCTATTTCTTTCACTGTATTTTGACCAAAACGAGTCACCATTAAGGTGGTTCCAGCTATCGCGCCTACAATATTTGGATCTGTAACAGCTAAAATAGGCGGGGTGTCAATAATGACTAAGTCATAGTGTTGATTTGCCCATTCCACTAGAGATTTAAATCGTGAGTGCATCAGTAATTCAGAAGGATTTGGCGGCACACGGCCACGAGTAATCAAATCTAAATTTTCGACCTGAGTATGTTTAATCGTTTGTTCAATGCTTATTTTTCCTGACAGGTAATCGGAAAGGCCATTTTCCCAAGTTTCACCAAAGCACTGTTGCAAATAGCCTTTACGCATATCTGCATCGATTAATAAAATTTTTTGTCCTGTTTTTGCAGTCACTGCTGCAAAATTACTGGAGACAAAAGATTTACCGATACTTGGTGCGGGCCCTGAAATCATCACCACATTATTTTTTGCCTCGAGCATTGCAAAGTGCAAGCTGGTACGAAGACCTCGCAATGCTTCAATCGATAAATCTGCTGCATTTGTTTCAGCCAGCAGCTGTAACTCACTACTTCGTCGTTTTGTACGCTTGTTATTCAGAGCTTCTGCAATTTTTGATTGCATCTGTGATTTCGGTACACTGGCATAAACAGACAAGCCGAGTTGTTCAATCTCTTCAGGTGTTTCTACACCTTTATGTAACGCTGCTCGAATCAGAACATAAGCAACGCTTAACATGCTGCCCAATAATGTTGCCAAAATGACAATTAATGCTTTTTTTGGCTTCACTGGCTTTGCATAGGACTCGGCGTTATCGAGAATTCGAACATTTCCGACAGTGCCAGCTTTAATGATGTTGAGTTCTTGCACTTTATTTAGCAGTTGAATATAAATTTGCTGATTCACCTCAACGTCGCGCGTAAGACTGAGTACTTCTCGTTGTGTTTTTGGTAATTTTTGAATTTCTTTGTTAAGCCGCTCTTTTTCCCCTAGTAGCGTTTGTCGCTTATCAAGCAGTGCGCGATAGGCTGGATGATCTTTGGTAAAACGCTGGCTAATTTCGCTCTCTTTAAAGGTCAATTCATTCAGTTGTGCTTCAAGCTCAACCATCACTTTAAGGGCTGATTCTGCTTCTAACCCCAAATCCACTGACTCGTTCTCTTGCCGATAGTTATTCAAACTATCTTCAGCACCTGTCAATTGCGATTGAATATCAGGTAGGTGTCCTTGTAGAAAAGTCAGGCTTTTCTCCGCTTCTGCTGAGTTTCGCTCAACGTTTTGTAGAAAGTAATTTTCTGCGATGTCATTGAGTATTGCGGTAATTAAAAGACGGTTCTCACCGGTAAAACTTAATGCCAAAATCCCAGTTTGCTTTCCTCTTTCACTCACAGATAAATGCTGCTTGAGCCATTGAATCGCTTCTAGCTTGCTTTGCTTGTGTATAGAAAACTCATTACCTGTTTGAGCTGTGAGCGCCGAGATAAATAGTTGATAGCCTTGCCCCTTAGCAAGCTCTCCGACTCGGCCTGAGAGAAGTGTTTGCCCATGTTGATCAACAAGCTTGTAGTGTTGCTGTTGTGCATCGGTGACGATAATTTTATTCACCGCATTCGCTGCGATATAGCCTTGTTTTGGTTGCTCATATCGACTGATTTGAATATATGCAGCTTGTCCCGATAAGCGCGCCAAGCCTTTGCCAATGAGCGGCATATAGTCTGCTGAAACGACTGTCGTTAAATTGAACTTATCGACCGTGTCTCCTAGAATCATCCGCGATTTAATTATTTCAATTTCAGTGGTCGCAGAAGACTCTTGAGAAAATAGCTCGCCCATATCCCCCACCATGGCTGAAATGCCACCAGAGCTTTTTTCTTCAATTTGAATGAGCGCATCAGCCTTATAGATTGGGGTTGATAACAAAGCAATCGCTACACCAACCAATGCGGATGCGAAGGTTACAGCAACAAGAAGCCACTTCGCATCAAACAAAATGCCGATTAATTTGCTGAGATCGATTTCATCACTTGGTGCTGCGACAGTTTTAGAAGTCTGAGTCATAAATTTGCATTATTTTTTTGCGACAATCCGCGAGCAGCAAGGAGTCTCTACACCTTCCTGACAGTGCAACGTCGTTTTAAACATTAAAGATAAATGACGAAATTCCGCCCTTATCCCCACCGTATTTACTTTAATTTTTCAACCCATGCTGATGACGCCTGATCAATCAACTGATAAGCAAAATCAAACGCTTCTTTGCTTTGCCGATACGGGTCAGGAATCTCTTTTGGTCCAATCCACTGCCCCAACAACATGGTTTTCCCTCGCGCCGTTGGAGCAATATCTGTCACTGCTGAAATGTGCCCTTTCTCCATGACTAAAATCAGATCATATTCTTGGCACATCTGCTCTGTTAGCTGCTGCGAACGATGACAATTTAAATTCACACCATGCTCGATTGAGACAGCTATCGAGAATGGATCCGCAGGCTTTCCAACCATGTGGCTTTTCTCTGCTGCTATCCCAGCAGAAGCTATCAATTTGTGGGGCAATCGCTGCTGTAAAAGGCGAGCTCCAATTGGAGAACGACAAATATTGGCAACACAAACCACTATAATTTTATTAAACATAAGCCTCTCTACATGCCTTGGTAACTACGGCCAATTGCGTATTCTGAGCATGCTTTCCGTCAGTTCGTTAAAGCCTGAAATCGTCGGCAACAACTGATCAATGACACGACTCCAAGTGCTCACAGGTGCCGTTGTGACATACACGACGTCATAGGGATGTAGCTCAAATTCAGTACCGAGCACCAAAGCAGAAGCGTCTTGCATATTTAGCTGATAGACATCCGCCATACGCTCTGATTTATCATTTGATGTGCGAATCACAAATACACCTGTGGCATCTGCTGAAAGCTGGTTAATGCCGCCAACTGCGCTCAATGCCTCGGTTAAACTCATTCCTGCACGGTCAATTTTAAGAAGTTTGGGCTCATTCACTTCGCCCATCACAAACACTTTCTGCGCATCATTACGTGGCACATGGATAATATCTCCAGGCTGTAACAGGAAATTTTGCGTAAGATCGCCGCGTTGCATCAACCCATAGAGAGAAATGGTTCTCTCCTGACCATTACGAGTAAGCACAACATTTCGCCAGTCAGCATCTTCACCCAGACCACCCGCTCGATTAATCGCATCAAGCAATGTCAGTGGAATATTGGTAATTGCTTGTGTACCTGGCTTAGAAATCTCACCTGTGATATAGGCTTTTTTAGAACGAAATGCTGCGACATTGACATCGACTTGAGGGCTTTCAATATAGCGACTGAGTTTACGAGCAAGCTCAGTTCGAATTTCACGCACAGTCTTATTTTGAACAGAAACAGTGCCAATATAGGGATAGAAAATAGTGCCATCAGCATGAACCCAGTTACCCGCTTCAGAAGCACTGCGATAAGATCCTGCAGGAATCGTTAACTCTGGGTGATCCCAAATCGTTACATTAAGGATATCCCCAGCACCCACACGATATTCATAAGATGCAAGTTGTGCGTCCAACGTTGGGTTTGCCGCTGGCGCATAATGATGCAATGTAGAAAATTGGTGAATGTTACCTACCGTCAATAAGTACAGATTTACGCTATCAGATAAATGTTGAGATTCGTTTATCTCAATTTGTTGTTTATCCCCGACGCTAAGAAAAGTACCAGGAATGGTACATCCAGCGAGTATAGTGGGTAGTAGCAATACAAATAGTCGTTTATTTATAATTTTCATTTCAGCTAATTGTTCAATGTGTTGCATTTATTTCAGCAAAAAAAAATGAACGCCATGACAACATACTGCAAAAGCCTCGTCACATCCCCATCAACAAATACACCACCGCCAAGCAATAAATCCCAGGCAAATGAGACGCCTGATAAAAAACAAGAAAAGCAATACAAAAACAATCAATTAACTCAACTCACAATCACAACCTCAAAGTATTAAGGCCATAACGCGCCATATTTAACCAAAAAGGAACAATAACTCACTCGATATAAACTAGCGAAAAAAAAAGCGATTAAAACCAATATAAATCATGAAATTAGATCAATATTCATTATTTACACCCAATTCATACCAGCCCAATAAATTATCATCAGCAAAATAAAAGTCAGCACTATGAAAACACCCTGTAAATTTCTATTGCATGCTTGCATTTAAACACAAAAAAAACCACCCACTCAATCGAAGACATCAAGTTAAACATGTTAATTTTACACAACCATTGCAATTCACCTTCAAAAAACAGTCCATAATAAATCACTTACCAAAAAAAATAAGTTTCAAAACATTGTCAGATAAATAAAATTCCGATCAAAATAGACACTCACACATTTACTTCAAGATAATTCATGATTAGTTTTTAAATAGCCTGCTATATCAAAGTAGGCATTTATGATATGGAGCTATTTATGGAAAAATATGTAATTACTATTTTAACCGCGGTATTACTTTCATCGCCGGTTATAGCGGCAACCGAAGGAGCGACTACGGCAAGCGCAAGTGGTGGTGCGGCAGGCGGCGCAACCGCAACTGGTTTTGCTGTCGGCACGGTAACTACCGCCACCGTTGCCGTTACAGCTGCAATTGCCGCTGCGGTGGTGGTAACCTCTGATTCATCAGATAACGATACAGCAACCACCACCACAACCACAACGGCACTTTGATGGCCATGCGGTAACCAAAACCGAGCAGCTCAGCTGTTCGGTTTTCATTAAGACAGTGCCACCTCAATCCGCTAAATACCCTTTTTCTATTCACCACAAGGAACGCGCAAGTGCGGTGGGATCATGAAATTAAAACTGAACCTTAAACAAACCATGTGCATGGTTGGATTATCGGTATTGCTAGGTTGCACTCAAAAATTTAACGATGTGAAAGAGACCATGTCCCTAGCACTACTCGGCCCTTCCGATGTCATTGTTCCTGCTAAAACAATTGATGAACTCCCCTATGCCAGTTTGTACGCAAAAATGGCAGGCAGTGGCCAAGCCTTTATGGTGCTTGGTTATGCGACCCCCAGCGATTCAGCCCCAATCGAAAAAACAAAATTCAAACAGCTCAAGTGGCTGTCATCTAATCATGAAATGATTGTCACCGAGGCCGGTCGAATCATTAAAACGGTGGGCTTAAGCGAGATAAATTTAACGGCTAGCTATGCAGAAACGGCTGATCCCTTGGCGCTTGGTTTACACCTTAAGTCCACGCCAACAACTTGGCAGCGACAGGTTGACTGGCAACCTGGTCATCACGTGGGTTACCTCATGCGCAGCCAATTTAAATTTCAAGCTGCGCAAAGCAAAGTCATCAATGAACGTCAGATTCACACCCTCTATTACACCGAGCTTGTCACCCTACCAGAGCTTGAACTGACCTTTACCAATCATTTCTGGATTGATCCAAATTCAGGCCGTGTCATTGCCAGTATTCAACAACCTGCGCCTTATATGTCGCCCATTGAACTGACAATTTTAAAACCCTATGCAAACTCTGAAGAGGCGCCACAATGAAAAAACTATACCGCCTTTTCTTCACCGCAATCATTTTCAGTTTGAGTGGGCAGCTCGTTTTAGCGCAACAACATGCTCTAACACAGCAGCAAACAAGGTTAACTGTAAAAACATCCTCACAAGAGCGCGCCAAAAGCCAATTGATATTTGAGGGAAGCCCACGTGTTTCACAGCTTATTGATGAGGGTTTAAAACTGCGCCCTAAAACATTACAAAGCGCACATCAAACAAGTGGCGTTTACTGGCTTGGCTCGGGTTTATTTGAACAATCGCGACCAGACAACGCGCTTTCAACATCCCTCACACAGACATTGCAACAACTCACACAACTAGAACAAAGCGCAGTTAAAAATGAGAACATGCCGCGCGCCCTATCTATCCAGTCTCTTACTCAGTTTTTAAATCGCAGCGTCTTTAAGCCACGTGTCAATGTGACGATTGACCCTGATCTTTACTTGCTTGGCAACGCGGTAAACCCGCAAATCTCCGGTGACTTATTGCTGCTCTTGCCAACCAGGCCTAATCATGTTTGGGTTACCGGCAATGTTGTAAAAACGATGAAGCTACCTTTTCAAGCGACGCAATCGGCCAAAGATTATCTCGAGCAAGCAAGCATTCTGCGCTATATGGGGCTCGATGAGGTGTATGTGATTCAGCCAAACGGCCATTTAGAAATTCATACCGTCGCTTATTGGAACGAAAATAGTCGCGGTATCGCACCTGGTGCCATCATTTATGTCCCCTATTTCAATTTACCCTCATCGCAGAAAGGGCTGAATCAAGTCATTCCTGAACTGTTGAAACATAGAGTGATGTAGCCATGAAATTTATTCTGAACCGAGTTCAAATGCTCGCGCTGAGTTTGATGACGGCGACATCACTTGTTATGGCAACAGAGATTCAATCTCCATATACCCCAACCACCTATGATTTTGGTGGTATCGGCTTAATTCAAATGCCCAATGGCCGCTCAGCAGCTGATGGTGAATTTTCTGCAGGCTTCACAATTAATAATGATTATCGCCACTACCATACCTCACTACAGGTTATGCCTTGGTTTGAAACGACCATTCGCTATACGCAAACCCCCGATTTGTTGTATAGCGGCGATCCAAATTTCAGTGGCGACACCGAGTACACCGATAAAGGCGTCGATCTAAAATTTCGACTCTGGCAAGAAAGCTTCTGGTTACCAGAAACAGCCATAGGTTTTCGTGATTTAGCGGGAACAGGACTGTTTGATGGTGAATATATTGCTGCAAGCAAACGCTTTGGTGATTTTGATGTCACCTTAGGCGTTGGCTGGGGCTATATCGGTAACCGAGGCAATCTCAAAGGAAATAAAAGTAACCCTGATTGTGGCCGAGGTAGTAATTATAAGGGACGCGGTGGCAGCCTTGATTACGAACGCTGGTTTACAGGCTGTATGTCAGTGTTTGGTGGGGTTGAATACCAAACCCATGGAAACCTTTAGTCATTAAAGTTGAGTACGATGCCAATGATTACAAAGGGCGACTTTGTAGCAGTTCGCCTTCGCATGAAATGGAGCAAGACTCTCCCGTCAATGTGGGTATGATTTACCGGCTGAAAGACTGGGGTTATCTACGCGCGAACTATGAGCGTGGGAACACATGGACACTGGGTTTCACCCTAAAACCACTTTAACACGCTCAAACAAAACTGGGTGGATACCCCCACACCAGCTTATCAGCCTACGCCATCCACGAGCGCTGAAGACATTCAATGGCAACAAGTCTCAAAAGAGCTTGAACGCATCGCAGGTTACGACGATAACCAAATCTATGCGGATAACGATGATATTTACGTTGTCGGGACTCAAAGCAAATACCGAGATCAAAATATTGCGATTGAAAAAGCAGCACTGATTTTGAAAAACACAGGTAGCCAAGCCGCGCGTTATCATCTTATTGAACAGCAGGCTTCTATTCCTGTGTTACAAACCAACATTGACGTACAAGCTTACACCGCCGTCGCAGAGCAGCAGTATGTGGACGCATCCATCACAGATGCCATTCAGCGAGAAAATCCGCAGCCCGTTCAGGCGCCATTGCAAGCGGACAATCATCAAGCGTTGCATTACGGGTTAACGCCTGTTTTGCAGCAGTCTATTGGTGGCTCTGAAGATTTTTACCTCTTTAATGTGGGGATTAATGGCGGTGCATCCTATTGGTTAACGGACATATCACCATTGGTGGCGGGATCTACCTCAACCTCTATGATAACTATGACCAATTCCTTTATGACGTTCCACCCGATGGCACTGATTTAAAACGCGTACGAACCTTGGTGCGCCAATATATCTCAGATAGTCCACTGCGTTTGAGTAACCTGCAGCTCACCAGCTTCCATCAGTTGGGAGATGATGTCTATTTACAAATTATGGTGGTTATCTCGAAACTATGTTTGCCGGTGTCGGTAGTGAAATTCTTTATCGCACACTCAATAGCAACTGGGCTTGGGGCTTGATGTCAACTATGTGGGCGCAGCGCGATCCTGACAACACCTTTAGCGTCTTCACCGAAGAGGTACAATACGACCAATCACCAACCGCCATTATCGCGTTCAAACTGGCGCACTCACGGGTCATCTCACGGCTTATTATCGTCCTGAGTGGACTTGGTTTGACAATCTGCTATTCAAAGTAAGTGTCGGCCAATATCTTGCAGAAGATCGAGGCGTCACTGTGGATCTATCCAAGCAATTTGATAGCGGCGTGGTTGCAGGCGCTTACTTTGCTAAGACCGATCTTTCAGCAGAAGAGTTTGGCGAAGGCAGCTTTACCAAAGGCGTTTATGTCTCGATTCCATTTGATCTCTTTACCATCAAGCCCAGTGCCAATCGTGCCGTCATTGCTTGGACACCACTCACCCGCGATGGCGGGCAAATGTTAGCGAGAAAATATCACCTCTATCGCGTCACCGAAGCGCGTGATCCCAAGGCTGAATTTACCCCAGCACAATAACAATCATCACATGCTGCGATATGCAAAGTGCGTGTCGCAGCAATGATAAGCATCACCTTCAGTTTTTTGTCTAGGGTAAATAGGTGTCATCCTACGACCGACCACGCACAGTCGTAGGCTGCGCTTCTTTACCAACCAAATCAATGAGGTTCCTATGCTCGGTGAAAATCACTCTCTAATCCATGAGTTCCCAATCACAAAGATGCCATTGAGCGTCTGATGCAAAACGATAATGAATTTGCAGATCAAGTGAAACAATACAATGCGCTGGATAAAGAGATTCGCGTTTTGGAGCTAAATGGCGCCCCAATTAGTGATCACTCCATGCTGCAACTCAAACATGACCGAGCACAACTCAAAGATTGGCTACATGCACGAATTAATTAGCGCTATCCCCTAGCGATAGCATCTAAAGCTGTCATCGATATTGGTGCGCAAGGCCAAAAAGCGCACCTTTTGAGTTTCAGCCATTTGAATTTAAGCCGTCTAAATGAAAGCGCGAAGCTTTTATACTCGATTCGTCAGGCTAGCTGGTCAACGCCTTCAATCAGCGCATGGTGACTCTCTGAGCCTGCAATACGGGCCTGCAGATTGGGGATGTATCAAGATCATTCATAAAATCAATCGCAGCTTTGCCGCGATGGCCATGAAATGATGATACGAAGGTGTGGGATTGGTGCGATTCCCTTCAAGACGTTCATGAGTATTCGTGCGCGCAAGATATTGCCCACCATGTTGATGGACTAAACGATGAGATGCCGCGACATAATCCTCGACCCATTCATCCGAAGTCGGCGTCACCTCAAGAACAGAGTAATAGTGTTGGCATAAGTAAGCTCCATGTCGTTACGAAAACTCACTCAAGCATAGCTGCCTTTCTGATCATCCATAAACCTGCGAGCCAATGACTTGTAGGTTCCATTCTTTGATCAGCCGCCTTCACGACAGATGCCTCGTCTTGCGACGAAACTTAAATAGGGTGAATAAATAGAATGAATTCTCTGACCAGAAATTTCATCCCCCTGAAAAACAAAAAGGCCGCTGTAAAACAGTGGCCTCTCTCTAATGCCGCGGAGAAATAGGGATTAATTCGGTTCGCTGCGCGCTCTCCCTACGGGCCTACACAGAGCCGTTGTTGTCTCGCGTCGCTCGGCTGAAACCCTAACTAGGCTTCACACCCTATCTCTAATGGAAATTTTAAGAAGCCAGAAAGCAAAAAACCGCCTGAGTAGGCGGTTTTTTTAATGTGGCGGAGAGATAGGGATTTGAACCCTAGGTGGGCTATAAACCCACGCCGGTTTTTCAAGACCGGTGCTTTAAAACCACTCAGCCATCTCTCCGGTGCGGGGCGTATATTACGAAAGCTTCCCCAAGTGCGCAAGCCTTAAATGCACCGTTCGAACAAAGAACAACCAATAGACACATCAAGCGGCGATAAAGAGATCAATTTGTGGGTATTTTCATCACGCATTGACTGCTTTCTAAAGATAAACCACAAGCGGTTCACACTTTTGTGCCGAGAAAATCCGCAACATCATTTGATACTTGCTTTTATAGAGAACACTTTCAATCATGCCCTATGATTCGACCCAATGCTTATCAGCCACCCATATGCCTTGAGCATCAATTTCAGTGGCAGCCAATGTGCACTGAGCTACAACCTTACCTAACTGGTTGTTGGCAACTTGAACTCAAACAAGGCACATTTGAATATCTGGCGCTGCCTGATGCATGCCAGTACTTGGTCTTTGTCGAATATCCAGGCGGCCACAGCTGCGAACTATGCTTACCTAAACAATTTCCCTATCAGCGGACTATTTCTGGTCCCATTCGCATTTTCTGTATTGGTTTTGCCATGGGTATGCGACAGCTTTTTTTTCCAAACAGACTAAGCCAATATCATGCAATACAAGATAGCGCAGCTTTGCACCAAGAGAATATGCAACCTGTGCTGGCTTTTTTCAGGGAAAATCCACAGTTTGAAGCGCGACAAAAATGCATGGAGCAGTGGTTAAAACAGCAAATCAGCCTCAAGATAGCGCTGAGTTCAACCCTGAAAAGAGCCATTCAGGCAAGCGCGCAACTACTTAACCATCCGAAAACAGAGCTCACTGAGAGCTGGGCACAAACACTCGGTGTCTCTCTTCGCCAGCTGCGCCGCGATTTTGATACTCATATAGGCCTTTCACCAAAACAGTTTTCCGATTACGCACGCTTTCAGTGGAGCATGCAAAAACTCCTACAGCATGGCGAATCTTGGCTCTATCGCAACCACCCTTATTACGATGAGTCTCATCTTATTCGGCATTTTCAAAAATTTACGGGAACCACACCAAAGCAAATTTTGGCAAAACATGCCGTCACCAAAATTGAATCATGATGGCCGTTTTATCCAATACGGTTTAAATCCGTGCGCCGCATACTGCACATGGAGGTATGCGATGGAAGAGCTTGCACATGCAGCACAACTTGAGCCCATGGCCATCTCTGGCTATTTGGGATGTTTAATTATTCTGTTAATTGCTTATCCGTTTTGTATCGTCGCTTTAGCCATTCTTGCTGATGGAGAGCGACAACGAATGCGATGGCAAAAGTACTTTAACTGGATTTATTTAATCACGACTCTCACTTTACTTGTTCTACACCTCAATATTTATGTTGAATATGGTGGCGCACTTCGCCAATGGTTAGAACAACAGGAAACAATTCATACATCATCAAGAAGGTAGGGAATCAGGAATGGAAAAGGTTTACCGCATCGATGGTATGAAGTTTTTCGCAATCATTGCGATTTTCTTTATACATTTTAGTGTGTTCCAATACTTTCAAGGCGATCCGACGCATCCGCTTTATCTTTTCTTCAATAGCGTTTCGCGTTTTGCCGTACCATTTTTCTTTATTGTTGCCGGTTACTTTTTCCATCATAAAGTCCAGCAACAGGGATGGCGCTATACCCAGCGCTATATCAGTAAATTGTGCTGATGTATGTGAGTTGGGTGTTGATTTATATGCTAGCAATTGGCTATAGCTATGGAAACTGGCAACCGGTATCCATACTAACCTTGCTTTATCACGGTACGGCTGGCGCTGAAATTATGTGGTTCTTGCCCGCACTCATTTGGAGTATTTTGGCCGTTTATATCGCTCAGCGATTTAAGCGCACAACTACACTTCTTGCAATCGCGAGTGTGCTCTATGCCATTGGTCTATGCGGACAAGGCATCCAAATATTTTTTGAGACACCTTGGTTTTCATCCAGTCATCAGTTTTTCAAAAACTCACGTGACCCGCTCTTTTTTTGCGCTGTTCTATGTCACCCTAGGTTATCAATGTAGCCAATGGTCACTTCAATCCTGGAGCCAAAAGAAACCACAAGGACTCTGGCTCGCTATCGCGCTCATCGGTTCACTGATGACCTTTGCTGAATGTTATTTTTTGATTAAGTCGCAGGGGATGCGTGTACCCGTCGATTATTATTTCTCGACAATCATTGTGACAGTCGCATTGCTTGCATGGTGTTTAAGTAAAGTAACTCAGCAGCCCACTCGATTCAGCGCGCTTGGTCAACATAGTGGAGAGATCTATCTCAACCACGGCATTGTTCAGATCGCACTGACCTCGCTAATTTATCTCATGGGTTTTTATACCATTCCTGAAAAACAGCAGTTCTTTGCCAATACGGTCTGGCTACAAGTTCTTATGGTTCCCGTGGCTTTAAGCCTCAATTTAACTGGCTACTTTGCCATCCGTTGGCTGGCGCTACATCTATGTGGAAAGAGCGCCGTTAAACAGTATCGGTATAGCGCAATGCTTATCACCATCAGCATCATGCTCTGCTTCAGCTTTGGCGCGGGAATGCAACATCCCCCTGTTGTAACCAGCTGGGCTGTTATTAATCAGGTGATATTAGGCATAGCTATCATTTTAGGGATCACACTACTGTCGATGTGGTACAACCAAAACAAAATGTGGCAAGTACCACTTATCGGCACTGTCATCGCAAGTGGCGTAACCGTCATGGCTTTACTCACAGGATATATCGAATGGAGCTTTAGCCTCTTAGATATGTCAAAGGGAAGCGTGAGCATATTTGAAGCATTGAAGGCACCGGTATTCCCTATATTGCCCTTCGTGATTGGATTAATTCTATTTAACCTGACCATCTATCGAATTGTGGATTGGCAATTCACTCGTAATCAAGAACGACGACAGCTTCATGCCTAAATACAAAAAGGCTGCATCATGCAGCCTTTTTATTTATGCCAAAGTTTATCTATTCAACACCCCAAGAAAGGGAAAAACTAACAGTATTGTTGTTAATGCGATCAACTCGCACGGCATAACCGCGATCCCCTTCCATGTCAGGATCAATAAACAGCTCATAGTGCTCAGCTTGCACAAGTAAGTTTTGCTGCTCCAATGTTGGTTTAAGCATTGCAAAATAATCCTGTGACAAAGTAAGTTCCGCCAAGCGCATCAGCTGCACTTTATGCCACTGAGAATTACGTAGATTTTCTAGGCTACGGTTAACCAAAATAAGTTGATAGGTTTCACTATAGCTGTCACAGCCGCCCCCTTGGATATAGAGAAATTCACCAGCGCCAAGCTGAAAGCTAAAACTACGACTGCTTTGATCCCAAAGCGCACCTTTCAATGCTGGATGATCTTGAATCCATTTATCGCTAAATGCCTGAGGATCAAAAATACAATCACTACTCCCTTCGTTGGCATAGCTTGTTGATGCAATCAAAAGGGTAAAGCAGGCAAGCAATACACGGAAAATTTTCATCCATACCTCCATTTAAGGAATCAAATAACGCGCTGATACTACAGGGATTTATTTATATCACCAACTAGCTTTGACGCAACCGAGTTGATTTGAAAAGAAAAATAAAAGAAGTGTTTTTCCGATCACGTTCTCGCCTTTTGTTTGATCAAAAGTAACGCAATTAAGCTGCTATAAATTGATGGCAACTCAATCAGCGAAGCCAAGCAAATGCTCCCGATACATACCCTTACGTGGGATTCAAACTTATCACGCGCAACTTAGGACATAGTGGAATCCATCCGCTGCCCAGCTAAATTCAATACAAACGAAAAAGACCCAGTCTTTCGACTAGGCCTTAAATGTGGCAGGGGTGGGAGATTCGAACTCCACACGCGCAACTTTGTGCATGGCGGAATACGCTATCAATTTAATTAAGTGCAAACGAAAAAGGCCTAGTCTTTCGACTAGGCCTTAAATGTGGCAGGGGTGGAGAGATTCGAACTCCCAACACGCGGATTTGGAATCCGCTGCTCTGCCAATTGGAGCTACACCCCTGTAGTTATTTTAAAGACTTAACTTTGTCTAAATCAGTGGCGGAGCGGACGGGACTCGAACCCGCGACCCCCGGCGTGACAGGCCGGTATTCTAACCAACTGAACTACCGCTCCACTCAAGCAGATGCGATGCATCAACTTAAATTTGAAGCCTGGCGGTGACCTACTCTCACATGGGGAAGCCCCACACTACCATCGGCGCAGCTGCGTTTCACTTCTGAGTTCGGCATGGAATCAGGTGGGTCCACAGCGCTATGGCCGCCAAGCAAATTTGTTAAATCTGGAAAGCTTTATTCGACTAGTTCTTGCTTCGTTCTCACACAATCAAGCTTGTGTACGTAAAACCCTCTTGGGTGTTGTATGGTTAAGCCTCACGGGCGATTAGTACAGGTTAGCTCAACGTCTCACAACGCTTACACACCCTGCCTATCAACGTTCTAGTCTCGAACAACCCTTTAGGAGACTTAAAGTCTCAGGGAAGACTCATCTTGAGGCTCGCTTCCCGCTTAGATGCTTTCAGCGGTTATCGATTCCGAACTTAGCTACCGGGCAATGCCACTGGCGTGACAACCCGAACACCAGAGGTTCGTCCACTCCGGTCCTCTCGTACTAGGAGCAGCCCCTCTCAATCTTCCAACGCCCACGGCAGATAGGGACCGAACTGTCTCACGACGTTCTAAACCCAGCTCGCGTACCACTTTAAATGGCGAACAGCCATACCCTTGGGACCGACTTCAGCCCCAGGATGTGATGAGCCGACATCGAGGTGCCAAACACCGCCGTCGATATGAACTCTTGGGCGGTATCAGCCTGTTATCCCCGGAGTACCTTTTATCCGTTGAGCGATGGCCCTTCCATTCAGAACCACCGGATCACTATGACCTGCTTTCGCACCTGCTCGAACCGTCATTCTCGCAGTCAAGCGGGCTTATGCCATTACACTAACCTCACGATGTCCGACCGTGATTAGCCCACCTTCGTGCTCCTCCGTTACTCTTTGGGAGGAGACCGCCCCAGTCAAACTACCCACCAGGCACTGTCCTCACCCCAGATAATGGGGCCAAGTTAGAACATCAAACATACAAGGGTGGTATTTCAAGGTCGGCTCCACAGAAACTAGCGTCTCTGCTTCAAAGCCTCCCACCTATCCTACACATGTAGGCTCAATGTTCAGTGCCAAGCTGTAGTAAAGGTTCACGGGGTCTTTCCGTCTAGCCGCGGGTACACTGCATCTTCACAGCGATTTCAATTTCACTGAGTCTCGGGTGGAGACAGCGTGGCCATCATTACGCCATTCGTGCAGGTCGGAACTTACCCGACAAGGAATTTCGCTACCTTAGGACCGTTATAGTTACGGCCGCCGTTTACCGGGGCTTCGATCAAGAGCTTCGAGTTACCTCTAACCCCATCAATTAACCTTCCGGCACCGGGCAGGCGTCACACCGTATACGTCTTCTTTCGAATTTGCACAGTGCTGTGTTTTTAATAAACAGTTGCAGCCACCTGGTATCTGCGACTCTCAGCAGCTCCATCCGCAAGGGACTTCACCATCAAGAGCGTACCTTCTCCCGAAGTTACGGTACCATTTTGCCTAGTTCCTTCACCCGAGTTCTCTCAAGCGCCTTGGTATTCTCTACCCGACCACCTGTGTCGGTTTGGGGTACGGTTCCTGATAACCTGAAGCTTAGAGGCTTTTCCTGGAAGCATGGCATCAATGACTTCACCACCGTAGTGGCTTCGACATCAGGTCTCAGTCTTAAGTGTCCGGATTTGCCTAAACACTCAACCTACACCCTTGAACCAGGACAACCGTCGCCTGGCCCACCTAGCCTTCTCCGTCCCCCCATCGCAGTTATCAGCAGTACGGGAATATTAACCCGTTTCCCATCGACTACGCTTTTCAGCCTCGCCTTAGGGGCCGACTCACCCTGCCCCGATTAACGTTGGACAGGAACCCTTGGTCTTCCGGCGAGGGAGTTTTTCACTCCCTTTGTCGTTACTCATGTCAGCATTCGCACTTCTGATACCTCCAGCAAACTTCTCAGTTCACCTTCAACAGCTTACAGAACGCTCCCCTACCCAATATACTAAAGTACATTGCCGCAGCTTCGGTGTATTGCTTAGCCCCGTTACATCTTCCGCGCAGGCCGACTCGACCAGTGAGCTATTACGCTTTCTTTAAATGATGGCTGCTTCTAAGCCAACATCCTGGCTGTCTGAGCCTTCCCACATCGTTTCCCACTTAGCAATACTTTGGGACCTTAGCTGGCGGTCTGGGTTGTTTCCCTCTCCACGACGGACGTTAGCACCCGCCGTGTGTCTCCCGGATAGTACTTACTGGTATTCGGAGTTTGCAAAGGGTTGGTAAGTCGGGATGACCCCCTAGCCTTAACAGTGCTCTACCCCCAGTAGTATTCGTCCGAGGCGCTACCTAAATAGCTTTCGGGGAGAACCAGCTATCTCCGAGTTTGATTGGCCTTTCACCCCTAGCCACAAGTCATCCGCTAATTTTTCAACATTAGTCGGTTCGGTCCTCCAGTTGATGTTACTCAACCTTCAACCTGCCCATGGCTAGATCACTCGGTTTCGGGTCTATATCCAGAGACTAAACGCGCAGTTAACACTCGCTTTCGCTACGGCTCCCCTAATCGGTTAACCTCGCCACTGAATATAAGTCGCTGACCCATTATACAAAAGGTACGCAGTCACACCACGAAGGTGCTCCCACTGCTTGTACGTATACGGTTTCAGGTTCTATTTCACTCCCCTCACAGGGGTTCTTTTCGCCTTTCCCTCACGGTACTGGTTCACTATCGGTCAATCAGGAGTATTTAGCCTTGGAGGATGGTCCCCCCATATTCAGACAGGATACCACGTGTCCCGTCCTACTCGATTTCATCTAAAGTGCACTTTCAGCTACGGGGCTATCACCCTGTATCGCCGTCCTTTCCAGGAACGTTCGCTTAGCACACTAAAAACTTAAGGGCTGGTCCGATTTCGCTCGCCGCTACTTTCGGAATCTCGGTTGATTTCTTTTCCTCGGGGTACTTAGATGTTTCAGTTCTCCCGGTTCGCCTCTTACAGCTATGTATTCACTGTAAGATACTTGCTTATGCAAGTGGGTTTCCCCATTCGGAAATCCATGAGTAGTAATGACTCTTACCGTCTCCTCATGGCTTATCGCAGGTTAGTACGTCCTTCATCGCCTCTGATTGCCAAGGCATCCACCGTATACGCTTAGTCACTTAACCATACAACCCGAAGAGGGCTATATGAACAGTCACCAAGATTTCTAGTTTTCGCCGTACTCAAGACACTTGATTGTGTTTTTGAGAACTCGTTTATTCATATGGGTATATGAATAAACATTTTTAGTTATTCAATTGAACTTACATTCAAATGAATTTACTAGTCAGCTTTCCAAATTTTTAAAGAGCAATGTGTTTTTCTCTTACGAGATAAGCACTTTCTAATATCTCTCGGCGTCGAAAATTCCGACTCAACAATTAAATCGCTGAATCTTCATCGCTGAAAACCATTAGAGAGTGGTGGGCGATACCGGGCTCGAACCAGTGACCCCCTCCTTGTAAGGGAGGTGCTCTCCCAACTGAGCTAATCGCCCACTGTAGTCCATCTAGCTAAGAAGAGTAGATGGTGGGTCGTGCAGGATTCGAACCTGCGACCAATTGATTAAAAGTCAACTGCTCTACCAACTGAGCTAACGACCCATAGTGGCGTCCCGTAGGGGAGTCGAACCCCTGTTACCGCCGTGAAAGGGCGGTGTCCTAGGCCTCTAGACGAACGGGACACTTGGGATGTTTTGTTTACACAAAACGTCTCTTTATCTTTATAACCAAATCAATCTGTGTGGACACTTGTCAGTAGTCTTTAGGTAAGGAGGTGATCCAGCCCCAGGTTCCCCTAGGGCTACCTTGTTACGACTTCACCCCAGTCATGAACCACAAAGTGGTGAGCGTCCTCCCGAAGGTTAAACTACCCACTTCTTTTGCAGCCCACTCCCATGGTGTGACGGGCGGTGTGTACAAGGCCCGGGAACGTATTCACCGTGGCATTCTGATCCACGATTACTAGCGATTCCGACTTCATGGAGTCGAGTTGCAGACTCCAATCCGGACTACGACGTACTTTTTGGGATTCGCTTACCATCGCTGGTTCGCCGCCCTCTGTATACGCCATTGTAGCACGTGTGTAGCCCTACTCGTAAGGGCCATGATGACTTGACGTCGTCCCCACCTTCCTCCGGTTTATCACCGGCAGTCTCCCTGGAGTTCCCACCATTACGTGCTGGCAAACAAGGATAAGGGTTGCGCTCGTTGCGGGACTTAACCCAACATTTCACAACACGAGCTGACGACAGCCATGCAGCACCTGTCTCATAGTTCCCGAAGGCACCAAAGCATCTCTGCTAAGTTCTATGGATGTCAAGAGTAGGTAAGGTTCTTCGCGTTGCATCGAATTAAACCACATGCTCCACCGCTTGTGCGGGCCCCCGTCAATTCATTTGAGTTTTAATCTTGCGACCGTACTCCCCAGGCGGTCTACTTAACGCGTTAGCTCCGAAAGCCACTCCTCAAGGGAACAACCTCCAAGTAGACATCGTTTACGGCGTGGACTACCAGGGTATCTAATCCTGTTTGCTACCCACGCTTTCGCATCTGAGCGTCAGTCTTTGTCCAGGGGGCCGCCTTCGCCACCGGTATTCCTTCAGATCTCTACGCATTTCACCGCTACACCTGAAATTCTACCCCCCTCTACAAGACTCTAGATGACCAGTTCCAAATGCTATTCCCAGGTTAAGCCCGGGGCTTTCACATCTGGCTTAATCATCCGCCTGCATGCGCTTTACGCCCAGTAATTCCGATTAACGCTCGCACCCTCCGTATTACCGCGGCTGCTGGCACGGAGTTAGCCGGTGCTTCTTCTGCAGCTAACGTCAAATGATAAGAGTATTAATCTTACCACCTTCCTCACTGCTGAAAGTGCTTTACAACCCGAAGGCCTTCTTCACACACGCGGCATGGCTGCATCAGGCTTGCGCCCATTGTGCAATATTCCCCACTGCTGCCTCCCGTAGGAGTCTGGACCGTGTCTCAGTTCCAGTGTGGCTGATCATCCTCTCAGACCAGCTAGGGATCGTCGCCTTGGTGAGCCTTTACCTCACCAACTAGCTAATCCCACCTAGGCGTATCCAGTAGCACAAGGCCCGAAGGTCCCCTGCTTTGCTCCAAAGAGATTATGCGGTATTAGCCATCGTTTCCAATGGTTATCCCCCTCTACTGGGCAACTTCCTAGGCATTACTCACCCGTCCGCCGCTCGCCGCCCATAAACGCACCCGAAGGATTGTTTATGTCGCTGCCGCTCGACTTGCATGTGTTAGGCCTGCCGCCAGCGTTCAATCTGAGCCATGATCAAACTCTTCAATTAAAAGTTTTTTGGTCTTTCGACCGACTCAATGAATACTGATTACATTACTATCGTAATGTGAATTGACTGTGCCAAATCTTTCGATTTGTTTGGTCACTCAGTTCATTGATTTAAATCTTTCGACTATCAATAACGAGTGCCCACACAGATTGATTGGTTACATTGTTAAAGAGCATCTTCGATTTCATCTCGAAGAGGAGGTGCATTCTACTGCACTTCACTGTTGAGTCAAGTCTTTTTCTTAACTTTCTCAACCCGTTGCTTCCGACGTTTGCCGTGACAACGAGGGCGCATTATAGGGAGAGATTTTTTCTTGGCAAGCCCCTTTTTGAAAAAAAATGCGCTTTTTTTGTTTAAGCGAACAAAAACCCACCAAAAGGTGGGTTTTCTTTATAGTTTTGCTGCTTATTTAACCAATAACTGCTGATTTTCATCAACGGAAAGATGAATGGGCTGATTGGGTAATAGCTCTCCACGCAATAATTTTTGTGCCAATGGGTTTTCAATATATTGCTGAATCGCCCTTTTCAGTGGTCTTGCACCATAAACTGGGTCAAAACCAGCCTCAGCGGCAAAGCTTAAGACAGAAGGATCAATCTCCAATTGGTACTCTTTTTCAGCCAAACGCTTCGTCAGTTGTTCAAGCTGAATCTCCGCGATGGCCTGAATGTGTTTTTGATCCAGTGGGTGGAAGACCACGGTTTCATCGACACGGTTAATAAACTCAGGACGGAAGTGCTGACTCACCACATCCATCACCATGGCTTTCATCACTTGGTAATCATTTTGACCGAAGTGCTCTTGAATACGATCAGAGCCAAGGTTCGATGTCATGATCACCACGCTATTGCGAAAATCAACGGTGCGGCCTTGGCCATCGGTTAGACGACCATCATCAAGCACCTGAAGTAAAATGTTAAAGACGTCTGGATGCGCCTTTTCAACCTCATCGAGCAAAATGACTGAATAAGGACGACGACGAACCGCTTCGGTTAAGTAACCACCCTCTTCATAGCCGACATAGCCTGGAGGCGCACCAACCAAACGCGCCACAGAGTGTTTTTCCATAAACTCAGACATGTCGATGCGCACCATGGCTTCAGGGCTATCGAACAGGAACTGCGCCAGAGATTTACAAAGCTCTGTTTTACCGACCCCGGTAGGGCCTAAGAATAGGAAGGAGCCAATCGGACGATTTGGATCAGCCAAACCAGCGCGGCTACGACGAATCGCATTGGCAACTGCATCGACTGCTTCATCTTGACCAATCACGCGTTTATGCAGCACCTCTTCCATACGTAATAATTTTTCGCGCTCACCTTCCAACATTTTCGACACTGGAATACCCGTCTGTTTTGACAGCACTTCGGCAATCTCTGCATCAGTGACGCGATTTTTCAGCAGCGTCATCTCTTGCATCTCAGCTTGTGAGGCAAGATCGAGCTGCTTTTCTAATGCTGGAATACGGCCATATTGCAATTCAGACATACGATTGAGATCGCCAGCACGACGGGCAACCTCCATATCCATCCGCGCTTGCTCTAATGCCGCTTTGATATGTTGTGTCCCTGAAAGCGCAGCTTTCTCAGCTTTCCACACCTCTTCAAGCTCTGCGTATTCACGCTCTTTTTCTGCAAGCTCGGTTTCTAGAATCTGCAATCGCTTAATACTGGCTTCATCTTGCTCTTGTGCAAGGGCTTGCTGCTCAATTTTCAGCTGAATAATTTTGCGCTCAAGGCGATCCAAACTCTCAGGTTTGGAGTCAATCTGCATACGTAAGCTAGAAGCGGCTTCATCAATCAAGTCGATGGCTTTATCTGGCAATTGGCGATCAGAGATATAGCGATGCGATAACGTTGCCGCAGCCACAATCGCAGGGTCCGTGATCTCCACATGATGGTGCAGCTCATAACGCTCTTTTAGGCCACGCAGAATAGCCACGGTATCTTCAACGCTTGGCTCATCCACCAGCACTTTTTGGAAACGACGCTCAAGCGCTGCATCTTTTTCTAGGTATTGGCGATATTCATCAAGGGTTGTGGCGCCCACGCAATGGAGTTCACCACGAGCTAACGCAGGTTTGAGCATATTACCCGCATCCATAGCGCCGTCACTTTTACCTGCACCGACCATGGTATGCAGCTCATCGATAAAGAGGATCACCCGCCCTTCTTCTTTGGCAAGCTCATTGAGCACAGATTTCAAACGCTCTTCAAATTCACCGCGATATTTAGCACCGGCAACCAGCGCGCCCATATCTAAAGAGAGTACCCGCTTATCGCGAAGCCCTTCTGGTACTTCGCCATTAATAATACGCTGAGCAAGCCCTTCAACAATGGCCGTTTTACCGACCCCAGGCTCACCGATAATCACTGGGTTGTTTTTCGTGCGGCGCTGCAAGACTTGAATGGTGCGGCGAATTTCATCATCACGTCCAATCACAGGGTCAAGTTTGCCCTGCTCTGCACGTTCGGTGAGATCAATGGTGAATTTTTCCAAGGCTTGGCGGTTTTCTTCTGCGTTAGCATCTTCAACCTTTTGCCCACCACGAATCTGTTCGATGGACTTTTCAATGGTTTCTGAAGTTGCGCCGAGCTCTTTGAGCAGATCCGTCAGCGGTCCATGACTTTGCGCCGCCGCTAAGATAAATAGCTCAGAAGAGATAAATTTGTCTTTGCGCTGCTGCGCCAGCTTGTCACATAGGTTGAGCATCGCGCCCAATGCATTGGAAAGCTGAACCTCACCACCGATACCCGTCACGCGCGGCAGCTTATCGAGCTGCTCCGCCAAACGTGAACGCAAGGTGGTGATATCCACATTAGATAACGTCAATAAAGGACGAATGGTACTGCCATCTTGATTAAGCAGCGCACTCATCAGGTGCACTGGCTCGATATATTGATGATCTCGGCCTAAAGCCAAAGATTGCGCATCGGAGATGGCAAGTTGAAATTTACTTGTAAAGCGGTCTAGTCGCATCATCGACCTCCCAATTTCAAACAGAAATATCTGTCTAAAAAGATGGGGGTGATTGCAAAAAATTCAAGCGTTCTGGGGTAACTATCGCGGTGGGGTTAAAGTGTCCCGATTGTGATACAGCTGACCATGCGCCCTGTCTGGCCTTCGCGGCGATAGGAAAAAAAACGTGCCGCATCGGTATAGGTGCAGTAGTCACCGCCATAGATGGATTCAGCGTCAATGCCGAGCGCCTGCAGGCGTAAACGGGCAAGCTGATAGATATCAGCAAAATACTTATGTGAATCTGCGTGAGGGTTGATCGCCTGCGCTGCGGTAAAGGCACTCACGGCTTGCGCCTGTTGCGCTATAAATTGCTCACGTACCTCTGCGCCAACTTCAAAAGCCTTTGGACCAATAGCAGGACCAAGCCAAACAAGTATGTCAGCGATTGGCTGCGAAAAATGAGAAAGGGTCTGTTCCAACACGCCATCGCATAAGCCGCGCCAACCTGCATGCGCAGCTGCCACTTGCGTACCTAGGCGATCGCAAAACAGTACGGGCAAGCAATCTGCGGTCATCACCGCGCAGATTTGATTAATCTGCGAGCTAAAACTGGCGTCTGCATCGGCTTGATTCGCTGGACCAAGATCTAAATTAACCACCCGTGTGCTATGTGTTTGCGTCAGCCAATGAATTGGCCCAGCAAATCGCTGAGCCAATTGCGCGCGATTTTGCGCGACATGGGTTGGATTATCCCCCACATGATCGCCAACATTGAAACCAGCAAATACGCCCTCACTGATGCCGCCAATACGGGTCGTAGTGCAAGCTTGAATATGCGCTGGCGCTGGCCAGTTCGGAATAATCCACTCCATGGCTTACCTCGAGTTAATCGTCGATTTCTTCAGCGTGATCCTGTGCATCTTGGCGCAAGATAGCAGCAAGGCCCACCATGTCATCAGGCACAGGTGCACGCCATTGCATCATTTCACCGGTAATTGGGTGCTCTAAACGCAACATCGCCGCATGCAAGGCTTGACGGTCAAAGGCACGCAGCGCATCGATCACCAACTGCTCACAGTTTTTCGGTGGTTTTGGACGACCGCCATAGGTTTGATCGCCCACCAGCGGATGGCCTAGATGAGACATATGTACACGAATTTGGTGAGTACGCCCCGTTTCCAAACGCAAACGCAAACGCGTATGGGCGCGGAAATGCTCTGCCACACGATAGTGGGTGACCGCAGGTTTACCAAATTCGCTCACCGCCATTTGGGTACGCTTAGTAGGATGGCGACCAATAGCTTTATTGACCATACCACCCGCCGTCATACGACCAATGGCAATGGCTTCATATTCACGGGTGATTTTGCGTTTTTGCAGCGCACGCACCAAACGGGTTTGGCTTTGTACGGTTTTTGCCACCACCATCAAACCAGTGGTGTCTTTATCCAAACGATGCACAATACCGGCGCGCGGCACTTCAGCAATCTCAGGATAACGATACAAAAGCGCGTTCAGTACGGTGCCATCTGGTGTACCCGCCCCAGGATGCACGACCAAATCACGCGGTTTGTTGATCACCAATAGGTGCTCATCTTCATATACTACGTCAAGCGGAATATCTTGCGGAATAAAGCGAACTTCATCTTCAAGTTCGGCATCAATCGCCACGACTTCGCCACCCATTACTTTGTCACGTGGACGCACAATAGGTTGACCGTCGATGGTGATTTGACCGGCTAGGATCCACTCTTTGATCCGTGAGCGAGAAAAATCAGGGAACAACTCGGCAATAGCCTGGTCGGTACGTTGGCCAAGTTGTGATGGTTTAATGGTTTCGGTTAACTGGATTTGCTGTGCCATGTCGAACTTTTTAAAAATGGGTGGGACTAATTATCACACCTGAGTAGAATAGCGAATTCTATTATTGTATCTGGTTCACCCGACTTGCGTCACCCGCAACTCGTATTTATTGCATCAAGGAAGCTCGAATTGGTATGAAACGCCTGACTGTGACCGCACTACTCGCACTAACTCTGATCACCGGCTGTACGAGCTCGGATCCAGATATTGTGCCAGATCTCGCGCCTTCGCAACTTTATAATGAAGCTCAAACCGAGCTCGAGCGAGGCAATTGGATGCAAGCCATCGAGAAGTTAGAGGCCTTGGACTCTCGCTATCCCTTTGGTGCCTATTCAGAGCAAGTCCAGCTTGATCTGATTTTTGCTTACTACAAATATAATGATATGGCACTCGCCATTGCCACCATTGACCGCTTCCTCGCGCTCAACCCAACCCATCCAAATGCTGACTGGGCGCTTTACATGCGTGGCCTGTCAAATATGGCATTGGATAGCAGCTTTATTCACAGCATGCTGAATATGGAGCGCAATGACCGCGATCCCATTCCAGTGCGTCATGCATTCCAAGACTTTAAAAAGCTAATGAAGCGCTATCCCAATAGCCAATATACCGCTGATGCAAAGGCGCGAATGATTGCACTCAAAGAGCGCTTAGCGGCTTATGAACTTGCAGTGGTGGATTACTATGTGCGTCGCGGCGCATGGGTGGCTGCTGCAAATCGTGGTCAACTACTATTAAATCTCTATCCTGATACACAGGCCGCACGCGATGTTCTGCCATTGATGGAACGTTCCTACGCAGAGCTCAAATTGCAAAAGCCAACGGCGCAGATGAAAAGTCTGATGCAGCTCAACGGGCTCTAAATCATTTTTTGAGCAATAAAAAAGCGACCCAAACGGTCGCTTTTTTGTTCATGGTAAGGTGGAATCTGGCTATCCAAACACGCACTCAAACAGCGATTCAATAAACAATGAATGCTGGGCTGTTAAGGTGCCTACCGCGCTTGGTATGGCTTGTTCCATTCCCCCATCATGCAAGTGTTCTTTGCCTATCGCAAGCTGAAATCCATAGAAAATCTGGGTCGGTCACAGTCATGTCGCAGAGTTTGTTTCACCGCACCAATTAGTGATCATGATCACACTTTTTTTTATCCGTTGTCGTAATCTGAAAGTGAGCCCAATGATAGGCGGTAGCTAATAAGGAGCACCATATGACAGTAGAGATCACTGGCAAAGGCATTACTATTACTCCTGCGATTCGTGAACGTGTTGAAGCGCGCCTAGAGAAGTTAGAAAAATGGCATGTGCCACTCATTAATCCACGAGCCATCATTAGTAAAGAGCCGACCAACCGCGTTCGTTTTGAGTGTAAGGTGGCAATTCCAAATGGTCAGCTCATTGCATCAGAGAGCGATGAAGAACTACAAAACGCAATCCATGCCGTATTCCAAAAGCTTGAGCGTCAATTGAATAAGCAATCGCACAAGCCAGATGCACGCCGAGCGACGCATCATGAGCAAGAACTGATTGAAGAAGAAGCATAAATCGAAGGAATGTATCCATGCGCCCCATGTGGGGCGCTTTTTTATTCACGCCGACTTGAAAATAATTCCATGCAATTGCCACGGCCTTTTTCTTGACAGGGATGCCCAGATTTTCTAATGTGGCGAAAAACACAGCAAATCAAAAGATTGATGCAACCAGTTATTTTTTCATTTATTTTCTTCTTTCTTCACCGCTCTTGCTGGTGAGGTTGTTGCCCTTTAAGAAAATAAACGAAAGCACAACGACCTCCCATCTGGGAGGTTTTTTTTTTGCTGAGCATCATGGCGGCAATGCCGCTCAACCATACAACAAGGAATTAGGCATGACGCAGCAGAGCGATTTGGCGACGATCAGGGAAGCGATCACCACAGTCGACCAAGAACTCCTTCAACTTCTCGCCAAACGCCGCGAACTGAGTTTAGCGGTAGCGCAAGATAAAATTAAAACCATGAAGCCTGTGCGCGATAAAGCGCGCGAACAAAGCTTGCTTCAAAATTTGGTGCAAAAGGGCCAAGCCATGTCGCTTGACCCGACCTATGTGACGCAGATTTTTCATACCATCATTGATGATTCGGTGCGCTTTCAGCAGGACTATATTCGCCAAATCACCCAGCCAACCGATCAAGCGCCCATGGCCAAAGTGGCATTTTTGGGCGCCAAAGGCTCTTACTCGCATCTTGCTGCGCGTCGCTATTTTCAACGGCAAAATACCGATGTATTGGAGATCAGCTGCGATCACTTTAAGGGCATTATTGAGCAGGTGGAATCAGGCCAAGCAGACTTTGGTGTTTTGCCCATTGAAAACACCAGTTCAGGCTCAATCAATGAAGTCTATGACCAATTGCAGCACACCAGCTTATCCATTGTCGGTGAACTTACGCTCGCCATTGAGCACGCCATTTTAACGGCTGTGGAAACGGAGCTGTCGCAAATCGACACCCTTTATTCGCACCCGCAACCACATCAGCAGTGCAGTGAATTTATTCATAGCCTTGGCAGCATTCAGCTTGCGACCACCGCCAGCACAGCAGAAGCGATGCAAGTGGTACGCGATTTAGCATCGCCAACCAAAGCCGCCATCGGTAATGCCACTAGCGGCGCCATGTATGGGCTCACGGCCATTGCTTCAGGCATTGCTAATCAAACGGAGAATTTCACCCGCTTTATTGTCGTTGCCCGCCAAAGTATCGATGTCACGCCGCTGATTCCATCGAAAACCACTTTAATTATGTCCACCAGCCAGCAGCCCGGTGCGCTTGCAGACGCTCTGGTGGTCTTGAAAAATCATCACATCAATATGACCAAGCTCGAATCTCGCCCTGTGATGGGCAATCCATGGGAAGAGCTGTTCTATTTAGATGTACTGGCCAATGCCAATACCCCTGAGATGCAAAGCGCGCTGAGCGATCTTAAGAAAATCACGCGCTTTATCAAAGTGCTGGGCTGCTATCCGCTCGATCACGTCGCGCCCACACCCGTTGATGGTGTTTGATGCTTAGGCGATAAATTCAGATACAAAAAAACCAAGCCATCGGCTTGGTTTTTTTGTTGCATGATTTTGTTGTACGACCATTGAGTCATAGAGAAAATCGTCATTCAGTCAACGCAAAAATCTTGGCGTTAAATCATCTTTCGCGTGCGATGCACTGCATCATTGGCCTGTTTAAGCAAGGTTTTGCTTTCCGATAAGAAACGCGGCGCATAATCACCAAACCATTGCTCAACATGATTGAAAGCATCAATAAAGCCCGCTTTATCACCACACTCAAGCAGCGCAATCGCCTCACCAAAACGCTGATGAAAACGACGAATCATCGCGACGTTATCTTCTGAAGCCATGATGATATCCGCATAAAGCGTTGGGTCTTGAGCAAACAAGCGCCCCACCATAGCAAGCTCCAAGCGATAAATGGGCGAGCTTAAGGTGATGAGCTGATCGAGGTTTGGATCCTCTTCAGCCAAATGCACACCATAAGCAAAGGAGGTAAAGTGGCGCAGCGCTTGAATTAAAATCATATTTTGGTCATGCGCGGGCGCGCTAATGGGCTCAACGCTTGCGCCCCAAATTTGGAACTGCTCAAGCAACCACTGATAAGCCTGTGGCTCACGGCCATCACAGTAAGCAATCACTTGCTTGGCTAAACTTGGCAAATCAGGACCAAACATCGGGTGAAGCCCAACCACAGGTCCAGCGTGCACACTCAACATGGCTTGCAAAGGCTTGGCCTTAATGGAGGTGAAATCCGCCAAAATACAATCTTGCGGCAAATGGCTCAGACACTCGATAATGTCCACCGTACGGTTGATTGGCACAGTGACAATCACCATTCCTGGATTTGCCAAAAGCTGATCAGATCGCTCCCCCCAATCACGGCTACTCATCACTTCGACGTGATAACCAGACAAACGAAAGAGATTAGCAAACAGTCCACCGAGCTGACCTCGGCCACCAATAATCACAATGGGGCGCAAGTTTGGCTGCAAACATTTAAAGCCCGAGTCTTTTTCACTGGCATAGGACTCACGCATGGTGCGACGTAAAATATCTTCTATCAGATCCCCTGGCACGCCACGTTGTTCGGCCTCTTGTCGACGTGACGCGAGCATCGCCGCTTCACGATCCGGCGCATAGATAGGTAAGCCATGCTGACTTTTCACCACGCCCACCTCAGCGACCAAAGCCAAACGCTGAGCCAGTAAGTCGATCATTTGCTGATCAACGGCATCTATTTTGTCGCGCAATTGTGTCAGTTCTGCCACCATGCTGATTGCTTCCTTGTTAAGTGATCCTTGTTATCCCTTCATTCGTTCCATCAACGGCCCAGCGAGCTCTTGATAAGCATGACGTAATAGTTGCTCAGTGGTGTCCCAATCGATGCACGCATCGGTAATTGAAACGCCGTAAGCCATCTGATCAATGGGTAATTCTGCAGATTGGCAGCCTTCATTTAAATGACTCTCCAGCATAATGCCAGTAATTGATCGATTGCCATGTTTAATTTGGTGTACCACATCTTCCGCGACCATGGGCTGACGGCGATAATCCTTGCGCGAGTTGGCATGGCTACAATCCACCATCAAAGAGGCCGTCAGGCCAGCAGATGCCATCTGCTCTTCACACTCAGCCACAGATACCGCGTCATAGTTAGTACGCTTGCCACCTCGTAAAATCACATGACCATTGGGGTTGCCTTGCGTTTTCAGCAGAGCCACTTGCCCCTCTTGGTTGATGCCCATAAAGCGGTGGCTGGACGCCGCAGCTTGCATCGCATTAATAGCGGTATCTAAATTGCCATCGGTGCCATTTTTAAAACCCACAGGCATCGATAGGCCACTGGCCATTTCGCGGTGGGTTTGCGATTCAGTGGTGCGCGCACCAATGGCAGACCAGCTAAAGAGATCCGCTAAATATTGCGGACTAATAGGATCCAAGGCTTCTGTCGCCAGAGGGAGCTCCATCTCGGTTAAGTCCAACAATAGTTGGCGCGCAATACGTAGACCTTTTTCAATATTAAATGAGCCGTTCAGCTCGGGATCATTGATCAGACCTTTCCAGCCTACCGTGGTTCTCGGCTTTTCAAAATAAACGCGCATCACCAGAAGTAAACGATCACCCAACTCTTCTGAGAGAACTTTCAATTTTTTCGCATAGGCTTTTGCTGCGTCCACATCGTGAATCGAACAAGGGCCGCAAACCACCAGCAATCGTGGATCACGCTTATTTACGACATGGGCGATACTATGTCTTGCTGAGCGAATAAAGGCTTCGCCCTCAGCAGAAAGTGGCAATTCGGTTTTGAGTTGTTTCGGCGTGAGCAGAACCTGCTCGTCGGTAATATGGATATTGGTTAGCGCGTCGCGGTGCATAATCTTTACAGTCCTTATGGTGTCGCCTTGATGTTTCAACTCCATGAAACACCTGACCTATGGCCATCCACCTTACCAGCTTTGAATTCAATGACAAGTATTTGTACAAATTTAATTACCGCGTGTAATTAAATATTTACGGATCATGTGTTTTCATAAGAAGCTATTGGCAGAAAATGTAGTCGCGCCACAACAAAAAACGGCATGGATATGTTTATCGATATCCATGCCGTCGATTATATATTTTTAGGGGGAAACGCGCTTAGCGACGATTGGCCATTCGTTTATATTGATGTCGCCGACCACGAATCGTCAAACCTAAACGCATAATATTTTCTGGTGGTGCAATGCCCGCATAGCCGCCATCACCAATATGAACAATGTCTGCGCCAGCGGCCTTACAAGCAATACCGACTTGTTCAATATAGCTCTCCGTTGCCCCCTCCTGAGACGTACCAATCGCCAACATCCCTAACATGCCAGCTTGATGGACTGAGTGCATCATCTCGCAGGCCATATCCGGTGTCACACCTGGTGTGGTATATGGCGCGGGGAACATCATAATATCTGCACCTGCCTGCGCGAACTCAGGCACAATGGCGAGGTTGTAATCATTGCCCACACCACCACCATGCATCTTGCCAGCAATAATGATGATCTCATTGGATACACTTCGCGCTAAACGAATCGCATCTAAAATGGTTTCTTGGGTGACACAGTTCCCTGGGTTACCTGTGAGCATGATGTAATCCAAACCCAAATCGATAGCTCGCTGCACGGTTTCACGCGTAACGGTTCGCCCCACACACAAGTCTTTTACATCCGCAGGAACGGGTTCCAAGTTACAACCAATCATACGGCCAGTCGCCGCTTTAATATCGGCGATACTCATTTGCGCTTCAGGATCATCCAACAGCACCTTGATTTCAGGATTCATCACATCTAAACAGTTCAAGGTGATCATATCCGCGCCAAATGCCGCAGCAATTTCAGCACCAGAAACCACGTCCAATGGCGGCGTAATCGCGACGACGTTTTCCACCATCAAGGTACGCCCTTCTGAGCGACGAATGCTATCTACAATTTCAGCACGATTTGCGTTTGCTAAATCTGCTGCGGTGTAATCAAAAATACGCTTTTTCATGCAAACTCCTTTTCTCGAATCAGCTGATGAATACCGACAATCTCTGCTGCTAAATCACGACACAGCATGGTGGTCATAATGTGGTCCTGAATATGCGTCAAGATTAAAGTCATGGTGACTTTGCCTTCACCTTCATCAAAACCGATCAAGGATGTTTGTGAACGATGCACGTCAATCAGTGCTTGATCGCCTTCATTTAAACAACGACTCGCCTCATCAAAATGACCTTGCCTTGCCGCACTCATGGCCTCCATAAATGCGGCGCGCGCTTCACCAACTTGACACAGCAAGGTCATCAGAAACTCTTCAGTGATATCGTCACTTGACTGAATCGCTTGAACCATTATGCAGCCCCCTCAGCAGCTTGTGGCATCGCACCACTTGCTTGTGCATCCTCACGCGCTTTTTCTTCTGCCACTAACTGCTTTTCATGCACCTTTAAGAAAGGAAGGAAAACCAACGCACTGACTACAATACTGCTACATACAACCAAAATGGCAGTACCTGAATTGGTGGCAATCATCGCACCAATTGGTGCCGGCATGGTCCATGGTGGCAAGGCAATAATTTTTGCAACAAAACCAGTTTTAAAGGCAAGCCAAACAATGGTGGTATTCAGCGCTGGTGCCAATAACCAAGGAATGAAATAAAGTGGGTTCATGACAATCGGTGTGCCAAAAATCACGGGCTCATTGATATTAAAGGACCCAGGAATAACCGACATTTTACCAATGGTTTTGAGCTGCGTTGATTTAGAGAAGATCATCAAACAAACCAGACCCCAAGTACCACCCGCACCACCAACAAAAATAAAGAAGTCCATTACAGGGTTAATAAAGATATGAGGTAGCACCTCTCCGGCAGCCAGTGCCGCTTGGTTCGCTTCCAAGTTAATGAGCAGCATGGGTGCAATGATCCCACCGACCACAGAGCCACCATGAATGCCGCTAAACCACAACAATTGAACCAGTAAAACCGCAACCAGACAGGCGATATAAGAATCGGACGCCACGACCAATGGCTGGAACAAGGTCATTACCGCAGAAGGAATCTGAAGATCGTAATTCGCCAAGATAACGTTAATAGGCATGATCACCAATGAGATCACCACAATGGGAATCAAGAGATCAAAAGAGGCTGAAATTTTTGGCGGTACAGCTTCAGGCATCTTGATGCGAATATTATATTTAATCAGTAGTCGCTGCATTTCAGGCACTAACAAACCACAAATAATCGCAGTAAAGGCACCGGCGCCACCGAGATAAGACGCGGGAATACCACCATCTTTAATCGGGGCCGCTGCAAGTAAGAAAGCAAAGACGCTAAGCATCCCGGTGTTCATTGGTCGTAATTTGTAAGATTCAGCCAAGCTAAACCCCATACCAAAGGTGGCATAAATGGCAAAGATCCCCATGCTTAGATTGAATGGCGCCATAATATTATCCATGCCAATCATCGCAATCAGACTATGCCAACCGCCAAAGAACCATCCATTCGATGATGGCGGGTAAGCAAAAACTAAGAGTAGTGAACCCACAATCAAAAACGGCATACTTGAAACAAAACCATCTTTAATTGCATTGATATGGCGCTGTGCGGAAATTCTGCCCGCAATCGGTGCCACAGAGTTTTCAACAAAATGCATTGTTTTATCAATCAATGACATAATCCATTCCCCCAATATTCTCTATTATTGATGCTCGGAATAAAGGGCCATGGCTTGCTCAAGCACCACATCCCCTTTCATCATTCCGTAGCTCATCATATCGATCAGGCCACATCCCTTACCTTGGGCATTGGCCAACTGCTTAAACTCTTCAAATTTAAACTTCACTTGTGGCGCAACCAGACAAACATCACTACGTGCCATGCACTCTTCAAATTCAGCAATGGAATGCGCAGAAATTTCACATTCAATTCCCTTCATCTCAGCTGCCTGCTCCATTTTATTCACCAACATGCTGGTCGACATGCCAGCGGCACAACATAGAAATATTTTCATGCTATCCCTCCTATGGGTTTGTCCTTGAAAATGACTATAACCAAAAGTGAAACCGGTTACTGTAACCGGTTTCATTTCTGAATGTCATATCGCACAAATCGGCAGAATTTAATAAATTTATGTAATCTGTATCAAATATTTAAGGCGGGAAAATAAATGCTTTATTTATTTTTTATAGTGAAATAAATAAAGCATCAAACAATCGAAAGAATGGCATTTAAATTGCTGAAGTTGACTCGCGAATAATTAACTCACCAGCAAAGGATTCAGGCAAAAATATCTCTTGTGAGGTAATTAATTTTTTCGCCACATGCAGCGCACGGTCAATCATCTCTTGAATTGGCACGCTCATCGTCGTCAATGCAGGTGTCATATAAGCAGAGTATGGGTCATTATCGATCCCCATCACGGATACATCCGCAGGCACATTTATACCCGCTTCTTTGAAAGCATGAATACAACCCACAGCGATATCATCACCAGCGCAAATGACAGCCGTGCAATTCCCTAGGTTTGAAGCTAGATGTTTGCCCATCATATAGCCCATATCAATACCGTGCATGCTTTCAATAAACTGCCCTTTACATCCCAAATCGCTGTACTGATCGATACACTCAAGAAAGCTATTGAGCCGTGCAACGTAGGCATGGGTCTCCCAAGATGGGCCGACATAGGTAATATTTCGATGGCCAGACTCAATCAAATAAGTGACTGCAGCACGCATCAACTGACCTTGATTGAGAGAAATAGAGTAGCCCGCCTCTGGTGGCAACTGTCGTCCCACATGCACCATCGGAACATCAATATCATGATTTAATTCAATTAATTGCTCGACAGTCAGTAAACTACCGTGAAGTACAATCACGCCACATTTTTTTTCATGCAGCGAATAGATGGCTTCAATCTCTTTTTCTGGTTGTAGATGACCATCTGCTATCAGCAGTTGCTTACCCACCATCTCAGAGCTAAGTGAAGCCTGTTTGAGCAAAGTCCCCACATAACTTTTAGAAAAGTCAGACAGCATTAAGCCAATACTGGTACCTTCCTGTTTCGCCAAAGCCTGTGCGACAGAACTCGGGCGATAATTCAGTTGTTGAATCGCGTCTTGAACTCGTGCGCTTGTGCTTTCTTTGACTTGCCCTGTTCCATTGATTACACGCGATACTGTCGCTTTTGATACCCCGGCAATACGGCAAACATCATTGATCGTGGCCATGTGCTTTTCTTGCACCCTTCATCGTTTATGTCATTTCAGCGCTATTGCAGTACTGGTGACTAGGTTATTATTTTTATCGACTCATCTTACTATCCACAGAGTATTGCAAATTCAAAAATTGAACGCATGTATTTTCTGAGAATCTAAGCACAATATTATTAATATATTACACAATAATGATTTAAAAGCTGTGAGCGAATAATAAGTTCAATATCGTCAATGACTGTCAACAAACCTAAATTAAAGTAAACATCAGCCATACTGCATCGCGATCCATCTCAGCTTCTTTCTTATTGCCCCTCAACATTAAAACTAAGCACTCAATCGCACAATATCTTGTTAGCCAAAGTGATATAAAAAGTTATTTTTTTGCGCCATCTTCGATCCATCATCCATAGATAGATGATCAATCAAGCAATGCGATGCATCATCCATAGATAGATGATCAATCAAGCAATGCGATGCATCAGATACAAACGGCAAGGCTAAAAAAACCAAGCCGAGGCTTGGTTTTTACTGTGCGTCAGGATGGATTACCAATCGTGCAGGTCACTGTAGAAAGCCTGCTCCCAATTAGAGCGAAAGTGCGCGCCATCGGGCATATCATCACACTGACCGAGATAGTTCACTTTCAACACACCCAGTCGGTAGGCATTTTCAAGTTGGCAAAACTCAAGCAAACCCGCGGCATAGCCAGCATCATAGGCAGCTTGATCGACGGCCATTCCTTGACTGAGGTGAGCCAATGTATCAGCAGATTTTTGTTTATGCCCTTTTTGGCCATCATAGAAACCAGCCGCTTGCCAGTCGCCATCTTGTGCTAAATGACGAACTTCAGATGACACGCAACCTGTGAGTAGCACAACCAAACCTAGGAATATCGAACGCAACCACATACAGCCTCCTCATCGAAACAACAGAATTGGGTGGTCACCCCAAGCCTAGCTGCTCTTCTCCATTTTGACCAAAGTTGGCAACTGGAAGTGCGCCAATGCATCCATCCCCTGCTCGGAGACCTCAAAATCAGCCTGCATCAATTGCCACTGCTGATCTTGCCATTGGTAGTATTGACCATCTTGATGACGAGCACACAAGGCGCCATAGCCAAGCTCCATCAGCATTTCCGCAAGCTCAATACACAATGCACTTTGCTGTTCAATGCTTTCCGCGACTAAAGACACCAAAACAGCGCGTGGAAAATCTTCACACCACACAGAAAGCGCTGCGACATGGCCGTGCAGTTCGCCGTCATCATCCACCAGCACCACACTTAGCGCGAGCTCGCCAGATTCTCGCAACTGATGAAACATCTGCTGCTGCGATTGACCCGCATATTCAGCGATTAAGCTGTCGATATGTAGTTGATCAACCGGCGCTTCAGTACGAATGAGCATCATAATGCCATTGCCTTTGATTGTTGATGAGCCATACCTTGCTCGACAAAGCCAGAGAGTTTTACTAGTGGCCAACTCATATAACTTGGCATCGCTTGCCAATCGATGTTATCCATCAGATTTTTCAGCTCAAGTCCTAATTCAGTATCACCTTCAATTCTTAATCGACGCTGAAAAAACAGTGTATCCGGATCTTCCTTACGACCAGCCACCAAAATGAGATCATTGGTGTTGGCACTAAAGCTGACATCAAATTGCGGAACCTGCTCAGCCATCACCAATGCATTGTCAACAAAGCTGATATAATGCACCACATCCAAATCGGTCACTTCGAGTTTGAGCCAGCGATCGCTAAGAAAATCGAGATCGCCCTCTTCAATGGCTTCTGCAAAGAGGCGATTGAGCAGTGGCAATAACAGCTGTTGCTTGGCTCGAAATGGCATCAGTTTCGCAGGATGACGAAGAAATTGCGGCGCTTTAGCCACGCAAGCGGCGTGAAGTTGTTTAAACACAAAGGCTCCTCTCGATATCAATGACAGTTTTTTGCGCATTATGACTCAATTCGCTTCAATCATTTCATGCTTTGAGTCAAAAAATGTAACTTCCTGCCGATACAACTCAAGATTATTTTTAACACCCGCGTTATATTATGTTTTCCATCAATAACTCGCCCACAGTAGGACCGGCCATGCCAATCAATGCGCTGCACCAATGGTTTCCAACGCTCACTGAGCATAGCCCTTTCATTTTTGCTGTTTTAGATACCCAGCACCGTTATTTGATGGTTAACGACCGTTTCTGCGAACTCTGTGGATTGGCACGAGAAGCTATTATTGGCCAAACCGACCGCGACGTTTTAGGCGATCAGTTCTACGCCTGTTTTTCACCATTTTATCAGCGCGCCTTTGATGGAGAGGTGATTGAAGATGAAGTGGTGCTCAATGATGGATTGGGTGATACCGCGCTGCATTTTAGTCTCTCGCCAATGCTCAATGAGCAGGGAGATGTGCAAGCCGTGGTCATTCATGCCGCAGATACGTCTGAGCGCTTGGTGCTGAATCACTCAGTGACTGATGCAGAAGCTAAATTTGGCTTGCTCAGCCAGCTGATTCAAGAAGGCGTTTGTTTGCTCGATGGCGATGTGGTGATCTCAGCCAATGATCGCGCCGCTCAGTTACTCGGCGTGCCACATCGTCACGATTTAATCACCGAGTCTTTAGGGCATTTTTTATCAGAGCGCCATTCGGAGCGCCCGCTGGAAAATCTCGATAACCTGATCAATAGCCCATCAGCCATTGAGTGCACCACCCGTCGCCGCCATGAGCCACAAACCCTAACACTGTCGCTATCGCCAACCACCTCCATGGGTAGCCCTGCCACTCTGGCACTGCTCAGCCCGCTACCACAATCGGTCGCAGTGGCTCACCAACCCGTGGAAATGGCGACGGTTGACCCCTTAACGAGCCTGCTCAATCGCCATGGTTTTATGAGCCAATTGGATCGCATGGTGAATCAGCAACAAGCGCTGACCATGCTCTACCTCGACATTGATAACTTTAAAAATATCAATGACTCGCTCGGCCATCATATTGGCGATCGCGTGCTCAAAGAGATCGCCCATCGTCTGCAGCGTCTGCTGTCACCTGAAGTGGTCATTGGTCACTTGGGGAGTGATGAATATGCCATTTTACTGCCTTGTAATATCGTGCCCGAACAAGAAGCCTTAGGCATCGTTGAGCAGATCATCACCTTAGTGAAACGTCCTTTTGACCTACAGCATTTTCGTAAAAACCTCGCCTGCTCTATTGGCGTGGTGAGTTATCCCAAAGATGGGGCGAGCGCGCGTATTTTGCTACAAAACGCCGATACCGCCATGCATGAGGCCAAAAGCCAAGGGCGTAATCGTCATGTCATTTTTGATGAACTGATGAACAAAGAAGCGCGTAAACAACTTTGGCTTGAGATTGAATTGCAACGCGCGCTGCTGCACTCACGTTTGCAAGTTTTCTTCCAAGCCAAGGTCAGTGCGCGTGATTATTCGATCAATGGCGCTGAAGCTTTGGTTCGTTGGCATCACCCGGTTGAGGGCTTTATTAGTCCAGGACAATTTATTCCCGTGGCCGAGCGCTCCGGTTTAATTGAAGCTGTGGGCCGCTTTGTGATGCGTGAAGTGTTTAAAGCGGTCAAACGTTGGACCCAACTGGGCATCCTTCCGGGGCGCATTGCCATTAACTTATCACCGCAACAGTTTCGTAATCCGCAGCTAATGAGCTACGTCAAACGCTTGCAGCAAGAGTCCGGTGTTAACCCGCGCAACATTACCTTTGAGCTTACTGAAAACGCAGTGATGAGTGATAGTGAGCACGCACTACAAATGCTTGATCACATCAAAAAGCAAGGCTTTGCGCTGTCCATTGATGACTTTGGTACGGGTTACTCTTCACTGTCCTATTTGGCCCGTTTCCCGCTTGATGAGTTGAAAATTGACCGCGCCTTTATCTGCGCGCTGGATGACACGCCAAAACAGATCACCTTGGTGGAAAACATCATCAATTTAGGCAAAGCGCTGAGTATGAACGTGGTGGCCGAAGGGGTGGAAACGCGCGAGCAAGCGACCCTGCTGTCCAATTTAAATTGCGACTGTATTCAAGGATTCCACTTTTATAAACCCATTGCACAACATGAATTTGAAGCACTTTTGTTAAAGAACAGTAAACAAACCAAAACAAAAACCCTAAACCCTGTATCACATCAATAAATTCAAAGGGTCCCATGGTTACAATGCTGGCTTTGTAAATTGTCAGCACAAGGACCTTTGGGTTTATGGAGTTGCTTTGTCCTGCGGGGAGTTTACCTGCATTAAAAACAACCATTGATAATGGTGCCGATGCGGTTTATATCGGCTTTAAAGATGACACCAATGCGCGCCACTTTGCCGGTCTGAACTTTAGCGGCAAAAAACTCGACAAGGCGGTTGAGTACGTCAAAGACAAAGGAAAGAACATTCACGTTGCGCTGAACACCTTTGCGCACCCCGATGGTTACCAGCGCTGGACACAAGCTGTCGACTTGGCTGTTGCCAGTGGTGTCGATGCTTTGATTATCAGCGATATCGCGGTGCTGCAATATGCCGCCACGCGTTATCCTGATATGGAAATCCACCTTTCAGTGCAAGCATCAGCCACCAATGCGGCGGCGATTCGCTTCTATCAGCAAAATTTTAATATCAAACGTGTGGTGCTACCGCGCGTGCTCTCCATTCAGCAGGTCAAACAGCTTTCTCGCGCCACCGATGTAGAACTGGAAGTCTTTGCCTTTGGCAGCCTGTGCATTATGGCGGAAGGCCGCTGTTATCTGTCCTCTTATCTGACCGGTGAGTCGCCAAATACCGTGGGTGCCTGCTCACCCGCAAAATATGTGCGCTGGCAAGAAACCGCCAATGGCCTTGAGTCTCGCCTTAATGAAGTACTGATTGATCGCTACCAAGCGGGTGAGAACGCGGGTTATCCAACCCTGTGTAAGGGCCGCTTTGATATTGAGATGAATGGCCAACAGCAGCGCTACCATGCGCTGGAAGAGCCAACCAGCCTCAATACCCTAGCACTATTACCTGAACTATTTGCTGCCAATGTCAGCTCGGTCAAAATTGAAGGCCGCCAGCGCAGTCCGGCCTATGTCGAGCAAGTGACCCGCGTTTGGCGCAGCGCCATCGACCGCTATCAACAAGCGCCTGAGCTTTATCATGTAGATCCAAGTTGGAACCAGTCACTGGATAAAGTTTCAGAAGGCCAGCAAACCACGCTGGGCGCCTATCATCGTCATTGGCAATAGGATTTTTCGTTATGCAAATTGCGCTTGGACCATTGCTTTATTACTGGTCTAAAACCAAAGTTTTTGAATTTTACGAGCAAGCCGCTGATAGCCAAGCGGACATCATCTATTTAGGTGAAAGTGTTTGTAGCAAACGCCGCGAGATGCGCGTCAATGATTGGCTCACCTTGGCAAAGCAGCTCAATGAGGCGGGCAAACAAGTAGTACTCAGCACCATGGCGCTCCTTGAAGCACCGAGCGAGCTCAAGATCATGCAGCAATTGGTGGATAATGGTCAGTTTGCCATTGAAGCCAATGATGTGGGCGCGATTCAAATGGCGCATGAAGCGGGTATTCCTTTCATCGTTGGCCCTGCGATTAACTGCTATAACGCCGAAGTGCTAAAACTCTTTCTCAGCCAAGGAATGACGCGCTGGTGTATGCCCGTGGAGCTATCCAAACAGTGGCTCGATAATCTACTGGTGCAATGTGATGCGCTTGGTATTCGCGATCAATTTGAGGTTGAAGTGTTTGCCCATGGCCATCTGCCACTGGCCTATTCAGCGCGCTGCTTTACCGCTCGCGCCTTGGATCGCCCCAAGGATGATTGTAAAACCTGCTGCATCGATTACCCGCAGGGGCTTAAGGTGAACAGTCAAGATGGACAGACAGTGTTTACCCTCAATGGTATTCAAACACAGTCCGGTGATTGCTATAACCTGATCAATGAAGTGGCAAGTATGCGCGATCAAGTTAATGTATTGCGTATTAGCCCTGAAGGTGAACATGCCTTTGCATTGATTGAGCAGTTTAAACAGCAAATTACTCAGCCTTCAATTCAGCTGCTACAGTCGCATGAATGTAATGGTTACTGGCATGGCGGCGCTGGCTTTCATCAAATGTAAAGTGGTCAGTGACAACCCAGCGCCTGTCATACCATGATGCCGTCCCCATGACTCAATATAGCTTTTGAGTCATGGGGTTCCCAAAGCTCAAAAAGCTGTACGGCGTCATCCATTAGGCCAGCCAGTCTTGATAAAGCTGCGCTGAATTACCGAGATAACTCACCAACCACTGCACCAATTTGTTGTTCGGCGCTTGTCGCCAAGCCATACAGCAACGACTGGGTGGCAAACTCTCAGGTAATTGCCGAGCCACCAACTCACCACTGGCGAGCAAAGGTGCCGCGATATGACTTGGCATATACCCTACCCCGACGCCTTGGCGCAAACAGTGAATCGCACTAAACCAATTGGGCAAAAGTAATCGGCGCTGCTGCGGATAGTGCCAAGTATGACGTTTGGGTAATTCACGTGAGGTATCATCCAAACAAATTGCAGAATATTGGCTGACATCACTTTCTGTGAGTACGTCCATTTCCGCCAGCGGATGATCAGCGGCCAGCACAAAGGTCCAGTTGAGCTCGCCCATATCCACCACGCCATAATCACCGCTTACCGGTATCGCTGCGGTGGCGCCAATCACAATATCAGCGCGCTGCTGAGCCAAGGCTTCCCAAGTGCCATTAAAGACTTCCATATTGATCTGCAACTCGGCAAAGGGAAAGGTGCGATAAAAGTCATCGATTAACTGTTTTAACCGCTCGAGTTTGACCACATTATCTAGCGTCAAACAGACCTTATCTTGCCAGCCCTGGGCCATGCGTTGCGTTTGACTGCGGATCTCAGCCATTTGCCGTAATAGACCTCGCGCTTCTTGAACAAAAAGTTCACCGGCAGGCGTTAACTCCACATGCCGTGGCAAACGGCGAAACAGTACCACATCCAGCTGCTGCTCAATCTGGCGAATGTTGTAGCTCACTGCCGATGGCACTTTATTCAATGCCTGCGCCGCTGCACTAAAGCTTCCTAAGCGCGCCACCATATCGACCAGCTCTAAAGATTGCACAGAGAACATACACACCTTTCAAAAAATTTGATTGATAACTACAAATTTTAGCGCCACTGACAAATATTGAAAGCAATACAATAGCAATGCCTGATTTAATCTGGCTCAAAAAACAATAGAACAATGAATTATTTTGATTGGTGATGATGTTATGAAAGTATCTCCATTGACCCTACTTTATCTCGCACTGCTGTCGATGCTTGGTTTCATCGCTACAGACATGTACCTTCCAGCCTTTAAAGCGATGGAACAAAGTTTTGCAACTGGCCCTGAGGCCATTGCCCTGTCGCTTTCAATTTTCCTTGCCGGTTTGGCCATGGGACAAATTGTTTGGGGGATCTTGAGTGATCGCTTTGGCCATGCACGCATGCTATTTGCTGGCCTTGTGATCTTTACCATCGCATCACTGGGCCTGGCATTTAGTCAAAGTGTTTGGCAATTACTGGCGCTGCGCTTTGTGCAGGCCATTGGCGTCTGTGCGCCAACGGTCATCTGGCAAGCCATGGTGATTGATCGCTATGAAAGCAAAGTCAGCCAACAAATTTTTGCCACCATCATGCCGCTTGTTGCGCTCTCACCAGCCCTTGCACCGCAACTTGGTGTGCAGCTTGCCAACCACTTTGGCTGGCCAAGTATCTTTATGGCGCTCACCGTCATTGGTGTACTGCTTGCTTTGGCAACCCTCAAGCAGCCACATAGTGCACGTCAGAGCAACCCTGAACCACTTGCACGCGCCATGAAAAATCTAGTCAGCAACCGCGCTTATTTGGGCAATGTGATGATCTTTGCCAGTGCTTCTGCGGCATTCTTTGCTTATCTCACTGGCATGCCAGAGATCATGGCCAAAATGGGTTATAGCCCAGATGACATCGCTAGCAGCTTTATTCCGCAAACCATCGCCTTTATCGTGGGTGGCTACGGCGGTAAGTGGGCTGTACAGCGCTTTGGTGAAGGGATTGTGCTACGTTTGATGCTCTCGCTCTTTAGCTTATCAGCACTCACCATTCTGGCTGCGTCGCAATCTGGTATTAGCCAAATTTGGCCACTGCTTTCGCCATTTTGTTTGATTGCTGTGGCAAACGGCGCTGTTTATCCAATCGTGGTTAACCGCGCTCTATCGCAAGCCAAAGAGAGCCCAGCCATGGCTGCTGGTTTACAAAACAGCCTACAAATCTGTCTTTGTAGCTTAGCAAGCGCCATTGTTGCCCGTTTTGCCAGCCAAGCCCTAAGCGTGACGGGGATTGTAATTGCAGTTTGTTTTGTCACCCTTTGGTGCGGTTACTTCCTTGCCAAGCGCCCAGCGCAAAACGCTGCACCGCTAAATCAAGTGGCGAGTGATAAGCTTTAATCGCTTCACTAAAAGAACATAGCTAAAACGCAATATTCGAAAAGCTAAGTTCAAAAGGCTGATCTCTAAAGCCCAGATAAAAAAATCCCTCGCAAGCGAGGGATTTTTATTGGCTGTAAATCAGTGTTTGATTAACGCGTTAGATCATCAAAGAACTTTTTCACGCCATCAAAGAAACCTTCTGATTTCGGTTTGTGTTTTTTCGCTGAACTGCCACCAAGTGACTCTTCAAGCTCAGACAACAACTCACGCTGACGCTCGCTCAAGTTCACTGGAGTTTCAACCACCAGCTTACAGATCAAGTCGCCGACAGCGCCGCCACGAACCGATTTCACACCTTTGCCGCGCATGCGGAACATGCGACCGGTTTGGGTCTCTTTTGGTACTTTCAGTGCCACACGACCATTCAGGGTTGGCACTTCCACTTCACCGCCAAGTGCCGCCATGGTGAAACTAATTGGCACTTCGCAATAAAGGTTGTTCTGGTCACGCTCAAAGATTGGGTGCTGACGCACACTCACTTGAACATACAAATCACCTGCTGGTGCGCCGTTCTCGCCTGCTTCACCTTCTCCGGTCAAACGAATACGATCGCCTGTATCCACACCGGCTGGGATTTTCACAGAAAGCGTCTTGGTCTTTTGCACTCGGCCATTGCCATGACAATCACCACAAGGATCGCTAATGGTTTTACCGCGACCATGACAGCTTGGACAGGTTTGTTGCACCGCAAAGAAACCTTGGCGCATCTGTACTTGACCTGTGCCATGACAGGTACCACAGGTTGATGCTGAGGTGCCTTTCTTAGCACCAGAACCACCACAGGTTTCACAACCCACAAGGGTTGGTACTTCAATCTCTTTGCTGCAACCTGCAACTGCTTCTTCGAGGCTTAGCTCCATGTTGTAGCGCAAATCAGCACCGCGTTGGGCGCGAGGTTGACCACCGCCGCGACGACCGCCACCGAAAATATCGCCAAACACATCACCGAAGATATCACCAAAATCAGCGCCACCGCCGCCGAAACCACCGCCACCAAAGCCGCCATGGCCTTGTTCAAAAGCGGCATGGCCATATTGGTCATAGGCTGCTTTTTTCTGTGGATCGGTCAGAATTTCGTAGGCTTCTTTTACTTCTTTAAACTTCTCTGGCGCATCCGCATCATGGTTACGATCGGGATGGAATTTCATCGCCAATCGCTTATATGCTTTCTTAATATCGCGCTCAGAGGCATCGCGGCCGACGCCTAGCACTTCATAATAATCGCGTTTTGACATAAAACCTGTCTGCCTCTAATGCAAGGACGGGCGTATGAGAGTTCCCAAACGCCCGTGAATATCACAAGGATGATTGACGATTATTTTTTGTCGTCTTTCACTTCTTCAAACTCAGCGTCAACAACGTCATCGTCTTGGTTGCTTTGACCGTTGTCTGCTTGCGCTTGCTGTGCTTGTGCTTGCTGTTGCGCAATTTCCATTAGCTTTTGAGACGCAGCAATCAGCGCTTGTACTTTCGCATCGATTGCTTCTTTGTCTTCGCCTTTAGACGCAGTTTCTAGCTCGCTGATCGCAGTTTCGATTTGCGCTTTGTCGTCTGCACCCAGTGCATCGCCAGCTTCTTCGATTTGTTTGCGAGTTGCGTGAACCATTTGGTCCGCTTGGTTGCGAGCAGTAACTAGCTCTTCAAATTTCTTATCAGCTTCTTTGTTCGCTTCTGCTTCTTGCACCATCTTCTCGATGTCTGCATCGCTTAGGCCGCCAGAGGCTTGAATGGTGATCTTCTGCTCTTTACCTGTGTTCTTGTCTTTTGCTGATACGTGCAAAATACCGTCCGCATCAAGGTCAAAAGTCACTTCGATTTGTGGCATACCACGTGCAGCAGCTTGAATACCTTCAAGGTTGAACTGACCCAAAGACTTGTTGTAAGACGCTTGCTTACGCTCACCTTGAAGCACGTGAATGGTTACCGCGCTTTGGTTGTCTTCAGCAGTTGAGAACACTTGGCTCGCTTTTGTTGGGATCGTGGTGTTCTTTTCAATCAACTTGGTCATCACGCCGCCCATGGTTTCGATACCAAGAGACAGTGGGGTTACATCAAGAAGAAGAACGTCTTTCACTTCACCAGCAAGTACACCGCCTTGAACGGCTGCGCCCATTGCAACTGCTTCGTCAGGGTTCACGTCTTTACGTGGCTCTTTACCGAAGAACTCAGTTACTTTGGCTTGCACCATAGGCATACGAGTTTGACCACCAACAAGGATCACGTCGTTGATGTCGCTAATAGATAGCTCAGCATCAGCCAAAGCAACACGAAGTGGCTCAAGTGAACGTTGCACCAAATCTTCAACCAAAGATTCAAGTTTAGAGCGCGTTACTTTGATGTTCATGTGCTTAGGACCAGTTGCGTCTGCAGTCACATAAGGTAGGTTCACATCAGTTTGTTGCGCTGAAGATAGCTCGATCTTCGCTTTTTCTGCTGCTTCTTTTAGACGCTGCATTGCAAGTGGATCGTTACGTAGGTCGATGCCTTGCTCTTTTTGGAACTCGTCTACCAAGTAGTTGATTAGACGGTTATCAAAGTCTTCACCACCAAGGTGGGTATCACCGTTGGTTGCCAATACTTCAAAGGTTTTCTCGCCATCAACTTCATCGATTTCGATGATTGAGATATCGAATGTACCACCACCCAAGTCATACACAGCGATAGTGCGATCGCCGCCTTTCTTGTCCATGCCGTATGCCAATGCAGCAGCAGTTGGTTCGTTGATGATACGTTTTACTTCTAGACCTGCGATACGACCCGCATCTTTAGTTGCTTGACGTTGTGCGTCGTTAAAGTACGCAGGAACAGTGATTACTGCACCAGTTACCTCTTCACCAAGGAACTCTTCTGCAGTTTTCTTCATTTTTTTCAAAACTTCAGCAGAAACTTGTGGCGCAGCCATTTTCTGGCCTTTTGCTTCTACCCATGCATCGCCATTGTCAGCTTTTACAATGTTGAATGGCATGATTTTGATATCGCGCTGAACTTCTTCATCTTCAAAACGACGACCGATCAAACGCTTGATTGCAAATAGGGTGTTTTGTGGATTAGTAACAGCTTGACGTTTAGCAGGCTGACCAACCAGGGTCTCACCGTCGGTATATGCAATTACCGAAGGCGTAGTGCGATCGCCTTCCGCGTTCTCAATCACACGGGCTTTATCGCCGTCTAGTACCGCAACACAAGAGTTGGTTGTACCCAAGTCAATACCAATGATTTTACCCATCAGGTTATCTCCAAATATGCTTTACATAATCGCTCGCACCGCGAGCGTCATTTCATCTGAGTGGTGAGCCGTTATATTGCTTCACCTTGCTTATGGCTTTTAAATAAGGGCGCAAAAATCCTTTTCAAGGGTCAAAACAAAAAAAACTCGTCAAAAGACGAGTTTTTTTTCAATCAGTGGACAAACAACATTATGCTTCGACGTTGATATTGCCTTCTGGCGCCTTAGAGACCATTACCATCGCAGGGCGAATCACGCGATCATTCAAGGCATAACCTTTTTGCATCACCAACATCACAGTGTTAGGCGCAAATTCGCTGCTCTCTTGAATCGACATCGCTTGATGCTGCTCAGGGTTAAAGGCTTCACCATGCGGATCAATCGGCTGTAGACCATGCTTGCTGATTGCAGAAACCATGGTTTTTAGCGTCAATTCAACGCCTTCAATCATTGGCTTGATGGCATCATTTTCTTTGTCTGCCATCTCTACTGCGCGCTCCATGTTGTCGATCACTGGCAACAACTCACCGGCAAAACGCTCCAACGCAAATTTACGCGCCTTGTCGATCTCTTGTTCCGTTCGACGACGCATGTTTTCAACTTCTGCCGCAGCGCGTAGCACGCTGTCTTTTTGTTCTAATACCTTCGCTTCGCTGGCAGCAAGTTGCGCTTCAAGCTCCGCAACTTGCGCATGTAATGCAGCAAGCTCTTCGATTACATCGGCTTGTGCATCATCAGCATCGAATTCCTCGGCGATGACTTCAACGTCTGCGGTTTGGGCATCCATTTGGGTGTCGTCGTGTTGGTCTTTTTTATCTTCAGTGCTCATGGTTACTCCGAACAATTCATGGGTCTGATTGGCTGTAACATCACAGGCCAATTAAATTTTAATCACAGTTGAAGCTTATTATGGGGATCAATCTAAATGATTCAAGCGGTGCGCGATGACAATAGGCGACAATTGTGTGATGACAACGTTATACTGGCCAAGATCCACCAAAAGCATCTGATTTTCCTAGCATGTGGTGGACGCCTGACCCTAACGCGAAGGATGGCAACATGTCCCAACTTTTTTCAACCATCGCTTTAATTGGCAAACCCCGCGATGAGCAAGCCTGTGCGACCCACGTTGCCATTTATCATTGGCTGATCGCGCAAAATTATCAGGTGCTCATCGATTCACGTCTACGCGATGTTTTGCCCAATCTAGACGCTGAATTTACCGGCCTCGTTGAGCTTGGCAATCGGGCTGATCTTGCCATTGTTGTCGGAGGTGATGGCAATATGCTTGGCGCTGCGCGGGTGCTTTCCCGCTGTGATATCGCGGTGATTGGTGTCAATCGAGGCAACCTTGGCTTTTTGACCGATGTCGATCCAGATGAGTTTGAGCAAACCCTTGGCGCGATGTTGACTGGCGAGTTCACCACCGAGCATCGCTTTTTATTAGAAGCGGAAGTGCATCGCCATCAGCAAATGAAAAGCCACAATGCCGCGCTCAACGAAGTGGTTCTTCATCCGGGTAAAATTGCGCATATGATTGAGTTTGAGGTCAGCATCGATGACCAATTTGCTTTCTCTCAGCGCTCCGATGGTTTGATTATTGCGACGCCAACTGGCTCAACCGCCTATTCACTCTCCGGCGGCGGCCCAATTTTAGGCCCCAAACTTGATGCCATCACTTTGGTACCGATGTTTCCACATACCCTATCCTGCCGCCCATTGGTGGTCGATGCCAAACAGCGCATTCGCTTAACGGTTTCACCGAACAACCGCGATCGCCTTGAAATCAGTTGTGATGGGCAAGTGACCCTACCCGTCGCACCTGGTGATACCGTCGAAATATTCCAAAGTGAGCACCGCCTTAAGCTGCTACACCCTAAGGATTATAACTACTATCACACCCTGCGACGTAAGCTGGGCTGGTCCAGCAAGTTGTTTTAAATGGGCTGAAGATACAAAAATTGAATGAAATGCCTGTACATTTGTGCAGGCATTTTTGCGATCCACACATAAAATCTGCATACAGCCATTTACTGTATAAAATTACAGTTTATACTGTTCATTCAAACAGTGTGTTTGTTTAAACAGGATATGCATTCATGTTGGTTCAATTAACGATTTCAAACTTTGCCATTGTGAAATCCCTTGAGCTTGACCTCAAACCAGGGATGACCACCATTACCGGTGAAACGGGTGCCGGTAAATCCATCGCCATCGATGCCTTAAGCCTTTGCTTAGGTGAGCGAGCAGAGGCCAGTATGGTTCGCCCTGGTGAAGAAAAAGCGGAAGTGAGCGCTTGTTTTCGTATTGAGAAAAACCCAGCCGCCAAACAATGGCTCGATCAAAATGATTTAGAGTCTGGCGATGAATGCATTATGCGCCGCGTGATCACCAAAGAGGGTCGTTCACGCGCTTATATCAATGGCAACCCCGTACCTGCAGCGCAACTCAAAGCCCTCGGCCATACCCTAATCAATATTCATGGCCAGCATGCACACCAACTGCTGACCAAACCCGAATCACAATTGGCGATGCTAGATCACTATGCAGGCCACCACCGCCTATTACTCAACTGCCAAAGCCAATATCGCCATTGGCAGCAACAACGCAAAGTTTGGCAAGATGCCATCAACAACCAAGCGGAATATGAATCGCAGCGTCAATTGCTCGAATACCAAGTGGCCGAGCTCAATGAGTTTGCCTTAGCTGAGCAAGAGTACGCAGAGCTTGAAGCTGAGCATCAAATACTCGCTAACAGTGGCCAACTCAGCGAGCATTGCCAAGCTGCGCTAGCGGCGCTGAGCGAAGCTGAAGAGGGTCATTGCCAGCAAACACTCAATGCCGCAATTAAAGCACTTGAGCAGCTAAGCGAACTAGATGAGCGTTTACAACCGCAATTAACCATGCTGCATGAAGCAGCCATTTTGCTTAGTGAAACCAGCCAAGAGCTGTGCCGTTATCAAGATGATATCGAGATCGATCCGGCGCGTTTCGATTATATCGAAGAGCGTCTTGGACAGATCCATCGTCTAGCCAAAAAGCATCAAGTTGAGCCAGCACAACTCTACGCGCAGCACCAACAGCTACTGGCTGAACTTGAGAGTATTAGCGGTGGTGATGAGCGCATTGAAGCGTTGGAAGCGGCCTGCCAAGAAGCCGTGGCACAGTATCATGATGCCGCCATGGCGTTGAGCGATAGCCGCCAGAAATTTGCCAATACGCTCAATGATAAAATCAGCAAGAGCATGCATCAGTTAAGTATGGAAAAAGGTCAATTCAAAATTGATTTTGAGACCGACATTAGCCACGCCAAGAGCAATGGCATGGATAAGATCAATTTCTTGGTTTCCACTAACCCAGGCCAACCGCTACAAGCGCTAGTCAAAGTGGCCTCTGGTGGTGAGCTTTCTCGTATCTCATTAGCAATTCAGGTGATCACCGCACAGAAAATCGATACCCCAAGTTTGATTTTTGATGAGGTGGATGTGGGGATCAGCGGTCCAACTGCCGCCGTCGTGGGTAAGATGCTACGTAAGCTTGGTGATTCAACGCAGGTTCTATGTGTCACGCACTTGCCACAAGTGGCTGGCGCCGGCCATCAGCAAATGTTTGTCGCCAAGCGCAGTGAAGGTCAAAGCACAGAAACTAGCATGAGCCCACTCAATCAGCAGCAGCGTATTAAAGAACTCGCTCGCTTACTGGGGGGCAGTAAGATCACCGAGTCCACACTGGCCAATGCCCGCGAGCTTCTCATTGCCGCTTAATGAGCGCATGGTTATAGGCAGATGCCCAATTTAAGAAAGCCCAGCAAGCCGCTGGGCTTTTTCTATACTCAAAATCAATTCATCAACCAAATGCGTCGGGAACTCTTGCCCAAATAGGTGCTCTAACTGCAAGATATAGCAATGCTTTATCAGGCTTAACGCACGTTTCCTGATGCTCCTTTTTACAACATCGCGCGAACTTGTATACTATGCGCCTCTTACGGATAGGATTGAACTGAGTAGTTATGCGATTGAAAACCACTGTTGCCCTTATCTTTGCCCTGCTTCTCAGTGGCTGCGGCACCATTGCCGAAAAATTGGTATACCGCATTGATATCGACCAAGGTAACTATATCGAGCAGAGCGCTGTCGATCTGCTGCGTTTCGGCATGACCAAAGAACAAGTCGCATACGTGATGGGCTCCCCGATGATCGTCGAACCAAGCACGCCCGACACCTGGTACTTCGTGCAGCATATTGAAAAAGGCACTGGGGAAGTCACGCAAAAAACCTTGATTATCGATTTTGATAAAAATCAGCGCTTGGTCGGCTTTAAAGGTGACTTTACGCCAGGGCCTAACTTCTTTACCCCACTTCAGTAAAACCAATCAATACCCATAAAAAAACGCAGCGAAAGGCTGCGTTTTTTATTCACGTGAAAATTTGATAATCACGCTTATAGGGTGTCTAGAATTTCCTGTGGCAACGCCAACTCATCATTCTTATTCACCCCAATCCCTGAAGCCAAAACGGCTTGCGCAATGGCTTTCGCCTCTTCCAATGAGTGCATCACAAAGGTGCCACACTGGTAAGCGTTAAGCTCAGGAATTTGGTCTTGATTTGGCACTGCCAGTACATCGTTCATTGCGGCTTGCCATGCATCGGCAACTTGCTGCTCTGAAGGTGTACCAATCAGGCTCATATAGAAACCTGTACGGCAGCCCATTGGTGATATATCAATGATCTCAACGGCATCACCATTCAAGTGATCACGCATAAAACCAGCATATAAGTGCTCTAGGGTGTGAATCCCTTTTTCACTCAAAATATCTTGGTTTGGGCGACAAAAACGCAAATCAAAAACAGTAATGGTGTCGCCTTTGGGTGTGGTCATGGTCTTTGCCACACGCACTGCAGGCGCCTGCATACGTTTATGATCAACGGTAAAACTATCTAAAAGTGGCATGAGCAAACCTCTACTTGGGGGTGACCTAAAACGGCCACCAGCTTCGATTGTCTTCAAGCTCAGCACGGCACTGCTTTAACTGCCAACCGTACGTCTCTGCTTGCTTTTGAACTTTTCTAGCCACTTGCTGTACCTGTGGCTTATTGCGGTAAGTTCCACGCTGATAACCACCTCGCCCTTCATGATAGGCAAGGTATTGTCGGTAGGCATCCCACTTCGAGATGCCGAGCAAGCGATTTGTTTCTGAAGTATACCAACCGATAAACATCATCGCATCGGCAAAATCAGTACGAGAGCCACCATAATCCGTGGCTTTCTGAAAATCAGACCATGCGGGATCCTGCGCCTGTGCATAGCCGTAGGCTGAGCTTGGCCGTCCAAGCGGAATAAACAGGAACCACTTACGCGGTGGTCTGGCATCGTGCACATAGGCACTTTCTTGACGAACAAAGGCCATGGCCACTTGAATCGGCGTGCCATAGGCTTCATTCATGTCAACAGCCCCTTCATACCAATCTGGATATTGGCGAAAGATACTGCAAATATTATCCGGCTGCTGTGGCGGGGCATTGGCACAGCCAACCAGCAGCATGGCGGCACTGACAGCGAGTCCCTTCATCCATTGCATCACGAGTGTTGCGACTCCTTGAGATAATGGAAGTAGTTCGCCAAATACGCATCCAAGGAACCTTGGTCGGTGGCTTCCATCTCAGCTTGGCGTGCCAATGAATCCTGCGCTTCTTGACGAAATTGCGCTTCACTAATTTGACGATATTCGCCCTGCTGCAAAGATTCAGTATGGGATTTTGCCAATTTTTTACCCAAGCCAATCACACACTGATCTTGCTGAATCTGCTCAAGGATACGTGCAGATAAAGTCTTACTTGGATCAACCAACCAAGATGCCAATTCATCACAGGTTTGCTGATAATGCTGACCACCATTGACCTGATCAAAGAGTTCAGCAATTTGGCGAAGCTCAGCAAATACACGCTCGCCCCAAACACGCTGGGTCAATTGCTCGCCTTGACAGCCAATGGTCAACATCAAATCAGGCTGACGGCCACGCAAAATAATCTCTTGCCAGTTTTTGTGCCAGCACTGCTGCTCGCACTGACTCATGGGCTCAGATTCAGTCAATCCACACCAAGTGAGGAACAGATCAAGGAAGTACACTTGCTGACGAGTGAGGCCAACTGCGCTAAATGGATTCACATCCAAAGCGCGCACTTCGATATATTCCACCCCACCACGCGCTAGCGCATCCGATGGTTTTTCACCACTTTTTGCGACGCGTTTTGGACGAATCGGCGCATAGAGTTCATTTTCAATCTGCAGAATATTGGTGTTTAGCTGGCGATATTCACCATCCACTTTAACGCCAATTTCCGCAAACTTATCAGAAGGCAGATGAATGGCACGGCGCACCCCATCAAGATAAGCATTTAAGCTGTTAAAACTAATGGCCAGATCGCTTTGCTCGCTGTTGGTGTAACCCAAATCACTGAGGCGCAGCGCTGTGGCATAGGGCAAATACAAGGTGCCTTCGCCTGCTTTTTCAAAAGGCAAAGTACTGGCTTTGTCTTTGACAAAAGATTGGCACAACGCAGGTGATGAGCCAAAAAGATAGGGAATCAACCAACCAAAGCGGTAGTAATTACGGATCAGTGCAAAATAACCCTCAGAGGTAATATCTTCATCCGCTGACGCTTGTGGAAATACAATGGGCCAAAAATCAGTCGGCAAAGAAAAATTAAAATGCACCCCTGCAATAATTTGCATCAAGCTGCCATAGCGATTTTTCAAGCCTTGACGATACAGGTGCTTCATTTGCCCCACGTGTGAGCTGCCATAATCAGCCAACTGAATATCATCTTGATGTCCCACAAAACAAGGCATCGACATTGGCCACAGGTGTTCATCGCCAATCTCATTGACGGTGAAATGATGAATATCGCGCAACTGCTCTAAAAGCGTATCCACAGAGTGGCTCACCGGCGTGATCATCTCTAAAAGTGGCTCAGCAAAATCTGTGGTGATCCATTTGTGGGTCAGGGCTGATCCCAAGGTTTGCCCATGCGGTAACTGAGACAGCTCTCCCCGTTCGGTCAGACGCAAAGCTTCACGCTCGACGCCACGGCCAATCTGACAAAGCAATTGAGGCTGGGCAGCTAATCGATTTAGCCGCTGAGAAAAAGTGCTCAAAAGTGAATCCGAAAAAATGCAAACAATGGCGTTAGCATAATCTCTATCGGCGTGAATAGCCACGGTTAATCAATTGTTAGCAACCGCAAAATGGATTGTTGCGCAATTGATTCCGTGGCTTTGAAAACGTCAGTTTGGCTTACTTTTCAACCTGTAAAATACGAACTGGCAAACCTAGCGCTTTCAATTTGGCTTCCCATTTTTGTCGGTCGGCAACCACAATGATCTGATAGTCAGAGGGGCTAAACCACTTGGCCGCAATCGCGTTGAGTTCAGCTTTGCTGATATTTTGTACTCGCGCATTACGCGCGGCGATATCCGCAGTTTGCAGATCAAACTCAAGCAGCAGTTGCAGTAATTTGGCTTTATCCGCTGGCGTTTCATATTTCAGCGCTTCTTGCTGACCTCGCGCCAAGCGCATAAAGGCGACCTCATCATCGGTCAAACCATGCGCTGCGTATTGACTCATCTCTTTGCGAATTTCAGCAATGGTATCAGCGGTTGCATCAGCGCGCACATCTGCACCAAAGCTAATCACCCCGACCTCTTGGCCGCCATAGCTATAGCCCCAAGCGCCATAGGTGTAGCCTTTATCTTCACGCAAATTTTGGTTAATACGACTATTGAAATTACCCGCTAAGTTAAAGTTACTGAGCGAAATATCATAGCCCTCACCCAAAGCCTCAAAAGGCAAACCACGACGCACAAAGCGAATCACACTTTGCGGTGCACCCGGTTTATCCACCAGCCAAATCTGTGAGTGTTTATAACTTGGCATTGGCGCCAGAGGCGCCATCGCCACGCTATCGCCTTGCCAGCCATTGAGTGCGGCGAGCTTACTCATCATCGCTTGTTGATTGAGATCGCCAACCACCACAATATTGGCCCCCTGCGGACGATAATGGCTGCGATAAAACGCCTGAACATCTTCCAAGGTCAGCGCTTGCAATGTTTGCAACGTACCACTACTTGGATAGCGGAAAATAGACTGTCCGTAGAGCACTTCTTTACTGGCTTGATCTGCCAGCCAGCCCGGACGCTGCTGCTCATAGGTTGCGCCTTCTAGGGCTTGCTTTTTCACCCGCGCAAAATCTTCCGCTCGAAAACCCGGGGTCGCTAAGCTTTCATACACAATGGCAAGGGTGCGATCGAGATTTTTGGTCAGCGATGAAATCGCCACTGTGGTGTAGTAGGTATTCACGTTAAAGGATACGCTACTGCCTAAAGTCGCAAGCTCAGCATGAATGTCATCGGTACTGCGGCTTTGGCTCGACTCATTCATCATCGCCGCGGTCAGCTCAGCAATACCTGCCTGTGCAGTGCTTTGATAACGACGACCAGCTGGAATATTTAGCTGCAGCTGAATTGTTGGTGTCTCGGTGCTATAACTCCCCACCACTTGCACGCCATTGGTCAGATTTTGCTGCCATAGTTCAGGGACTTTCACCGCCACGGCTTGAGTCGCACTTGGCATCACAGTGCGATCGAAGTGACTTTGAATTGGCTGATAGTTAAGCGCGCTATGCTGTTTATCTGCGCTTAAATCACGCTTTTCAGGCCAGTAATTTTGCGGTGCTACGGCCCACTGCGTTTTGCCCTGCGGCACAATGCTAAGTACCACATGCGCTTTATTCTCAAGGTATTTGCGATATACCGCTTTGACATCATTCGCGGTGACGGCATTAGCCGCCTTCAAATCTTGAACAAAATGGTTGGGATCAGCAAAGAAGGTTTCACCTGCAGCCAACTGCGCGACTTTACCGTGCACACTTTGCAAGCCAAAGATCGCTGCGGCTTGGTTGCTACCCTGAATGCGCTTCAGATCTTTTTGCGCAATATCTTGCGCAGCAAAATCACTGAGATGCTGCATCAATTTTTTCTCGATCACAGCTAAGTCATGATTTGCTTGGCCATCACCCATGGCATACACCACAAAGTTACAAGACAGCTCAGCACAATCAGAGAAAGCGCCGACATCTAAGGCTTCGTTGGTCATCACCATGTTTTGGTATAGGTAACTGCTCACACCGCCACTGAGTAGATCAGCCATCATGGATAGAGATGCATCGTCTTGGCTACCCATGTAGCTAGTTGGCCAGCTCAGTACCACCATCGGCTGAATAATACGATCTTCAAGGGTGATATAACGGGTTTGATCTAAGGTCACTGGCCACTTGTCCGCGCGCTCAACCGCAGGACCGGCTGGAATTTCACCAAAATATTTTTCAACCCAAGCCAAGGTTTGCGCGGGATCGATATCCCCACCAATGGTCAATACCGCATTGTTAGGACCATACCAACGCATAAAGAAGGCTTTCAGATCGTTCACATCCACGCGATTCAAATCGTCGACATAGCCAATGGTTTGCCAAGAATAGGGATGCTGACGTGGATACATCGCCTCACCCAGACGTTCAAATAGCAAGCCATAAGGACGGTTTTCATAGCTTTGCGCGCGCTCATTTTTCACCGTTGAACGCTGCACTTCAAATTTGCGCTGCGACACCGCCTCAAGTAAAAAGCCCATGCGATCGGACTCTAGCCACAGCACTTTTTCAAGCTGATTGGCTGGCACTGTTTCGTAGTAGTTGGTGCGATCGCGATTGGTGGTGCCATTGAGCGTGCCACCGGCTTCGGTGATGATCTTAAAGTGCTGCTGATCGCCAACATGCGCAGAGCCTTGAAACATCATATGCTCGAAGAAATGAGCAAAGCCCGATTTACCTTCGACTTCGCGCGCAGAGCCAACGTGATAAGTGACATCCACATGCACCAATGGATCGGAGTGATCCTCCATTAAGATCACAGTCAAGCCATTGCTCAAACGATATTTTTGGTAACCAATGGCAAGAGAGTCCGGGTTTTCTTGGACCGACTCAATCAAAGTCACGCCCTGAGGTAAAGGTGGATTTGGCGCAATCAAACTGCACCCGCTTAATGCCAGTGCAACCCCGATAGAAATCAACCAATGCTTCACGCACACACTCCTTTTAATGCAATACGAACCATGCAATCAGTGCATAGCGCGTACTTTTACCTATCAACATAAAGGCCACTGAAGGCCATAACCGGCAGCGAAACCATCCTGCAGCCACACACAAAAGATCGCCAATAATCGGCAACCAACTCAATAACAACACACCAGTGCCGTAGCGCTGCAGGTAATCCAATGCTTTTTTTTGTTTTTTACTGGGCGACATTTTTTGTGGTAGCCAGCGGCCAATCGCGTAGTTGACCACACCACCCAAGGTATTAGCCAAACTTGCTAAAACAACCAACAACCAAGGTGCAGGAGACGTTTTAACCAACCAAAGCAATAACGCTTCAGAGCCGCCAGGGAAAAGCGTCGCACTGACAAAACTGCTGGCCATCAAGCTCCAAGCTTGCAGCCAAAATTCAGAACTCACACAAACTATCCAATGATCTATTATGGCGTGACATTATCCAGATCGAACAACATCTTGCCACGCGTATGACCGCTTTCAATGGCTCGATGCGCATCAGCGCCGCGATAGAGCGGATAAATATGGCTAATTTCCACTTTTAAATGCCCTGCCTCAACGCGATTGAGCATCTCATGTAAAGCTTTTGGCTCCGCTTCAACTAGCAATCCCTGTGCTTGCATGGCTAAGCGCTCAGCGGCTTCAATCACTTGCTGCGCGGTCACTGTGGGCAGCGTCACGACACGGCAATTGCTGTGGCCACATTGCAGCGCCGCTAGGCCAACTTCGCCACCGATTAAATCGATAATGACATCCACCGACTCACATTGCTCAGCTAGCGGTGCTTGTCGATAATCTAGCGCTATCGCACCGAGCTCTTTGACAAAATCCACATTGTCACTTGAGCAACTCGCTATAACCTGCGCTTGCATCGAGTTGGCCAGCTGAATAGCTAAATGCCCCACGCCACCCGCGCCAGCTAATATTAAAACGCGTTCACCCGGGCGAATATTGGCTTTGGCCAGCGCTTGCCAGGCAGTCAAACCAGCCAGCGGCAAGCCTGCCGCTTTTTGGCTCGACACATGATTCGGCACAGCGCAAAGCAAAGCGGCATCTACCGCCACATATTGACTATAACCACCACCAGTCATCACCAGTCCAGCAACGCGCTGGCCCACAGATAGACCTTGAACCTTAGTACCTAGTTCAACAATTTCGCCTGCTATATCAAAGCCAGGCGTCCATGGCAGCTGATCGCCATAACGCTGCGCCGCCCAGCCAAGACCTGCACGCGTTTTCGCATCTACGGGATTAATGCCCGCATACTCCACTTTCACCAGCACCTGATGCGCAGCCAAAGGCGGTAGCTCTGCATGGGCAAGTGTCAGAGATTCTGGAGGGCCAAATTGAGTTAACTGCAGCGCAATATTTTGAGGCATCACAAATCCTTGCTGATGGTTTTGCCAACACTTTACCGCACTTTACCGACAAAAAAATGGGCAAGCTGTGCGCTTGCCCATTTACATTGAAATTTTGTGCGATGTTTCGGTCTATCGCTGCGGCAAAATCGGGTTAACCCACCAATGCCAACAGCACACCCGCCGCCACTGCTGAGCCCAATACGCCTGCAACGTTTGGCCCCATGGCATGCATCAACAGGAAGTTCTGTGAATTTGCCTCAAGACCGACCTTGTTCACCACACGCGCCGCCATTGGAACCGCAGATACACCGGCCGCACCAATCAATGGGTTGATTGGTGAGCGACTAAAGCGGCCCAAAATCTTCGCCATAATCACACCTGATGCCGTACCGATACTAAAGGCCACTGCGCCCAGCACTAAGATACCAAGGGTTTCAAGCTGCAAAAATTGCTCAGCCTGAAGCTTGGAGCCCACGGACAAACCAAGGAAGATGGTCACTATGTTGATCAGCTCGTTTTGTGCCGTTTTCGACAAACGCTCCACCACGCCAGATTCGCGCATCAAGTTACCCAAGCAGAACATCCCAACCAATGGTGTGGCTTCTGGCAAAAATAAAATGGTTGCACCCAGCACCGCAAGTGGGAACAGGATCTTCTCTGTTTTTTTCACTTCGCGAAGCTGGTCCATCTTAATTTGACGCTCTTCTTTGGTTGTTAGGGCTTTCATAATCGGCGGCTGAATAATTGGCACCAAAGCCATATAGCTATATGCCGCTACCGCAATCGCACCCAGTAGTTCAGGGGCCAACTTTGATGCCAAGAAGATCGCGGTTGGACCATCGGCACCACCGATAATCGCGATCGCCGAAGCATCGGCCAAGGTAAATTCCATACCCGGAATATAGTTGAGCAAAATCGCACCAAACAGGGTGGCGAAAATACCAAACTGCGCCGCTGCACCAAGCAGCAACATTTTCGGGTTAGCAATCAAGGCGCCAAAGTCGGTCATTGCACCCACGCCCATAAAAATCAGCAAAGGTGCCACGCCCGAAGCCACCGCCACGGTATAAAAGGTGTAAAGCACGCCAGCACCATAGCCATGCTCAGCAGCCAAAGCTTTCGCGGCGGCAAGCTGAGTCGGATCGGCGAGCTTCATCGCTTGCTGAACCGCTTCTTTGCTGATGTCAGTGACACCGACAATTTGCGCGAACTCTTTCAATAGATTGAGATCGGCGGCATAAAGCGCATTATCCAAGGCGGAGTTGGCCAAACCCACGGCAGGAATGTTGGCCAAGATCGCACCAAAACCAATAGGCAGAAGAAGCAAGGGCTCAAAGCCCTTGCGAATGGCTAAGTACAACAACGTCAGGCCAACAGCCATCATCACCATTTGTTGCCACTGGAAATGAGCTATCCCTGTGCTTTGCCAAAGTGTGTATAAACCGTCCATGTCGTCCTCTAAGCTAGGTTCAACAGCGGCGTACCCACGCTCACCGAATCACCCTCTTTCACCAATACGTCCTGTACTTTGCCGCTGCGCGCAGCGCGTACTTCGGTTTCCATCTTCATCGCTTCAAGGATCAACAACACATCACCTTCTTGTACAGGATGACCCGGCTGAACCACCACTTTAAAGATATTGCCTGCCAAAGGCGCAGGAACGGCTTCCACGGAGCCACCTGCAACAGGTGCCGCAGCTGCCGCAGATTGCGTTGAGGCAGCAGCAGGCGCTACCGCAGCCACTTGTCCTTGAGGACCCACTTGTACATCAAACACTTCACCGTTGACGCAAACGCTGTAGCTTTCTACACCGCCTTGCATTGGTGCAGCAGCGACCACAGGCACAGCAACTTCAGCGCTTGGCGCAGGTTCAAAGGCATCTGGATTGCCACGGTTTTTCAGGAATTTGAGACCTACTTGCGGGAATAGCGCATAGGTTAAAACATCATCCACCTGCGCTTCAGCCAAGCTGATATTCTCATCTTTGGCTTTTGCCAGCAGATCGTCAGTTAACGTATGCAGCTCATTTTCAAGCAAATCAGCTGGACGACAAGTGATCGCCTCAGCGCCATCTAATACACGCGCTTGCAGCTCAGCATTGACTGGTGCTGGTGTTGCGCCATATTCACCTTTGAGCACGCCTGCCGTTTCTTTGGTGATGGATTTATAGCGCTCACCAGTGAGCACGTTAATCACCGCTTGTGTTCCCACGATTTGCGATGTTGGCGTCACCAAAGGTAAGAAGCCCAAATCTTCACGCACACGTGGGATTTCATTGAGCACTTCATCGATGCGATCCGCGGCGCCCTGCTCTTTAAGCTGGCCTTCCATATTGGTTAGCATGCCGCCTGGTACCTGAGCGATCAAAATGCGTGAGTCCACGCCCTTCATTGCCCCTTCCCATTTCGCATACTTCTTACGAACTTCTTTAAAGTAGGCAGCAATTGGTTCAAGCGCATTGAGATTCAAGCCGGTGTCTCGATCGGTCCCTTCTAGCATGGCAACAACAGTTTCTGTTGGCGTGTGGCCATAGGTTTGGCTCATAGAAGAGATGGAGGTATCCAGCACATCCACGCCCGCTTCAATAGCTTTAATCGCAGTTGCAGTCGACAGGCCTGTAGTCGCATGGCAATGCAGCGCAATTGGCACATCACAGCTTTGCTTAATCGCACGAATCAGATTTTCAGCTTCATAGGGCTTGAGCAAACCTGACATATCTTTAATACAAAGCGAGTGACATCCCAAATCTTCAAGACGCTTAGCGAGATCAGTCCAAGTTTCAAGGGTATGGAATTTACTGGTGGTATAAGAGAGTGTGCCCTGAGCGTGCGCGCCAACATCCACAGCCGCTTTTACTGCGCGCTGGAAGTTGCGAACATCGTTCATCGCATCAAAAATTCGAAATACATCCATACCGTTGGCATGTGAACGCTCAACAAATTTTTCAACCACGTCATCGGCGTAGTGGCGATAGCCCAATAGGTTTTGACCGCGAAGCAGCATTTGCATCGGGGTATTTGGCATCGCTTTTTTCAGCGTACGTAGACGCTCCCATGGATCTTCGCCGAGAAAACGAATACAAGCGTCAAAAGTCGCCCCACCCCAAGTTTCAAGTGACCAGTAGCCAACTTGATCTAACGCTTCAGCAATTGGAAGCATATCTTCAATACGCATACGAGTCGCGAAGAGCGACTGGTGCGCGTCACGTAATACAACGTCAGTAATCGCAAGAGCCTTGGACATTCTGCCAACTCCTTGTAGTAGTCAAATCCAAAAAATTATGAGGTTGCACGTGCACGGTATTGGTGCACAGCGCTGCTAATGGCTGCCACAACTTCGGGGCGAACCCCTTGTGCGGTTGGGCGAGGAGATGAGGATTGTTCAGCTTGCGGCTCCTCAGGAACCCATTTCGCCATCATATTGATGACGACAATCAGTAAGCTGAGAAACAAGAAAACAAATCCCATGCCGATCACCATCAATGCAGCAGCATCAATCAGTGCGGCGGTGATATCGATCGTTGGGCCGTTTGCGCCTTGTGACGCCGCGATAGTCACGGCATCCACCACAACTGTGGTCTCTGTCATTTGTAGCTTCCCTTCTTTCAAACTGCGACAGGCGCTAACGATTATCACGCAGCACCTATGCAGTCAAACCCGAGCGAGTCAAAATGCAGTTAACGAATCAGTTACGAAACAAAATACATTTTTGTTGCATTCGCTGCTCTTTTAAGCAACTAGAGTACCAAGAAACGACTGAAAAACGTTCAATCCACCTCACAGTTCCTTTCATTTGCTCAAATAAAAAAATTCGAATTGATACAGATCAGGAAATATCACGACAAAACCGTACGAAAAAGTGCAGAAAAACAGCGCGTTCCAAGCAGAGATGAAAATGTAAGAAATTGATAAATAGATAAGAATTGGGACAACGGAGAATCAATAGATATAAAAAAACCCAGTCCGAAGACTGGGTTTTGTAAGAATGGCGCGCTCGGGAGGATTCGAACCTCCGACCGCCTGGTTCGTAGCCAGGTACTCTATCCAGCTGAGCTACGAGCGCGCAAATCTAAAAAGGGATGGCGGTGAGGGAGGGATTCGAACCCTCGATACGGCTACAAACCGTATACTCCCTTAGCAGGGGAGCGCCTTCGGCCTCTCGGCCACCTCACCACACAAATAATGGCGCGCTCGGGAGGATTCGAACCTCCGACCGCCTGGTTCGTAGCCAGGTACTCTATCCAGCTGAGCTACGAGCGCGCAGAATTCATGTATTCTATTCAACTTATTGAAATAAGTCGAGAAAGAATGGCGCGCTCGGGAGGATTCGAACCTCCGACCGCCTGGTTCGTAGCCAGGTACTCTATCCAGCTGAGCTACGAGCGCGCAGAAATCTTTAAATTTTAAAATCAATCCGTGCTATACGAATTGAGAAAAGAATGGCGCGCTCGGGAGGATTCGAACCTCCGACCGCCTGGTTCGTAGCCAGGTACTCTATCCAGCTGAGCTACGAGCGCGCAGAAATCTTTAAATTTTAAAATCAATCCGTGCTATACGAATTGAGAAAAGAATGGCGCGCTCGGGAGGATTCGAACCTCCGACCGCCTGGTTCGTAGCCAGGTACTCTATCCAGCTGAGCTACGAGCGCGCAGAAATCTTTTAAATTTTGTATTCAACAAGCCAAAGCTTATCAAAAAAATAATGGCGCGCTCGGGAGGATTCGAACCTCCGACCGCCTGGTTCGTAGCCAGGTACTCTATCCAGCTGAGCTACGAGCGCGCAACGCTTCAATAAATTGAAGCGACGCAAGAATGGCGGTGAGGGAGGGATTCGAACCCTCGATACGGCTACAAACCGTATACTCCCTTAGCAGGGGAGCGCCTTCGGCCTCTCGGCCACCTCACCATCTTGCGGAGGCACATATTACTGTGAGGCCAAAATATGTCAAACACTTTCTGGCAAAAACTCTAGAACAAATGCACGGTTGCGCACTTTGCACTCAATTGGTTGCGATTTTGAACAATTTATTTAAAAAAGAGAAGTCAGTCACACTGACGAGAAGAAAAGATATTGCTAAATGACAGGCAAAAAGAAGGCCAGCATTTGCTGACCCATCTCTTTAGAAGTTACCTTGATTTGTACTATCGGTACCTTTCTCCGCTTGAATTCGCATATAGATTTCTTCACGGTGAACGGAAACTTCTTTTGGTGCATTCACACCGATACGAACTTGGTTGCCTTTTACACCAAGCACAGTGACTGTTACTTCGTCACCAATCATCAGCGTTTCACCAACGCGACGAGTCAAAATTAGCATGAGTCTGCTCCTTGAGTTATCTCAGTCTTATTATGGATAACGAATCAACGTTATATCGTTTCTTCCATTAGCAGCGGCAAGCGATTCCTGCTTAAGATACCGCGAGAAGCGGCGCATTATCTATAAATTCGTCACAAACCACAAACTTTTCATGAAGTAAAGTTGCAGCCTGCGGATAGTCATCGCTATCAACCGTCAGACTTAATCGACTGTCCGCTAATGAGTACTGGTGTACCGCAATACCCTGTAAAGATAGTGCCTCAATTGCATGATGACGAATCGTTTCCGCACTCTGTCCCACAATTGATAATGTAAACACCTTGATAATATGACGTATTCTTTGTTTTAACTCTAGCGGAATTTTGCCTTCATCTGAGTCACAAACGATTAACGTCACGTCATCAGCTTGCTCTTGTAAGAGTTGAAACTGAAGGTTTAGTTCCGTCAAATTCGTTCTAAATTCAATCAGATATTTTGATGGAATTGTGATTAGTAATTGAGCGACACCCGCAAGGCCAGCAATGGGTTTCACCGGACAGAGATGATCAAAGGTGACCAAGGTACTATGACCGGCGGTAAATGAGGATAAGACGCGCAGCGGAACATTCAACTCATAAGCGCTATGCACTGACTGATACTGCAACACCTTAGCGCCATGCTCAGCCATTGCCAGCATATCGGTAAAGCGAATACAGTCATGACGTACCGCACTCGGTACGATGCGGGGATCTGCGCTATAAACGCCATCCACGTCAGTAAAAATTTGGCACTCATCAGCCGCCAAAGCAGCCGCTAGTGCAACCGCAGTATAATCTGAGCCACCACGCCCCAGGGTGGTAATCTCCCCCATGGCATCACAGCCCTGAAATCCCGCGACAATCGCAACCGCACCTTCAGCTAAGTTGGCTTCAAGTGCAGCTGTGTCGATATTTTCAATCATTGCACCACCGTGCACTGATGAGGTGACAATACCAGCCTGCCCCCCAGTAAAAGAGCGCGCAGGGCAACCACGCGCACTCAACACAGTGGCCAATAACGACATCGAGACTTGCTCCCCCGTCGCCATTAGCATATCCAGCTCTCGAGGATTGGGCGTCGCAGATAGGCGATAAGCCATCTCAACCAAGCGATTGGTTTCTCCTGCCATTGCGGAAACCACCACCACCAATTGATGCCCTAGCGAACGAAGGGCCATCACCTGCTCTGCAACCGCCTCAATGCGCTCAAGCGAGCCCACTGAGGTACCACCAAATTTAAGAACCAGACGAGACACGATGTGCAATCACTCCGATTAGAGTTGTTCAGTCAACCAAGGCACCACTGAATCCAATGCCTGTGGCAATGCTGCCGCATCAGTACCGCCAGCTTGCGCCATATCTGGACGACCGCCGCCTTTACCACCGACTTGTTGGGCCACAAGGTTCACCAAATCACCCGCTTTCACTTTGCCGATCAAATCTTTGGTCACGCCAGCAATCAGGCCAACTTTGCCTTCGCTGACATTGCCCAGCATGATCACACCGCTACCCATTTGGTTTTTCAGATCGTCAACCATACCGCGCAATGCCTTGTTATCCGCACCATCAAGTTTGGCAACCAGCACTTTCACGCCATTGATCTCTTGTACTTTGTCAGTCAGCTTAGCGCTGGCTGCTGCTGCAAGTTTATCTTTGAGCTGTGCGATCTCTTTTTCAAGCGCTTTTGCTTTGACTGCAGCTTCATCAAGCTTCAGCTCAGCTTTCGCCGCTTGACCATCCAAGTAATCCAGCGCAGCTTCACCAGTCACCGCTTCAATACGACGAATACCTGCTGCAATACCACTTTCAGAAGTGATCTTAAATAGGCCGATATCACCTGTACTTGATGCGTGAACACCGCCACATAGCTCAGTTGAGAAATCACCCATGGACAGTACGCGAACTTGCTCGTCATACTTTTCACCAAACAGTGCCATCGCACCTTTTTGTTTGGCTGACTCAATATCCATGATATTGGTTTCAATACTGTGGTTACGGCGCACTTCAGCGTTAACCATGCGCTCAACTTCTTTCAGCTCAGCTGCGGTCACACCCTCAAGGTGCGAGAAGTCAAAACGTAGATTTTCAGCTTTTACAAGTGAGCCCTTCTGAGTAACGTGCTCACCCAATACTTTACGTAGTGCAGCGTGAAGCAAGTGTGTTGCAGAGTGGTTCAAGGTAATAGCGGCGCGGCGCGCAGCATTCACCAATGCATTGGCTTTGTCACCTTTCGCCATGACGCCTTCAGTCAACTCGCCGTGATGCGCAATGGCATTACCAAGCTTTTGAGTATCTTCAACTTTGAACAAACCTGATTCAGTATTGATCACACCCGCATCGCCACACTGGCCGCCTGACTCTGCATAGAAAGGTGTTTGATCAAGAATCAAAATCGCTTTATCACCCGCAGATAGTGCATCGACTTCTTGGCCTTCAACGAACATCGCAACCACAGCGCTCTCACCTTCAGTACCGGCGTAGCCGCAGAATTCTGTTTGCGCTTCTGTTTTGATTGCGGCGTTGTAATCGGTACCAAATTGGCCCGCTTCACGTGCACGTTGACGCTGCTCTTCCATGGCTTTTTCAAAGCCAACTTCATCGATGCTAAAGTCACGCTCGCGCGCTACATCATTGGTCAAATCAGCAGGGAAGCCGTAGGTATCATAAAGTTTGAATACGGTTTCGCCGTCCAGCACTTTACCGTCAAGGTTATCAAGTGCATCATTCAGGATCGCCATGCCGCGCTCGAGCGTGCGACCAAAGTTTTCTTCTTCGATACGAAGCACTTTCTCAACCACAGCTTGCTGGCGTTTGAGTTCTTGACCCGCAGAGCCCATTACCTCAGCCAGCACGCCGACCAATTTATGGAAGAATGCACCTTGTGCACCCACTTTGTTACCGTGACGCACTGCGCGACGAATAATGCGACGTAGCACATAGCCACGACCTTCATTTGAAGGCATCACACCGTCCACAATCAAGAATGAACATGAACGAATATGGTCAGCAATAACGCGTAGTGATTGATTAGAAAGGTCATCACAACCTGTCACTTCTGCAGCGGCTTTGATCAATGTTTGGAAAACATCAATTTCATAGTTTGAATGCACACCCTGCATGATGGCAGAGATACGCTCAATCCCCATGCCTGTATCTACCGAAGGTTGTGGTAGCGGCTCCATGGTGCCATCGGCATGGCGATTGAACTGCATAAATACGTTGTTCCAGATTTCAATAAAGCGGTCGCCATCTTCCTCTGCAGAACCTGGAGGACCACCCCAGATGTGGTCGCCGTGATCATAGAAAATCTCGGTACATGGACCACATGGGCCAGTGTCACCCATTTGCCAGAAGTTATCTGACTCATAGGCTTTACCACCTTCTTTATCGCCAATGCGAACGATGCGCTCAGCTGGAATACCAATTTTTTTATTCCAGATATCAAAAGCCTCATCATCGGTCTGATAAACAGTCACCAACAAACGCTCTTTTGGCAGTTTTAGAATTTCAGTCAGGAATTCCCATGCATAGCTAATCGCATCATCTTTGAAGTAATCACCAAAGCTGAAGTTACCTAGCATTTCAAAGAAGGTATGGTGACGAGCTGTAAAACCAACGTTTTCTAGATCGTTGTGCTTACCACCGGCACGAACACAGCGTTGTGCAGTCGTTGCTCGTGTGTAGGCGCGTTTTTCCAAACCTAAGAAACAATCTTTAAATTGGTTCATACCTGCATTGGTAAAAAGCAGGGTTGGATCGTTATGCGGTACTAACGATGAACTGTCGACGATCTGGTGTCCTTTGCTTTCAAAGAACTTGAGGTACGCATTACGAACCTCATCTGTGCTCATGTACATTGGCAAATCCTAAACTGGTTATGGTCTTCAACAGGTCGCTCTGCGACGATATAGACGCTGTTAGAAATTTTTTCGGCCAACATTGTAAATCAACCTTTGCCAATGCGGGAGCTTTTTAACCATTTCTACTAGATTTCTCGCCAATTTCCCCTTCATTTGCTGGCAGCAAGACAATGCACGAAAGGCCGAAGCAAGGCTTTCTTTTTTTTGATATAAAAAAACACCACATGAGGCGGTGTTTATTCAGATTCACGATGTATCTCTAGCGCATACTGTACTTGGTCAAAACTAAACCCGCGATAGAGTAAAAAACGCATTCGCTTGCTGCGATCCTTGGCATCAACAATCGGCGTTGGCAAACATTCCCCCCACTGCGAATATTTTCGCAAATAGGTCGCTCTTGCCAGTTCAAACCAATCGACCTCACAATGCGCTAGAAGCGATTCTATTAAATCTTGCGCCAACCCTTTTTGCTGCATTTGCTGACGAATACGTTGGACACCATGGCCTTTATCTTGACCATGACGAATCAACATTTCGCCATAGCGCTGATCATCAAGGTAACGGTGTTCAATGCAACTTTGTAGGGCAAGTTCAATTTCCGTTTCGCCAAAATGCAAACTGCGCAGTTTACTGCGCAGTTCGGCTTGGCTATGTTCACGACGCGACAGATAGTTGATTGCCGCATCGCGTGGATTTTGCCAACGACTCAGAAGGCTTCCCCTTCTTCAGACTCAGGTGATTCCACTTCAGCTTCTGTTGCCTGCGCTGAAGCGGTTTGCGGCTGCAGCAACAATTCACGAAGTGATTTGTCCAAAGCATCTGAAATCGCTGGATTATCAGCAAGGTATTTACAAGCATTGGCTTTACCTTGACCGATTTTATCGCCTTGATAGCTATACCAAGCACCCGCTTTATCAACAAATTTATGCTTCACACCCAGGTCAATGAGTTCACCCAAACGGTTAAAGCCTTGGCCGTAAAGAATTTGTGTATCCGCTTGTTTAAATGGTGCCGCAATTTTGTTCTTCACTACTTTAATGCGGGTTTCGTTACCAACAACCTCATCGCCCTCTTTAATCGAGCCAGTACGACGAATGTCCAAACGAACAGAAGCATAGAATTTCAGTGCATTACCACCGGTAGTGGTTTCTGGGTTACCAAACATCACACCAATCTTCATACGGATTTGGTTGATGAAAATACACATACAGTTGGACTGTTTCAGGTTACCCGTCAATTTACGCATCGCTTGCGATAGCATACGCGCTTGCAGACCCATGTGGCTGTCACCCATCTCACCTTCGATTTCAGCTTTTGGTGTAAGCGCTGCAACGGAGTCAACAACAATCACATCCACCGCGCCCGAACGAGCCAAAGCATCACAAATCTCAAGTGCTTGCTCACCAGTATCTGGCTGTGACACCAATAGCTGGTCGATATTCACGCCCAATTTCTGCGCATAGATTGGATCCAAGGCATGCTCAGCATCGATAAAGGCACAGGTTTTACCTTGGCGTTGCGCTGAAGCAATCAGCTCAAGAGTCAAGGTTGTTTTACCTGAAGATTCAGGGCCGTAGATTTCGCAAATACGCCCCATCGGTAAGCCACCAGCACCTAAAGCGATATCCAAGGCCAATGAACCAGTCGAGATGGTTTCTACATCCATGGTACGGTTATCACCTAAACGCATGATAGAACCTTTACCAAATTGTTTTTCGATCTGGCCTAGGGCCGCAGCTAACGCTTTTTCTTTGTTGCTATCCATTTGACTCTCCGAGGGGGAACCGACAATCTGTGAATTGCTGTTAAGTATACTGTCTACTTATACAGTGTCTAGTCCTGACCGCCTGTTTTTTTCAAAATTTGATTGATTCGATATTTTTCAGCAGATTAACTCAACTCTGTGAGTCGTTCACAGCAGCCTGCGATGGCATAGGCAACTGCTTGTTGACGTACTGCTTGGCGATCGCCAGTAAAGTGCTGACATTGACTTTTCACCCAGCCAGCATGATCAGCCCAGGCAAACCATACGGTGCCCACAGGCTTTTCGTCACTGCCGCCACCAGGGCCGGCAATGCCACTAATCGATACCGTGAGTTTTGCATTGGAGTGGGTAATGGCCCCCTGTGCCATTGCACGGACGACGGCATCACTCACCGCGCCATGGCGACTAATAAGCGCTTCACTCACGCCAAGCATTTGAGTTTTCGCTTCATTGCTATAGGTAACAAACGCGCGATCAAACCAAGCTGAACTTCCTGCGATATCGGTCAATGCCATGGCGACACCACCACCGGTACATGACTCAGCAGTGGCCATTTGCCATTGCTTAGCCAAAAGTAGCTGCGCCAGCTGTTGTCCTTGATGATTCATCTCATTCAACTCCTTTTTGCGCTCAGTGTAGCAGCTTCAATTGAAGAAAAAAGACATCCCCTCACTGTTTACAATAAACGCGAGAGAGCAGTAAAAATTAGGCGCCATTGATTGCTTAAAAATAGCTGAGACATGAAATCTATCGCAGCATTGTCAACGCACTGACACGCAAAAATAGCGCGAGAAAATAACGCTTCGCGCATAAAGATTGACCTTTTGAATGACTCGCATTGCTTTCTCTGCCTATCAAAAATATGATGCCTGCAGTCTCTTTGCTTCCAATCGCCGAGGATTTTTCGTGCCCAACTCTCGCCCTTTAGAATCACACACCCCAATGATGCAGCAGTACCTTCGCTTAAAAGCGGAGCACCCAGAGATACTGCTGTTTTATCGAATGGGCGATTTCTACGAACTCTTCTATGACGATGCCAAACGCGCTTCGCAACTGCTAGATATTTCACTGACTAAACGCGGTCAATCAGCTGGCGAGCCAATTCCCATGGCCGGCATTCCTTATCATGCCGTCGAAGGCTATCTGGCTAAATTAGTCCAGCAAGGTGAGTCAGTCGCGATTTGTGAACAAATTGGCGATCCTGCAACGAGTAAAGGCCCCGTCGAGCGCCAAGTAGTCCGTATCGTCACCCCTGGCACAGTAACCGATGAAGCCTTATTGGCAGAGCGTCGTGATAACCTGATTGCCGCCATTGTTCAGCAAGGCGAACACTTTGGCTATGCCACCTTAGATCTCACTTCGGGGCGTTTTCTGCTGAGTGAAATGCAAGGAGACGAGCGCATTCAAGCCGAGCTCGAACGCACTCATCCAGTCGAGCTGCTATTTGCTGAAGATTTAGCCGCTGTTGAATTACTACGCCAACGTGACGGCAATCGTCGTCGGCCCGTATGGGAATTTGAATACAGCACTGCGCGTAACCAACTTTTACAACAGTTTGGCACCCGTGATTTAGTCGGCTTTGGCGTTGAAGATTATCGCCTAGGTATTTGTGCGGCTGGCGCCCTATTGCAATATGTCAAAGATACCCAGCGCACAGCACTGCCACACATTCGTAGCCTGCAGCTGGATAGCCAAGATCACAGCGTGATCCTCGATGCCGCTACGCGCCGCAATTTGGAGCTTACCCAAAATTTGGCAGGCGGTTATGACAATACCTTAGCATCCGTGCTTGATTGTACGGTCACCGCCATGGGTAGTCGTTTGCTTAAACGTTGGATTCATCAACCCATTCGTGCCATTGAACCTCGTCAAAACCGACTTGATGCGATTGCAGAAATTAAAGATGGTTTGCACTTTGAGAGTATTCAGCCTGAGCTGAAACCCATTGGCGATATTGAACGTATTCTCGCACGCTTGGCACTACGTTCAGCCCGCCCTCGTGATTTGGCGCGTTTACGCAGTGCGCTTAATCAACTCCCTGTGCTACAGGACACATTATCAGCACTTGAACATCCACAATTAATGCAACTACGCAGCGCAGCTCAGCCGATGCCCGCAGTAGCTGAGCTATTAAATCGCGCCATTATCGAAAACCCGCCAGTGGTGATTCGTGACGGCGGCGTGATAGCCCCCGGCTATAGCGCGGAGCTTGATGAGTGGCGCGATTTAGCATCAGGTGCCACCGAATTTTTAGAGCGTCTTGAAGTTCGCGAGCGTGAAACGCACCAAATCGATACCCTGAAAGTAGGCTTTAACCAAGTGCACGGTTACTACATTCAAGTCAGTCGAGGGCAAAGCCACTTGGTGCCAAGTTACTATGTGCGCCGTCAAACGCTGAAAAATGCTGAGCGTTATATTATTCCGGAACTCAAAGCTCATGAAGACAAGGTGCTCAACTCAAAGAGTAAAGCCTTGGCCATTGAAAAACAACTTTGGGACGCGCTCTTTGATCTACTGATGCCTGAGCTAGAGATGCTACAAAATGCAGCCCATGCCATTGCCGAGCTTGATGTACTTTGTAACCTTGCTGAGCGTGCGGACCAACTGGGTTATTGTCAACCGACCCTAGTTACAGAGCCGGGTATTCAGATTGAAGCGGGTCGCCACCCTGTGGTTGAACATGTGATGCAAGACCCTTTTATTGCCAACCCAATTTTGCTCGCACCTGATCGCCGCATGCTGATCATTACCGGCCCTAATATGGGTGGTAAATCAACCTATATGCGACAAACAGCCTTGATTGCATTGCTGGCTCATATCGGTAGTTTTGTCCCGGCGCAAAGTGCTGTGGTGGGTCCCTTAGATCGCATCTTTACCCGTATTGGCGCATCGGACGATCTCGCCTCTGGCCGCTCAACTTTTATGGTCGAAATGACCGAAACTGCGAATATCTTACATAACGCTACCGCACATAGCTTAGTGTTAATGGATGAGATTGGTCGCGGTACCAGTACCTACGATGGCCTCTCATTGGCTTGGGCAAGCGCGGAATGGCTGGCCAAAGAAATCGGTGCAATGACACTCTTTGCCACCCATTATTTTGAACTCACTGAGCTACCACAATTAATGCAGGGTCTTGCAAACGTACACCTGGATGCCGTAGAGCACGATGACACCATCGCCTTTATGCATGCAGTGCAAGAAGGTGCGGCCAATAAATCCTATGGTCTGGCTGTCGCAGCCCTTGCGGGTGTGCCTAAATCCGTCATTCGCCAAGCGAAAATGAAACTGCATCAATTGGAAAATCGTGATTTAGCCGAATTACCAGCGGCGCAATCCAATTTACAACAAGCAAGTTCGCAACCTGTGCAAACCAGCTTATTTGCAGAGCCTTCAGAGCTTGAAATTGCACTCTCAGCCATTGACCCTAATGAAATGACGCCGCGCCAAGCATTGGATGCGCTGTATCGCCTGAAAAAAATCAGCCTCTGAACTCATACTTGAATCGAATGACTGAAAGCAAAAAGGACGCCAAGGCGTCCTTTTTATCAATATGAAGCTTTTCATAGGGGCTTAAGACATATTGAAAATCGCTTCAATATTTAATCCCTGATGGGTCAACATATCACGCAAGCGGCGCAAACCTTCAACCTGAATTTGGCGCACACGCTCACGGGTCAATCCAATCTCACGCCCCACATCTTCCAATGTTGATGCTTCATAACCTAGCAAGCCAAAACGACGCGCCAATACTTCACGCTGTTTTACATTAAGCTCACCCAACCAAGTGACGATAGATTCTTTGATGTCATCATCCTGCGTAACATTCTCAGGACCCGCCTGATTTTCGTCAGGAATAATATCAAGCAGCGCTTTTTCAGTATCGCCACCAATAGGGTTGTCCACCGAACTGATGCGTTCATTGAGCTTGAGCATCTTGCTGACATCTTCCACTGGCTTATCGAGACTAATCGCAATATCTTCAGCAGTTGGCTCATGATCCAGCTTTTGTGATAACTCACGCGCCGTTCGCAAGTAAACATTAAGCTCTTTAACCACATGAATAGGCAAACGAATCGTGCGAGTCTGGTTCATGATCGCACGCTCAATGGTTTGACGAATCCACCAAGTGGCATAAGTTGAGAAGCGGAATCCACGCTCCGGATCGAATTTTTCCACCGCGCGAATCAAACCAAGATTGCCCTCTTCAACCAGATCAAGCAGTGCCAGACCTCGATTGCTGTATCGGCGAGAGATTTTCACCACCAAACGAAGATTACTTTCAATCATGCGTTTGCGTGCAATTTCATCACCACGCAAAGCGCGGCGAGCATAGAGCACTTCTTCTTCGGCGGTTAATAGTGGAGAGTAACCAATTTCACCCAGATAAAGCTGAGTGGCATCCATGGTCTTCGTAGTGAGGGCATCTTGCTGTGCTGATTCCACCTCAGTAGACACTTCCTCTTCCGTATCTAGTTCGATGTCCTCGATATCAAGTTGCTCGATTGTGTCTAATTGCTTTACTGCGTTACTGCGGCTCATAGGCGCCTCCCCGTATCCAGATAGCAAGACAATACTGCGAAATTTGTCTCTCTCAGCCCGCCCTGCGCTATCTGTTAAGGTAGGTAACGCTGTGGGTTGACTGATTTTCCCTTGTAGCGAATTTCAAAATGTAAGCGAACATCCTGTGAACCCGAGCTTCCCATGGTGGCAATCTGCTCACCTGCAGCCACTCGCTGATTTTCCTTCACCAGAATTCGCTCGTTATGGGCATAAGCACTTAAATAATCATCATTGTGTTTGATAATAATTAAGTTCCCGTAGCCTCGTAATGCATTGCCGGCATATACCACTGCGCCTTTCGCTGTTGCTACAACGGGTTGGCCGCGGCGGCCTGCAATATCAATTCCTTTGTTCCCCTGTTCAGCATTGGAGAAGCGAACCACCACGCGACCTTTAGTTGGCCAAAGCCAATCGGTCACCTTTCCTGAAACCGCCGGCTTAGGTGCTGGTTTCGGCTTCATTGGTTTTTTCTCTGCTGCTGTCACCTTCGCCGTAGACTGTGTAGTACTTGGCTTGGGTTTATTGTTAACAGTTTGTTTATTTTTTGTTTGCTCAGAGTAACGAGTCGGCTTAGGTGAATCAAGACCTAAATTTGAGACAGGTGTCGAGATTACGGAAATTGTCCCTGAGATCGCTGTTGTTTTCGCAGTTGAACCAACATATTCCGCTACAACTTTTGGATCGGGATAGAAGTTGATCGCAGTGGTTCTAGAAGGAGTAGGATAAACGTACTTTTTTTGCCAAAGTCGCAGTTTTTGTCCCGGATAGATCGTGTAAGGATATGAAAGATCGTTGTTTTCTATAATTTCTTGCACATCTTTATCTGTGATGTAAGCAATGAAATAAAGGGTATCTCCCTGATTCACTTCGTAATAGCTACCTCGATAACTACCGCGCTGAAGATCATCATAATTTGGCCCTAAACCAGACACTGGTGCCGGCGACTGTGCACAGCCCACAAGGCCAGCAATCATACTAGCCAAGCCCAATTGTTTTAGCCAAAAGCGACCCCGATTTCTTTTCATACTTACCCCAGTGCACCCGCAACAAGCGGTACAAAATGCACAGATTCGATCAATTCTGTAACAAATGTGTCACCTGTGCGTGTCATGCGCTTCAATTGTTGCGCATTCTCACCCTCAGGTAACACCAATACACCACCATCTTTGAGCTGAGCTAAGAGCGCCTGCGGAAGGTAAGCTGCTGCTGCTGTTACCAAAATCGCATCAAATGGTCCTTTTGAAGCCCAGCCTTCCCAGCCATCCCCATGACGGGTTGAGACATTATGAATATCCAGCTGTTTTAAGCGACGTTTCGCTTGCCATTGTAGCGTCTTTATTCGCTCAACAGAAAAGACGTGGTTCACCAATTGCGCCAAAACTGCGGTTTGATAGCCTGAGCCAGTTCCGATTTCCAACACAATATCCGTCGGCTTCAAATTCAAAAGCTGGGTCATTTTCGCCACAATATATGGCTGTGAAATGGTCTGCCCTGAACCAATCGGTAAGGCATTATTTTCATATGCTTGATGGGCAAATGCTTCGTCAACAAATGACTCTCGCGGAAGATTTGCCATGCTCGCCAACAAGGTTTCATCATGAATCCCTTGGCTACGAAGAAAAGCAAGCAAGCGCTGCTTATCCCCTGGTACTGCCATGAATGTTCTCTCTTATTGTTGTTTTTAATCGAGCCACTGGCGCACATTGGCCATGGCTTGATGTGCTGTTAAATCTAAATCAAGCGGTGTAATGGATACCCAACCCTGATCGACAGCGTAAAAATCAGTGCCTTCACCCGCATCTTGCCGTCCGCCTGGGGGACCTAACCAATAGACGGTGTGTCCACGTGGATCAAGCTGTTTCACCATAGGCTCTGCGCGATGGCGTGCACCCAAGCGGGTCACTTGCATCCCCTGAATTTGCGCCAAAGGCAGATCTGGCACATTGACGTTCAAAACTTGCTTTAGCGCCTGCGGATTTTGCAGCCAACGGGTCACCAATTGCGAAGCAATGGCTGCTGCAGTATCAAAATGGTGTTTGCCCACCAAAGATAAAGCAATGGCTGGACATTGTAGAAAAAAGCCTTCAGTTGCAGCAGCGACAGTGCCGGAATAGAGCACATCTTCCCCCTGATTGGCACCATGATTAATGCCTGTTAATACTAAATCTGGCGGACTGCTCAGGAGCAATTCATTTAATGCAAAATGCACACAGTCTGTGGGCGTACCTTCCACTGCATATTGATTCAGCGCCACTTGCCGAACCCGCAGTGGCTGATCTAAGGTCAGTGAATTTGAGGCGCCAGAACGATTACGATCTGGCGCAACAACAGTCACACGCGAAACCAAAGGATGGGTTTCAATTGTTTGTGCAAGCGTCTGTAAGCCTTCAGCAAAAATGCCGTCATCATTACTCAGCAGAATATGCACGGCCATCCTCCGAGGTAAGCTGCGCAAGCTCACGCATCACGGTGGTGGCATAAGCACCCGCAGGCAGCGCAAAGGCAACCAACAGATCGCCCTCTTGCCATGACCATTGCATGGCTTGCGGATAAAGTAGCAAGGAACGGCGCTCTTGGCGCATACGGTTATCACGCAGTACCTGTAATAATTCTGGGTACTGATCCAAAATCGCTTGCTCAAACGCCTGCGCATCCGCTTGCGTTGGTAAGGCGTTATCACCCGCCATTGGGCCAGAAAGCAGCCAATCGGCTGGCATCTCACCTTGCCATGCTTGCGTTTGACCTTGCGCATCAATCAATAGATCGCCGGTCATTGGCGCTAAATTCATATCCGCAATCAAACGAGCAGAAAGCACTTCATTAAATAGATGACTACGTGCGGCTGAAAGATAAAAGCTACGCTTTTTCTTATCACGAACTCGAATTTCACCCGCGCCCCAACGCACGGCTTGCGTCACATTGTTACCATCGTGACCAAAACGCTGCTCACCAAAATAATTCGGTACACCTAAATCACGAATTTGGCTTAAGCGAGCATCGAGATCCTCTTTGGCATCAAGCTCAGTCACACGCAATTCAAAACGGTTCCCTTGCAGATCGCCAGGACGCAATTTTTTGTTATGACGACGCAGCGCCAGCACTTCTACACCTGGGTGCGTGGCCACAAATTCACTCAAATCAGGATCAGCTTGTCCTGGTAAATGAACACTCAGCCACTGCTCTGTCACGGCATGACGATCTTTTAAACCCGCCCAGCTGACTTCGCGAGATGAAACACCGCAGGCCTTTGCTAACTCATTAGCAACATATTGGGTATTTTCACCGGTTTTGCGAATATGCACCATCAAGTGCTCACCTTCGCCAGTGAACTCGTAACCCAGTTCTTCAACCACCACAAAATGTTCTGGTTTTGCTTTCAGTTTGCCAGTGCTCTTTGGCTCGCCAAAGCGATAGTGCCATGCTTGTTGCATTATTGATTCTCTTGTTTAGGCATTAGCAACACCACAGCTTCTGTGGCGATCCCCTCTTTTCTACCGGTAAAACCCAGCTGCTCAGAGGTGGTTGCTTTGACATTAATTTGATCGCGCTCAACGGCTAAATCAAGGGCGATGGTTTGGCACATCTGCTCGATATAGGGTGCCATTTTCGGCGCTTGCGCAATGATGGTGATATCCGCATTACCAAGCTGGTAGCCTTTTGCTTGCACCAATGCATAAACATGGCGCAGTAAGGCGCGGCTATCTGCCCCTTTAAATTGTGGATCAGTATCAGGAAAGTGCTTACCGATATCACCGGCCGCTATTGCGCCTAATAGCGCATCACTCAGTGCATGCAGAGCAACATCACCATCAGAATGAGCCAGCAAGCCTTGTTCATAAGGTATGGCAACACCGCCAATAATCACTGGGCCTTCACCACCAAATTTATGCACATCAAAGCCATGACCAATTCGCATCGCTAACTCTCCTGTTGGGCCCGGCGCATTAGATAAAACTGCGCTAAGGCTAAATCTTCGGGTTGGGTGATCTTGATATTATCGCCGCGTCCAGCTACTAACAGTGGGGCTAGACCATTGGCTTCAAATGCTGAAGCTTCATCGGTCAGCTGTAAACCACGCGCTTTCGCTGATTGCATATTGGCAATCAACTGCTTGGCTGGAAACAGCTGCGGCGTTAAAGCGTGCCATAAACCATTGCGATCCACACTATGATCACTGCACTGCTGGGCGTTAGCACTCTTCATGGTATCGCGCACTGGCATCGCTAGAATCCCACCCACAGGATGGTTAGTGGCTTGCTGAATCAGTTGATCAATATCTGCTAAATCTACGCAAGGGCGCGCCGCATCATGCACCAATGCCCAATCATCAGACGCAAGTTTGGCTAACGCTGCAAGCACCGAATCATCGCGCTCATCACCACCGATGACAGTTTCTACCTGTGGGTGCGCTGAAAGTGGCAAGGTTGCAAAATGTTGATCATTGGGATGCAAAGCAATCACCACCCGCTCTACGCGTGGGTGGCGCAATAATTGATGCACGGTATGCTCAAGTACGGTCTGCTCACCAATCATTAAATATTGTTTGGCGATATCCGCACGCATTCGCTGACCGATCCCTGCGGCAGGGACGACAGCAACAATAGAAATGGATTGTGTCACGGGTAATTACTCGGCTGTATCATCAAGATGACTTTCAGGCTCAATCACGCGGTAAAAGACTTCATCCGGCTTAATCATGCCAAGCTCATGACGGGCACGCTCTTCAATAGCGGCATTGCCTGATTTGAGATCATCAATTTCAGCCCACATTTGTGCGTTGCGCTGTTTTAACGCAACATTAGCTTGCGTCTCATGCGCAATATCTTGCTCAAGCTGATGATGATCACGCACCCCGTTCTTGCCATAGAGCAAAATACTACTCAGAAGCAATAATATAGCCGCAAAGAATAGGGTCAGCAGTCGCATTACTCGTGTTTACCTTAGGCTTCAAAGCCAACCGTGATTGAACGATAAAACTGAGGGCTAATCCTGCCATAAAGGCAGCATGGGCGCTAGCGTCTATGTCGCACTGGCGCATCCTCGCTCCATCTCAATTTTATCTTCTGCTGGCAAAAACAAAAACGCCCCGCAAAGCGAGGCGTTTTGTTCAGCTAAAAGCTAAGCCATTCAATAAAGAATTAAGCTTGGCCTTTCACTTCTTTAAGACCGTTGAAAGGCGCTTTAGAACCTAGAGCTTCTTCGATACGGATCAATTGGTTGTACTTAGCAACGCGGTCAGAACGGCTCATAGAACCAGTTTTGATTTGGCCGGCAGCAGTACCTACCGCTAGGTCAGCGATAGTTGCATCTTCAGTTTCGCCAGAACGGTGAGAGATAACTGCAGTGTAGCCAGCGTCTTTCGCCATCTTGATTGCAGCTAGAGTCTCAGTTAGAGAACCGATTTGGTTGAACTTGATAAGGATAGAGTTCGCGATACCTTTCTCGATACCTTCAGCAAGGATCTTAGTGTTAGTAACGAATAGATCGTCACCTACTAGTTGGATCTTGTCGCCAAGAAGTTGAGTTTGGTGTGCGAAACCAGCCCAATCAGACTCGTCTAGACCGTCTTCGATTGATTTGATAGGGAATTGCTCAACTAGACCAGCTAGGTAGTGGTTGAACTCTTCAGAAGTGAAGGTTTTGCCTTCGCCTTTCATGTTGTAGATGCCAGCTTCTTTGTCATAGAACTCAGATGCTGCACAGTCCATAGCAAGTGTTACGTCTTTACCTAGAACGTAGCCAGCTGCTGCAACTGCTTCTGCGATTACTTCTAGTGCTTCTGCGTTAGACTTAAGGTTTGGCGCGAAACCACCTTCGTCACCAACAGCAGTGTTGTAGCCTTTAGACTTAAGAACTTTTGCTAGGTTGTGGAATACTTCCGCACCGATGCGTAGTGCTTCTTTAAGAGTAGATGCGCCAACTGGTTGAATCATGAATTCTTGGATATCAACGTTGTTGTCTGCGTGCTCACCACCGTTGATGATGTTCATCATTGGTAGAGGCATAGAGAATACGCCAGGAGTGCCGTTTAGCTCAGCGATGTGCTCGTAAAGAGGCATGCCTTTTGCAGCAGCTGCTGCTTTTGCGTTTGCTAGAGAAACCGCTAGGATTGCGTTTGCACCGAAGTTAGATTTGTTTTCAGTGCCATCTAGATCGATCATGATTTGATCGATTTCAGCTTGTGCTTTCGCATCTTTGCCTAGAAGCGCTTGTGCGATTGGGCCGTTAACCGCTTCAAGAGCTTTAAGAACGCCTTTACCTAGGAAACGTGATTTGTCACCGTCACGTAGCTCAAGAGCTTCGCGTGAACCAGTAGAAGCACCTGATGGTGCTGCAGCCATACCTACGAAACCGCCTTCTAGGTGTACTTCTGCTTCTACAGTTGGGTTACCACGTGAATCGATAATTTCACGACCTAGAACTTTAACGATCTTAGACATTAATGTTTCCTCTCGTTGAATTTAAATGTCAAAACTAAAGGGGCGCTGCACCCTTGCAACTGCCCCATATCCTTTTATTTATTGCTCTAATTCACCGCGCTGATACTGACCAGCTGCTTTAACGAAACCAGCGAATAGCGGGTGGCCATCACGTGGTGTCGAGGTAAATTCAGGGTGGAACTGCGCAGCCACAAACCAAGGATGCGCTGGGTTCTCAATCACTTCCACCAGCTTCTTGTCCGCAGACAAGCCAGAGACTTTTAGACCAGCTTTTTCAATTTGCGGACGAAGATTGTTATTCACTTCATAACGATGGCGGTGACGCTCGTGAATGGTATCGCTGCCATAAAGTTCACGTGCTTTGGTACCTTTTTCAAGGTGACAAAGTTGTGAGCCTAGACGCATGGTACCACCCAGATCAGATTGCTCTGTGCGCTCTTCCACTTTACCTTCGCTATCCACCCACTCAGTGATCAAACCGACCACTGGGTACTTGGTCTCTTTATTAAATTCAGTTGAGTGTGCACCGGTCATACCCACAACATTACGTGCGTAGTCGATCAATGCCACCTGCATACCCAGACAAATGCCTAGGTATGGAATCTTGTTTTCACGTGCATATTGCGCTGCTTGAATCTTACCTTCAATACCACGGTCGCCAAAGCCACCAGGAACTAAGATTGCATCCAAACCTTCCAATACGCTCACGCCTTTGTTTTCGACGTCTTGTGAATCCACATACTTAATATGGACATTCAAACGATTTTTCAAGCCCGCATGTTTCAATGCTTCGTTTACAGACTTATATGCATCTGGTAGTTCGATGTATTTACCCACCATACCAATGGTCACTTCGCCCGTTGGATTGGCTTCTTCGTAAATCACTTGTTCCCACTCAGATAGGTCAGCTTCTTTTGCAGTGATACCAAAGCGGCTCACCACAAGATCATCCAAACCTTGAGATTTGATCAATTGTGGAATCTTGTAGATTGAATCCACATCTTTCATCGAGATCACAGCTTTCTCTTGCACGTTACAGAACAGTGCAATTTTCTTACGCTCGTTTGCTGGGATCATGCGATCGCTACGACAGATAAGAATGTCAGGCTGGATACCAATTGAAAGCAGCTCTTTTACAGAGTGTTGCGTTGGCTTGGTTTTCACTTCACCCGCAGCCGCAAGGTATGGCACCAAAGTTAGGTGCATAAACATCGCGCGCTCACGGCCTAGCTCAACAGCAAGCTGACGGATCGCTTCCATAAATGGTAGAGATTCGATATCACCTACAGTGCCGCCCACTTCCACGATCGCAATATCATGGCCTTGAGAGCCAGCGATCACGCGATCTTTGATCGCATTGGTGATATGAGGGATCACCTGAATGGTTGCACCAAGGTAGTCACCACGGCGTTCTTTGCGAAGTACATCGGCGTATACGCGGCCAGCAGTGAAGTTGTTACGCTTGGTCATTTTAGTGCGAATAAAACGCTCATAGTGACCAAGGTCAAGGTCAGTTTCAGCGCCATCTTCCGTGACGAACACTTCACCGTGTTGAGTTGGGCTCATAGTGCCCGGGTCAACGTTGATGTAAGGGTCAAGCTTCATCATGGTCACATTCAGACCACGAGCTTCTAAAATCGCTGCCAATGATGCAGCAGCAATACCTTTACCTAGTGAGGATACCACCCCGCCAGTCACAAAAATGTAATTCGTTGTCATGCGTAACCTGAGAATTGGTTTGTAAGAGGGTTTACAGAGTCTTTTACTGGACGGGAAATTAGTATACCAGAGCCCCTATCTTGCGACAACGTGAAAACTATCACAGACGCTCAACTAATTTGTTGTGGTATATCAAATTCACTCAGTCTGTTTGACTTTTTGCCAGTACGCTTCAAGGGTAGCCAAATCACACTGGCTCAGTTCTTTTTTTTCCGCGCGAGCAAAATCCTCAACACCGCGAAAACGTCGCATGAATTTATCATTGGCTTGGCGCAGTGCCATTTCAGGCTTCACACCCACATGACGGGCTAAATTAACCACTGCAAAAAGGAGATCACCCACCTCTTCTTGCACCTTGTGTGGATTGACTTGCGCCGCTTCAACCTCGGCCATCACCTCATCAATCTCTTCGCGAACCTTATCCACGACAGGCGGCAGTTGGTCCCAATCAAAGCCCACTTTGGCACAGCGTTTTTGAATCTTTTCCGCTTGCATCAAGGCAGGAAACTGACGCGGAATATCATCTAATAGATGCACTTGCCCTTTGGCTGCGCGCTCTTTCGCTTTTTCAGCTTCCCAAATCGGCGACACCGCCTCAGCGGAGCTTGGTGACAATGCAGTATTAGCAAAGACATGGGGATGACGACGCGTGAGCTTCTCTGCCAAATTGGTCAGAATATCCGCCATCTCAAAGTGACCTTGTTCTTTGCCCATCTGCGCATAAAAGATCACCTGAAATAGCAAATCCCCCAACTCATCTTTGAGCGCAGGCCAATCCTGTTTATCGATGGCATCTAGCACCTCGTAGGTTTCTTCGAGGGTATAGGGCGCAATGGATACAAAATCTTGCGCGCAATCCCAAGGACACCCCGATTGCGGATCGCGCAGCTGCGCCATGATGGACAAAAGGCGCTCTAGGTGTTGCTGCTCACTCATATGATTCGTTCCACAATCTTTGATTAGTACAAACGGCTGGCTTCGAGCACGTCATTAATGCCTTCGATGCGCAATGCAACGCGCTGCATGGTTTCCACATGGGCAAGCTCGAGCTCAAAATCCATCACGGTGAGATGCTGCTTGTAATCGGTACGGCTTTTCATACCCGCCACTTTGATTTTTTCATTGGCGAGAACCGTGGTGATATCTTTCAAAAGACCAGTACGCTCATTGGCAGTGACGCGTAAGGTCAGAAGATAGCTGCCTTTAAACTCATCGCCCCAGACGGTTTCAATCATGCGTTCAGGCGCATGGTGGCGCAGCTCTTCAAGCTGTTCACAATCAGCGCGGTGCACTGAAATACCGCGACCTTGGGTCACATAACCGACAATTTCATCCCCCGGAATCGGCTGGCAGCAACGAGCCAAGTGCGACATCAGGTTATCCACGCCTTGTACCACGATGGCATCTTGGCGCACTTTTTTACGTGGCTTGTTGTCAGTGTCACTGAGCTTTTCTAAAAGCTGCTGATCTTCCTCTTCCGCCGTTGGGCTATTGAGCAAGGTATTGAGATGATTGGTGAGCTGATGAATACGAATATCACCACTGCCCACACCAGCGCACAGCTCCTCAAGCGAGTTGACATTAAAACGCTTGGTGGAGTGTTTCTCCGCATCCTTGATCGATAAGTGCAGTTTCTCGAGCTCTGTTTCAAGGATCTCTTTCCCTGCTGCGATGTTTTTATCGCGATCTTGTTTGCGGAACCACGCGTGGATCTTAGCGCGTGCACGGCTTGATTTGACAAAACCTAAGTTTGGATTGAGCCAATCACGTGATGGATTGGGCTCTTTTTGAGTAATAATTTCGACCTGATCGCCCATGCTGAGCAAATAGGTAAAGGGTACTATACGGCCGCCGACCTTGGCACCAATACAGCGATGCCCCACTTCCGAGTGAATATGGTAAGCAAAATCGAGCGGTGTGGCTTCACTCGGTAGGTCAACCACATCGCCTTTGGGCGTAAAGGCATAAACGCGATCATCAAAGACTTGGCTGCGAAGCTCATCCAGCACTTCACCAGCATCTTGCATCTCTTCTTGCCATGCCAGCAATTTGCGAAGCCATGCAATTTTCTGATCATAGGCAGAGCGACCACTGCTGCCCTCTTTGTATTTCCAGTGCGCAGCGACGCCTAGCTCAGCATCATCATGCATCTGCTGGGTGCGAATCTGAATCTCAACCGTTTTACCGTTAGGGCCAAGAACTACGGTATGAATTGACTGATAGCCGTTGGGTTTAGGGTTGGCGACATAGTCATCAAACTCACTAGGAAGATGACGATATTTGGTATGCACCACGCCCAGCGCGGCGTAACAATCTTGCAGACGCTCAGCAATAATACGCACGGCGCGCACGTCAAAGAGCTCATCAAAGGCCAAGCTCTTTTTCTGCATTTTGCGCCAAATGCTGTAGATATGTTTAGGGCGACCATACACTTCAGCACGGATCCCGCCCTCTTTCATCGCCTCATCAAGGTCGGCAACGAAATGCTCAATGTATTGTTCGCGGTCAATACGGCGCTCAGCCAACTGCTTAGCGATGGTTTTATAGGTATTGGGGTGCTGATAGCGAAAGGCGTAATCTTCAATTTCCCATTTAAGCTGACCAATGCCCAAACGGTTTGCTAGTGGCGCATAGATGTTGGCACACTCGCGCGCGACCAACAGACGCTCTTGCTCATCATGGCTTTTCACTTCACGCAAATAACAGATACGTTCAGCAAGCTTGATGATCACGCAGCGGAAATCTTCCACCATGGATAGTAACATGTGACGCACGTGGTCCACTTGGCTCGACGACGCTGAGCCTTCCGTGGTGGCGTTGAGCTGACGAATGGCGGCCATCATCTGCACACCATCGATCATCTTAGCAATGCTACTACCGTGCTCTTCAAGGACAGTTTCACGGTCAAGGACGCCGGCTTCAACCAAAGGAAAGAGCAAGGCGGCAAGCAAAGTGTCACCATCCATACTCAAGGTATTGAGGATCTCCACCATCTCGCGGCCGCGCCACAGCAGCAGCTCGGCCTGCTCATGGCCGGATACGGCTTGCTGACATTGAGGATAAGCCTGTACTAATCGCTTGGCTATCGCATCATCCAATGCCAATAAATTCACCCAAGTCTGCCCATCAAGGGGCTGCGCATCGGTCAAATGCGCACCGCGAACTGCAACCATGTTCTTTCCTAATTCCTATACGCCATCAACGATCCTAAATGACACCACCCGCCCTTGGATGACCTCAATCTTTTAAGTTTCGCGAACAAAAAGCGCCATTGATTCTAAGTGGCCAGTATGCGGAAACATATCCAACATGCCAAGCCTTACCAGTCGATAGCCAGCGGCATAAAGTGCTTCACTATCCCGTGCCATCGTCGCTGAATGACAAGACACATAAACAATATGAGTAGGCGCTAAAGTAATGATTTGACTCATGACTTCACGCGCACCTGCGCGTGCTGGGTCAAGCAGCACTTTATCGACGCCTTGCTGCGCCCAATCAAACTTCGACACATCCGCACTGAGATCCGCATGATAAAACTGCGCATTGTTGATCCCTTGCGCCTTGGCATTTTCACGTGCGCGCAGCACCATCTCTTCAACGCCTTCAACACCAATCACCTGCTGGACATGCTTGGCCAGCGGTAAGGTGAAATTGCCGAGGCCACAGAACAGATCCAACACCCGATCGCTGCTTTTTAGCGCGAGCCAATCAAGGGCTTGTGCCACCATTTGGCTATTCACCTTGGCATTGACCTGCATAAAGTCATTGGGACCCACGGCAATTTGGCATTGCGCTACCTCATAGTGATCAGCATGCCCGAGCAAGCACTGATAATCTTTACTGCTTTCAGCAAAATAAAAATTCAGTTGGTGTTGCTTAGCAAATTCGAGCCACAACGCTTGGTCACAGGCTTTCATTGGCCCTTGGTGACGAAGGCTTAATTGTACGCCATTGGCCAGTAACGCCAGCTGAATATGACCCAGTGCGCGTTTCTGGCTATGCTTTGCAACCAAAGCTTGAAGCTGCGGTAATAACGCATTGAGCTCAGCAGCCAGTACCGGACAATCATCCACCACCACCACTTCTTTACTGGCGCGGGCACGAAAACCTAATTGATATTCACCTTGATGATTCGGCGCAATACTCAAACGCGCGCTGCGACGGTAGTGCCAGCAATCACCTTCAACGGGTTGTGCTTGCGCTGCCACGGCAGCTGCATCGCCACCTTGACGCATCAGCTGCGCTAGACTTTGCTGTTTATGCGCGACCTGCGCATCATGAGGTAAGTGCTGCAAATTACAGCCACCACAACGGCCATAGTGCGGACAAGCAGGCGCAACACGATCAGCGCTTGGCTCAAGAATGCGAATTAATTTCGCCTGAGCGTAGCGACGTTTATCTTCGATAATTTGCGCCAGCACCGACTCTCCGGCCAATGCGCCAGGAATAAATACCGCCTTGCCTTGCCAGTGTGCAATGCCCACACCTTGATGGTCTAAGCGCTCAACCTGCATGGTTTGATGCTGCTGCGAAACTGATTTTTTACGAGGTGTTGGCTTAAAAAAACGGGCCATGGTGCGGTGACTCACTGAATTGAAGATGAAAAATTGTCGAATGCGGTGAACTTCTTTAAGCTAAACGCAAGCTTGCTTATTCTCCCATAGATGATTGCCAATGACCAAGTATGGACTGCGCGCGCGCGTCATTACCCTTACCCTAGCCCCGACTTTGATCATCGGGTTACTCCTCAGTGCCTATTTTACGCTCAACCGTTATCACGACTTAGAAAATCAACTAGTCGAAACGGGCGCCAGCATTGTCGAGCCATTGGCGATTTCAACTGAATATGGCATGAGCGCCAATAGCCGTGAAGAGGTGCGTCGCCTTCTCAGCTATGTCCATCGCAAACACTCTGACATCATTCGAAGTATTGCAGTGTTTGACGATGACAACCGACTATTTGTCACCTCAAATTTTCACCGTAATTTTGATCTGCTGAAATTTCCTGACAATCAACCGATTCCGCAATCACTGTCCATTAGCCAGCACCAAGACCATTTGGTCTTACGCGCGCCCATTTTAGCCGAAGCGCGATTTGACCAAACCGACAATCAGGTCACCATGGCCGTACTGGGTTACGTCGCCTTAGAGCTCGATTTAGCGCCGCTTCGCTTAGCCCAATATCGTGAAATCAGCGTTGCACTCAGCGTGCTACTTTTTGGCCTGCTGCTTTCCGGACTCTTTGCCTATCGCCTATTAAAGGATGTTTCACGTCCAGTGCGACATATGGTCAATGTGGTGGACCAAATTCGCCGTGGCCATTTAAACGTGCGCATTGAAGGAAAATTACTCGGTGAGCTCGACACCCTGAAAAATGGCATTAACGCCATGGCTATTTCATTGTCCGATTATCATGTGGAGATGCAGCAAAGCATCGATCAGGCCACCTCTGATCTGCGCGAAACCTTAGAGCAACTTGAGATTCAAAACGTCGAGCTCGATATCGCGAAAAAACGCGCGCAGGAAGCAGCTCGCGTGAAATCAGAGTTCTTAGCCAATATGTCGCATGAACTGCGCACGCCGCTCAATGGGGTAATTGGCTTTACTCGGCAAATGCTCAAAACACGGCTCAGCCCAAGTCAGCAAGACTATTTACAGACCATTGAAAAATCAGCCAACAACCTGCTGACCATCATCAATGACATTCTTGATTTCTCAAAACTAGAAGCCGGCAAGCTGGTTCTAGAAACCATTCCTTTTGATTTCTACGACAACCTCGATGAAGTAGCCCGCCTACTTGCGCCAAGTGCCCACGATAAAGGCTTGGAGCTAACTCTTAATATCGATCCGGCGATTCCTGCGGGCTTGGTTGGCGACCCACTGCGCATTCAGCAAGTGCTCACCAACTTGGTGGGCAATGCGGTGAAATTTACCGAGCGTGGCAATATCGATATCAGCGTCGAGGTCAAAGCCCAACATGACGATGGTATTGAGCTGCAATTTATCGTGAAAGATAGCGGCATCGGCATCTCTGAGCGCCAGCAAGCTGAGCTATTTCAAGCCTTTCGACAGGCTGATGCCAGCATCTCTCGGCGTTATGGCGGCACCGGCTTAGGACTGGTGATCACCCAAAAATTAGTCTCTGAAATGGGCGGCGAAATTAATATGAAAAGCCGCCTACACAAAGGCTCAACGTTCTGGTTTAACCTGCGTTTGCACAAAACCGATTTACCCGTTTCTCAGCATTTGGATATTTCACAATTGCAGGGACAACGCATTTTGCTGATTGAGCCCAATCGCCAAGCTGCCGCCGTACTTCAGCAGCAGCTTAGCTTTGCCGGTTTGCAAGTCACCTATCGCTCAACCCTGCCCGAGCGCATGGTTCAACACGATTACGCCCTGCTCTGTCTCTCACCCGGACCGCAGCCACCAATCAGCAGTTTGCTGGCGCAAATTCAGCACATTCAGATGCACAGCAAACACTGTGTAGTGAGCCTACCAAGCACTGAACTTGCACTGTCAGAGCAGCTGCTCAATAGCGGCATCGATGCCTGCATTGGTAAACCGCTATCACCGCGCAAACTTTATGAAGCGCTGCTGAGTCATCGCCCGCAGCAACTTCTTTCAAATCCTGCGCCTGAAAGTGAAACGCCAAAGCTGCCACTACGCGTACTGGCTGTTGACGACAACCCAGCCAACCTCAAACTCATCGCGGCGCTATTACAAGAGCGCGTCGAGCAGGTCTATCGCGCCAGCTCTGGCAGACAAGCGCTACAACTGGCGCAGGATCATAGTTTTGATTTGATCTTTATGGACATTCAAATGCCCGAGATGGATGGCGTGACCACCCTTAAGCAGTTGCGACAGCTCAAACGCCATGGCCAGACACCGGTCATTGCCGTGACGGCTCACGCCATGGCAGGTGAGCGAGAGCGCTTGCTCGCTGAAGGAATGGATGACTATTTAACCAAACCCATTGAAGAAGCGATTTTGGAACAAACGCTGATTCGTTGGGGTGGACAAATGGATCCCGCAACACCATCACTCACCACACTAACCATTGAGCAACCGACGGTACCTGCACCCGTGCGCTCAACCAAGGTGATTGATTGGCCGCTGGCACTTCGCCAAGCAGCCGGTAAAGTAGATCTCGCGCGCGAAATGCTGAGCATGCTGATCGATTTTGTACCGCAAGTACAACAAGAGATAGAGCGCGCACTCAAGGATCTCAACACCGCGGATGGCCAAGCCCTCACCGCCATTATTCATAAATTGCATGGCAGCTGCGCCTATAGCGGAGCACCGCGGGTTAAAGCGTTATGCGCCACCCTAGAAACCGCGCTTAAATCGGGACAAACGTTGCCGCAACTTGAGCCTGAATTATCTGAGCTGGTGGATGAGCTGAAAAATCTGTGCAAAGCGGCGCCCGAATATTTGCAGCAACATACCGCGCAACATCCGCATTAACACAATGGCTGCAAATCGTTTTTGCTGCATTATGCAATCGAAGCCTCAGTGCATCGTTCACACAGGGACAGCGCACAAACTCTCACCAAGGCGATTTATTTTTTGTAGTGAATTAGGTATAACCACAGCCATTGCAAATCAGTGAGCATGAATCAAATGGAACAAAAGAGTGCGTCCTTTTTTCTAAAACGCGGCCTTAAAATCATCGTCTCTGCAATTTTTCCACCCTATGGTGTGTATTGGCTGATTCATAGCGGTTTGTGTCGAAACCACCCCAATCGCTTTAAATATGCCATTGCAGGAGGCGCGACTACCGCAGCGCTACTGATTGGTTATGTGCAATATATGCAGCACCAAGAATCCACACATGCCGCCTCTTTAGGGCTCAGCATGGAACAATATCGCGCTTATGCGGTTTGCGAAAAATACATGCCAGTTGCGCAGTTTTTGCAAATCGAAGCGGACGCAAAAGCGATGAACCGCCCTGCGGCCTATGAGTATTTATTCCAATGCGATTTAGCCAAAATGACGCCAAATGCACGTGCAGAATTTGAAGCCATGGCGGCCAAAGAAGGCTTAACCCTGCGTCAGCTTCACAGCTATGAGCAATTTAAAGAGCAGCTCTCTTTGGCTCAATACAAAGAAGCGCTCGATAAAAAAGCGAATAATCTGCCATCGGATGCAAATACCCCTGAAATCGCAGATTAGTCGCTCATATCAGCCATAAAAAAACCGCTCATTTGAGCGGTTTTTTTATGTGGTTTGCAGCCTATAAACGAGATTCAAAAATCACCGTCGCCACGGCATAGCGCTTTTCATCAGAAATCGATAGATGATGTGCAATATCGCCTTGCGCAGCGAGCAGAACTTGCGCCTGACCCGTAATCACAAGATAGGGCTTTCCCTGTTCATCATTGCGCACTTCAAAATCATGCAAACTCACGCCCGCAGCAATCCCTGTTCCTAAGGCTTTTGCCGCTGCTTCTTTAGCGGCGAAACGCTTGGCCAAATAACGTGCTTGGCGTTTTGAGTCGGTAAAACATTGATACTCAAATTCAGTCAAAATACGCCGAGCCAAACTGTCACCCGTGCGCTCAAGTGCCGCTTCAATACGTGCGATTTCAGCGATATCTGTTCCCAATCCAATAATGGCCATAAACTCTCGCGTAGAATTGTTAAGCGCGGGCGCTCTCAACCAATTGCTTCATATCAGCAACGGCTTTTGCCAAACCATCAAACAGGGCGCGGCCCATAATAGAATGGCCGATATTCAGCTCATAAATCTCAGGTAGCGCTGCAATCGCTTGCACATTGTGATAGGTCAAGCCATGACCTGCATTAACCATCAAACCAATGCTATGGGCATAACGCGCGCCTTCGGCGATCTCAGCCAATTCTTTGGCCTGCGCTTCTTCAGTTTCAGCATCTGCATAATGGCCAGTGTGCAGCTCAATAAATGGCGCGCCACAGGCTTTTGCCGCATCAATTTGCGCTTTATCTGGCGCGATAAAGAGTGACACTTTAATCCCAGCGGCGCTCATTTTTTCAGTGGCCGCTTTGACGCGCGCAAATTGCCCAACCACATCCAAGCCACCTTCAGTGGTTACTTCTTGGCGTTTTTCTGGTACCAAGCACACATATTCAGGCTGGGTTTCAAGGGCGATAGCGACCATTTCATCGGTCACGGCCATCTCAAGGTTCATGCGTGTTTGTAGAGTTTCACGCAAAATACGCACATCACGATCTTTGATATGACGACGATCTTCACGCAAGTGAATGGTGATGCCAGCAGCGCCTGCGCGCTCAGCGACTTCAGCTGCATGGACGGGATCGGGATATTTGGTGCCACGTGCATTTCGCAACGTTGCGACGTGATCAATATTCACGCCAAGTAAAGCGGGTTTCATGATGGACCACTCCTTCGCTGTGGTAAGAATAATTCTCTGCTTTTTAACGGCTTAGAGCCAAGATACGGCTTTAATGCTAAGCGTGTAAAGCGTTTTGCTGCCTGCAATTGGTCACGATCTGTAAACTCACGGCTGGCCAATGCTTTGAGCTGATGGCCAGTAAAGGACCACTGGCTGGGTTTTAAAGAGGCGATAAAGCCAAGCTGCTCGCGATAAAGGTAAGTCATGGTGTCGCTCACCGGCTCACCACTACCAGCGCAGTGCAAGAAATCAACACCATAGCCAAGATGCTCAAGCAGTGCTAATTCAAAGCGGCGCAACGCCGGCTCAGGATTATTGGCTTGCGCCAATTCGCGCAGCGCATTGAGGTAATCAAGGAAAAGTTCGGGATAGGATGTATGAGGTGCAAGCACACGAGCCAGCACCTCATTGAGGTATAAACCAGAATAGAGAATGGGGCCAAACAGGGGTAAACCCAAGCTCAGCGCTTCAGCATGGGTCAGAATCGGCAAACTGCCGCGGCCTGACCATTTTCCAAGCAGCGGAATAAAGGGCTGAAGTGCACCCTTCACACGCGAGCGTTTGGCTCTTGCCCCTTTCGCGATCACCGTCAGGCGACCCTCTTTTTCAGAAAAGAGATCAACCAGTAAGCTGGTTTCGCTATAGGGACGGCTATGGAGCACGAAGCAGCGTTGGAGTCCCTCCATCCCCCATATCCTTATTTAGAGATCGTCGATATAACCTAGGCTACGCAGCGCTCGTTCGTCATCTGCCCAACCTGATTTCACTTTCACCCAAAGCTCTAGATAGACTTTGCGCTCAAACAGCTCTTCCATATCCAAGCGCGCTTGACGACCAATGGTTTTGATCTTCTCGCCCGCTTTACCGATGATCATCTTCTTCTGACCTTGGCGTTCCACCAAAATCAGACCGTTGATCTCAAAACCATCGGTGGCAGGGTTATAGTCAAAACGCTCAATCTCAACTGTCACTGAATAAGGCAGCTCATCACCAGTAAAACGCATCAGTTTTTCACGGATGATTTCTGAAGCCATAAAGCGCTGTGAACGGTCAGTCACATACTCTTCAGGGAAGTGGAATGGCGCTTCAGGAAGATACTCACGTACACGTTTTTCAACGGCGTCTAAGTTGGTGCCGTGCTTCGCAGAAACAGGAATCACATCGACGAAATCCATCTTCTCAGAAAGCTGCTGCAGATGCGGGAATAGCTCTGCTTTTTCTCTCACGTTATCCACTTTGTTCAAAAGCAAAATGGTTGGGAAGTTAGACTTGCGCAGCTTGGTGAGTACCATCTCGTCATCAGCGGTCCACTGGGTGCCATCAACAAGGAATAGCACCAAGTTCACATCACTCAAACTGGAGTTGGCCGCACGATTCATCAAGCGGTTAATCGCGCGTTTTTCTTCAATATGAAGTCCCGGTGTATCCACATAAATCGCCTGATAATTATCGCGGGTATCAACCCCCATAATACGGTGACGCGTGGTTTGCGGTTTGCGCGAGGTAATCGAAATCTTCTGACCAAGCAGACGATTCAACAGGGTGGATTTGCCAACATTTGGTCGGCCAACGATGGCGATAAAGCCACAGTGTTCTTTTTCGATCATGCTTCTAACTGCTGTAGTGCCAACTCAGCTGCTGCCTGCTCTGCTTTGCGTCGGCTGCTGCCTTTACCAATGACAGGGGCATCCAGCCCAGCCACATCACATTGCACCGTAAACTGCTGGTTATGCGCCTCACCTTGAATATGAATCACGTTATATTCAGGCAATGGCTGACGGTGCCCCTGCAAGCGCTCTTGCAGGCGAGTTTTCGGGTCTTTTTGATTTACCCCAGGCTGAATTGTGCTCAATCGGCTTTGGTACCAGGCCAGAACAATGCTCCGAACCGTTTCAATATCACTATCGAGGTAAACAGCACCAATGATAGCTTCAACGGCATCGGCCAAAATCGACTCACGACGGAAACCGCCGCTTTTTAGCTCACCTGGGCCAAGGGCCAGATGATCGCCAAGCTCAAATTCACGGGCCAATTCGGCCAAGGTTTTACCACGCACTAAAGTTGCACGCATGCGGCTCATGTCGCCTTCGTTTACTTTTGGAAAGCGGTGGTAAAGGTCATCAGCAATGACCAAACTCAAAATTGAGTCGCCTAGAAATTCTAGACGCTCATTGTGCTGGCTGTTGGCGCTACGGTGAGTCAACGCCAACTGAAGGTGCTGAATGTTTGTAAATTGATACCCCAGCTTGCGCTGAAGTTTGTTATTAGGAGAAGTCATCGTCTCTAATTTGTTTATTCAATGGCACCAATGCGTTCAAAGCGAATGTTACTTGGAACAAAGCTTAAAACGCTCTCTTTTGGTCGGTTAAATTCAAAGCTAGTCCAGATTGCAACCGCTTTCCCCACCAAGTTTCCTTCTGGCACAAAGCCCCAGAAACGGCTATCAAAACTATTGTCGCGATTATCACCCATCACAAAGTAGTAACCCTCTGGCACCACCCATTCACCACGACCAGGAATCGGACGATAGTTCATCACAGGTGTTTCTACCGCAGGGTTTTTCAAAATCTGATAGGCGCGATCGCCCTGTTTTTCCGTTTGCTCCGTAAGCATCACCCCATCTTGGTAAAAACCACTAGGTTGCTGCTGACTTTGCGGCAAGATATGGCAAGTATGATCGCCTTTTGGCTGCACACACAAACGCTTATCTCGGCTATAACGAACAGTATCACCCGGCAAACCAATCACACGTTTGATGTAATCGGTATTTGGCTCTGGTGGGAATTTAAATACCACCACATCGCCATGCTCAGGCTCACCTGTTTTCACCAATTTATGACGAAAAACAGGATCGCGAAGACCGTAGGCAAATTTCTCCACCAGAATAAAATCACCTTCCAATAGGGTTGGCATCATGGATCCTGATGGAATTTGAAATGGCTCGTAAATAAACGAGCGTAGAATCAAGACAAAAGCCAATACCGGAAACACTGAGGCTGGCGTCTCAATCCATGATGGAATTGGAACCAGCTTATCTAGCGTTTTTTCATCAACTTGCTCACCAAGCTCCGCTTTAGCCTGAGCACGCTTTAACGCGCGCGCTGGCGCAAAACGAAACTTATCCAACGCCCACACAATACCTGTGGCAAGCGTTAGCAGGGTTAAAATGAGTGAAAAGGTATTGGCCATTGTTTGTCCTACTTATCCTTGCCCACGTGCAAAATGGCCAAAAACGCTTCTTGTGGCAGTTCGACGTTACCGATCTGCTTCATACGTTTTTTACCTTCTTTTTGCTTCTGCAATAGTTTCTTCTTACGGCTTATATCGCCACCGTAACACTTAGCGGTTACGTTTTTACGCAACTGCTTCACGGTTGAACGCGCGATGATATGGTTACCAATCGCCGCTTGAATAGCGATATCAAATTGCTGGCGTGGAATGAACTCTTTCATCTTCTCAACCAAATCACGACCACGGCCTTGTGCGTTGTCTTGGTGAGTGATCACCGCAAGCGCATCGACACGGTCGCCGTTAAGAAGAATATCCACACGCACCATTTTCGAGATTTCATAGCGCTGGAAGTTGTAATCCAAAGACGCGTAACCACGTGAGGTTGATTTCAAGCGATCGAAGAAATCAAGCACCACTTCCGCCATTGGAATATCGTAAGTCAAAGCGACTTGGTTACCGTGATACACCATATCCACTTGCATACCGCGTTTTTCGATACACAGGGTAATCACGTTACCGAGGTATTCACTTGGCACCAAGATATTACAGCGCGCAATCGGCTCACCGATGGTATTGATATCATTGACCGCAGGTAGTTTCGCAGGACTGTCGACATACAGCATGGTGCCGTCTGTCTTTTTCACTTCATACACTACGGTTGGCGCTGTAGTGATCAGCTCAAGATCATATTCACGCTCTAGACGCTCTTGAATAATCTCCATGTGCAACATGCCAAGGAAACCACAACGGAAACCAAAGCCAAGTGCTGCTGAGTTTTCTGGCTCATAGAACAAGGACGCATCGTTGAGGCTCAATTTACCCAGCGCATCACGGAAGTTTTCATAATCATCCGAGGAGATTGGGAATAGGCCCGCGTAAACCTGAGGTTTTACTTTTTTAAAGCCCGGTAGCGGTGTATCACTACCATTTTTCGCCAAGGTCAAGGTATCGCCCACAGGCGCACCAAGAATATCCTTGATACCACAAACAACCCAGCCCACTTCGCCGGTATTCAGTTCGTTCGTGTCGACTTGTTTTGGCGTAAAGATACCCAAACGATCCACACCCCAAACTTGGCCTGTGGTCATCACTTTGATCTTGTCGTTTTTCTTCAGTGAGCCGTTTTTAATGCGCACCAAAGAAACCACGCCAAGGTAGTTATCAAACCAAGAGTCGATGATTAGCGCTTGTAGTGGAGCATCTGGATCGCCTTCTGGCGCAGGAATACGCTTAACGATATCTTCCAGAACCAAATCCACACCAAGGCCAGTTTTGGCTGAGCACTTGGTTGCATCGAGAGCGTCAATACCAACAATCTCTTCAATCTCTTCTGCCACACGCTCAGGATCTGCCGCAGGCAAATCGATTTTATTGAGGACGGGCACGACTTCAAGGTCCATCTCAATTGCGGTGTAACAGTTTGCCAAGGTCTGTGCTTCCACACCCTGACCGGCATCGACCACCAATAGCGCACCTTCACAAGCGGCTAGAGAGCGGGATACCTCGTAGGTAAAGTCAACGTGCCCTGGAGTATCAATGAAGTTCAATTGATAGGTTTCGCCGTCATTGGCTTTGTAGTTCAGGGTCACACTTTGGGCTTTAATCGTAATACCACGCTCGCGCTCAAGATCCATTGAGTCGAGTACCTGGTCGGCCATTTCACGATCAGTTAAACCACCACATACTTGGATAAGGCGGTCAGATAAGGTCGATTTGCCATGGTCGATATGGGCAATAATCGAAAAGTTACGAATATGCTTCATGGATGGGCGTGAAAACTCGCAATTAAAAATGTATGTAAAATTCGAAGATCAATCTGGCGGATTCTAACCAATTTCCAATGCCGCGGCTATCTTTCGATGAAGGATTCACCACAGTTGGCCGCGGGTTGACTCAGAATGCGTAAAATTTGCGGCTGATAATGTAACTGTTGCTGCCAACGCTGCGCCAATCGACGACTCAGCCATAGCGAGCCAAGCGCAACCAACAGACCACCAGCAATCGCGGCAAGCTCGTGAGCAAAGAGCCACTGGCCCACAATCGCGCCAACAAATAAGCCTAAAATCGGCAACAGATAAACCAATGCGGCAGCATGCAGCAAAGAGCGCTCGGTTAGTCCAAGCTCAACTTGCTGTCCCACTTGTAGTGACAGTTCACTTTCAAGCTGCCATTGATGCACCTTGCCGCCAATCGCTTTTGAAACAACGCCAGTGGCACAATGACTTTGATGCTGACAATGACCACAGCTCGATTGCTGCGCACTCTGCAGCGTGATGCGTCGTCCTTGAATCGCCACCACAGTGGCAATAGCTTTCAACATAAATTGCGCCTTATCGAATCAAAGGGGCTCAAGTGTACCATAGAAAACAGGCGCCTTGGCGCCTGTTCAATGAGAGGAGATCACTTTGCCATGCCATTATTTCTCTGGTTTTGGCGCAGTTGACATGGCGCGAAAAGAGTCTGCGATTTTGCGCGCTGTCGTTGGTGGAATATCACCCACCACAGTGACCTCAACATCCCCCATCATATTGCTATAGAGGGTGCGACGGCCTTGGCGTGCCAGCTGCTCCTTAACGCTTAAACTATCAGCTTCCGCAACGTATACCGAGAAGCTAAACAAGCCATCACTAAACAGCATGCTCTCCACCGGACGCTCAGTCATAATCAAACGATGGCGATTTTCACTCACTGCAACAAAGCCTTCCGGCACCCAAGTTAGCTGCCAAGGCAATTTCAGATGATTTTTCTTCTCTGCACCTTTAATCGCAGGGGGTAACTTCATCTCCGCCATGCCCGTTGCAAGGAACTGACCAATACGCGGATCAACCGCATAGGCGATAGCGCGATACTGCTCTAAGGGCGCACCATTGCGATCCAATAAATCAGCGCGAAGCGGCAAGCCGGAGTGTTCATCAACCCACACCACGTAGCTGTAGCGCAAACCATCTTTAGAGGCGATACGAATCACTTGGCAAGCAGAGCCAGCCTCTCGGCCACGCCCAAGGGCGATAAAGTTATAATGCTTAGCAAGCTGCTCAACCTTCACTTGCAACAGTGCAGGCAAGGGGCCCACCATTTCACCGCTTCGCACGGTAAAAGGCTCAAGATTGTGCTCAAAGTAGCTGACATCATCACCGCGGCGAATTACTTCACGGCGCGGCCCAGATAAAAACAGCAGCTGCGCATAGCTTTCCCCTTGCTCAACGCCATGTCGATAACGCAGGGTTTCAATGCTGTTACTGCGCATCACATAGTAAGCCAGCTCATAGTTTTCTTGTGCCACCGCTTGCACCATCTGCTGCAAACGTTGCTCTGGTGGCATTGTTTTCGGTGCCGATTCACTCGGCGTATTACTTGCCTGCGCCGAAGCAATCAAACAAAAGGAGGCGAATAGGATCCAGCCTCGGCGAAACCAATTACTGTGCTGTTGCACCAATTTCCTGCTCCATGACCGGGGTCGCGTGTAAACGAAGCTGCAGCTCATGATCTTGCATCAATGAGTGAATACGGCGACGCTGCTGATCTTCCATTTGAATGTGCTGCGCATCGGATGTTTGTTCAGCATCGAGATTTAAGCTCACTGGCTCAGCACTACCAAAAAATGGCACGGTATGCAGCACTGGCTCAGCGCTTTGCACCGCTTGTGGCATATCGCCTTGGCCAGAATATTGCACGCCAAGCACCACAGCTAATGAAACACAGGCGGCAACGCCCATTTGTGCCAAGTTCGAAAACCAACTCGGTAAGCTACGTTTTGCTTGCACTGGCGTAGGCTGCGACTGCTGCAATGGCACCACATTCTCTTCGGCCACACCTTGATGTGCTGGCTCATCTTCAAGCGCTGCGGCAACACTGGCTGCAATATCAAATTGCATCGCTTCACCTTGCATCACATCGCGAATCAGATGATGGCGTTGCCACTGCGCCTGCATCGGTTGATCAAGGCAAAGTGTATCAATCGCCTCAGGCGTTTGATCTTCACCATCCATCAACGCGGAAATCTGAATTTGTTTAGACATAGTCAATACCCATCATCTGATCATTCAGGTTGCAATAAAGGTTCAATCTTTTTATCAATGGCTTCACGCGCGCGAAAAATTCGCGAACGCACCGTCCCCACAGGACAAGCCATAATCTGCGCAATTTCGTCATAGCTCAGACCGTCAATTTCACGCAGGGTGATCGCGGTTTTGAGATCATCAGGCAGCGCTTCAATGGTTGAAAAAATGACCTGCTTTAATTGCTCAGACATCATTCGGCTTTCAGGGTTCGCAATTTCTTTTAAAGCGTGACCGCCTTCGTAAAATTCCGCATCTTGCGCATCCACATCATGACTCGGTGGACGGCGACCCTGCGCCACTAAATAGTTCTTTGCTGTATTGACCGCAATTCGATAAAGCCAAGTATAGAATGCACTCTCACCTCGAAAACCAGGCAGCGCACGGTAAGCCTTAATAAAGGCTTCTTGGGCTATATCGGGAATATCACCAGAATTTTGGCAATAGCGGGCCACGAGGTTGCATACCTTGTTTTGGTATCGCACCACCAGCAAATTAAACGCGTTTTTATCCCCTTGCTGAACGCGCTCAACAAGGGCTTGATCCGTTATCTGCTCGCTCATTCGAGCACTCACTCCTCTATCCTTTCTCAATTGCGCTTTTCTTACGCCACAACTGTTTGAGCATGGCCATCGATTGGGCAAGCATGAGTAAGATAATACTTGGCGAAAAAAGTTCCGTTAGGGCGAAAAAATCAACATTAATTTTTAGCCCTTAAGATGCATCCGTACGCTTTATATGATAAAAATTGAGGCGAAAGAAGACGCCACTGCGACCCGTCCTCGGCGCATTCACACTATGCCTGAAAATGGCCATGCATAAAAGTGAGTCTCGACTTCAACGGATTTTGACTTGGGTGGCGCCAGTACAGGGAAAAGACAGATTTATGACAACTCAACGAGAGCACCTTTGTGACGTCCTCGTCATCGGTAGTGGTGCTGCCGGTCTCTCACTCGCACTTCATGTTGCCTCTCAATATAAAGTGATTGTTCTCAGTAAAGGTCCATGTAAAGAAGGCGCGACCTTTTATGCCCAAGGCGGGATTGCCGCCGTTTTTGATGAAACTGACAGTGTTGAATCGCACGTCGACGATACGATGATTGCCGGCGCCGGTTTATGCGAACGCGATACCGTACAATTTATTGCTGAAAATGCTAAAGAGTGTGTGCAGTGGCTCATCGATGGTGGCGTGCCATTTGATCGCGACGGCCAAGATAACGCCGGGAAGCCACGCTATCACCTCACCAAAGAGGGCGGCCATAGTCATCGCCGTATTTTGCATGCCGCCGATGCCACAGGTCAGGCGATGCAGCGCACCTTGCTCGATAATGTTCGCGACCATGACAATATCACCCTGCTAGAGCGCCATAATGCCTTAGATTTGATTACCCTTGGTCGTCAAGACAAGCAAATTGCGGGTGCCTATGTTTGGAACCGTAACGAAGAGCACGTAGAAACCGTACGTGCGAAATATGTTGTGCTTGCCACAGGCGGTGCGTCTAAGGTCTACCAATACACCTCCAACCCAGATGTATCTTCTGGCGATGGGATTGCTATGGCATGGCGCGCAGGTTGCCGTGTTGCCAACCTTGAGTTTAACCAATTCCATCCCACTTGCCTCTATCACCCAGACGCACGCAACTTTTTGCTCACCGAAGCGCTGCGTGGTGAAGGTGCTTACTTGCGCCGCCCAGATGGCAGCCGCTTTATGCCTGATTTTGATGCGCGAGAAGAGCTGGCACCGCGTGATATCGTGGCGCGTGCTATCGACTATGAGATGAAGCGCTTGGGCGCTGATTGCATGTATCTAGATATCAGTCATAAAGACGCAGCATTTGTGCGCAGTCATTTCCCAATGATTGATGAAAAACTGCGTGGCCTCGGCATTGATATGACCAAAGAGCCCATTCCTATTGTCCCAGCCGCGCATTACACCTGTGGTGGTGTAGTCGTCGATAAAAAAGGCCGCACCGATATCCACGGCTTGTACGCTATTGGCGAGGTGAGCTATACCGGCTTGCATGGCGCCAATCGTATGGCTTCAAACTCACTGCTTGAGTGCGTGGTTTACGCCAAAAGTGCGGCCGAGCATATTATGGATACCATCGCTCATGTTGAAGCGCCGCCGCGCTTACCAGCGTGGGATGAGAGCCAAGTCAACTGCTCCGATGAAGAGGTGGTGATCCAGCATAACTGGCATGAACTGCGCCTATTTATGTGGGACTACATGGGCATTGTGCGCACCGACAAACGTCTTGAGCGGGCGCTGCGCCGTATCAATATGCTCAAACAAGAGATCCACGAGTACTACAGCTACTTCCGTGTTTCAAATAACCTGCTTGAGCTACGTAACTTGGTGCAAGTGGCTGAATTAATGGTGCACTGCGCCATGCGCCGTAAAGAAAGCCGCGGCCTGCATTACACCTTGGATTATCCCGATATGCTACCTGAGTCTAAACCAACCATTTTGGACCCAGCTGAATTAATGAAAGCCAAGGATACGCATTAATGTCTTTACAGAGACTCAGCTACTTGTTTAGTCTCAAATGACAGCCAATAAAAAAACCGAGCAAGGCTCGGTTTTTTATTGGCTTTAAAATCGTATGTTGATTGCTGCAATAGTTGACGATTATTCGGCTGAATCCGCCAATTGTGCAAAGGCACGATCCATAGCTGACAAAGTGGCTTCAATTTCACGAGAGCCATGTGCCAAAGACATAAAGCTTGCTTCAAAGGCTGATGGTGCAAGATACACCCCTTGATCCAACATCAAGTGGAAGAAACGTTTAAAACGCTCAACATCACAACGCGTCACATCCGCATAGCAAGTCACGCTTGGTTGATCGGTAAAGAAGAAACCAAACATACCGCCCGCCGCATTGATCACCAAATCAATGCCATGGCGCTCAGCAAGTTGTTTCATGCCTGAGGTAAGCTGCTCAGTACGCTTTGCTAAGCGCGCCTCATTGCCCTCTTCAGACAAAATTTTCAAACAGGCATAACCTGCGGCCATGGCTACTGGGTTACCAGACAACGTCCCTGCTTGATAAACCGGGCCCGTTGGCGCGATATATTGCATCACATCTTTGCGACCACCAAAGGCACCCACAGGCATACCGCCGCCAATCACTTTACCCAAAGTGGTGAGGTCTGGTTTGACGCCAAAGTGCGCTTGCGCGCCGCCCAATGCCACGCGAAAACCTGTCATCACTTCATCAAAAATCAGCAGTGCACCAAATTCATCACACAGTGCACGCAAACCTGGCAGAAAATCAGGATTTGGCAAAATACAGTTCATATTGCCGGCAACTGGCTCAACAATGATGCAGGCAATCTCATCTGGATGCTGCTCAAAAGCTTGGCGTACAGAATTCAAATCGTTGTAATCACAAGTCAGTGTATGCTTGGCAAAATCCGCCGGTACACCCGGTGAGTTTGGCTGACCAAGGGTCAATGCGCCTGAGCCTGCTTTCACTAGCAAGCAGTCAGCATGGCCATGGTAGCAGCCTTCAAATTTAATGAACTTATCACGACCGGTAAAACCACGCGCCAAACGAATCGCACTCATGGTCGCTTCGGTACCAGAGTTCACCATACGTACCATCTCCATGGATGGCACAAGGGTGCTGACCAATTTGGCCATTTCAATCTCTTTGGCCGTTGGTGCGCCAAAGCTCAAACCACGACGGGCAGCATCAATCGCGGCATCGCGAACCACCGCATGGTTATGACCCAAAATCATTGGCCCCCATGAGCCAACATAATCAATATACGCATTGCCATCGGCATCAAACAGGTAAGCACCATCTGCGCGCTCAATAAAAAGTGGGTGACCACCAACCCCAGCAAATGCACGAACTGGAGAGTTGACCCCGCCCGGAATCACATCCTGAGCATCAGAAAAAAGTTGAGCAGATATTGCTTGTGAATGAGACATGACTGAATCCTTTAGCGGCTGTGCAAAGTGCTGGCATTGTATGCCCATTTGCTGCAAGATGCGAACCCTGCCGCAAACCGGTAAATACTTGAACGATTGACTCAGGTATTAGATAATCCCCCCTAAAAATAGGCGCAATGTGAGGCAACCATGAGTGATAACGCTATTCCTTTGGCATTTACCGATGCCGCTGCCAATAAAGTCAAAACGCTGATCGCGGAAGAAGAGAATCCAAATCTAAAATTGCGCGTCTATATCACCGGTGGGGGTTGTAGTGGCTTCCAATATGGCTTTACCTTTGACGAAAACGTCAACGAGGGTGATCTCACCATCGAAAAATCAGGTGTCACGCTGGTAGTTGACCCAATGAGCTTGCAATATCTGATTGGTGGTGAAGTGGATTACACCGAAGGACTGGAAGGCTCACGCTTTTTCGTCAACAACCCCAATGCCACCACAACCTGTGGCTGCGGTGCATCCTTTAGCGTTTAATACGCTTAAGAAGATGGCGAAATACAGCTTGCAACAAAAAACGCGCTTAAAGCGCGTTTTTTTATGGCCGTTATCATGGCTATCTGCGAGCTTTTAAGTTCTTAGCCCCACCCCTTTGCTAATCAAACGATAAGCCAAGGTATAAAGCAGCGCAATAAAGGCAAACAGCACGATAAAGGCATGACCAATGCTGATATCCGATACCCCTAAAAAGCCATAGCGAAACGCATTCACCATGTACACAATCGGGTTAATCTTAGAAACCCATTGCCAAACTTCAGGCAGCAAACTTAAGGAGTAAAAAACGCCGCCTAAGTAGGTCAGTGGCGTCAGCACAAAGGTGGGCACAATAGAGATATCGTCAAAAGTGCGGGCAAAGACTGCATTAATGAGCCCCCCCAAGGCAAACACCACCGCGGTTAAAAAGACAATGGCAATCACCACCGCCCAGTGCGCAATGGACAGTTTGACAAAAAATAGCGACACCGCAGTCACCAGCGCGCCAACAGCCAAACCACGGCACACGCCACCGCCAATATAGCCCAGAATAATCACATGATTAGGGACAGGTGCCACCAGCATTTCTTCAATATTGCGCTGAAATTTAGCGCTAAAAAATGACGACGCGACGTTAGAGTAAGAGTTGGTGATCACCGACATCATGATCAAACCCGGAACGATATAGGCCATATAACTAAAACCTTCCATATCACCAATTCGACTGCCAATCAGGTTACCGAAAATAATGAAATACAACGTCATGGTGATCACGGGAGGCACTAAAGTTTGCACCCAAATACGGGTAAATCGATTGATCTCTTTGTGAATAATGCTAACAAAGGCAATCCAGTAGGGATGACTCACTGTGCAACCTCCTGCGCTTGGCGTACCAATGTGACAAATAGTTCTTCAAGACGATTGGACTTGTTGCGCATCGATAGCACGTTCACCCCTTGCTCGCTTAAGGTAGCAAACAACATATTGAGCCCCATGGTCTTATCGACATCCACCTCCAAGGTGTTTTCATCAATTTGCCGCATCATCACCCCATCAATTTCAGGTGTTTTCAGCATCGGCGCCACATCCAAAACAAAGGTTTCTCGCTGAATTTTTGCCAGCAAAGCTTTCATGGAAGTGTGCTCAATCAACTGACCACGGTTGATAATGCCAATGTTACGACACAGCATTTCCGCTTCTTCCAAATAGTGGGTGGTCAAAATAATGGTGATCCCTTGCGCGTTAAGCTGCTGCAAAAACGCCCACATGCCGCGACGCACTTCGATATCTACCCCAGCTGTCGGCTCATCTAAAATCAGCAGTTTTGGCTCGTGCATTAAGGCACGCGCAATCATCAAACGGCGTTTCATCCCACCCGATAGATTGCGCGCTCGCGCATCACGCTTTTCCCAAAGCTCTAACTGCTTGAGGTATTTTTCAGCACGCTCAATAGCAACCGTACGCGGCACGCCATAATAGCCCGCTTGGTTCACCACTATCTGCAATACGGTTTCAAAGGGATTGAAATTAAATTCTTGCGGCACCAGGCCGAGGTGACGTTTGGCTTTTGATTTATCTGTCTCCAGATCATCACCAAAAATGGTCACGCGGCCGCCGGTGGGATTGACCAAAGAGCTGATAATGCCAATGGTGGTGGACTTGCCCGCACCATTGGGCCCTAGCAGGGCAAAAAAATCACCTTGAGCGACATTGAGGTCGAGCCCCTTAAGCGCTTGAACCCCACCGTCATAGGTTTTGGTCAAGCCTTCGATCTTTAATGCAAACATGATTTTCAATAATCTGTTACTAAAACATACAAAAAGAATACACAACTCGGATCTGTCTTGCAGCAAAGCCGTGTATAGTATGCTCGGTTAACGACGAAGAATGGATTATGCCTGATATCAAACAGATATTCGCCAACAACCAAGCTTGGGCGAACAAAATCAAGGATGAGCAGCCAGAGTACTTCTCTGAGCTAGCCAAGGAACAAACCCCAGAATACCTATGGATTGGTTGTGCTGATAGTCGCGTCCCTGCTGAGCGTCTCACCGGCCTACACAGCGGCGAACTATTTGTTCACCGTAATGTGGCCAACCAAGTGATTCATACCGATCTCAACTGCCTTTCAGTCTTACAATACGCGGTCGACGTACTTCAAGTCCGCCATGTTATTGTTTGCGGCCACTATGGCTGTGGCGGTGTCAACGCGGCCATTGATAATCCCAAACTGGGTTTAATCAACAACTGGCTACTCCATATTCGCGATCTTTATCTCAAGCATCGCACCGTTTTTGGTGGTATTCCACGCGATCAGTGGGGTGATACCCTATGTGAAATCAACGTCGCAGAGCAAGTCTATAACTTAGGCAACTCGACGATTTTGCAAAGTGCTTGGGAGCGCGGTCAGGACATTCGCCTGCATGGCTGGGTCTACGGGATTCACGATGGCGTACTTGGTTCCATGGGACTCAATGCCAATAGTCGCGAAAGTCTCGAAATCGCCTATCAAAGTGCCATGGCTCGTATTAAAGAAGCCGGCACTGGTCGATTAGAACTGACTGAAAAAGAATTTAAATAATCCAATAAAAAAGCGGCTTTAAAAGCCGCTTTTTTATTTTGAAATACTATCAGAAAAAATCGACCGCGATTATTCCTGTGGCACCACTTTACCGATAAATGGCAAATGGCGATATTTTTGCGCGTAGTCGATGCCCACACCCACCACAAATTCATCTGGAATTTGAAAGCCAATCCACTCAACTTTCACATCCACTTCACGGCGAGATGGCTTATCAAGCAACGTACAGATCTCAATTGAATTTGGTTCACGCAAACGCAAAATTTCGCACACTTTGCTCAAGGTATTACCGGTATCGATAATATCTTCAACCAACACAACATCTTTACCTTTGATGTCATCATCAAGGTCTTTCAAAATGCGAACATCACGTGAACTTTCCATGCCATTGCCATAGCTAGACGCGGTCATAAAGTCGATTTCATGCGTCAAATTCACCTGACGGGCTAGATCGGCTAAGAACACAAAGGAGCCACGAAGTAGACCAATTAAGACTAAATTCTCACTGCCTTGATAGCGCTCAGTGATCGCTTGACCCAATTCAGCAACACGGGCATGTACCTCTTGCTCTGAAATCATTACTTCGATGGTATGTTTCATTATTCCTCTCTACATTTGCGAAAAGCCAAGTGCTTTCCGAGATGGGTCACATTCTAGCAAAAAATAGCTGAAATAGTGAAAACACAGTCATTCGAAGTTTCGAGCTGATTCTCTAAATTAACATTGCTCGTCCGGTAACCAATTATTACTATTTATCTTATGCAACCACGACCCTAATTAGCAAAGGATTTGTATAAACAAATGGACACGTCAACCAAACGACGCCGCACCCGACTATCCCCAGAACAACGGAGAGAGCAGCTGTTAAATACGGCCATGGAGGTCTTTGCTCTACGTGGTATCGGCCGAGCAGGTCATGCTGAAATTGCTGAAATTGCCCAAGTATCTGTCGCAACCGTCTTTAACTATTTTCCAACCCGTGAAGATTTAGTCGACGTAGTGCTAGCGCAAGCTGAACGCGAATTTGCCTTGGTATTAAAGCGCTGTTTTCAGTCTGCAGAAACACCTCTCAAGCAGGGTGTCACTGCACTACTAGATGGCCTAATGGTCTCAGTGCAGCAGCAAGTTGCATGGGTTCGCGTTTGGTTTGAGTGGAGTACATCCACACGTGATGAAGTTTGGCCAAAGTTCCTTCAGGGTCACAATGAAACCAACCAATTCTTTATTGAAAGCTACGAAACAGCGAAGCGCCAAGGCGAAATTCGCACTGAAGCGCTTCAAGCAGATACCTTTGCAGACTACCTTCACGGCATTTGCTACGTGCTATTTATTCGCGCGACCGTCAGTCGAGATGAAGCTTTGATTCGTCGTAAAACCAATGAGTTTCTTGAGCTTATTTTTAACTAAAACTCAATTTTAGTTCACCCCGATTTTGCTCAAGCCTGCGTATCCCTCATGATGAGGGATACGCTTTTTTATATCCGTCTAATTTATCCCGCCAGCGCCATATCATCTTGGCTCGCATCCGTCGCAATGGCATGAACTGAATCAGTCAAAACCGTCACATGCGGTAAAGCTAATTCAGGCCAAAGCTGAGATTGTTGCGCCCAACATTGCTGCCCTTTGAGTTGCAGCTGATAAAGATGATAATCACCGCGAAATTGATGTTGAAGAATATCGGCTGCAACCCCCTGCTTGGCGATGCCAAGATGCTGTGGTCGAAGCATTAACTGCACCAGCGCGCCTGCCTTAAATCGCCGATTCAGACGCAGCGTTCCCAGCTCGCATTGCGCGCTCAGCCCAGAGTCATCCACTTTACCAGGCAACAAACTACAACGCCCGAGCATTCTTGCCACCATTTCAGTACTGGGTTGCTGATACAGCTGCTCTGGTGGACCCACCTGCAAAATACGGCCTTGATGCATCACCGCCACTTGGTCAGCAAAAGCAAAAGCTTCTTCTCGCGCGTGAGTGACAAATACCGCACTCACCCCTTCTAGACGAAAGATCTCCCGCAGCTCAGCAATCATTTCATAACGAACTTGCGAATCAATATTGGAAAAAGGCTCATCCAATAACAGCAATTTAGGTCGATTTGCCAAGGCACGAGCAATGGCTACACGCTGCTGCTGCCCACCAGAAAGCTGATGTGGATAGCGAGCGCCGAGCCCTTGAAGATGCACCAATGCTAATAATGCCTCGACTCGCGCAGCTTTTGCTTGGCGCGTCAATTTGCTCAGTGAAAAGGCAATATTCTCAGCCACAGTTAAATGGGGAAACAGCGCATAATCTTGAAAGATCATGCCAATTTGTCTTTGTTCCGGCGGCATATCGAATTGCTCACTGGCCACCAACTGTTGATGCAGATAAATCTCGCCTTGGCGAATCGGCTCAAGGCCTGCAATCGCTTTTAACAAGGTGGTTTTGCCGCAACCACTAGCGCCAAGCAAACACAGGATCTGTCCGGCTTCAAGCTGCAGTGAAAGATCGCGCAACACCACGGTATTTTGATAGTGGCAATGGATCTGTTTTAAATTTAAGGCAAGAGTCATGCGCGCTCCAAAGAACGATTCAACCAAATCAATGGGATCAATCCCACCGCAACCAACAACAACGCGGGCAGTGCGGCAATATAAAGCTGGTCATCCGATACGTAATGATAGACATGGGTGGCCAGTGTATTGAAGTTAAAGGGGGCCAAGATCAATGCGGCATTGAGCTCTTTCATCGACTCAATAAACACCAACATAGTAGCCACTAACAAACTGCGCTTTAACAGCGGAAGATGCACACGCCAGAACAGCGTGAGGCCATGGCAGCCCATAGTTTTTGCAGCCATATCTAAACTGGGTGAAAGCTTGCTATAACCACTCTCAATCGCACCAATCGCGACCGCAGCAAAACGAATCACAAAGGCAATCACCAAGGCGGCGATAGTTCCAGAGATAAATAAACCGAGCGGACGGTATCCCAAGGCAACCCATTGATCATTAACCCAGTGTTGCAGCGCACCCGCTGGCAATAAAATCCCAATCGCCAGTACCGTTCCCGGTACAGCATAACCAAAAGAAGCCAGTCGCATCGGCCATACCGAGCGCGGTTTGGTTGCATATAAACGATGATAAACATTCACCGCTAGTGCCAGTATCAGTGCCACTAGCGCGGCATAAATCGAAAGACTAAAGCTATGCCAGCTAATCTGCGCAAAATCATCATTCCAACTTTGCTGCCAATACTGCCAGCTGTAATCCACCAGCTGTAATACTGGGAAAATAAAGGCGGCAGCCAACAGTCCCCAACACCATAGTAAAGCGATGACTTGTCGCCAGCCGCGCAATATTTGTTTCTCGCTGCCCTGCGCTTGTCCCTTGGCAAACACTTTTAGCTGACGGCGGCTATAGCGCTCTAGCGCCAATACCAGAACCACAGCAAGGAGCATCAAGCTGGCTATTTGGCTCGCAGCATGGACCTGTGAGTATCCCAACCAAGCATCATAAACAGCCGTGGTGAGCGTGTGCACAGCAAAGTAATTCACCGTACCAAAATCACCCAGCGCCTCCATCGCCACCAAAGCGCACCCTACAACTAAAGCCGGTCTTGCCATGGGTAAATGAATTCGCCAAAAACGCTGCCAAGGTGTAACACCAAGACTGCGCGCAGCCTGCGTCATTGTTGCAGGCTGCTCTAAAAAAGCGGCACGCATTAACAAATAAATATAGGGATAAAGTACCAAGGCCAGGACAATCATCGCACCGGTTAAAGTGCGAATATCAGGAAACCAGTAATCATGAATAGATTGCCAACCAAACCATTGGCGCAGCGCGATTTGAATGGGGCCTGCATAATCAAACCAGTCGGTATAGATAAATCCAATGATGTAACCTGGCATCGCCAGTGGCAATACCAAAGCCCATTGTAAAAAAGATGCGGAAAAAAATTGATAGCGCGCCAGTAACCAAGCACAAGGCAATGCAAAAAAGGCAGCAAAACCAACCACACCCGCAGCTAAAAGCAGGCTATTTTTAGCATAAATAGGCAATACGGTATCAAGCAGTGAATGAAACACCGCTGTATCTGCGCTCAAGGCGCTGTAACCAATCGCCACGATAGGCGACACAACCAGCAACGCGACTAACCAAGTCAGCGCAGGCAATAGAGAAAAACGCTTCATATCTCTCGCTTACGCGCAAAAGGGGGCCATCGCCCCCTTAAAAAATTAATCCAAATGAAATGCTTTGATCTGCAATTTATAGGTCAAATTGAACTTCATCAAGTAAACGAATGGCATCACCATAGTGCGCAGCGATTTGCGGCAATGGCAAACTATCGATTTTAAATTCACCCCATGACTGCACTAATTCAGATGGCTGCACACCCACCTTAATTGGATGCTCATAGTTCACTTCCGAGTACATATGTTGCGCAACATCACCCGTTAAAAAGGCAATCAATTGCTCCGCATTAGCTTTGTTCGGCGCATATTTTGCAAGTGCAACACCACTGACATTTACATGTGTACCTTGTGCTTGCTGACCAGGGAAGTTGAGATAAACCGCATCAGCCCACGCTTTTTGTGATTCATCATTGAGCATTTTGCCAAGATAGTAGCTATTGCCTAAGGATAGATCACAAAGTCCTTCGCTGATTGCTTTGACCTGTGCGCGGTCATTGCCTTGTGGTTTACGTGCTAGGTTAGCTTTCAAACCTTCAAGCCACGTTTTGGTTGCCGCTTCGCCGTGCTCAGCAATCATCGCAGCCACCAAAGATACATTGTATGGATGCTTACCAGAACGCGTACAGATGCGCCCTTTCCACTGTGGATCAGCGAGATCAAAATAATCAAAATCAGCAGGTAAACGACCGACCCGATCACGAGATGAATACACACCACGGGCACGCAAAGTCAAACCCACCCACTGATTCTCTTTATCACGATACTTCGCAGGAATATTTTCATCAACCTCAGCAATATCAATCGGTTGCACTAAACCTTTATCAACTAAGTTGGTTAGACGACTAATATCAACGGTAAGAATAACATCGGCAGGGCTATATTCACCTTCGCTGGCTAAACGCTCAGCAAGGCCTTTTTTCGCAAACAGAACATTTACTTTAATCCCTGTTTGCTCAGTAAATTTGTCAAAAAGCGGCTCAACCAAAAACGGCTGGCGATATGAGTAAACATTCACTTCCTTGTCTGCGGCTTGCGCATAGCCAGTGAAGAAAGAAGCGACGAGCAATAGTGCTGATCCTAACTTTTTCATTTCAACTCCATAAAAGCTAACGATAATAATTATCAATTGTTTTTCGCGAGTATACGATGTTTCCAATTTGTTGCAAGCAATAATCAATTCAGTCAGCAGGCGAACAACAAAAAGCCCAGCAATCGCTGGGCCTTAAGTCTGTTACAAAAGGTATCGTTATTTGCCCATAAACTCTGGATAAGCCTCAATACCGCAGTCGTGTAAATCCATGCCACTGCGCTCTTCATCTTTACCTACGCGAATACCCACAGTTCTTTTAAGGATAAACCACAGCAATAAACTTGCACTAAATACCCAAGCAAAAATAACCAAAGCGCCTAGAGCCTGAATGGCAAAGCTTGCATCGGTATTGCTCACTGGCACTAAAATCAGCCCGAGCACACCACAAACCCCATGTACAGAAATGGCGCCCACTGGATCATCAATATGCAAGCGATCCAGTGCCACAATGCTGATGATCACCAGCACACCAGCCAGTGCGCCCACGGTCATTGCCCAAATTGGTGATGGTGATAGTGGATCAGCCGTGATCGCCACCAACCCAGCCAAAGCGCCATTAAGGATCATGGTCAAATCCGACTTACCCCAGCGCAATTTACAGAAAATAAGCGCCGCAACCGTCCCCGCTGCTGCCGCTGCATTGGTGTTTAAAAAGATCTGCCCTACTGCTTCAGCATTGGCGCGATCGGAAACCATCAATTGCGAGCCGCCATTAAAGCCAAACCAACCAAACCACAGCACAAAAGCGCCCAGTGTCGCCAGCGGCATACTGGAGCCAGGAATCGGGTAGATTTCGCCTTTCTTACCATATTTACCCTGACGAGCGCCCAGTAGCAGTACGCCAGCAAGCGCTGCAGCCGCACCGGCCATATGCACCACACCTGAGCCCGCAAAGTCAGTAAATCCTAGCTCACTTAAAAAGCCGCCGCCCCAAACCCAATAACCTTCAATAGGATAAATAAGGCCAGTCAAAACCACCGCAAAAGCCAAGAACGCCCAAAGCTTCATGCGTTCAGCCACCGCGCCAGAAACCACCGACATCGCAGTGGCAACAAAGACCACTTGAAAGAAAAAGTCAGATTCTAAAGAGTGATCGGCATCCGCAGCCTGATTACCAATAAGCGTGCCAAATGAGGGTAGCCAACTTCCCTCTGCGTTACCCACATACATAATGTTGTAACCCACCAGCAAGAAAACACAGCAAGCAATGGCATAAAGGCAGATGTTTTTCGTCAAGATTTCAGTGGTATTTTTAGCGCGCACCAAACCCGCCTCGAGCATGGCAAAGCCTGCCGCCATCCACATCACTAGCGCGCCAGATAAACAGAAAAAGAGAGTATCGAGGGCAAAACGTAATTCAGAAACAGAAATTGCAAGTTCCATGGGTCACTCCTTATAGCGCATCGTGGTCAAGTTCACCGGTACGGATTCGCACCGCTTGGGCAACATCACTGACAAAAATTTTGCCGTCGCCGACCTTTCCGGTGTAAGCCGCATCAATGATCGCTTGAATGACTGCATCCACTTCATCAGTGGCTGTGACCATGGTTAATTGTACTTTGGGAAGAAAATCCACTTGATATTCGGTCCCTCGATACAACTCTGTGTGCCCTTTTTGTCGACCAAAGCCCTTCACTTCGGTCACCGTCATCCCTTCAATCCCATGTCGTGCGAGGGCTTCTCTCACCTCTTCGACTTTAAAGGGCTTAATGATGGCTTGAATCATTTTCATCGCTGAGCTCCTATGGTTTCATCCATATCGTGTGACCTCACGCCCCACGCATAGCAAGCTGGTTTCAAATTTGATGCCAGTTTTTTAACACCTATTTTTCAACACCTTACAGCGATAACATCAAGGCATAAAAAAAGCGTGCACTGTTGTGGTGCACGCTTTCACTATTTTAGACCAAATTTTCACCCATCGCGGGAAAGGCGCAATTTCATTGCGCTCAAGCTGAATAGCGCTCAATAAATGCCAGCCAGCTTTGCATCATCTCAATAAAATCTTCAATACCACACAGCGCATAACTCTCGGCATCATAAAAATTATCCACTTCCTCAGGAAGCTCCTGCTCATGGTGCAAATGATGGGCGGTCAAACTCACTTCACCCGCTTCAAAATGAAGGTCAATTTCATGGCCTAACCGCTGCCAAGGCTGATCGGCCTCGGCCGCTTGCATTAATGCCGTAATGATCTGTTGCACAGCGATCGGCGAGCATGCGATCTCATCAATTAACCAGCGCCCTACCAATTCGTGCCCCATGGAAAATTGGGCACGATAGCCGCCATCAAAGGTGCTGTGGCGAAACTCATATTCCATGCAATTACTCTCTTTTAAACATAAAAAAAGCGCCGAGTTCGGCGCTTTTTCTCACGACATCGTTCTATTTACGCGTCGCTTTTTTTACCGTCAAGCTCTTGTTGATATCAACAATATCTTGATCGCTCAACGTACCCACTGCAAGTTTCAATTGCAGCACGCTGAGAATATAGTCGTAACGAGCATCGGCTAGGTTGCGATTTGCATCGTACAAACGGCGTGTCGCATCGAGCACATCAACAATGGTACGGGTACCCACTTCAAAACCAGCTTCAGTTGCTTTCAATGCACTACGCGCTGACACGACTGATTGCTGATAAGCACGCAAAGCACCCATAGTGGCATTGATATTGTTGTAGAAAGCACGGACATCCTTGATCACTTCGCGATAGCTCGCTTCAAGATCTTGGCTTGCCGCTACATACCCAAATTGCGCCTGTTTCACCTGTGAGCTCGTTGCACCACCACTAAAGAGTGGCAAGCTTGCATTGATGCCCATGGTGAGATCGGTCGCTGAGATTTCATCAGGCAAGGCACCAGGGACTGGGTGATCATTGTTTACATGGTTATGACCATAGTTGGCAGTAAAGGCAACGGTTGGTAGATGGCCACCTTGCGCCAAGCTAATTTGCTCTTTCGCACGATCGCGTGCAATGCGTTGCGCTAATAGCGTTAGGTTTTTCTCTTGCGCCGTGGCTTCCAAATCGGTAATCGGTGTGGTTTCACGCTGCGCTGAGAATTGACGGGTATTGAGCGCATTGATCTCTGCGTACTCTTGACCTGTCAATTCACGTAGACCTTCATAACTGTTGGTCAATGTGTTGCGCGCAATAATCTCTTGTGCCAATACGCTGTCGTATTGTGCTTGAGCATCATGCACATCGGTAATGGCTGACAAACCCACTTCAAAACGTTGTTTGGTTTGCTCTAACTGACGCCCTACAGCAGCTTTTTCAGCGCGGATAAAATCAAGGTTATCCATGGCGCGAAGCACTTCAAAATAAGCGGTCGCTGTACGTAAAATCAGACCTTGTTGCTGCGCTGCATAACCGGCATCCGCTTGACGCGCGCTCATCTCGGTAATATCTAGGTTGCTCCAGCTTTGTTGGTTATAAATCAGCTGGTTCAATGATACGCCTGCAGACAACACATCATTTTCATTGGCATCGCGGTTTGAAAGCGTCTTGTTGTAGCCTGCGGTCAAATCAATCTGAGGCAACAACGCAGCGCGTGATTCGTTGATGGCCTCAAATGCAGCATCCTTCTGCGCTGCTGCACTTAAAAGCTGAGGGTCATTTTCCTTTGCTTGCTGATAGACTTGCGCCAAGTCTTCAGCTGACACTAGATTGGCTGTGCCCGCCAAGGCCAAACCAATGGTCAGTGAAAGTAGCTTTTTCATCCGGTGCTGTTCCTAGAAAGAGTTGTCAATTTTCTTATACGATATACGAATTCGGTAACATATCCCAACCAAACTGACGGGAAACTGAATGCCGCCCTTTGATTTTGTTAAGTCTAGCCACGAAACATGAGAGTCACGAATGGAATTTCACTCACAAAACTTAACTAAAAATACAATTTTTATGAGAAAAGTTTAAGGCGATAATTGAGTTCCTCATCATGAGCTCGATACAATATGCTGCCCGAGGAGGAATCATGAGTTGTCACATGTCCGCACTGCAAGATGAACAATTTTACAGCAATCATGATGTAGAAATCATCCAAAAATCTCGTCATTACAATGGTTTTTTAAAAATTGACCATTACCAGTTTCGCCATCGATTGTTTGCTGGTGGCTGGAGTGACCCGATTGTGCGTGAATGTTTAGAGCGAGGCGACGCGGCAGCATTACTGCCCTACGACCCAATTGCTGACACTGTGGTGCTGATCGAACAAATTCGAGTGGGTGCGCTTGGCGGTGAACAGCCTTGGCAGCTTGAAATTGTTGCAGGAATGATAGATAAAGCTGAATCTGCTGAACAAGTGGCTCGCCGTGAAAGCGAGGAAGAAGCTGGCATCAGCATCGAGCGTAGTGAATCAATTTGCAGTTACTACCCAAGCTCTGGCGGCTGCACCGAAAAGCTGTATCTGTTTGTCGGCGAAGTCGATAGCACCAAGGCACAAGGCATTCATGGTTTGGCCGAAGAAAATGAAGATATTCGAGTGCATGTAGTGGCTCGCGAACAAGCGCTCAAATGGCTGCAAAACGGCCGAATTGAAAATGCCGCCAGCATCATTGCACTACAATGGTTAGCATTGAACCACGCTCGATTACGGCAACAATGGCAAGTATAAAATATGAAGTATCGCGTTGATTTCCCAGCATTGATGCGACTATGTGAAGGGAATTACGCAAAATTGATAGGCTTGGTGCCACGACAACAAGAGGTCGGCGCTCAATGTCACTATCAGGTGGTGCAAAACCATTATCGACTCACCATTGAAGAGACGACTAAATACACCACCCTTATACAAATTGAACAGATGGACAGCCAACCTGGCTTTTTGCTATCGCAATTACAAGTTCGTTTATATCATGATGCACGTGTTGCAGAAGTGTGTACCAGTCAACAGCATGGTAAACCACAGCCACGGTATGATTACCCGAACCAAAAGATGTATCAGCAAGATGAAAAACATCGCGTGAATCATTTTTTATCCGAATGGCTCACCTTTTGTCTTCAACATGGCATCCATCAACAACCGCTAATGGAATGGTAACGGAATGACACTTTTGTCTCGCTACAATTTGCCTATAACGCACAGTGACGGTGAGGTTCGCCTTTTGCAAATCACCGACACCCACCTGTTTGCTGATCCAGCAGGCCGGCTGCTTGGCGTAACTACCGCACAAAGTTTTACCGCGGTTGTTGAGGCAATTGGCGAGCGCGCCAACCAAATGGATGCAATTTTGGCCACTGGCGATATTTCTCAGGATCATTCCGCAGCCTCTTACCAACGCTTTGCGCAGGGCATTGCCCATTGGCAATCGCCTTGCTTCTGGCTACCGGGCAATCACGACGATCAGCCCAATATGCACAGCCAGCTGAATCAACATAATATTCAGCCAGCACAACACGTACTGCTCGGTGAGCATTGGCAGATGATTCTGCTCGATAGCCAAGTACCGGGCGTGCCGCATGGTGAACTCAGCGACGCTCAATTGCAGCATCTTGAACAGTGCCTAACTGCACACCCAGAACGCTTTGCCCTGATTTTACTGCATCACCATCCACTACCAGCTGGCAGTCATTGGCTGGATCAGCATCAACTGAAAAATCAGCAAGCGCTATGGCAAGTACTCGCCAACTACCCGCAAGCCAAAACCATTATCTGCGGTCATATTCATCAAGATTTGGATTGCTGTTACCAAGGTGTGCGCATTATGTCTGCACCTTCGACCTGCATTCAGTTTCTACCTGATTCCTATGATTTTGCCTTGGACACCACCAACCCAGGTTGGCGTGAGCTTACCTTACATGCAAATGGTCACGTGAGCACACAAGTGCACCGCATTGAGGGCAACCGTTTCTTGCCACAACTTGATGCAGGCGGTTACTAATTCGTGACTGTTCTAGCTTATCTTCACGGTTTTCAAAGCTCTCCTAAATCGCATAAAGGGGAGCTATTGGCACAAGCCTGTGCCCAGCAAGGGATCACCTTACTGCGACCACAAATTCCAGACTTGCCAGGCGAAGCAAAAGCGATGCTGGAAACCTTTGTTGCCAGTGAAAAGCCCACAGGACTCATTGGCAGCTCGCTTGGTGGCTACTATGCCACTTACCTCAGTGAACGCTTTGCTCTGCCTGCTGTTCTAGTAAATCCAGCGGTGCGGCCTTACGAACTGCTCGAAGACTTTCTTGGTCCACAGCAGAATCCATATACGGGTCATCAATATACGCTGACCCCAGAGCACATGCAGGCTCTCCGTGATCTCGACGTTCCCAACCTCAGCTTGAGTATTCCTCGTTGGCTATTACAACAGACCGAGGATGAAGTTCTGGATTTTCGACAAGCTGCGCAAAAATACCAACAACATCACTGCACCATAGAGACTGGCGGCAATCACGCTTTCGTCGATTTTGACCGCTACTGTCAGGCGATTATCGCTTTTTTACAGGGCGATCCCTCCTTCACAAAAGCGTAAGCCTGCGCTGAGTGAAACTTGACAATAGAAAGTGCCCCGCCGACTATTGGTGCCAACAATTTGTGACTTACCAAAATTATGACTGAGCAATATAACGCTGGAGCCATTGAGGTTCTCAATGGCCTTGAGCCCGTGCGTCGCCGTCCAGGGATGTACACCGATACAACACGCCCAAACCACTTGGGCCAAGAGGTGATCGACAACAGTGTCGATGAAGCCTTGGCTGGTCATGCGCGTCGTGTCGAAGTAATTCTTCATGCTGATCAATCTCTTGAAGTGATTGATGATGGCCGCGGTATGCCAGTAGATATTCACCCTGAAGAGGGTGTATCCGGCGTTGAACTCATTCTTTGTAAATTGCACGCTGGCGGCAAGTTCTCCAATAAGAACTATCAGTTCTCCGGTGGTTTGCACGGGGTGGGTATTTCTGTGGTCAACGCCCTGTCGAATCGTGTTGAAATCACGGTGAAACGTGATGGCCAAGTATACGATATCGCCTTTGAACACGGCGAAAAAGTACAAGAACTAACCATCACCGGCACCTGTGGCAAACGCACCACGGGAACCCGCGTGCAGTTTTGGCCAGATACCAGCTACTTTGACAGTGGCAAATTCTCAGTCAGCAAATTACTCACTATTTTAAAAGCCAAGGCCGTACTGTGCCCGGGCTTAACCATCGTCTTTCAAGACAAAGTCAACGATCAGCGCCATGAATGGTTCTTTGAAGATGGCCTACGCGATTATTTAAGCGATGCCGTCAAAGAGTTCGTTTGCCTGCCAGAGCAACCTTTTACTGGTGAGTTCTCCGCACAAGGCGAAGCCGCTGACTGGGCGGTGGTCTGGCTACCTGAAGGTGGTGAACTGGTCACAGAAAGCTACGTAAACTTGATCCCAACCCCACTTGGCGGTACTCATGTCAACGGCTTGCGCCAAGGGCTGTTAGAAGCGATGCGTGATTTTTGTGATTATCGCAACTTGCTACCACGTGGCGTGAAACTGACCGCCGACGATATCTGGGAGCGCTGCGCTTTCGTGTTGTCGATCAAGATGCAAGATCCACAATTTGCCGGTCAAACCAAAGAGCGCCTGTCTTCTCGTCAATCAGCCGCCTTTGTGTCTGGCGTGGTCAAAGATGCCTTTACCCTGTGGCTCAACGAACGCCCGCAGGTTGCCGAGCTACTCGCTGAAGTTTGTATTGCTAACGCCCATCGTCGTATGCGCGCGAGCAAAAAAGTCGTGCGCAAGAAAATTGCCTCAGGCCCAGCGCTACCCGGCAAGCTGACTGACTGTAGCCAGCAAGATCTCAATCGCACCGAACTCTTTTTGGTCGAGGGTGACTCAGCGGGCGGTAGTGCAAAGCAAGCCCGTGATCGTGAGTTTCAAGCAATCATGCCGCTGCGCGGTAAGATCCTAAACACCTGGGAAGTGTCTGCTGACCAAGTGCTTGGCTCGCAAGAGGTGCATGATATCTCAGTGGCTCTGGGCATCGATCCAGATAGCGACGATCTCAGTGGGTTGCGCTACGGTAAAGTCTGTATTCTTGCCGATGCGGACTCCGATGGTCTGCATATCGCCACCCTATTGTGTGCGCTCTTCGTCCGTCACTTTAAAGCCTTGGTAGATGCCGGCCACGTTTATGTCGCAATGCCACCGCTGTTTCGTATTGATTGCGGGAAAGAAGTATTTTACGCCCTCGATGAAGCAGAAAAACAAGGCATTTTAGATCGTCTCGCCAACAAGCGCAGCAAGGTCAATGTGGTGCGATTTAAAGGTCTGGGTGAAATGAACCCACTGCAACTTCGCGAAACCACCATGGATCCAAATACCCGCCGTTTGGTTCAGTTGACCATTGATGATCATGAGCAAACCCATGAGATGATGGATATGCTACTCGGCAAAAAACGTTCGGAAGATCGCCGCCACTGGCTTCAAGCAAAAGGTGATTTGGCGGAAGTACAATGATCCACCCCTTTCGGCTTTTTGTTTGCCTGATCATATTCCTATTAAGCCCTGCTGCCTCAGCGGGGCTTGCGTCCATTCGTGAACAGGCAAAATCTGAGCCTTGGCAAGCACTCAATACGCTCAGAGCGCTTGAGGTTGATCCCCAACTGAAAGGGGCCAAGGCGGTACTGAAATGCCATATCGAGATGAAGCTGGGTCAATTTCCTGAAGCGCGAAAAACCGTGCGTCATGCCAATGAGCAGTTGAAATTATCCAACATTGAACAAATTCATCTGGAGCTTTGTGCCATTGAGGCTGCGATTGGGATGGGCCATTATGACCGCGCGCTGATTCGTGCAGAGCAACTCGATCCATACCAAAAAAATATACCACCAGAGCTCAAAGCCAGTATGTTGCTGCATATTGGCCGCGCTTGGCTAGCCGTCAACCAAAGTGATGAAGCGTTGCAGTATATTCAAGACAGCCGCTTTTTAACTTATCAATATGAACTGCCAACGATTCGTAACAGCACAGATTTTATGATTGCGCGGCTCTACTCTGAGCTGGGCAGTTATGATCGTGCAGCAGAGCTTTATAGCTTGGCTATCACCCAGTTTAAACAACAGGGCGATCTTTGGGATGAGCTACTGGCCCGCTATTACCTCACTCAATCCTATGTTCGTTTGAACCAAAATGCGGCAGCGGCGCGTCAAGCTAATGCCATTCGCCAATTGGCAAAAACCCTGCATACCCCGCAGAGCCAACTCCTTTACCATCTCAGCTATATCAAAATTTCAATGTCGCAGCATCGTTATGATCAGGCGCTTGAACAAGCAAAGATGGCAAAGCCCTTGGTTCTCAAGCTTGATGCCAGCACCTATGCGACCTCCTATTACTTGCTATTGGCGGATATCTATCAGCAGCGCCACAATCTCGAGGCTGCGCTCACCAGCCTTGAATCAGCCTGTCATTTAGCTGACCAACTCGGCCACTTTGACCGCTATCGCTACCGCGCTCGTATCTTGCAACGACGTAGCGCTATTTTTGCAGAGCAAGGCAAGTTTGAGCTCGCCTATCAAGCAAGCAAGGATTACAACATTCAACTACGTCAGCGAATGACGCTGCGTAACGACCTGATGTCAGCTCTTTTTAAAGCGCAATATAACGTTGAGCAGATGATGCTTAAAAATGCGCTGATGAAAAGTAAAGAACAGCTCGAAGAGCAAAATGAGCAAAAAAAAGTGATCATCATCATCAGCTTTATTTTGTTCCTACTCTTTTTATTGGTCTTGAGCCGCACACGAATTCAGCGATTAAAACGCGATGTCTCGCGTGACCCGCTGACAGGTTGCTACAATCGCCACCACTTTGAGTCGAGCAAGGTTCAGATTTGGCGTCATAATCCACAACTCGCGGTGATCCTCTTTGATATCGACCACTTTAAAGTGATTAACGATAACTTTGGTCATCCCATCGGGGATCAGGCACTCATCACCTTGGCGCACCTATTTCATGGCTCTCTACGTGATAACGATGCACTGATTCGTTTTGGTGGTGAAGAGTTTTTGATTATCTGCAAACACACCGATTACAAAGATATTGAGATGATCGCAGAGCGCCTACGACAAATTTGCGCCAACTACTCGTGGTCAAGCATCGCGGAAGGACTAAAGGTCACCGCAAGCTTTGGTATTGCAACCCGACAAAGCCAAGATCAAAATTTAGCCCAATTAATTCGTCGCGCCGATGCGGCGCTCTATCAAGCGAAGACAGCTGGCCGTAACTGTGTGATCACAGCAACCCCTGCGCCAATGTCCAAACCGATGGAACAACAACAATGACCGAACTAACCATGGACGGGGTGGAACAGCTTCCCCTTCGTCGCTTTACAGAAGACGCATATCTCAACTACTCCATGTACGTGATCATGGATCGTGCGCTGCCACATATCGGTGACGGTCTCAAACCGGTACAGCGTCGTATCATCTATGCGATGTCCGAGCTTGGCCTTAATGCCTCTGCCAAATATAAAAAATCGGCGCGTACCGTCGGCGACGTACTGGGTAAATATCACCCCCATGGTGACTCGGCCTGCTATGAAGCCATGGTATTGATGGCGCAGCCCTTCTCTTATCGCTATCCATTGGTCGATGGCCAAGGAAACTGGGGCGCACCGGATGATCCTAAATCCTTTGCAGCGATGCGTTACACCGAGTCAAAACTCTCACGCTTTGCTGAAGTGCTACTCGGTGAACTAGGTCAAGGCACGGCAGATTGGACCCCAAACTTTGATGGCACCATGAAAGAGCCATGCGTGCTACCTTCACGTTTACCGCATATTTTGCTCAATGGCGTCACCGGTATCGCCGTGGGTATGGCCACTGATATTCCACCACACAACGTGCGTGAAGTAGCCAATGCCGCAGTGGCACTTTTAGATAATCCAAATCTTGAACTGAAAGATGTACTGGATTACGTCAAAGGTCCTGATTATCCAACCGAAGCGGAAATCATCACCCCAAGCAGCGAGATCACCAAGATCTATCAAAGCGGCCGTGGCAGCATCAAAATGCGCGCGGTATGGCAAAAAGATGGCAATGACATTGTGATCACCGCGCTACCGCATCAAGTGTCTGGCGCTAAATTGCTTGAGCAGATCGCCAACCAAATGCGCGCTAAGAAATTGCCGATGGTGGATGATCTTCGTGATGAATCGGATCATGAAAACCCAACCCGCATTGTGATTGTACCGCGTTCCAATCGTGTGGACTGCGAACAGTTGATGAACCACCTCTTTGCTTCCACTGACTTGGAAAAGAGCTATCGCATCAACCTCAATATGATCGGCTTGGATGGTCGTCCACAGGTCAAAGGCTTACTCACCATTCTTAATGAGTGGCTGACCTTCCGCCGTGATACAGTGCGTCGCCGCTTGCAATATCGCCTAGATAAAGTACTGGCTCGCTTACACCTTTTGGATGGCTTGCTGATCGCTTATCTCAACATTGATGAAGTGATTGAGATCATTCGTAGCGAAGACAATCCGAAAGCTGAGCTCATGGCGCGCTTTGGTCTGTCCGATAAACAAGCAGAAGCGATTCTTGAAATTAAATTGCGCCAGTTGGCCAAACTTGAAGAGATCAAGATTCGCGGTGAACAAGATGAACTGAGCAAAGAGCGCGACAAGCTAGAGCAACTGCTCGGCTCTGAGCGCCGCATGAGCACTTTGCTGAAAAAAGAGATTTTGGCTGATGCCAAAACCTATGGCGACGATCGCCGCTCACCATTGGTTGAGCGTCACGAAGCCAAAGCATTGAATGAAAAAGATCTGATCCCAAGTGAACCGATCACTGTGGTGCTCTCTGAAAAAGGCTGGATTCGCCACGCCAAAGGCCATGATGTTGATGTCGCTGGCTTGAACTACAAATCTGGTGACCAGTATCTGGCATCGGCGCGTGGTAAGAGCAGCCAACCTGCAGTGTTTATCGGCACCGATGGTCGCACCTACGCGTTAGAATCACACAGCCTACCCTCTGCTCGCAGCCAAGGTGAGCCAATTACCGGCCGCCTTAACATCACGCCAAATACCACAGTACGTCAGGTAGTAATGGCTGAAGATGAACAATTGTGGCTAATGGGCTCAGATGCGGGTTATGGCTTTATCTGTAAGCATAGCGATCTGCAATCGAAAAACCGCAGCGGTAAAGCGATGCTGAGCTTGCCAGCCAATGCCGAAGTGCTACCGCCACAAGCGGTCACCAGCTTGGCAGAGGATGAGCTGCTCGCGATTACTAATGAAGGCCGCATGCTGCTGTTCCCAATTCAGGACTTGCCACAATTGCCGAAAGGTAAAGGGAATAAGATCATCAATATTCCAGCAGCACGCGCCAAAGCGCGAGAAGAGGTCTTGGCATATCTCACCGTGTTGCCAAAAGGCGCGCATATCACCCTCTATGCAGGTAAGCGTAAGCTCGGTCTGAAATGGGACGATCTCGCCAACTTCCGTGGTGAACGCGGTCGTCGCGGTGCCTTGTTGCCTCGCGGTCTACAGCGCGTTACCGGAATTGAAATTGAAATGCACGGCAGCGCAAGCGAGGAGCAGACATCGCAAGATGTCGAGTAACCCGTGTTGCTTTGTCCTCAATGAGCGCGCCCATGGCGCGCTCATTGCTAAAAGGCAGTGCATTTTTTCTCCGCATCGTTATACTGCCGTCACTTTGTTTGTAAGGAAGCCAACATGATCCTTGTGTTTCGTTTGTTGATGCTGGCTATTTTCGCCATTGTCACCTTTGTTTTTGGCACGCTGTATTGTTTGTTCAGCCCACGCAATCCTAAACACGTGTTTACCTTTGGTCGTCTATTTTCCAAACTCGCGCCTCTCTTTGGTATCAAGCTTGAGCTTCGTTTACCTGCCGATGCCTATCAGCGCGGTCCAAGCGTGTATATCGCCAACCACCAAAGTAACTGGGATCTATTCACTGTTTCCGCAGCCGTGGTTCCCAATGTGGTTACCGTCGGTAAAAAAAGCTTGGTTTGGCTTCCTCTTTTTGGCCAAATTTACTGGATCACAGGTAATATCCTGATCGACCGCGCTAATCGCAGCAAAGCGGTCAATACCATCAGCCAAGTGGTCGATAAAATTAAAGAACGCGCTGTTTCTATTTGGATGTTCCCTGAAGGCACCCGTTCACGTGGCCGTGGCTTATTGCCTTTTAAAACCGGTGCATTCCACGCCGCAGTCGCTGCCAAAGTGCCTGTCACACCAATTGTTTGTAGTGCCACCGATCAGGTAAAACTCAACCGTTGGAATAATGGCGTGGTGATTGTAGAGATGCTGCCGCAAATTGATTCATCGCAATATGCCAAAGAAAGCGTGCGTGAATACGCCAACCACTGCCACCAACTGATGGCAGAAAAGATCGAACAGCTCAATGCTGAGATCGCAGCGCGACAAAAGTCGCAGTAAACTTAACTCGTGTTGCTAAGGCACGCCTCGCGTGCCTTTTTTTGTGGAGTGCGATATGACTGAATTTGTCGTTTTAGTCGATCAGCAAGGACATCCCTGTGGAACGCAGGAAAAATTAACCGCGCACGAATTAGGTCAACGTCATCTGGCGTTCTCTGTACTTCTCTATCGTCGTCGCGGTGATGTGACTGAGCTGTTACTGCAACAGCGCGCCTTGCATAAATATCATTGCGGTGGTTTGTGGACCAATACCTGCTGTTCACACCCGCGCCCTGATGAAGCCATTGAAGCTGCGGTGTATCGCCGCCTGCGTGAAGAGATCAATCTCACCCTCACCACGCCTTTGGTTGACCTATCCCCCTTTGAATATCGAGCGGCGCTGAGCAATGGGCTGGTTGAACACGAATGGGATCACTGTTTTCTCGCCCCCTATGACGGTCCGCTTCCCCCGGCCAATCCTGATGAAGTGATGGCTTTGGAGTGGCAGCCCCTAAATCATGTTTGCGAACACCTTGCCGCCCATCCACACTGTTATACACCGTGGTTTGGTCAAGTGTTGGCAAAAGCAAGCACTTGGTTACAACAACATCAAGTGACCTGATATTGATCAATTGAACGGATAAAACATGGATTGAAAGGTGATCTCTGTCACGCCTTCCATTACCATGTGCCCCTTTTCGCCCCAGCAGTTTATCGGCAATACCCCATAGACTGCTCCGTCGCCACCGCGCGACATTTACAAGGTTTGTACTGAGGTTTGACATAGATGCCATTTGCATTGGGACAGCGCTGGATCAGCGACAGCGAAAGTGATTTAGGTTTAGGTACTGTGATTGCGGTTGAAGCCCGCACTGTAACCCTTTTGTTTCCAGCCAGTGAAGAGAATCGCGTCTATGCACGCAATGATGCCCCTTTAACCCGTGTGATGTTTAATCCCGGCGATCAAATTCAAAGCCATGAAGGCTGGGAGCTTTTAGTCGCGCAAGTGGAAGAGCAAGGCGGCCTACTCACCTACCACGGCACTCGTATTGATACCAGCGAAACTGACGTCGCACTGCGTGAAATTTTGCTGTGCCACACCATTCAACTGAGCAAACCTCAAGACAAACTCTTTGCTGGTCAAATCGATCGCATGGATCGTTTTGCCCTGCGCTATCGCGCTTTGCAACATCAACAGCAGCAACAAACCGGTGAACTGCGTGGCCTCACAGGCATGCGCGCAAGCCTGATTCCACACCAGCTGTACATCGCCCATGAAGTGGGTCGCCGCTATGCGCCGCGTGTACTCTTGGCTGATGAAGTTGGCTTGGGTAAAACCATTGAAGCTGGGATGATCATTCACCAGCAAGTGCTATCACACCGCGCTGAGCGCGTGCTGATCGTGGTGCCTGAAACCCTACAGCACCAATGGCTAGTCGAGATGATGCGCCGCTTTAACCTGCATTTCTCTATTTTTGATGAAGAGCGCTGCCTGGAAGCCGATGCCCGCAACCCATTTGAGACCGCGCAATTTGTGTTGCTGTCTATCGATTTTCTGCGTAAGCATCGCCAGCGCTGTGAAGAGCTCTGCGCGGCTGATTGGGATCTTTTGGTGGTGGATGAAGCGCACCATCTCACTTGGTCTGAAGAAAAAGCCAGCCGTGAATATCAAATTATTGAATCGCTCGCAGAGCACACCCCAGGCGTACTATTGCTAACTGCAACACCAGAGCAGCTTGGCCACCAAAGCCACTTTGCACGCCTGCGTTTGCTCGACCCAGATCGTTTCTATGACTACCCTGCCTTTGTTGAAGAGGAAAAAGCTTACGCGCCCGTCGCAGAAGCGGTCAATGCGCTCAACCAAAGCGCCGAACTCCCCGCGGATGCTGAGCAAACCCTTCGCGATAAACTCAACGATGCCGTTAGCCTAGAAGCACTAGCTGTTTTAACCGATGCCAATAGCGATTCAGCAGCGCAGCTCAATGCGCGCCAAACGCTGGTTCAGCAACTAATGGATCGCCACGGCACGGGTCGTATTTTGTTCCGCAACACCCGCGGCGGCGTCAAAGGTTTTCAGCAACGTCAGCTAACACTCATTCCACTGGCAATGCCAACCCAGTACGAAACAGCATTGAAAGTTGCCTCGATCATGAACAAGCGTTTAGATGACGCAGGCAAGACCAAGCAATACCTCTATCCAGAAGAGATCTATCAACAATTTGAAGGCGATGGCGACAGTGCAACCTGGTGGCGTTTCGACCCTCGTATCGACTGGCTGCTTGAACATCTCAAAGCCAATCGCCAAGAAAAAATTTTGGTGATCTGTGGTAAAGCCAGCACCGCACTCAGCATTGAGCAGGCGCTGCGTGAGCGCGAAGGGATCCGTGGCACTGTCTTCCATGAAGGCATGACCATTATCGAGCGCGATAAAGCGGCCGCTTACTTTGCGCAAGAGGAAGCTGGTGCGCAGGTGCTGATCTGTTCTGAAATTGGCTCTGAGGGTCGTAACTTCCAGTTCGCGCACCAATTGGTGATGTTTGATCTGCCAATGAACCCAGACTTGCTCGAACAACGTATTGGCCGTCTTGATCGCATTGGTCAGCGTCAAACCATCGAAATTTTCGTCCCGCTACTTGCTGGCGGCGCACAGGAAAAATTGGCAACTTGGTATCATCAAGGCCTCAATGCCTTTGAAGAAACCTGCCCGACAGGTCGCGCAGTCTATGATCAATTTGGTGATGCCGTCGTCGCATCGCTCGCCAATAATCAGCCTACAGATAGCGACTTTGAAGCGCTGGTTAACGATAGCCGTGAGCTGCATAATGCACTCAAAGCAAAACTAGAAGCCGGACGCGATCGCCTATTGGAGCAACACTCAAACGGCGGCGCAGCTGCTGAAGCATTGGCAGAACGTATTGCCAATCATGATGGCGATACCGAACTCGTTGCTTTTGCCTTGGGCTTGTTTGATACCGCAGGTCTGCATCAAGATGACAAAGGCGATAACGCCATTGTGCTGCATCCATCAGAGCATATGCTGTTAGCAAGCTATCCGGGTCTACCACAAGATGGTTGTACCATCACCTTTGAACGCGATGTCGCGCTTTCTCGTGAAGATGTGCAATTTGTCAGCTGGGAGCACCCGCTGGTGCAAGGCGGCATTGAAATGCTACTGGCTGAAGGTGCGGGCACCACAGCTGTTTCCGTGTTGAAAAATAAAGCGCTACCTGCAGGCACCCTATTCCTTGAACTCATTTATACCGTTCAAGCACAGGCACCAAAACGCACCGGTATTCATCAGTTCCTCCCTGCTACACCCATTCGTGTACTGCTGGATAACAAAGGTAACGATCTTGCAGCGCAGGTTGAATTTGACAGCTTCCACCGTCAGCTCAGCCCAATCAATCGACATCTTGCCAGCAAGGTGGTGAACTCAGTTCAAACGGCGGTTCACCAACTGATTCAACATGGCGATATTGCGGCAGAAAAACAGGGGCTGGCGATTCGTGAACAAGCCAAAACCACCATGCAGCAGATGCTTGGTAACGAGCGCGATCGTTTAGTGAATTTAAAGGCAGTGAATCCCAACATTCGCGATGTGGAAATTGAACAGATTGCTGAGCAGATTGAAACCCTCAGTCAATCCATCGATAGCGCGCAGATTGGCCTCGATTCGCTACGCCTGATTGTGGTTTCGCACAATTAATCCACTGCAACAAAATGCGGATAAGCGGTGTGAGATCTCACTTTTGAAAAAAGTGTGCTCACACCGATTCGCGCTCAGAAATCCCCACATGCTACAATCTCCAACCTTTTTAGCCTTGTTATGAGTAAACGCAAAGATATGAGCAATCCTTTGCCCGCCTTTGAATATCATCCACCAACAGATCCTTGGTTGTCTGTTGTGTATGAAGATGATGACATTATCGTGATCGATAAACCCTCTGGGCTACTCTCTGTACCAGGGCGCGAGCCTGAACATCATGACAGCGCTTATTTGCGCGTGGTGAGTCAGCACCCATTGGCGCAAATTGTTCATCGCCTCGATATGGCAACCTCTGGCATCGTTCTTTTTGCTAAGCACAAACAAGCCGAACGCCACCTCAAAGCACAGTTTCGCGATCGTATTCCACAAAAACGCTATATCGCGCGCGTTTGGGGTCATCTCAAACAAGATGCAGGTGAAATCGATTTGCCACTGATTTGCGACTGGCCAAATCGTCCAAAACAGAAAGTTTGCTTTGAGCAAGGTAAGCCGTCACAAACAGGCTTTGAAGTCTTAGCACGGGAAACCCGTGAAGATGGCATGACCACCAGCGTAGTGGATCTCAAACCCATTACAGGCCGCTCGCACCAGCTACGTGTTCATATGATGAGTTTGGGACATGAAATTATTGGTGATGGCTTTTACGCGCGTCCAATGGCGCAAGCCATGACCCAGCGTTTAGAGCTGCATGCGCTTGAATTGACCTTAAAACACCCACGTACCAACCAGTGGTGTCACTTCTTTGCACCTTGCGATTTCTATCCTGAAGTCAGCGCTAAACTCCACACCGAACTACCGCAAGATTAACGCTTAGCAGATAAGCGAAAAAAATCAGCGACCTAAGGTATACCATTGCATGGCTTGCTCACGCAGCCGTGCAATCATCTCCTTTTCCGGCGGCATTACCTTGATTTGTGGCCATCCATATTGTTTCAGCACATGTTTCACCAATAGCGTTTGCCATGCATGACGTTTGATTTGATCTTGCATACTTGCCCCTGTCTTATGGGAAAAGACATAGATCTCGTTGAGCAAAGCACGGTGCTGCTGCAATACATCCTCAACAACCGTCATAAAAGCTAAATCTTCGCGCATGATATTGAAAATGGATGGAAAAAAAGAATTATGCCCCATGGCACATATTCACATCCGTGAGGTTAAACACAGTTCAAAAAAAATGCGCCAAAAGGCGCATTTTCTTGAATATAAACCGAAAAATATCAGTTTATCGAACTATTGAATGGTCACAATACCATCCACTTCAACATACTCAACCGCACTATCACAGCGCAGTTGCTGAACCGCATTTGGTGTACTGTCGATTACAAAGGCTTGAATCAATTCAAACTGCATCACCACGGGCGCTTGAATCATATTGGCAAGACGCGTGGCCTCTTGCGCGGTATTGCTCCCCTCTTTCAAACCAACGATAAAACGAGTGGCATCAGCGAGCTCACCTGAAAGTGGTGCAGGGTCTGCGCAAGGTGGCGGGTCAATGGTCAACACACACCCCGAAAGGCCGAGTACAATCGAGCACACACTCATCACCATCAATAAACGCTTCATAACAAAATCCCTTGGTTATTTGTTCTCAATGAGACAGGAGCAATTCATTGATTGCTCGATTAATTTTAACAGTATGACAGGCATCTGTTAAAACACAACCAATGCTATCTGCAGGCCAATTCTTCATATATTAGTTTTGCGCTGGCTCTAAATCTTGTCATCCAAAATAGAGATATTGCTTTATATCCAACGGGAGCTCATAGCACTGTGAAAAATTGCTGCGTCTGATTAACATAATGTCCCGTCCTGATATAGGTTGGCACATTTTAAGTATAAAACGCCCGATGTACTTCATCGGGTGTTTTGTATTTCAGTCCCGTATGAGGTCGCTGTTCGTTATACAAAGTCACAGATTCAGCCACCATTCTTCTGGCTTCCTGCAAATCCCTTGGTTTTATCAACAAATACTCCTGCTTTAAAATCCCATTTACTCTTTCTGCTAATGCGTTTTGATAGCAGTCATAGCCATCTGTCATTGAACATGTAATGCCATGTTTTTGATGCAGTGCTTGATACTCTCGAGAGTAGTATTGAATGCCTCGGTCTGAATGATGAATCAGCGCTGTGCTTCTTCGTTTACTCTTCAGTGCCTTAATGAAGGCTTGCTTTACTGATTGGGTCTTTAAGTTGTCGTCCACGTGATAACCCACGATTTTCTGAGAGTAGGCATCAGTGACAAGGCTTAGATAGGCTTTACCCTTGAGTGTGGGAAGGTAGGTAATATCTGCTACCCACAACTGCTCAGGTTGATTGGGTTTAAAGCCTGCTTTTAGATAGTTTTGATGACAATAGAAGTGATGTCGACTGTGCGTCGTTCGATGATAGGCGCGTTGGTTAGGCACTAGTAATCAGGTGTTCCTTGATTCCAATCTAGACGGCCATACTTACGAAGCCAACCTAAAACCGTACTTCAACCTTGGATGCCATAGCGCTCTTGCGCTTGTGTGTAGCTTAGCTCGCCTTTTTCTACTTGGTCGACAACAGCGAGTTTAAAGGTAAGGGAATAATCTCTTTGTGTTCGCTTGTGGGTTGATTTCATAACACTCTCCAATTTGATGGTCAGAAAGTGTCAACCGTATTTAGGACGGGTCACACAAAATATAAAAGCCAGCGAAGCATACCTCGCTGGCTCAAACACAAATATTAATCGTTCAAATTGAGTGGTTGATATTTAAGCGATTTCAGCAATCACTTCAATTTCAACCTTAGCCTCCATGGGCAAACGAGCAACCTGAACACAAGTACGCGCCGGATAAATCTCATTAAAATGCTCGCTATATACTGCATTTACTGCAGCAAAATCAGCCATATCACTGAGAAAAACACTCGCTTTCACCACGTTATTCAAGGTCAAATCACGCGTAGCTAAAATTGCTTTAATATTCTGAATACTCTGTTCTGCCTGTTCAGCTACATCAGCAGAAATCACCGTCATGGTTTCTGGAACCACAGGCAGTTGCCCAGATACAAAAATCAAATTCCCTGTTTGCATTGCCTGCGAATAAGGACCAATTGCTTTCGGTGCGTTTTCAGAGAAAATTACTTGCATTATTTATTTTTAACCTCTTGTTCATATGCTTTTTTTATAGCATTCATTGCGCCAATTAGGGTGTCCATGTGACAAGCGGTATTCATACGAACAAAGCCCGCACCACCCTTGCCGAATTTTTCCCCCTCGTTGATGCCTAAGCCATGTTTTGCCAGCAATTGCTTGAGCCCTGCGCCTGGAATATTCCACTGCGAAAAATCCAACCAAACAAGGTAAGTTGCATCGGGCTCAATCAACTGCACAGCAATATCGTTATCTTTAAGAAAAGCGCGAATGTAATCCAAATTCGTTTGAAGATAACCAACCAAGCCATCAATGTAGTAGTCACATTCACCGCTGTACGCGACCGTATTGGCCAGAGCGCCAAGAATGGAATAATCAAAGTGCATACGTGAAGCCGCTTGCTGGAAGCGCGTCTTCAACTCTTCATCGCAGATCATCAAATAAGATGCATACATACCATGAATATTGAAGGTCTTTCCTGACGCACTCACAATCATCGCGTGCTGCTCAACATTTTCACCAATCGATAAATATGGAACATGCTGCTTTCCGTCATAGTAAATATCGCCATGTACTTCATCACTAAATACCATAACGCCATGACAACTACAGATACGGTGAATTTGCAAAAGCTCTTCTTTAGAGAAAGCTTTACCTACAGGGTTATGCGGATTACACAACACCATCACTTTACAACGCGGGTCGCTAGCTTGTGCTTCAAGCTCTTCAAAATCGACTTGATATTGGCGAGTTTGCGCATTAAATACCAATTCGTTTTCCAGCATGATACGACCATTCACATCGAGTAAATGCCCAAAATTGTGGAACGCAGGCGTTTGAACAATGACCTTATCACCGGCCACCGTAAACGCGTCTAATACAATTTTCATCGCCACGATAATGCCCGAGAAGTAGATAAAGTGCTGTGGCGCAACGCTCATGTTATGACGACGCTGATAATAGCCTGCCAAGGCCTCATTCAATGCGCTTGGCACCCCTTCACCGTATGCCAAAATACCTTCATCAATTTTTGATTTAAGCGCATCAACAATTTCTTGTGGTGCACGAAAATCAGTATCAGCACAACCCATTGGATAACTCACGAGTGAACCTTCTTGGTCCCACTTCCAACATTGTGTGCCTTTACGATCAATGAATTGCTCAAAATTATGTTTCATCATAAATACTCCAATTATGCCGACGCTTCAGTTGTTTGTTTTTTTGCTTTTAATTTGAGGATGCCGAGCACACCGACAAAGCCCACGCAAGTCATCGCCACCATGTACGTGAAAATCATTTTGTATGCTGTTTCTGCAGGGTAAGCGTCAAGCCAGCCACCAACTTGGCTATAGATAAATGCATCTGGTGAATAACCAAGAACAGAGATAATACCAACGGCTGCGCCAGTCGAGCCCACAGGGATTTTTGCTTCGTTCATCGTTGCAAATTGGATGCCGCGCAAGCCGTATACCATAAACGCTGTCGATAGTGTCAGCATGATGATGAACCAGTAAGATGCTGTATTCGGTAATACCACAAGACCAACACCAGATAGCGCAGCAAACAAAAGGAAGATAGCAACTGATTTTGTTGGTGAACCTATTTTATCTGCAACAGTACCAGCCAGTGGGCTAGAAAGGATACCGATGCCATATTGACGAATGATCGAAACAACACCAACCAGCGCAGTAGGAACCATGAAGACGTTTTGCATATACGGCGTGGTGTAAGATTGCAGCGCGTACACACAGTAAGCCGCAAATACAATCAAAGAAACTAACCACAATCCAGGCGTCATCAAAAGCGCTTTAATTGCAGCCACAGTAATAACTGGCTCAGAGTCTTCATTACTCTCATCATTTGGCAACAAAAATAGTGTCAATAGACCAAGGCCAACATATAGCGATCCGTAGAAAATCAGCGTAGTACGAATGCCGCTCACCGCAGAGCTTGCCAGTTCAACAAATGCTAGAGCAGCAAATGCTACGCCCATTCCCATAGCAGCACGAATACCTTCTGAATAACCAAAGAATTTACCTTGATCTTTCTCACCGCCCAAAATGCGAACTGCCTTCACGAATGCCGACCAGAAAGTCAAAATAGTCGTAATCGCCATTGCCCCCATGATAATTACCATCGAGTTATACGACGGTAATGTTGCATACCAGAAAGTTAATAATCCGGTACCAATCAAAGAAAATACAAGAAGAGACTTAGGTTTAAACTTATCAGCGACAAAACCACCGGGGATATAACACATCAAAGAAACAGTACCAAAGATACTACTCAGTGCACCAATTTCAGCATTAGTTAAAGAAAGCGCCTGCATCAATGGTTCATAAAGAACCTCTCGAAGATACGCAACCTTATAAATAATACCAGCAGCAGTTCCAAGAACAAACAGCGTCAAATAACGCTGAAATGTAGTTAGTTGTTTATTTTCAGACATTTTTATTTCCTTTTAAAAAAATTACATTTTCGAAAGCAAAGCGATACCAACTCCACCGCCGAATAGAATAGAGAATTGACATTTTATATACCAAGCGACTTGATATCTTTTATTTGAATTTTGTCTCCGGTGCATAACGAGTACAGACAATCGCACCAAACATTAATGTCACGACGCAAATCTTCAATGCGAAAGCAACACCATAATCTTCAGAAATAATAGGGAATAGGAAAGTTCCAAGACCACTACCTAGTCGACTCATCGAAACTACAAAACCAACACCGGCACCTATTGATTCATTAGGAAACAACTCCGGCGGATACACAGTATCTAATACACAAGAAGCAGATAACCCCAATGAAAACAATCCAAAGAAAATTGACATAGCTACAAATGAGTGTTCCATCATCACGATAACTAGCGATAAAGTAATTGCCGAAAAATAAAACCCACCAATTAGAAACTCACGCCTAGACAATCGATTAACAAGAAATACACCAATAAGAGATCCAATCACGAGCGCGCTATTATAAATCAACCCAGTATAATATACCGAATGAACACCAACGCCTTTTAAAATAACAGGAATAAATGTGCCAATAGCAAAGTAAGGAATCACCTGACAAGCATAAAACACAGAACCTACAAATGTATTCGCTCGCAATTCTTTACCAAAAATCGAACTAAATGATGTTGTCTGTCTATCATTTTCATAATGTTCTAATCGAATCGGATTAGAAAAATAACGTTCAACTACTTGTTGAGCTTTTTCAGGATAACCATGACTGAAAAGCCAATTGGGTGATTCAGGGGTCTGCCAGCGAACGAGCATCGTTAAAAAAGCTGGGACTGAACTTGTCGCCAAAACTAAACGCCAATTATCGCCAGTAGATTCACCGAGCCAGTAGCCAATGCAAAATGACAACATATAACCAAGCCCCCAAGTCACAATCATTGAGCCCAGCACTGATCCTCGATGGCGTTTCGGTAAAATCTCACTAATCAGCGATAAACCCACTACGTAATCAGCACCGAGAGATAAACCAATCAACAAGCGAACAACTAATAAAACTTCAGTCGTATGAACAAAACATTGGACGACCGATAGCGCAAAAATCGCAACCATAGACCATCGATATAAATTGAGGCGACCAAGACGATCAACAAAAATACCAGAAATCAAGCTCCCAAATAGAAGTCCCAGTAACGATGCTGCGCCCAGCAATCCCAACCAATAGGCATTTAGCGTTAATTCACTTCCTGCCATTCCAAGTGCAATACCAATAATACCAAGCACATAACCATCTGTAAGGTGCCCCCCCATGCCTCCCAATGCGGCATAAACATGAACAGATTGAAACGGAGCATCATCTAACGTGGTCTCGCTAGGTATTCGTGCAAGTTTTCTGGATATATCCATGCAGAGCATCTCACAACATCCGACATTCATCGATGCCAGATAAGAAATTATCAATCAAGGATAATAATTTATACGCATTCACTTCCAATTAACACGCATCAGATCACAGATCTTCTGAAAGACCATCTTAAACACCATCAATAAGTGATGAATATCACAAACTGATGGTTATATAATAATTTTTTACTTACAGGACTTACACCAATACCGCCAAGATTAGAAACAATAAAAAGCTCTTATAAAACAATCATTAAAAATATACAGACTCAGATCACACCCTACCAAAGCCTTCAACATTCATGCAGAGAATTGTGTATAATAAATTATAATTTATACGACTTATCGTAAGCAGTAGCTTGCAAGAATGAATTAGGAGGTAAAATTGGATTCCGTATTTCAACCATATGAGGTCATGGTCGATTTTCTCGCCGATTTTCTGGGTGAAAATGCCGAAGTTGTTGTTCACGACTTCACTGATTTACACCAATCGATCCGAAAAATTCGCAATGGCCATGTGACAGGCCGAAAGGTAGGTGATCCTATTACTGATTTAGTTGTTAAGACGCTAGGGGATAAGGAAAACGCAAATACACTCTATCGCTGTAATTATCGTGCGATTACTAAAAATCAAAACATCCTCAAGTGTGCGACTTATTTTATTCGAAATTCAGAAAAAAATATCATTGGAGCCATGTGTATCAACATGCTAGTTGATGACTACGTCCGAGTGAAACAAGTACTTGATAGTTTTTTATGTGGCGTATTACCACAATCAGATATTCAGCTCGATGAAGTTGATGAAAATTTAGGTCAAACAGTACCTGAGCTTGTTGATAGCCGTATTACAAGTGTCATTCAATCTGCAGGAATTCCTGTCGAAACGATGGCACAAAATGATAAGGTAGATATCATTTCTCGCCTCAATGCTGAAGGTGTTTTTTTACTAAAAGGAAGCGTTCATCGTGTTGCTAACGAATTAGATCTTTCTGAACCCACGGTATACAAATATCTTCAAAAATTAAAATAACTATAACGCTTCACAACGGAAGCTGCGCAAACTGTAATGATTGTACCAGCCGATGTCACAGCAAACCGCTACCACGGATCGACTTACGTCACAGCAGCAATCCGCATAAAGCCAAATAACGCGATGAAAAAAGACCGCAATCAACTGCGGCCTTTTTTATCAAATATCATTAAAGAATCAGTGCGGCTAACCATGCAAATAACACCATCCCCACATTGGCATGTAAAAAGGTCGGGATCACCGAGTCATGTAAGTGATCATGCTGACCATCTGCATTTAATCCAGAAGTCACCCCTAAAGAGATAGTTGATGCCGGTGAGCCGGCATCACCCAATGCAGCTGATGCGCCCAATAGTGCCACTGTCGCCATGGGCGAAAATCCTAGCGATAGCGCTAATGGTACATAAATAGGCGCGAGAATCGGCACACTAGCAAAGGAATCCCCAAAACCGATGGTAATAAACAACCCAACGAGCAACATCATCAGCGCTGCAAACATCTGATTATCACCAATCATCGCTTTGCTGGTTTCAATCAATGCTGGAATTTCATTGGTTGCATTTAAAACACCAGAAAAGCCGGCAGCAAGTGTAATGATGATGGCAATTTGTACCATCATTCGCATCCCTTCGGTAAAGACATCATCTTGCTGCTGCCAAGTAAAGACGCCTGAAAAAGAGAGAATGACAAAGCCAAGCATGGCGCCAAGCAGTAGCGAATCAAACCACAGCTGACAACAGAGCGCGACCACAACCGCAGCAACCACAAACAGCAGCTGAGAGAGGGCAATGGGCGATGGCGCCACATCTTTCGCCGCATCGACTAGCAACTCTGATTTAGAGGACGACTGATAACGGCGCGGCCTGCGATAGCTAATGAAGACTGCAAACAACATACCCGCGACAATGCCCATCACGGGTAAAAACATCGCGTGTGGTACTTGCTTGGCAACAATATTGAGGTTGAATCCGGCTCCTGCCTCATTGAGATTTGGTAGCAAGATTTCAAAAAGGTAAATGGCACCAAACCCTGTAGGAAGCAATAGATAACTGATGCTGATGGAGCAAGCGATCACACAAGCGATGGCACGGCGATCAATCCCAAGACGATTAAAGGTCGCCAGCAGTGGTGGAATCATCACTGGAATAAAGGCGATATGCACAGGCACCAGATTTTGTGAGATCACTGAAACAATGACAAAAATTGCATACAGCCCCCACTTTAATCCCCTTGCCGATACGCCACATGACACTGCCATCGTCACTTTATTTGCAAATAGATCCAAAATACCGCTTCGGGCTAATGCCACCGCAAAGGCACCGATCATCACATAGGTCATCCCGACCTGAGCGCCTGCACCTAAATTTGAATTGTATGCTTCAAGTGCCTGCGAAACAGATAAGCCGCTATTGATCGCCCCCACTAAGGCGCCACCAATTAATGCAATGGGCACAGGAACACGTAGTAGACACATCACGATCATCAAACTAATCGCTAATATTACCGAATTAATAGGGAATATGCCGGGCTGAAAAACCACAAGCGCGCACAACAGAACAACAACGCCAATGGCTATTTTTTGAAATGACTTCACTGACGATGCCTCTTTTAGGCTCGCCTCTACTGCAACTGTCATATAGACCTTCCATGGTACTGATGAATGACTCAATTTTGTGCAGTCTAATCAGACAAATTGGCGCAAGCAATTGCCCAAAAAATAGCAGCAACACCGCCACTCAGACGATTCACCAAATGAACAACAAAATAGCCAACGCAATGCATGGCAACCAGCCATGCCCGCAACACATACAGTCACCAATACGTCATTTGTCTATATAAAATAAATCTAGATTTTGGTTCGTATTCTTAGCGAAAAAGAACAGGGATAAGAAGGATTAAATGCTACAAATCTTCAACGATTGGACAGATGTAATCACTACAATAAAGACACCACAGCTGAAATGAAGCTCATCACATGGGCTAGGTGTCAGCGAATGTAAACCAATGAACATAAGAAAAAGACAAATGAATAAATTCGAAATCCAGCTTGCCGATAGATCACACTTACCTGCAATATCAAAACTTTATGAAAAATATTTAGACTTTTATCAGGTTGATATAACAGGTAAAAATCCACAAGACTATCTAGAACAACGTTTAATCAACAATGAGTCGTATATTTTTTATGCTGTGACAGAAACGGGTGAATACGCTGGGTTTGCACAGCTATATCCACTCTTTTGCTCATTAGAAATGAAACGCGCCTGGCTACTCTACGATCTATACGTAGATGATCAATATCGAAAAATGGGCGTTGGCAAACAACTTCTTCAGCGTGCAGAGATCTTCGCTAAAGAAAAAGATTCGGCTTATATCATGCTCAGCACAGCAACCGATAACTTTAGAGCGCAAAGTCTATATGAAAAAAGTGGCTACGAAAAAGACACGGAATTTTTAACTTATCTAAACCATCTAAAGCCTTAACCGCTTCCTTCATGCTTGCTGATGCATCGGCAACATGCGCAGGTTAAGCTTTCGCGTCATAAGGGTCGTAGTGATTACGACCTTTGAAGGTCAACATAGCGAATAATTGAATCTGAGAAATAAGCTTGAGCATCTGTTAGCGATACTCTTTTGCGATCTTTCGTAAAGTCACTATGTTGGTTTCGGGATGCTTGCCAAAACCAATGGATACTTTCTTCCCCGTGATAGGGCTGATATATCACAGCAAGAAACGCTTGTTACCAGACTTACCCACTAGGCACCAAACACCAATTGGCAAGCCACTATCTTTCATAGCAGACAAGTTCACTTCGTAGTCGGTAGATATCGCGTTGGCTGGGTTAGGCTTGAGATTATTTAGGAATGCGATGGTGAGTCGTTATGATTTACTCATTCAAACCTCCATTAACTAGATATTCAATTAGTTAATATGTGTCCGAATGGTTGGTTGTTAGGGTTCAAAAATAAAAACCGAACGATACAACATGTAGTTATATGGTTCGGCTTTCCCCTCGCTCTCTCAGAGGTGCTCGAAAAAATCAGACCATCACGTTCTGCTCACAATTCTTCCGCGTATTCCTCAGCAAATTCACGAACTTTCTCATAGACCGCCGTTTGAGCTAAACGCTCAAGTTGAGGTTTGAATCTTTTCTTACCTGATTTACCTAAGACTCGACATGCCCATGCATAATAATCTGTCGACGCATATGTTCGGTATGAAATTGGATTCGTTGCATTCTCCAGTTCCTTACTCACCACATCCAGCAACACCTCATTACTTAGATAATGCCGGTAAATCTCTTTGACCGCTCGCTTTTGCAAATCAACATTATCAACCCCAAACGCAGTGGCCCGTGTCATGTTATAGAGCTGCTGCTCTTGCCAAGACAACACAATACCATCAGGCAAGGGTTGGTGAATCACAAAAGAGCTCAAATGACGCTCCCGCAGCGTTTCGATTGCGTCAACGGCCATCTCACGAATATCAGGAGAAACGGCACTTTGTGCGACTTTCTCTAAAACCGGTAAGTATTCTTTTAAGCCGGCTTGAGCAATAGTTTCAATCTGAGCTTCTAACTCTTCTTTCTCGTTATCTGATAATGGGCTGATGAATTTCGCCTCTATCTGCTTAACGATATAATCAAATAATTGAGGGCTATTGAACCATTGCTCTTGTATTTTTTCATAGCCATCCATTCGCTGCGAATAATCAGAACTACGAATCTGGGTAAGCAGGGGGTCAATGACACTATCAGGAATATAATTTCTATCCGTGACAGGATCAAAACTACGCTCATAAAACGATTTTTCTAACGCGACATACCCAAAAAATCGCTTTTTGTTTACATCACCATCTGATAAATGATTTTTTTTATTAGAGACGGTTTGAAGCAGACTATCAGCCATGTAGTAGCCAAATTTATAGGCGATATAAATCTCTTTTGCATACTGTTTGAACAATAACCTCTGCTGAGTTAGGTCGCGCTCACCAACAATATAGTGCTCACCCGCCGCATTTTCTTCAGTTAGCGAATACGACATTAAAGGTTCACGAAGTGACCAGGTTGGTATTGGCGTCCCATCACCTATAAATCGACGCATATACGTTGCTCGAACATGCAGTGGCTTTGCATTTGGATCATCTTTATCTGCAAGTAAATTAGCCTGTTGCAGTCCATCCTCTAACCCCTGCAAAACGATTTCACGAAATTCAGCTTCACGCAAAAGATCAGGAACATTCACAGTATTCGACAAGGTGAAGTCAAATTGAGATATCGTAAACTTATCGTTTGGACTGAGTTGTGCATGTACAACTTCAGGAACGGTTCGCGTTGAACCACAACCAGTCATCAAGACTATGAATGATAGACTGGCTAAACCAATCCACTTTTTTAAACTCCCCATAATCTCATTTCCCTCCGAATAAATTATATAATGACGCATTCATCACACTGATATTGCACCAAAACAAACATTACATTTATAACATGAGGTAGTTTCATAAAATTGAGGGGTGACTCGAAAAGAAGTAGTTCATCAACATTTAAAATAGACAAATCATTAAGATAACAATTGAAGAAAGCACTTCGCGCACTTAACCACTAAAATAAAGCCCCAACTTGCATCGTGGCTTTATCGTTTAATGAAGTTACCGATGAGAGTTCATGAATAACCCTGTGCTTAATTCATGCATCGAGCCGTTTCTACAATCGCTTGCCAGTAGGCTTTCATATCAGCAAAAGAGCGTGCAGTTACTAGATCCCGATCAACCACCACATGATTTTCAGCAGGTACATAATTAGCACCGGCATTGAGCACATCTGCCAACACAACGGTATGGCAAATTACGCTTCGCCTGTGCAAAAAACTGAACTGCTCGCGCGATATTGACTTCCTCCGGCGAACCAAGACTTCCCATCGGCGGAATGTCCCTTAGCCGAACAGCCACATAGTTTGCTGCACAAAGAACAATATCTTAATCATTAACATCAACCAGGGGCACGCACTTGCTTACCATCAAAACGATCAGTAACCTTATAGCAGCCAAACCAAAACCGCATAGCACCGTAAAGTCACCATGGTCGCACATGGTTCTGGTCGCTAAGCGTGCTTCGTAATACTCGCTGCGAGATTGCAGCTTTTAGCAGTTATTGGATTTACTGGGATTCCCTTGCGCACAGAATCTGCATGCGATGAACCATAAATGGACCATGAGCGAAATCTCAAGAATGATGAACGGCGCTTATCGAGTGGAAAAATGATCGGATAATAGAGAGAAAAACTGAGGTAAGCTTTTGATTATGCTAGATACAACAAAGCCCCGACTTTCGTCGAGGCTTTGTCATTTTAATATGGTACCGGTGGGCGGACTTGAACCGCCACGCCCGAAGGCAACGGATTTTGAATCCGTCGTGTATACCAATTTCACCACACCGGCATTGCTCTTAAGCAAGTGCGGCCATTATACAAAAGCGCGAAGGGTGCGCAACAACAAAATGCATTTTTTTATTCGTTTGCCTCTTTTTTGCTCGACCCGCCGTTTTTATCGACAAAACTGCAAGCTAATCCTGCTATTTTTGCGCCAACAGCCCCTGCTATCCCTATTCCGCCACTGGACTGCTCTTGATACACTTCGCCTAATAGGGGGAATTTATGTTCAAGCAAACCAATCCACGGAAAAAAAATGCGGTCGATGCTGTGATGGATCTTCACGCTGGATTTGTGCGTCGCATACTAGCGATGATCTATGATGCTTTTTTGGTTGCCGCCATTGCGCTACTTGCCTCTGGCATTGGCGTTGGGGTGGTCTATCTGCTCAATATGATGGGATTTATCGAACTCACTGGCTATCAAGATATCAGTGACTATCTCGCAAGTGCCTCACCTGCCTCAAGCATTTTCGCGCTCTGGCTATGTCTCGCCATTTTAAGCTTTTATCTCTATTTTCTGACCAAAGGTGGTCAAACCTTAGGAATGCGTGCTTGGAAAATCAAACTGATCAATGCACGCCCAGGGGAAAGTGAGCAGTTAAGCCCATCGCAAATCCTCATTCGCTTAACCACAGCCGCCTTTGGTTTGGGTAATTTGATCTGTCTGTTTGATTCCAAAAACCGCGCTTTTCAAGACTACTGGGCCGAAACAAAAATGGTTCAGCTCGATAAATAGCGCGATCCTTTCGGTAAATCACACCCAAACAAAAAGGCGCTTTTGCGCCTTTTTTATCTTGGAATGGATGGATTCTGCTTTTGTTTCTACCCGCTAAATACGTCGATTGAGCAGCATCACCGCCAGCGCTAAAAACACCAAACTTGGCGTCACCGCACCAATAATTGGTGGCAAGCTGTAAACCAAAATCATCGGGCCAAAGACTTCATTGGCAATATAAAAGCCAAAACCAAAGATAACCCCAGAGAGAATACGTGCGCCCATGGTCACGCTGCGTAGCGGACCAAAGACAAAGGACAACGCCATGAGCATCATCACCGCAATCGACAGCGGCTGAAATACCTTGCGCCAGAGCGCCAATTCATAACGGCTGGCATCTTGCTTGGAATCACGCAGGAAGCTCACGTAATCGTAAACACCAGACAATGAAAGCTCCTCTGGCTTCACCGTCACCACCGCAAGTTTGTCAGGCGTTAACACGCTATTCCAAAAATATTCCGGCTGCTTGGTTTCGCTAATTTTCGCATTGGTAAAATGAGTGACAGTCACGTTATGCAGTTGCCAACCTTGATCGGCTAAATAAGTTCCTGTAGGCGCATAGAGCGACTGCGTCAGTGCGCCTTTGTCATCAAACCGCCAAATATTAATGCCATGCAGCTGGTTATCCTCTTTGACCTGCGCCAAATAGATAAAATCTTGCCCTTCTTTAGCCCACACGCCATAACGGGAATTCATGATGCTGCCGCCAGAAATTGCCGTGGCACGCATCTCACGCGCCAGTTTCTGCGCTTGAGGTGCACCCCATTGACCTAATAGAGTCACGAGCAGCATCAGTGGAATAGCGGTTTTCAGAACCGAAACGCCGATATTGAGCTTGGAAAAGCCCGCCGCTTGCATCACCACCAGCTCAGAGCTTGATGCCAACATACCCAAGCCAATCAATGCGCCAAGCAATACCGCCATGGGAAAGAACATCTCAATATCTCGCGGCATACTGAGCACCACGAAATAAAAGGCTTGAAGCAAATCAAAGGTACCTTCGCCCACTTTACGGAGCTGCTCAACATATTTAATGATCGCCGACAGCCCTACCAATGTCGAAAGCGTCAGCATCGAGGTCGCGATAATGGTACGGCCGATATACCAATCTAAAATCTTAAACATCAGGCTCCTCGTTTTAGGCTGGCACGCAGTTTACGCATCGGCAAGGTATCCCAAATATTGAGGGAAACCGCAATTAAAAAGACCATAAAATTCACTGACCAAAGACCAATATAAGGCGGCAAGCTACCCTCTTCGAGCGCTGATTTCGCCGCACTGATACAAAGGAAGTAAGCAAGGTAAATTAAGACTGCCGGTACCAACTTGGCAAAACGCCCTTGCCGCGGGTTCACATGAGATAGCGGCACCACCACCATGGTCAAGATTGGAATACAGAGAAAGAGCGAGATACGCCATTGCAGTTCAGCCTGCGCTTCCAGCTCAGAGCGCTTCATTAGCGCAATGGTTGGCATCGCATCCCAGTCACGACTGCGATGACGCACTTCACGCTGACCAATCACCGCTTGATAGCCATCAAACTCTGTAATGGAATAATCAAGTCGCGTCGGAATGCCTTCGTAACGCACGCCATCTTTCAGATCTAATACTTGGCGGCCATCAGCTAATTCAGAAACATGACCACGCTTTGCCACCAGCACGCTTGGGCGAATCGAGTCACGAGCAGCGACTTGCGCGACAAAAACGCGATCCAAATTCTTACCTTTGTCGCGAATGTCATCGACAAAAACCACGGCTTGACCGTCCGGCGAGCGCTGGAATTGACCTTTAACAAGCAGCTCTAAACCGCTATCAGATTCAATTTTCTCCAACACTTGCGTTTCTTTATCCGCGCTCCAAGGTGCCAACCAAAGGGCGTTAAATGCCGCCACAGAGCCAGTAAGGAGTGCCAAAAAGAAAGCCGCACGCACCAACAGGCTATTGCCCATGCCAGTAGCATTCATCACGGTAATTTCACTTTCGGCATACAACTTACCAAATGTGAGCAAAATACCGATATAGATACTCAGAGGCAGCATCAATAGCGCCATCGAAGGCAAATTGAGGCCCACCAAGGTGAGAATAATATCACTCGGAATGGAGCCATCAGTTGCACTTGCCAGTACGCGAATAAACTTTTGGCTGATAAAAACCAGCAACAAAATGAAGAACACTGCAAACTGGCTTTTTATGGTCTCTCGAATTAGATAACGGACAATAATCACGCCATAACACCTATAGAAAACTTGTTTTTTTACCTAAATCGCTATAGTTTTTCGCCTAATCCACTATTTTTAATTATTTCTGGGTAGTGTCTTTGGCTCACTGAATGCGCCGCCAAATGCGGAAATTTTAGCCGTAGTCAGCCATTATCTATCAAAACCCGTAATTTGTCTTTCGTAAATGTAGGAGTCTGGGCATGGAGTTTAATGTCAAGAGCGGTAGCCCCGAGAAACAACGCAGTGCCTGTATTGTCGTTGGTGTATTTGAGCCACGCCGTCTCTCTCCGGTCGCCGAGCAACTCGACAAAATCAGTGATGGCTATATTAGCTCACTGTTACGCCGTGGTGACCTCGAAGGGAAAGCAGGCCAAATGCTACTGCTACACCAAGTTCCCAATATTTTGTCTGAACGCGTCCTGTTGGTCGGCTGTGGCAAAGAGCGCGAACTCGATGAGCGTCAATACAAACAAATTATCAAAAAGACCATCAGCACGCTGAATGAAACCGGCTCTATGGAGGCGGTATGCTTTTTGACTGAGCTTCATGTCAAAGGCCGTGATACTTATTGGAAAGTTCGCCAAGCCGTCGAAGCCACCAAAGAAAGTCTATACACCTTTAATCAATTTAAGAGTCGCAAACCTGAAACACGTCGTCCGCTGCGCAAAATGGTCTTTAATGTGCCAACGCGCCGTGAGCTTGCTTTAGGTGAGCGCGCCATTGCCCATGGTCTTGCCATCGCATCTGGTGTGCGTGCCTGTAAAGATCTTGGCAATATGCCACCAAACGTTGCCAATCCAGCGTACCTTGCTTCGCAAGCGCGCCGTCTAGGCGATGACTTTAATACCATCAACACCAAGATCATTGGTGAGCAAGAGATGGAAAAACTGGGTATGACCTCATACCTAGCGGTTGGTCGTGGTTCGCGCAATGAATCCATGATGTCTTTGATTGAATACAAAGGCCCTGGCGTTGCTGAAAACAGCAAACCGATTGTCCTCGTTGGTAAAGGTTTGACCTTTGACTCCGGCGGTATCTCATTGAAGCCTGGTGAAGGTATGGATGAGATGAAATATGACATGTGCGGTGCAGCATCTGTCTTTGGTGTGATGAAAGCGCTTGCACAGCTCAACCTACCACTTCATGTGGTCGGTGTGCTGGCTGGCTGTGAAAACATGCCTGGCAGCAATGCCTATCGTCCTGGCGATATTCTCACCACCATGTCAGGCCAAACCGTTGAAGTATTAAATACCGATGCAGAAGGTCGCTTGGTGCTTTGTGATGCCCTCACCTATGTTGAGCGTTACGAGCCTGAGTGCGTCATTGATGTCGCCACCCTCACTGGCGCCTGTGTGATTGCCCTTGGCCATCATATTTCCGGTTTAGTAGGCAACCACAATGCGCTGGCATCAGAGCTTGTCAACGCATCTGAGCTTGCGGGTGACCGCGCGTGGCGCATGCCAATGACCGATGAGTATCAAGAGCAAATCGCCAGCCCATTTGCTGATATGGCAAATATTGGCGGTCGTCCTGCGGGCACCATTACCGCGGGTTGTTTCTTGTCTCGCTTTACCAAAAAGTACAACTGGGCTCACCTTGATATTGCGGGTACAGCTTGGACTTCCGGTAAAAACAAAGGCGCAACCGGACGTCCGGTGCCCATGCTGGTCCAGTTCCTACTTGGCCGCATCGGCGAAGAAAGCGCAGAATAAGGAAAGGGGCGCAAGCCCCTTTTTTGATCCATGAGCCAAGCCCTGTTTTATCTTCTTGATCAAGAACAAAGCCAAGCCCCCCATTGGCATGCTTTGATCTATCGCTGTCTCTCGCAAGCAGTTGCCGAAGGACAGCGCGTGCTTTTGTACTGCCAAGATCAGGAACAAGCAGAAGTCATGGATGAAATATTGTGGCAACAACGCTACGGCGAATTTATTGCCCACCAATTATGCGGTGAAGGGCCAAAATTTGGCACTCCCGTTGAAATTAGCTGGCCGAACTGTCCACTCACCGGTCGTCGTCAATTGCTGATCAATCTGGCGACAGAAGCACCAATTTTTGCGGTTCGCTTCCCACAAGTGGTAGACTTCGTGCCAAATGATGAAACCCTAAAACAGCACGCCCGTGATCGTTATGTGGCCTACCGAAAACAAGGTATCCATGTAACCACCACGGCGGCAGCAGATAGGCCCGAATAGAGCGCTATGGAAAAGACATATAACCCAACTTCAATCGAACAAGCTCTGTATCAGACTTGGGAAGAGCAAGGCTACTTTAAGCCCCACGGTGACACCACGAAAGAAGCTTACAGCATCATGATTCCACCACCGAACGTCACTGGTAGCCTGCATATGGGCCATGCGTTCCAAGATACAATCATGGATACACTGATTCGCTGCGAGCGTATGAAGGGTAAAAACACCCTTTGGCAAGTGGGTACTGACCATGCTGGTATCGCAACTCAGATGGTTGTTGAGCGTAAAATTGCTGCCGAAGAAGGCAAAACCAAACATGACTACGGTCGTGACGCTTTCATCGACAAAATCTGGGAATGGAAAGGCGAGTCTGGCGGCACCATCACCAAACAGCTCCGTCGTCTTGGCGCATCTGTCGATTGGGATCGTGAGCGCTTTACCATGGACGATGGTCTATCCAATGCAGTAAAAGAAGTATTCGTTCGTCTATACGAAGAAGATCTCATTTACCGCGGCAAGCGTCTTGTGAACTGGGATCCTAAACTGCACACCGCAATTTCAGATCTTGAAGTTGAAAGCAAAGATACCAAAGGCCACATGTGGCACTTCCGCTACCCGCTAGCAGATGGCGTGAAAACAGCCGATGGTAAAGACTACATCGTTGTAGCAACCACCCGTCCAGAGACCATGCTAGGTGATACTGGCGTCGCGGTTAACCCTGAAGATCCACGCTACAAGGATCTAATTGGTAAAGAGATTATTCTACCTATCGTTGATCGTCGCATCCTGATTGTGGGCGATGAGCACGCCGATATGGAAAAAGGCACTGGCTGTGTGAAAATCACACCTGCGCACGACTTCAATGACTATGAAGTTGGTAAGCGCCACCAGCTGCCAATGATCAATATTCTGACTTTCGACGCAAACATTCGCGACGCAGCAGAAGTTTTTGATACCAATGGTGAAGTAACTGACGTTTACAGCAGCGAACTACCAGCGAAATACCAAGGTATGGAGCGCTTTGCGGCGCGTAAAGCGATCGTTGCTGAATTTGACGAACTTGGCTTGCTTGAAGAGATCAAAGATCACGATCTTCAAGTGCCTTACGGCGACCGTGGCGGCGTGGTTATTGAACCAATGCTTACTGACCAATGGTACGTTCGCACAGCACCACTTGCGAAACCAGCCGTGGAAGCCGTTGAAAACGGCGATATCCAATTTGTACCAAAGCAATACGAAAACATGTACTTCTCTTGGATGCGTGACGTTCAAGACTGGTGTATCTCTCGTCAACTTTGGTGGGGTCACCGCATTCCGGCATGGTATGACAACCAAGGCAACGTATATGTCGGTCGTGATGAAGAAGAAGTCCGTCAAAAACATAACCTCGCACCTGTGGTTGTACTTCGTCAAGATGACGATGTTCTCGATACTTGGTTCTCTTCTGCACTTTGGACCTTTGGTACACAAGGCTGGCCTGAAAATACAGAGGCACTGAAACAGTTCCACCCATCTGATGTATTGGTGTCAGGTTTTGACATCATCTTCTTCTGGGTTGCCCGTATGATCATGATGACGCTGCACTTCTGTAAAGATGAAAACGGCAAGCCACAAGTACCATTCAAAACCGTTTACATGACAGGTCTGATCCGTGATGAAAACGGCGACAAGATGTCGAAATCAAAAGGTAACGTGCTTGATCCAATCGATATGATCGATGGTATCGACCTTGAGTCTTTGGTTGAGAAGCGCACGGGTAACATGATGCAACCTCAACTTGCGGCCAAGATCGAGAAGAACACCCGTAAGACCTTTGAAAATGGTATCGACGCATACGGTACTGATGCACTACGTTTCACTCTTGCAGCGATGGCATCCACTGGCCGTGATATCAACTGGGATATGAAGCGCCTAGAAGGTTACCGCAACTTCTGTAACAAGCTATGGAACGCTAGCCGTTACGTGATGATGAACACAGAAGAGCAAGATTGTGGCTTTAACGACGGTGATATCGAATTCTCACTGGCAGACAAGTGGATCGAATCTCAGTTTGAATTGGCTGCCAAAGCGTTCAACAACCATATCGATAACTTCCGCCTTGATATGGCAGCGAACACGCTCTATGAGTTCATCTGGAACCAATTCTGTGACTGGTACCTAGAGCTAACGAAACCAGTGCTATGGAAAGGCACAGAGGCGCAGCAACGTGGTACACGTCGCACGCTAATTACTGTACTTGAGAAAACTCTCCGTCTTGCACATCCAGTGATCCCTTATATCACCGAAACGATTTGGCAAAGCATCAAGCCATTGGTTGACGGTGTTGAAGGCGACACCATCATGCTGCAAGCACTACCACAATTCGACGAAGCAAACTTCCACCAAGAAGCGCTTGATGATATCGAATGGGTGAAAGGCTTTATCACCAGTATTCGTAACCTACGTGCAGAATATGACATCGCGCCAAGCAAAGGTTTGAACGTGATGCTCAAAGCTGCTAATGCACAGGATGCTGCGCGTGTTGAAGCCAATACTCAGGTACTGATGTCTCTGGCTAAGCTTGACGAGATTCGTGTACTGTCTGAAGGTGAAGAAACGCCAGCATGTGCTACTGCACTTGTGGGTCAATCAACGCTGATGATCCCAATGGCAGGTCTGATTGATAAAGACGCAGAGCTTGCTCGTTTGGACAAAGAGATCGCGAAAACTGAAGGCGAGATCAAACGCATCGACGGTAAACTCAGCAACCAAGGCTTTGTTGCCAAGGCACCAGAAGCTGTCGTTGCCGCAGAGCGCGCCAAACTTGATGGCTACAAAGAAACCTTGGTTAAACTTGCCGAGCAAAAAGCCACCATTGCCGCGCTTTAATTAGCGACTGCAATGAACGATAAAAACGCTCTTCGGAGCGTTTTTTTATGCCTGAACAATTGCAGCCAAAACAAAGAACAAACGAATACAGCGTAAAAAGTAAAGACTCAAAGCCTCAATTCAGTATTGCTTTACCCATAACTAATCCTTTGCCATTCATGGTTTATCAGCTGATCATCATCGATACTCAGCCCAGTCTCTACCACTGTATTTATCTTTTCGGTATCTATCTCTATCGACAAATTTTGAGCATAAAAAAAGCCAGCATGGCTGCTGGCTTTGAAAGAGTGGGAAATTGAATTAACTGATACCGATTTGACGACCTTTTTGCGTGGTCGCTGCCACAGATGCCGTTTGCTTCTTGCGGGTATAAGCAGCCAAATCAGTTGGTGCCACCGTCAATTGCTGCGCTTTGAGCATCTTCTCATGCTCTTCAGCAAAGACGCGATCTTTACGCTCATCATGCTCATGCTCATTGAGGATCGCGATGTCCCCTTTGACATAAGTACAATCAGCCATATAACGCATCATACGAACCACACAGAATGGACGCGCTAGACCCAATGAGAACAAAGTCATCATATGGTTGGTTGCGATAATCCATACATAGTGTGCTGCGTTTAAATCTGCTGATAGCGCAAAAGCTTTCTTACTACCAATAAAGGTATGGTTCATCATGTGGTTGTAGATACGACCACGGATAAAACCATGAATACATGCGCCGGTAATAAAGAACAGGGCGTAAACCAAATAGTGCTTCACTTCCAAAGCAGCAAAGGTGCCTGGGAACATGAAGTCATAGAGTAGCTGACCTTTCACCGCAAGCAGCTCCAAGGCGGAACCAGTCTCAACAGAAACTCGTAGGCTTGCCCCCAACATCAACAAACTCAAGGCAATTGATGATAGTGAGATCATCGCAGCCGCAAAGTAAGTGGTGAAAAAGAAGCTGCTTGAAAGACGCGCGGTAAAATTCAACTTACCGTAGCTGCGGCCACTGAGCATGTAATCAGAAATACCGGCAACAACCCAAGAAAGCATCATCACTGCTGTAATCGCAGAGAAGATAAACACAGGCACAGATAGGAACGGGTTCACCATGCCTGAGCTTGGCAAAATCGCTAAACTCAATAGCCAGTAAACAGCGGTAACCACTGCTGTCGCAATCACTGGACGCAGCAAGAAAACCTTATAACTATCTTTTAGCGAGCCAGTAAAACGAAAACGCACCCAGTTATAACTGGTCACGCTCGCATTAAATTGTGCATTTTTATGAACGAGCCAAGGCACACCCAAATACATCAATGCTGCAACCATCAAACCAATCTGTGGCGAAAGGTAAAACAGGCCAGCAATAAATGCGATGCCAAGGATCATCATCAAGCGACCTTGCAAAATCTGCATCGGGGTCGCGTGATATTCAAACTGTTCGCCTGCAACCTCAGTTTTGCTGTAAAGGTAATTACGGCTACGGACTTTCGACCATGGCGAAAATAGACCGAGGGTACAGATCGTTAGGATCATATTTACGATCCAAATTTTGAAGTAGTCTTTGCCACTTCCGTGGAATGACACTGGATTTTTCATAAGCTTACGTTTCCCCACTCATTCATTATTTTGTCGTTATCGCTTATTTTTACTGGTGGTCTTTATTGGCATTTTGCGCATTATTCCACCATGCCTAGCCAGTTTACTAAAGCTTTCGAATTCAAGGAATTGGCTTAATTATTCAAGGGTCATGACTTGGAGTTTGGTCACTTTTTAACAGCAAGAATGAAAGGTCGTTACATTGATCTGAGATCCGCTGAAGAAGCTTTTCGAGCAAGAAATGAAAAAACGACGAGACCCATCGAGAGATAAAAAAAGAGGCCGCATAAAAATGCGACCTCATTTCAAAATCAGTAACAAAGAAACAGTTGATTATGCGTCTTCATCCTCGTCATCATAATCATCATCGCCTTCTTCGTCAGACTCAAAGTAGGTGCCCCAACCATCGTAATCGATGTTGTGCTTTTGCGCTAAAGCCACCAGCTTTTCCACTTGCTGATCAATAATTTCAGCATCTAGTGGGCTCTCCATCACGGCATCAAAACAGATGATGGTGCCACCCTCTTCCAATGGAAGCTCTTCTGCTTCAAGGACCTCAAAACCCATTTTGAACGCTTCTACCGCAGCATTTTCAAGATCTTCAAAACGATCCGCTGCAAAGTGGTGTTCAATGGTATAAAGGGCATCTGGATCGCTGCCATCTTCAAGCAAATCTTCAATGATGTCGCGGGTTTCTTGCTTTTGTTCAGCAAGTAATTGTTCAATTGACATGGTGGCTCCAAGGATAATTTTTCCGCAGCAAATATGGCATGGAATGAGCTGAAATACCAGCAGCAGAGAGGCCGTACCGAATCACAGCCATGACTGTTCGAGATATAAAACAAAGCTTGCGCAGCGGTGAAAAGGTCAATAGTATTGTATTTATATTCATTTGATATGTATTTATATTCATTTAATTTTTCAAACACACGCAAGGAAGGGTGTTATGAGCTTTAATCTTCGCAATCGTCATTTTCTTAAATTGCTGGATTTCACTCCGCAGGAGATCCATCACCTACTGACACTCTCTGCACAGCTCAAAGCAGCAAAGTATGGTGGCTATGAACAACCTCGAATGCGTGGCAAAAATATTGCGCTGATTTTTGAAAAATCCTCCACCCGCACTCGTTGCGCCTTTGAAGTAGCCGCATTTGATCAGGGCGCGCAAGTTACCTATTTGGGACCATCTGGTTCACAAATTGGCCATAAAGAATCGATGAAAGATACCGCGCGCGTGCTCGGTCGTATGTATGACGGCATTCAATATCGCGGCTACGGTCAAAGCAAAGTAGAAGAGCTAGCAGCCTACGCCGGCGTTCCTGTGTGGAATGGTCTGACAGATGAGTTCCACCCAACGCAAATTCTGGCCGATTTTCTCACCATGCAAGAGCACAGCGAAAAGCCACTGCACGCCATTCAATTTGCTTATTTGGGTGATGCCCGTAATAACATGGGCAATTCATTGATGGTGGGCGCAGCAAAAATGGGCATGACCATCAAACTCATTGCGCCAAAGGCTTACTGGCCCGAAGCGGCGCTAGTTGAGACCTGCCAAGCCATTGCCCAGCAAACAGGTGCCACGATTGTGCTCAGTGAAAATACCGAGGATGTTGATGGCTGTGACTTTATCTACACCGATGTTTGGGTGTCCATGGGCGAAGCGGAAAGTGCTTGGGCTGAGCGCGTACAAACCATGCTACCCTATCAGGTCAACAGCGCACTGATGGCCAAATGTAACAATGCCCAAGTAAAATTTATGCACTGCTTGCCTGCTTTTCATAATGATGAAACCACTGTGGGTAAAACTGTTGCAGAGCAATATGGACTGAATGGTCTCGAGGTGACCGAAGCGGTGTTTGAGTCTGAGGCATCCATTGTTTTTGACCAAGCAGAAAACCGCATGCACACCATTAAAGCGGTGATGGTCGCCACCTTATGTCAGTAATTACTAACTTAGGTCAGCAATCGCCATCTTTAGCCCATCACTGTCATCGTAAAAATCACGATTTCAGGAAAATTCAGTATGCATACAATGGCCAGTTATACTGACAAATAGCGGCGCAAATGATGGCTGGAAAATTGAGCAAATCGGCTTGCGCCAATCAATTTTCCCCGTATAATCAGCGCCAATTTGCCAATAGGAAAGCAGAAATGTCTCAGCACTATCCATCTACTGTGTTTCGCTTAGCGCGTCGTGATGCGATGGTGATCCTATTGTATTGAAATTAAAACCTCCATTTGGGAGGTTTTTTTTTGCCTGCAAAACTGAACGCTCCAATTAATTTTGCCAAAGGGAACTGTGAATATGGCCAATCCTCTGTTTAATAAACACATCATCTCTATTCCCGAGCTCAATCGCAGCGAGCTAGAGCTGATTGTCAAAACGGCCGGTGAGATCAAACAGACACCGCGTCCGGATCTGCTTCAAAATAAAATCGTAGCAAGCTGCTTTTTCGAGCCATCCACACGAACTCGCCTCTCTTTTGAAACTGCGATTCAACGTCTTGGTGGCTCAGTGATTGGCTTTGACAGTGCCGGCAATACCTCACATGGCAAAAAAGGGGAAACCCTGATCGACTCAGTTCAGGTGATTAGCAGCTACGCCGATGCCTATGTGATGCGCCACCCCAATGATGGTGCCGCCCGTCTGGCCTCTGAGTTTTCCAACGGTACGCCAGTGATCAACGCGGGTGATGGCGCCAATCAGCACCCAACTCAAACCCTGCTGGATCTGTTCACCATTTATGAAACCCAAGGTCGCTTGGACGAGATTCATATCGCCTTTGTTGGCGATCTCAAATATGGCCGCACGGTGCACTCACTGACCCAAGCGCTGGCGATGTTTAATAAGGTGCGCTTTTACTTTATCGCCCCTGATGTATTGGCGATGCCTGAGTATATTTGCCAAGAGCTCGCCGCTGCCGGCATTGAATACAGCATGCATGACAGCATTGAAGCGGTGATCCCAGAGCTTGATATTCTCTATATGACACGGGTGCAAAAAGAGCGCTTCGATCCCTCAGAGTACGCACATGTAAAATCAGCCTTTGTCCTTACCGCTGATACGCTTAAAACTGCGAAAGCCAATTTAAAAGTGCTGCACCCACTGCCTCGCATCGATGAGATCACGCTGGACGTGGATCAAACGCCCCATGCTTACTATTTCCAACAAGCCGAAAACGGCGTTTACGCACGCCAAGCCTTATTGGCGCTTGTGCTCAATGAAACCCTTTGATTGTGGAGACCATCATGAACCCAAATAAAGACCACAAACTACAAGTTGAAGCGATCAAAAACGGCACCGTCATCGATCATATTCCCGCGGGTATGGCGATCCAGATCCTCAAGCTATTTCATATTGAGCAAGGCAAACAGCGCATCACCCTTGGCCTCAACTTGCCATCATCAGCGCAAGGTGCCAAGGATCTCATTAAGATCGAAGATCTATACGTGAGTGAAGAGCAAGCCAACCAACTGGCTCTGCACGCACCGAAAGCCACCGTCAATCAAATCGAAAATTATGCGGTGGTAAAAAAGATGACGCTCTCGCTTCCCAAGGAAGTTCTCGGTGTATTCCAGTGTTGTAACAACAACTGCATCACCCATTTAGAGCCCGTGGATAGCCGATTCTATGTGCTGCAAAAACATGAGGAAGTGCATCTCAAGTGCCACTACTGTGAAAAGGTCTTCCCACGCAAGATCGTCACAGATCGTCAAAATTGATCCTTCAATATTGATCTCAATAGCATTGATAAACGGCGCGAATTCGCGCCGTTTTTTTATCTCATTTCAAGCGCGATTCAATCATCAAGCATGGGTTCACATTCCCTGCGATGCTGGTTATAGTGGCGCTTCAATTGATCCCACATTGTGATGAAAAGGATATCTCCAATGAGCAAAATTCTTCATACCAACCACGCACCGGCCGCTATTGGCCCCTACGTTCAAGGCGTTGATCTTGGCAATCTAGTCATGACATCAGGGCAAATTCCGCTACATCCGCAAACCGGTGAGATTCCAGCGGATATTCAAGCGCAAACTCAGCAATCTTTAGAAAACGTCAAAGCCGTCGTGGAAGCCTCTGGTTTAGGCGTTGCCGATATCATCAAAATGACGGTGTTCGTCAAAGACCTCAATGATTTTGCTGCGGTCAATGAAATCTATGGCGCTTTTTTTGATGCGCACAATGCGCCCTATCCTGCGCGCTCTTGTGTGGAAGTGGCTCGCCTACCAAAAGATGTTGGTATTGAAATTGAGGCCATTGCCATTCGTCGCTAATCGCTTTATTCAGCGACAAAAAAACCACAGCCAAGGCTGTGGTTTTTTTATATTCATCGATAGAGAGCGCCGTTATTACGCGCCAGCGATCTTCATCTTCTCAATCAGTACGGAACCGGTTTGAATCTGGCTGCGCGTTTCAATATCACTACCGACAGCGACAATCTTTTCAAACATCGATGCCAAGTTACCAGCAATGGTGATCTCACTGACTGGATACTGAATTTGACCATTTTCAACCCAGAAACCAGCCGCGCCACGTGAATAATCGCCCGTCACCATATTCACACCTTGCCCCATCAACTCAGTGACAATCAAACCGCGATCCATGGTTTTGGCCAATGCTAAAAGATCGCCATGATTGGATGAGACAAACCAGTTATGAATGCCACCCGCATGACCGGTTGGCTGCATATTGAGTTTGCGACCTGCATAAGAAGTGATGAGATAGGTCGCCAATTGCCCCTGATCGATAATGGTACGATCAACGGTGGCCAAACCTTCGCTATCAAAAGGAGAGCTGGCAAGGCCGCGAAGCAAATGCGGCTTCTCTTCGATATTCAGCCAAGTTGGGAAAATGGTTTCCCCTAGCTTATCGAGTAAAAAGCTCGATTTACGATACAGGCTATTACCGCTAATTGCGGAAACCAAATGACCAAACAAACCGGTTGCCACAGGCGCTGCGAAAATCACTGGCACTTCACAGGTGGCAATTTTCTGCGCATCAATGCGATTAACGGTGCGACGCGCTGCATCACGCCCCACTTGTTCAGGCGTCCAGAGCTCATCGGCACGGCGCGACAGGGTGTAGCTGTAATCACGCTCCATCACCCCATTTTGTCCCTGCGCAATCACGCTACAGCTGAGGCTATGACGCGTAGAAGCATAGCTACCCAACATGCCATGGCTGTTACCGTAAACACGCAAACCATAAATGCTATCGTAGCTCGCACCATCGCTTTGCTTAATGCGCGCATCGTAGCGCATCGCCGCTTCTTCAGTGGCAATGGCTATATCGCGAAAACGATCTGGATCCAATGGGTCTGGATGGAATAGATCAAGGTCTGGAATCTCTTTGACCATCAACTCAGCTGGCGCCGGTCCTGCGCAAGGATCTTGCGAGGTATGCTGGGCGATATCCAATGCCGCTTGCACTGTTTTCTCAATGGCCAGTGGTGACAAATCGGATGTCGAAGCACTGCCCTTGCGCTGATCGCAATAAACGGTGATCCCCAGAGCGCCATCACTATTGAATTCGATATTTTCAAGCTCCGCCATATTGGAGGAGACACTTAAGCCTGTGCTTTTGTGAATGGCAACTTCTGCGCCATCAGATTTCTTGCTCGCTAGTTCCAGCGCGCGTGCAACGGCTTGTTCAAGCTCTTGTCGCTGCTTTGTTACTTGCTGTTCAATACTCATGATCACAACTTTTTCCATACAATTGGCTATAGCATACCATTGCGGCATGAAAATTTGCCGCTTTATTCCTTCGTCTTGGCTGGAATCTTGTTAAACTATGGCAAATACCGAGTCCTTAATGAAAGAGAGGGGTTATGGCCCGTAAAAATCAGCGTGATCCTTGGGAAGAAGAAGAGGAAATCATCTGGGTAACCAAATCCGAGATGAAACGTGACATGACAGCACTTCAAGAGCTAGGCGAAGAAATTGCTGAGCTCAAACCTGCCGTGCTGGCTAAATTGCCACTGCCTGAAGCGCTTCATGCTGCCATTTTGGATGCACAGCGCTTCAAAAACGAGGCCAAGCGCCGTCAACTTCAGTACATTGGTAAATTGATGCGCTCCATTGATCCAGAGCCACTCCAACTTGCTCTGGATAAAATTCGTAACAAGCATGCGCAAGCAACACTGCAACTGCACAAACTTGAGCAGCTTCGTGATGCCATTGTTGCTGAAGGCGACAGTGCGATTGAGCAAGCCATGGCGCTTTATCCTGAAATGGATCGCCAGCGTCTGCGCCAATTAGCGCGCCAAGCGAAAAAAGAGCAAAGCCAAAATAAACCGCCAAAATCTGCGCGTGAAATTTTCCAAGTGCTAAAAAACAGCTACCTTGAGCAAGACGCATAAATTAGCCCTTGATACTCAAAACCCATAAAAAAGCCTCGCAATTGCGAGGCTTTGTTTTAGTTGGGTTTTAGCACACCAACCCGTGCAAAGCACTTAGGCTGGTTGCTGAACAATCACTTGATCCGCGACATCGGTATATTGCGGCAATTGATCAAAATTGAGATAGCGATAGGTATCGGCGGCCGTAGCATCAAGCTGCGCAGCATACTGCAAATACTCAGCTGGTGTTGGCAGCTTGGCCATAATCGCCGCAACCGCAGCGAGCTCTGCCGAGGCTAAATAAACATTGGCGCCCGTTCCCAAACGGTTCGGGAAGTTACGGGTAGAGGTCGATACCACAGTGGCACCATCAGCGACACGGGCTTGGTTCCCCATACACAATGAACAGCCTGGAATCTCAATACGCGCCCCTACTTTCCCAAAGATGCTGTAATATCCCTCTTCAGTCAGCTGATCGCGATCCATCTTAGTTGGCGGTGCAATCCACATACGCGTTGGCAACTGACCTTTAAATTGATTGAGCAGTTTACCCGCAGCGCGAAAGTGACCAATATTGGTCATACAAGAGCCAATAAAGACTTCGTCGATATTTTCACCCGTCACCTCAGAGAGCAAACGTGCATCGTCGGGATCGTTTGGTGCACACAAAATTGGCTCTTTGATCTCCGCCAAATCGATATCGATAATCGCAGCATATTCTGCATCGCTATCCGCTTCCATCAATTCAGGGTTCGCCAACCATTGCTCCATATCGACGACGCGGCGCTCAAGCGTGCGCTTATCGCCATAACCTTCAGCGATCATCCATTTCAGCATCACGATATTTGATTGCAGATACTCAGCAATCGGCGCTTGATCCAGCTTAATGGTACAACCGGCCGCAGAGCGCTCAGCTGATGCATCAGCAAGCTCAAAAGCTTGTTCCACTTTCAGCTCAGGCAAACCTTCAATTTCCAAAATGCGGCCAGAGAAGATGTTCTTCTTACCAGCTTTTTCAACGGTCAATAGACCTTGCTGAATCGCATAATATGGAATGGCATGAACAAGATCGCGCAAGGTAATGCCCGGTTGCATCTTGCCTTTAAAGCGAACCAATACCGATTCAGGCATATCTAGCGGCATCACCCCAGTTGCCGCAGCAAAGGCCACCAAGCCAGAGCCAGCAGGGAAAGAGACGCCAATTGGGAAACGGGTATGTGAATCACCGCCAGTACCCACAGTGTCTGGCAGCAACATACGGTTGAGCCATGAGTGGATCACGCCATCACCAGGACGCAGCGATACACCACCACGATTCATAATGAAATCTGGCAACGTATGATGGGTATTCACATCAATAGGTTTTGGATAGGCAGCGGTATGACAGAAAGACTGCATCACCAAATCAGCAGAGAAGCCAAGACAAGCAAGATCTTTGAGCTCATCACGCGTCATAGGACCCGTGGTATCTTGCGAGCCTACCGTGGTCATCTTCGGCTCACAATATTGCCCCGGACGGATACCCTCTACGCCACAAGCTTTACCCACCATTTTCTGTGCTAGCGTAAAGCCTTTATCACTTTCACAGGCCGCCGCAGGGCGGTTGAACACATCCGATGCCGGTAGATTCAAAAACTCACGCGCGCGATCCGTCAGGCCGCGACCGATGATCAATGGAATACGACCACCCGCACGGACTTCATCAAGGAGTACGTCGGTTTTTAGGCTAAAGGTAGATAGCACTTGCTCTGTGCCATGTGCGCACACTTTGCCTTGATAAGGGTAGATATCAATGACATCGCCCATATTGAGCGATTCAACATCAAGCTCAATCGGCAGCGCACCGGCATCTTCCATGGTGTTAAAGAAAATTGGCGCAATCTTGCCGCCCAACACAAAGCCACCACCGCGTTTGTTTGGCACATGAGGAATATCTTCACCCATAAACCAAAGTACTGAGTTGGTCGCAGATTTACGTGACGAGCCCGTGCCCACCACATCACCGACATAGGCCAGTGGATGCCCTTTTTCTTTCAGTGATTCAATCAGTGCAATCGGACCCACCACGCCCACTTCATCAGGCTCAATGCCATCACGCGGGTTTTTCAGCATCGCTAATGCGTGCAGTGGAATATCAGGGCGTGACCAAGCATCTGGCGCCGGTGAAAGATCGTCTGTGTTGGTTTCGCCCAGCACTTTAAAGACGGTGACGGTGATCTTCTCAGCCAGTTTTGGCTTTGAAAGATACCAATCGGCATCAGCCCATGACTGCACCACTTGCTGCGCATGAACATTGCCTACTTTGGCTTTGTCCGCCACATCATGAAATGCATCAAACATCAGCAGCGTGTGTGACAGCGCTTTAGCGGCTAACGGTGCCAATGCGGCATCATCAAGCAGAGTGATCAACGGCTCAATGTTGTAGCCACCTTGCATGGTGCCCAGCAGTTTCACTGCATGCTCAGCAGAGACAATCGGCGATTGGGTTTCACCTTTGGCAAGCGCAGTCAAAAACGCAGCTTTGACATAAGCGGCTTCATCAACGCCAGGGGGAATTCGGTTTTCCAGTAAATCGATGAGAGTAGACTCTTCACCTGCAGGGGGATTTTTTAGTAGCTCAACCAATGCGGCCACTTGTTCTGCGTTGAGTGGTTGGGCAACCACACCATCCTGGGCACGCTCTTCGACGTGTTTGCGGTAGGCTTCAAGCACGACATCATCCTCTTTTTTGGTTTGATCACGATGATCAAACTTCCTTGTAGTTTTGCGTCTATAAACCGAAATCGCCATAGGAAATCAATTAACGAAACCGATAGACGCAGACGCGTGGCATCAGCATAGCAGTTTTATTCAATAGAGAAAATCGCACTGAAACCATACAGAATGCGCAAAATCACAGCAAGCAAACGCGAAGCAGCAATGATTCAGCAGTTTTTAACAGTGAATTAACGATTGCGTTCAACTCAAACTCAGCACAAATGTGGCAACATGCCCGCTCTGCTTGTTCCGAATCCTTGATAGTGAATATAACAATGAAAAATCTTTCAATTAAACAAAAGCTGATCATTGCGATCATCGCTGCGGTTTTGATTCCCACAGCGATTGTTGGCTGGATCAGTCAGCAGCAAGCGCATGACGTTGTAGCCGAGCGACTCAATCAAATTGAGCTGCCTACCGCTTCAATGGAGATTCGCGCAATTATTGAGCAAGAAGTGAGTGGACTACAAAATGCCGCGCATCAATTTGCACTAAGCCCTTTTACTCAGCAGCAACTCAGCAGTACCGATATTGCAACGCGAAACACTTTGCTTACCCAAGCACTTCAACAACTGAAAGCGCAATATCAACTCACAGATGCGTCCATTGCCAATCGTCAAACCGGCGATTATTGGAATCAAAACGGATTTTTACGCCGACTCAATCATCAACAAGATGGTTGGTTCTTTAAATTCCGTGATAGTAAACAAACCCAATCGCTTAGCATCTTCCAAGAGAGCAATGGCGATACCAAGCTCTTTATCAATTACCAACAGCCGAATGGTCTAGCGCTTGCCGGTTTATCGAAAAGCATCGACGAGATGGTTCAATTCATCCATCAATTTAAAATTGAGCAAACTGGCTTTGCCTTTTTAGCCGATGCACAAGGCAAGGTACAAATTCATCCCGATCGCCAAATGATGGGGAAAGCACGTCTTGCACAAATCTACTCGCCACAAATTGCCGAACAGCTGCTACAAACCAAAGATTTCAATCTGATTCACACCACAATCAATGGTCAGGCGACCATTTTAGTCAGCAGCTACATTCCAAATATGGATTGGTATGTGTTGTTGCAAGTGCCATTGGATGAAACCTTTGCCAGCTTAAATCAAGCGCGCAACCAGATGGTGATCACCACAGTTGGTATTGCAGCTATCTGTTTGATCCTTGCGATCTGGTTTGCCAGCCACTTAACCCAGCCGATGACTCGATTGGCAGATATTTTCCAAGATCTTGGTCAAGGTGATGGCGATCTCAGCCAACGCTTAGAAATCAAAGGACAAGATGAGATTGCCCAGTTGGCACAAGGATTTAACCAATTTATTGAAAAGATCCACGACTCTGTCAAAGCGGTAGCCCAAACCGGCGCTGAATTGCAGCAAGCCGCGCAAATGCTCAACCAGCAAGCGGAAGCAACCCTTGAAAATAGTCACGATCAGCGCGATCGCACTTTACAAGTGGTCACCGCCATCAACCAAATGGGCGCAACCGTCAATGAGATTGCCAATAATGCCGCGCAAGCTGCAAAAACTGCAGAGCATGCTGAGCAGCAAGGCATTGAGGGTCAAAATTTGGTGAATCAATCTCGCGCCAATAGCAACCAACTGGCCGATGATATTCAGCAAGTGAGCCACGTCATTAGCTCGCTCGCGGAGAACACCCAAGCCATTGGTTCTATTTTGGATGTGATTCGCGGCATTTCAGAGCAAACTAACTTGCTAGCACTCAATGCGGCCATCGAGGCAGCGCGTGCTGGTGAGCAAGGTCGTGGCTTTGCCGTTGTGGCCGATGAAGTGCGCAGTCTAGCCAGTCGCACCGCCAACTCCACCGATGAAATTCAAACCATGATCAATCGTCTGCAAATTGAGGCGCAAAATGCCGTGCAAGCGATGCAGCACAGTCAACTGCTCACAGTGGATGGCGTCGATGCTGCGGATCAAACCTCGCAAGCATTGGATCAAATCGCAGAGCAGATTACCTCTATCTCCGATATGAACAACCAAGTCGCGACGGCAACAGAAGAGCAAACCGCTGTGGTGAACGATATCAATATCAACATTGATGGCATTAACAATGCGACGCTGCGTAACAATGACTACGCAGAAAACTTGCTGAACTCAAGCCAGCAGTTACGAATGCTATCAGAGCAGCTTGAACGCATGGTGAGTACCTTTAAGCTATAAGGCTTTAAGCGATATGGATTGAAACGATAAGGCTTTCAACTTCACATGCAAGTTATCGTCAAAACTCATCGTCGGTTACTCTGACGATGAGTTTTTTTCGTATTCCGGGTAAGCGTCACACTCTTCTTGTTTCAACAGGCTCCGCTTATTTCAAATAAAAAGACAAAAACAAAAAAGCGCACCAAGGTGCGCTTTTTCGATTCATTGATTTTTTAGAAGAGGCTTATTTCTTCTTCACCGCTTTGGCATTTGGCAAGTCGGTAATCGACCCTTCAAACACTTCTGCAGCAAGGCCAACCGACTCATGCAAGGTTGGGTGCGCATGGATGGTCAATGCGATATCTTCTGCATCGCAACCCATCTCAATGGCCAAACCGATTTCACCAAGCAACTCACCACCGTTGGTACCCACAATGGCACCACCGATCACGCGGTGTGTTTCTTTATCAAAGATCAGCTTGGTCATACCGTCAGAACAATCTGATGCAATAGCGCGACCTGAAGCAGCCCATGGGAAGGTTGCCACTTCGTAGCTGATACCTTCGGCTTTGGCTTCTTTTTCAGTCTTACCAACCCAAGCCACTTCTGGCTCAGTGTATGCAATTGAAGGGATCACTTTTGGATCGAAATAGTGTTTCTTACCTGAGATCACTTCTGCAGCAACGTGGCCTTCGTGCACACCTTTGTGCGCCAACATTGGCTGACCAACGATGTCACCAATTGCAAAAATGTGCGGCACGTTGGTGCGCATTTGCTTATCCACGTGGATAAAGCCGCGATCATCAACTTCAACGCCTGCTTTTTGTGCGTCGATCAATTGGCCATTTGGCACACGACCGATAGCAACCAAGACGGCATCATAACGCTCAGCTTGTGCTGGCGCTTTTTTGCCTTCCATCGAGACATAGATACCATCTTCCTTGGCTTCAACCGCAGTCACCTTGGTTTCCAGCATCAAGTTAAACTTGTTCTGAATACGCTTGGTGTACACCTTAACGATATCTTTATCAGCCGCAGGAATCACTTGGTCAAACATCTCAACCACATCAATCTGTGAACCTAGCGCGTGGTAAACCGTACCCATTTCTAGGCCGATAATACCGCCGCCCATGATCAGCAGTTTTCCTGGTACTTCTTTTAGTTCAAGCGCGTCAGTTGAGTCCCAAATACGTGGGTCTTCATGTGGAATAAATGGCAATTTGATTGGGCGTGAGCCCGCAGCGATGATCGCATTATCAAAAGTAACCGTTGTGGTTTCATCCGCGCCTTCCACCTCAATAGTGTTGGCACCCGTAAATTTACCGAAGCCTTCAACCACGGTCACTTTACGCATTTTGGCCATACCACCCAAACCACCAGTCAACTGGCTGATCACCTTCTCTTTCCAAAGGCGAATTTTATCGATATCGGTTTGTGGCTCACCAAAAACAATGCCGTGCTCAGCCAAGGCTTTTGCTTCTTCAATCACTTTTGCAACGTGAAGCAATGCTTTAGATGGAATACAGCCGACATTCAAACACACGCCACCCAAGCTTGAGTAACGCTCAACTAAAACGGTTTCTAAACCCAAATCGGCACAACGGAATGCGGCTGAGTAACCCGCAGGACCTGCACCTAATACGACTACTTGAGCATTAATTTGTTTACTCATTTTGACCTCGTTGTCGTTTTGTCGTTATCAGATTTGTGAATGGCTCAGCCTAACACACTCCAGTGTGTCTTGCTGCGCCTCCCTGATACGTAAACAAGGCCTTTGCAGCAACAAAGGCCTTGGCAATGTTATAGGACGAGACGGCGAATATCAGACAACACACCGCTAATAAAGGTGATAAAGCGTGCGCCTTCTGCGCCGTCAATCACACGGTGGTCATAGGATAGTGAAAGCGGTAGGGTCAAGCGAGGCTCAAACTCTTTACCGTTCCAAACCGGTTTCATCTCAGATTTAGAAACACCCAAAATACCAACATCAGGTGCATTCACAATTGGTGTAAACGCAGTACCACCAATACCACCTAGGCTTGAGATGGTGAAACAGCCGCCTTGCATATCTGCTGCAGTCAATTTACCTGCACGCGCTTTTTTGGAGATTTCCATTAGCTCTTCAGATAGCTCAACGATGCCTTTTTTGTTCACATCTTTCACCACAGGAACCACCAAGCCATTTGGTGTATCTACCGCGATACCGATGTTCACATAGTGCTTGAGGATCAAGCTTTCACCGTCTTCAGACAATGACGAGTTAAAGGCAGGGAATGCTTCAAGCGCTTTAGCAGCAGCTTTCAAGATGAACACCAATGGGGTGATCTTCAAGCCTGACTGTTTCTTCGCTTCAAGGGCATTTTGATCTTTACGGAATACTTCAAGCTCTGTGATATCGGCATTATCCCACTGAGTTACATGTGGAATCATCACCCAGTTACGATGCAGGTTGGCACCAGAGATCTTTTTGATCTTCGAAAGTGGCTGAATGCTAGTTTCACCAAACTTGCTGAAATCAACTTTTGGCCATGGCAACAGACCCAATGCACTGCCATCGCCTTTGCCGGCACCGGCGCCAGATTCTAGACGTTTCAGTGCTTCTTTCACGTAGTTTTGCACGTCTTCTTTTAGAATTCGGCTCTTACGACCACTGCCTTTTACTTTGGCAAGGTTGACACCAAATTCACGCGCTAAACGACGAACCACAGGTGATGCATGGGCATATTCGTTGTTCTCAACAAACTCACTGCTGCTTGCAGGTGCCGCTTTTGCGCTTTCTGCTTTCGCAGCAGGCGCTGACGCCGCAGGTGCCGAAGATGCTGCAACTGGCGCAGCCACAGCAACAGGTGCACTGCCCGCGACTTCAAAGACCATAATCAGTGAGCCGGTAGACACCTTGTCACCCGCAGCAACTTTGATGGCTTTTACTTTACCAGCAAATGGTGCAGGAACTTCCATGGACGCTTTGTCGCCTTCAACGGTGATCAAAGATTGCTCTTCTTCCACCATATCGCCAACAGCAACCATGATTTCAGTTACTTCAACTTCATCGCCACCGATATCTGGCACATTGACGTCTTGATCGGCAGCGGCTGCTGGTGCAGCTGATACTTCTGCAGCAGGTGCCGCAGCAACTGGCGCCGCGCCTGAGCCCGCGACTTCAAAGACCATGATCAATGAACCGGTTGACACTTTATCACCCGCAGCTACTTTCAGCTCTTTCAGTACACCGGCAAAAGGTGCGGGTACTTCCATTGAGGCCTTGTCGCCTTCAACGGTAATAAGAGATTGCTCTTCCGTGATGCTATCGCCAATCGCAACCATGATTTCGGTCACTTCAACTTCATCGCCACCGATATCTGGCACAAATACTTCTTTCATTTCGCTTGCGGCAGCAGGCGCTGGTGCAGCTGCTGGCGCCGCGGCAGCTTCAACTGGTGCAGCTTGCGCTGCACCTTGGGCTTCAAAAATCATAATCAGTGAGCCTGTTGAAACTTTATCGCCTTCTGCGACTTTAATTTCTTTCACTACACCAGCTTGCGATGCAGGGACTTCCATAGATGCTTTATCGCCCTCTACGGTAATCAGTGATTGATCTTCTTCAACGGTATCGCCAACGCTGACAAGGATTTCGGTCACTTCAACCTCATCGGCACCGATATCGGGTACATGAATTTCGATGGTCATGATTCTTTCCTTTGATTACGCGTGAAGCGGATTAGTTTTTTCTGTATCGATATTGAATTTAGCGATCGCTTCAGCCACCACTGATTTCTCAATATCACCACGTTTTGCAAGTTCAGAAAGTGCTGCAACAACCACATAGCTTGCATTCACTTCAAAGTGACGGCGTAGATTGTCACGGCTGTCTGAACGACCAAAGCCATCAGTACCCAGTACTTTATAAGACTCAGCAGGTACATAAGCGCGCACTTGCTCAGCATAGTTCTTGATGTAGTCAGTTGCAGCAATCGCTGGTGCATCACCCAGTACTTGCGTGATAAATGGCACTTGCACTTGCGCTTCTGGATGCAGCATGTTGTAGCGCTCTGCTGCTTGACCATCGCGAGTCAATTCGTTGAACGAAGTCACTGAGAATACGTCAGATGCAACACCGTAATCATCACTCAGGATTTGCGCCGCTTTGCGCACTTCATTCATGATGGTACCAGAGCTCAATAGCTGTACTTTCGCTTTGTCACCGGTGTAGGTTTCTAGTTTATAGATACCTTTACGAATACCCTCTTCTGCACCTTCTGGCATTGCTGGCATCGCGTAGTTTTCGTTCATCAAGGTGAGGTAGTAGAACACGTTCTCTTGGTCACCATACATGCGACGAATACCGTCTTGCATGATCACTGCCACTTCATAAGCGAAGGTTGGATCATAAGAGATACAGTTCGGTACTGTGCTTGCAAGAATATGTGAGTGGCCATCTTCGTGCTGTAGACCTTCACCATTCAAGGTCGTACGACCGGCAGTTGCGCCCAATAGGAAGCCACGCGCTTGCTGATCGCCTGCCATCCACGCCATATCACCCACACGTTGGAAACCAAACATTGAGTAGTAGATATAGAAAGGAATCATTGGCAAGTTGTTGGTGCTGTATGAGGTCGCAGCTGCAACCCAAGATGACATCGCACCTAGCTCGTTAATCCCTTCTTGAAGCACCTGACCTGACGTTGCTTCTTTGTAGTAAGAAACGATATCGCGGTCTTGTGGGGTGTAGTTCTGGCCGTGTGGGTTATAGATACCAATTTGACGGAACAGACCTTCCATACCAAAAGTACGCGCCTCATCGGCAATAATTGGCACAATGTTTTGACCAATTTGCTTGTCTTTCAGCAGGATATTCAACGCACGAACAAATGCCATGGTTGAAGAGATTTCACGTTTTTGCTCATCCAACAGTGGTTGGAACTCATCGAGTCCTGGCACTTGGAATTCACCTGTGAATTTAGGCAGACGTTTTGGTGTGTAGCCATGCAACGCTTCACGACGTGCGTGTAGATAAGCGTGCTCTTTTGAGCCCTCTTCTAGTTTGAGGTATGGCAACGCTTTTACTTCGTCATCAGAGATTAGATCTTGCAAGCCCAAACGGTCACGTAGGTGAAGCACATGGGTCATATCCATTTTCTTCACTTGGTGCGCAATGTTCTTACCTTCAGCTGCATCACCCATGCCATAACCTTTCACTGTTTTCGCAAGGATCACAGTTGGTTTGCCTTGGGTCTCTTGTGCGTTTTTAAATGCCGCATAGAGTTTTGATGAATCATGACCGCCGCGTTTTAGCGCGAAGATCTCATCATCAGTCATATTGGCAACCAAGGCTGCTGTTTCAGGGTATTTACCAAAGAAGTGCTCACGAACATAAGCGCCATCTTTAGACTTAAAGGTTTGATAATCGCCATCAACAGTTTCATTCATCAGCTGAAGCAATTTGCCTGAAGTATCTTTGGCAAGTAGTGAATCCCAGTTGTTACCCCAGATCACTTTCACTACGTTCCAACCCGCACCTTTAAATAGACCTTCAAGTTCTTGAATGATCTTACCGTTACCCATCACAGGGCCATCAAGGCGCTGAAGGTTACAGTTGATAAGGAAGCATAGGTTGTCGAGCTTTTCACGCGCAGCAAAAGAGATCGCGCCGCGTGATTCTGGCTCATCCATTTCGCCATCGCCAAGGAAGGCGTAAACGCGCTGTGCTGTGGTGTCTTTCAGACCACGGCCATTCAGATATTTCAAGAAACGTGCTTGATAGATTGCTGAGATTGGACCAAGACCCATAGAAACAGTTGGGAACTGCCAAAATTCAGGCATCAATTTAGGGTGTGGGTATGAAGGAATCCCTTTACCATCCACTTCTTGACGGAAGTTATCCAATTGATCTTCAGTCAAGCGACCTTCAACAAAGGCGCGTGCGTAGATCCCTGGAGAAATATGACCTTGATAGTACACCAAGTCACCACCATCAACCTCGTTTGCCGCGCGGAAGAAGTGGTTGAAACAGGTTTCATAGAAGGCTGCTGAAGATTGGAATGACGCCATATGGCCGCCCAATTCCAAATCTTTTTTCGATGCGCGCAGCACGATCATCACGGCGTTCCAGCGGATGATTGCGCGAATACGACGCTCAAGATCTAGATCACCCGGATACGCAGGCTCCTGATTTACAGGAATGGTATTGAGGTAATTTGTGGTGATGCCAGTTGGCATATCCACACCATCAAGGCGAGCTTTGTCGAGGACTTGCTCAAGGAGGAATTGGGCGCGTTCGACACCTTCTTCACGGACAACGGAGGCCAAGGCTTCAAGCCACTCTTGGGTCTCTAACGCATCCACGTCATTTTTCATGACTTCAGACATGGTGATCTATCCTTTTTTGTCGGTATACAAAACCAATAAAGAGCACGAAGCGAAGCTTGTACTCTCTATCATCTCGTCGTTGCAATACGTCGAAGTGCGCGTTCACGACGCAGCTCCTCTCGACTTAATTGCAACAAGGTCTCTTCTAGATAAGCAAGATGGGCATGGGCCGCATCACGGGCCTTTTCAGGCTGACGCGATAAAATTGCGTCCACAACCATTGCTCGATGTTCACTGACTTTTTCTATCACCTCTACACGGCGATAAAGCAGGCCAAAGTTTTGTAATATGTTTTGCTCTAACAGGGGTGAAAGAGCGCGAACCACATGCAACAACACCACATTATGGGTGGCTTCAACCACTGCATTGAGATAACGCACCACAGCACTTGCTTCTTGTTCTTGTTGGCCTTTTTTCTGTGCGTTCTCAATCGCCTGTTGGGCATGCTGAATATGTTCAAAATCTTCTTCTGTCCCGCGCAGTGCTGCGTAGTAAGCACTCACACTTTCTAGTGCATGGCGAGACTCAAGTAAATCAAATGGGGCTTCAGGATAAGTGGCCATTAAAGTCGCAAGGGGCTGACTAAAATCAGGCCACAGAGTATGGGTCACAAAGGTGCCGCCGCCCTGTTTTCGGCTCAAAAGGCCTTTTGCTTCTAACTTTAAAATGGCTTCACGCAAGGAGGGACGAGATACATCAAATTGCTTAGCTAACTCTCGCTCAGGTGGCAACTGCGCACCCGCAGCGAAGTGACCTTCTAGAATGAGGCGCTCAAGCTCTGTGGCGATCATATCGGCCAGTTTTGGTGCTCGAATCGGCACATGGCTCATATTCAGCGTCCTCTCCCCTGCTTCACCTCGGTTTGAAACCTCAAAAATTGGTATTACCAATTTCATTGGCAAAAAGTTAACAAAGGAGCGGCAAAGTGTCCACTCAAAAATTGATTAAAATCATTTTTTGACATTCGTCGAGAATTTTTGAGGGTCGAAATAAACAATAATTTAACATTCACGCAAATGTTTGCGCGTCGCATATGACAAAATTGATGCAGATATCGCGGGTGTTTCCGGCAAAATCGGTGCAAAAAATATGCTATGCGTGCCACAAAAAAAGAAGGGTGTTACATTTTGTAACACCCTTCTTTTTTTAAGGTTATGCACAAGCACTCATATCAAAATTTGCTGCTCACTATGACTTTATATCGCGGAAATAACGAGACCAGTCAAAACTGAGCCCCGGATCGCTTTTACGCAGCGGCGCTATAAATTGATGTCCCGTAATTCGATTATCGCTGATTTGAGGATAATGCTGCTGCAACGCTTGAGTGAGCATCGCCAATGTTTGATATTGAGCTTCGGTATAAGGCTGGGTATCTGTCCCTTCCAATTCAATGCCAATGGCGTAGTCATTGCAATTGGTGACCCCTGCAAAGCTTGATGCGCCTGCATGCCATGCCCGTTTATCAAAGGGCACAAACTGCAATAGCTCACCCGTTCGTGAAATCACACAATGCGCTGACACTTCTAAGCCACGTAAATAATGAAAATAAGGGTGGGCATCACAATCGAGTTGTCCCAAAAACAGATCGGCAATATAGCCTGTGCCAAATTGTGCTGGCGGCAAACTGATGTTGTGGATCACCAATAAACTGATCGCTGTCCCTACTGGGCGCTGATTAAAATAAGGCGATGGCAATTGCTTGGCTTGGTTGACCCAATGCTGCGAAGAGATAGTAAACATATCATCAATAACAATGTTCCATACCTCACTTTACCATCAACGGCGCAATGAAAGCTGTATAAAAAAACGGCAACCGCAGCGCAACCTCGCAATTAATCGCTGAAATAATCACCATTGCAGCGTATGATGCCGCGGTTTCATCTTTGTCGCGTCACAAGAGCCAAGACTATGACCTTTCGAGAAAAAAATCACGATAGCCAAGCCCGTCTGCAGTATTTGAAAAGCCAATTGCCAGAGGAAGTACGGCGCACCGTACGCGAATCGCTGCTTGAGGATCTCGGAGGTGAATTAGATCAAAACCGCGATGTCACCGCCTGCCTTATCGCGCCAGAAACGCAAGCCACTGCCACCCTCATTACCCGCGAACCCGGTATTTTTTGCGGCCAAATGTGGGCAGATGAAGTATTCGCGCAGCTCGGACATCAAGTCACCATGACTTGGCATGTGCAAGATGGTGAAAGTGTGACGCCCAATCAAGTGCTATGCACCTTGCAAGGCAATGCGCGCGCCATGCTCACTGGTGAACGTAATGCCATGAACTTTATTCAAACGCTTTCTGGCTGTGCCACCCAAGTTGCGCGTTATGTTGAGCGCTTAAATGGCACTCAGACCAAACTACTAGATACGCGAAAAACAGTACCCGGTCTTCGCAGCGCGCTAAAATATGCGGTGAGCTGTGGCGGCGGTTTTAATCATCGCATTGGTGTCTTTGATGCTTTTTTGATCAAAGAAAACCACATAATGGCTTGTGGCTCTATCGACAAAGCCGTGGCGCAAGCCAAAATCATCGCACCGCAAAAACCGGTAGAAGTGGAAGTAGAAAACCTTGAAGAGCTTCAACAAGCTATTGATGCTGGCGCGGACATTGTGATGCTGGATAATTTCAGTGAAGCGCAAATGCGCGATGCGGTAGAGATTAACCAAGGGCGTGTCGCACTCGAGGTTTCAGGCAATGTCACTTTAGACACCATTGCTCGCTTTGCCGCCACTGGCGTGGATTACATCTCAGTGGGCGCACTGACCAAACATGTACGCGCCATGGATCTTTCCATGCGCATGCAAAGCGCTTAACCCCTAAATACCATTTAATGAAAACTGAACGCTCAAGGTTAAATCGAGAGCGTTTGGTTTTTAAATCTCCCACTTAACGCCTTCTCACTTATCTTTTTTACTTACCTTTCTTTTTTCTCTTTTCTCTTTTCTCTTTTCAGTCCTTCGATCTGCTCATTGATATTATCAAGCTCGCAAAATGGCATTTTTTCATTCAGGTCCTGCATTTCGCAATTACACTTTTGAGTTTTACGCAACGCCTTTTTCTTATCCCTCAAAAGCCAATCGATTGCTTATAAAACACAATCTTCGTCACAAAAATTAACCCTGTAGTTCAAGTGGTTAGATTAAATTTATGCACATAATTAAATGCCAATTTTTCTTTGACATTTCACTAGCATAAAGCGTGACTTATTTCCCAAAACAAAATGTCATCTTGCAAAAATAAACGATAGATCCTATCGCTGCTCGAACATTTGCGTTTTGTGGATTTAGTTCTAAGTGATGCACATTTAATCTTAATTCAGTGCAGAGTCAGCTTTGCACCAAACCAAAAAATAAAAGTGACGTATCGGAGATATCCTATGAAAAAAATGCAAAAGGGTTTTACCCTCATCGAATTGATGATCGTAGTTGCAGTAATCGGTGTTCTAGCAGCAATTGCAGTTCCCCAATATCAAGACTACATGAAAAAAGGTGCGATTGGTTCTGCCATTGCAACTGCAGGCGCTGTTAAGAATGAAGTTGAAGAATCACTTGCATTTGATAGCTCTTTCCCTGCATCAACCAACGTGAAATTTGACCTAGGCACAATTGCTGTAAAAGGCGCTGACACTGGAATTGGTACCATCGAAGTCACGATGACAAAAACATCCGCTAAAAACGCGATCATCACTTTATCTCGTGATGTTGATGGCGCTTGGACATGTTCACACTCTCTCATCGCTGACGGCGTGAAAGTTGCTGGCTGTGAAGGCGCTGCAACCCCAGCTCCATAAGTGATTAATTAATTTACTTGTAAGGCGCCAGCTGGCGCCTTTATTTTCGGTTCAACCTAGATAATCACTATGCCATCAACAAAACTCGCGACCATTCTTCGCCAAGCTGATTTGATTACCCTTGCGCAGCAACAAGAAGTGATAAAGCAAGTAGGCCAATCACAACGCACCGTACCAAGTGTACTCATTGCCAATGAAATGTTAGATAGTAGTGAGCTTGCCACACGTCTCGAGAAAATTTTTGGCCTCAAATTAGTCAATATTGATGATTATCCCTTTGAAACATTGCAACGTCAGCTTGGTTTAAAAGAGCTGATTCAATCACATTGCGCCTTGCCACTCCGTATTGCCAATAATCGTCTTTATCTAGGCTTAGCTGATCCCACCAACATTGAAGCTTTGGATGAGTTTCGTTTTGCAACCGGCCTGCAAACCCAAACTCTTCTAGTTGAACAGCTGCAGCTTGAAGAAGCCATTACTAAACTTTTTGGCCGTTCTGGCCCCATTGAAACCCCTGAAATAGCAGAAGTCAGCGACAGTGAGCTATCAGCTATTGCTGTTGCTGATGAACAAAACATCACCAATACAGGTACATCTGACATCAGTGGTGATGACGCGCCAGTAACACGCTTTATTAACCGTATTTTAATTGATGCGATTAATAAAGGCGTTTCCGATATTCACTTTGAGCCCTATGAAAAAGTGTATCGAGTGCGATACCGTCTCGATGGTATTTTGGTGGAAACGGCTTCACCACCAACCTCGCTCAGCCAACGTATTTCAACTCGAATCAAGGTAATGTCACGCTTAGATATCTCAGAGCGTCGTAAACCGCAAGATGGCCGTATTAAGCTAAAAATTTCTGAAAACACCTCCATCGATATGCGTGTTTCGACTCTGCCTACACTTTGGGGCGAAAAAGTAGTGCTTCGCTTGCTCAGCAACGATGATGCATCACTAGACATCAACATGCTTGGTTATAGCGAAGAGCAGAAAAACGATTACCTTCAATCTCTTAAGCAACCTCAAGGGATGATTTTGATTACCGGCCCAACAGGTAGTGGTAAAACCGTTTCTCTTTATACTGGCCTAAATATTCTAAATACTCCTGAGCGTAATATTGCAACTGCTGAAGACCCAGTGGAAATCAACTTAGTTGGCGTCAATCAGGTACAGATCAACCCCAAAGCTGGCCTTGGTTTTGCTGAAGCGCTGAAATCATTCCTACGTCAAGATCCAGATATCGTGATGGTGGGGGAAATTCGAGACTTCGAAACGGCTGAAATTGCGATTAAAGCGGCACAAACTGGACACTTGGTATTATCAACCCTGCATACCAACTCGGCAGCCGAAACTCTCACTCGCTTGGCCAATATGGGGGTGGCAGGCTTTAATATTGCCTCATCCATGTCGCTCATTATCGCACAGCGACTGGCGCGCCGATTATGCAAGCATTGTAAACAACCCGCCAAGCTGACCCCAACACAAATGGTTCAACTTGGGTTTACACCCGAAGAATCTCGTAATGGCGCCGATATTTATCAACAAAATGAAGATGGTTGTGACAAATGCTCCAAAGGTTATAAAGGCCGTACCGGTGTTTATGAGGTGATGAAATTTTCACCTCTACTTGCGCGAGCCGTCATTGAAAACCGTTCCAGCGATGTGATTGAAAAAGTGGCGATGAAAGAAGGGATGAGAACCTTACGTCAATCTGGTCTTTCGCTCATTTTACAGGGAATTACCAGTGTCCAGGAAATTGAACGTGTAATTCGCTAATAGGATATAGCAAAATGGCAAAAGCTCCGAAAATACTGCATTTTAAATATACTGGTCTCAATAAATCAGGGCGCAAGGTTCAAGGTAAATTACAGTCAGCTAGCAAAGGTGCCGCTGCAGCTGAACTTTCTAAGCAAGGCTTACAACGAGTGAAGCTACAACAAACTTCAGCGCCACCGTTCCAACCTAAAATTACAGGACAAGATATTACCATAATCACACGCCAATTGAGCACCATGCTCAAAGCGGGTGTCCCAGTGGTACAGTCACTACAACTCACAGCTAATAGCCACACAAAAGCACCAATGCGAGCAATGCTGAATCAAATTGTGACGAAAGTTGAGGGAGGGAATTCATTAGCCTCAGCGTTACGTGAACACCCTCAATACTTCGAATCATTTTACTGTGATTTGATGGAGTCTGGAGAGCAAACAGGTCATTTAGAGCACTCCTTTGAGCGTTTAGCGACTTACCGCGAAAAGTCAGAAGAGCTTCGTCGTAAAGTAAAAAAAGCAATGATCTACCCTTCAATGATCATGCTCGTTGCTGTTATTGTGACCTGTGTATTACTGCTTTTTGTAATCCCACAATTTGATAGTATTTTTAAAAGCTTTGGCGCAGACTTACCTTGGTTAACACAAGTAATGATTGATCTATCACACGGTCTAAGCCGCAATGGTCCAATATTCGTGATTGCTATCGTACTTGCTGTTTTTATGTTTATTTCAAGCTATAAAAAATCAATTAATTTTAAGCGTAGAGTTACTGCTTTTTCACTAAAAATCCCTGTCTTGGGTTCAATTTTTCAAGAATCAGCAATAGCACGTTTTTCACGAACCCTGGCAACCACCTTTAGCTCTGGTATTCCACTGCTTGATGGTATTGATTTGGCTGCAAGTACCAGTGGTAATATTCTTTATGAAGAGGCATTGATCAGCGCCCGCAATGATACCGCGGGGGGGATGATGTTTTATCTAGCGATCAAGCATACCAATCGCTTCCCAGAATTGGTTACTCAAATGGTGATGATTGGTGAAGAGTCCGGTGCACTGGATGAAATGCTCAACAAAGTCGCATCTATCTACGAAGACAGCGTCGATAACACCGTGGATAACCTCAGCCAGTTACTTGAGCCAATGATCATGGTGATTATCGGTGGCCTAGTCGGCACACTGGTTGTTGCTATGTATCTACCGATCTTTAGTATGATGTCAGTCATTGGCTAATTCATGATATTATTTTTTAAGCCACTTCATTGTAAGTGGCTTTTTTCTTTCAGCTTTCTATTTAGGAATATTCATTGTGGCTGCGCTGTTTGAACTTTATCCTTGGACCTACCCATTTTTAATTACATTTTTTGGCCTGCTGGTCGGCAGCTTTCTCAATGTGGTGGTTTACCGCCTGCCGATTATGATGAAAAAACAATGGCAAGCTGAAGTTGAAGAGTATCAACAGCAGCCTCAAGAAGACTTACCTGAAGGCACCTTCAACCTTGTGGTACCCCGTTCGCGCTGTCCTCAATGTAATCATGCCATCTCTGCACTTGAAAATATTCCGGTCATTAGCTGGCTTTGTTTAGGCGGCAAATGCCGTAGCTGTAAAAGCCCTATCAGTAAACGCTATCCCACGGTTGAACTCATCAGCGCAATCATGGCGCTCACAGTTGCCTGGGTGCTGCCATTTTCTTATTGGTCTTTAGCGCTGGTATTTGCCACCTTCGCGCTAATTAGCCTGACACTAATTGATTTAGATGAAATGCTGCTGCCCGATCAAATTACATTACCGCTGATGTGGGCAGGTATCTTGCTAGCGCTGCTCAATCTCAGTCCTTTGTCACTAGAGCAATCCGTCATTGGAGCCATGGCTGGATATCTATCGCTTTGGAGTGTTTATTGGGCATTTAAACTACTCACTGGTAAGGAAGGGATGGGCTATGGCGACTTTAAACTGCTCGCAGCCCTTGGCGCATGGGGCGGCTGGCAAATTTTACCTTTGGTGATTCTGATTTCATCACTGCTTGGCGCTGTTGTTGGCGTGATCATGATGCGTCGCAATCCTGAGCAAGGCGGCGCGATTCCATTTGGTCCTTACCTTGCAGCTGCAGGCTGGATTGCGCTACTCTGGGGGCCTGAAATTATCGCATGGTATCTTGGCCTTTATGCCGCATAAACTGGCGCAACCACAATCCTCATTCATTCTCGGTATCACCGGTGGCATTGGCTGTGGCAAGACCACGGTCACTAACCAATTTGCAGCGCTCGGCATTGATATTATCGATGCCGATATTGTCGCTCGTGAAGTTGTTACCCCACCATCGAGCGCACTAGATAGCATTGCAGCCCATTTTGGTCCAAGGGTCATTCAAGCTGATGGCACGCTGAATCGCGCAGCACTGCGCGAAATTATCTTTGCTGATGACAGCTCAAAGCTCTGGCTCAATGACCTATTACACCCCATCATTCGCCACTCTATTGAGCAACAGCTGCAGGCATCGCAATCGCCCTATGTAATTTTGGTTGCCCCTTTGCTCTTTGAAAATCAGCTAGAAAAGCTAGTTGATCAAACCTTAGTCATCGATATTAGTGAGGCGGAACAGATTGCACGCACCTGTCTACGAGACCAAGTCGATGCAGTGCAAGTCAAAGCCATCATTGCTAGCCAAATCCCAAGACAACAGCGACTTGACCGCGCAGATCATATTCTTTGTAATGATGGTGATAAAGACCGACTCGAAGCGAAAATTAAGACCCTACATCAACAATTTTTAACCTTCGCTCAAGCAAAATAATAAGGCCCTTCATGTCCATCTACTTCTATGAGCACCCACTCAACGAGCGGGTTCGCAGCTATTTACGCGCCGAACAGCTCATCCAAAAAATTAACGGACACCCTCAACACCAAGATTGCTGTAGCTATGCTTTCTTCCAGCCACTCTTTGATTTTTTAGAACTGATTGAGCAGAGTAATTTACGCAGCGATCTTATTCGCGATCTTCAGCGCTGGCAGCAGCAGTTGGTGCAGTGGCGTAACTTACCTCAAGTCGATTCAATCACACTCAATGCCCTTCAACAGCAGCTAGACCAAAATATTGAGACGCTACAACAGCAGCGCCAGCCGACACACGGACTCCGGTCAGATCGCGTTTTAAGCGCGTTAAAACCACGAATGAGCATTCCTGCTGGCAGTTGTGATTTTGATGTGCCGGTGTTTGGTTACTGGCGACAGCTGCCTGATATGGAAAAACAGAGTCAAGTACACCATTGGCTTGAATCTTTGCAACCTTTAATTCAAGGCCTCAAGCTATGGTTTCAGCTCACTCGCGAAAGCCAAAGCTTTGAGCGGCACCTCGCGCAGCAAGGTGTTTACCATGTGGAATGTGAAGGTAGTCAGCTCCTACGCATTCGTATCGCGCAGCAACACCAGTGTTATTTAATGGTTTCAGCACATCCCAAACGCAGCACCCTTCGTTTTCTGCCTTGGAATGAGCAAGACAAGGTTGCCAGCCAAATCCCTTTTGAATTAGCCTTATGCTGATTCCCGCTATTAAAGGATATCGAAAATGCCTGAATTAACTTATGTGAAATGTCCCACCTGTCAAAACCAAGTGGCTTGGCAAGAAAGCAGTGAGTTTCGTCCATTTTGCAGCAAGCGCTGCCAACTGATTGACTTAGGTGAATGGGCTGATGAAGAAAAGCGGATTGCAGGTGCACCGGCCCATGAAGATGAAGACAGTGAATATTGGAGTGAGTAACCTCACTCCCATTTACAGATCATATTAAAATTGTGTCATTAACGCTTCAATCACAGCTTTGTTTGCTGCGGGGAATGAGTAATCCTTTAACTGTGCGATAGCCGCCCAATGGCCAGGTTGCCCCTCTTTCCCATAGGGCTCACCAAGATAAGTCTCAACCAAAAAGAAGTGCAAGATTAGCTGCTTATCACCGTAATCATGCTCAATCACTTGAAATGGCGATGCTTGTGTTACTTCAATACCCACTTCTTCATGTAACTCACGCTGCATAGCTTGCTCGGGCAGCTCATTAAATTCAATTTTTCCGCCAGCAAATTCCCACTGATTACCTTGATGGCTTTTTGCATCTCGCTTAGTCAAAAAAATATGCGTATTCGCTTGATTTAAAATGATCCCAATGGCGACTTCTGTTTTCTTCATTTGATTCCTCACTGAAAATTAAGCGAATAAAAAGGCCGCTATGCGGCCTTTATAAGTAATGATTCAAGATCAGCGCTTAGTTAATTTTACCATGGCACTGTTTGAATTTTTTGCCTGAACCACATGGACAAGGATCATTACGCCCAACCTTTTTGCCCTCACGAACAAAAGGTTGCTCCATAGCACCATGAGATTCATCTTCATCCGTCACTTGGTTATCCGCTTGTGCATGTTGGTATTGCTGATGACGAGCTAAGGCTTCTGCTTGTTCAAGGCGCATTTGCTCAGCGCGATCGATCTCTTCAGGTTTTTGCACTTGCACCTTACTCAACACAGAAATCACATCTGATTTCAGTGCTTCAAGCAAACCTTGGAAGAGCTCAAAGGATTCTCGCTTGTATTCTTGTTTCGGGTTCTTCTGCGCATAACCGCGCAAGTGGATACCTTGACGCAGGTGATCCATCGCTGCTAGATGCTCTTTCCAAAGATTATCTAAGGTTTGTAGCATCACTGTCTTTTCAAAATTGCGAATGACAGCAGCACCAACAACATCTTCTTTCTCTTGATACACTTGTGTCGCAGCATCAATGATACGCTCACGAAGTGCTTCTTCGTAGAGTTTGTCATCTTCTTCAAGCCATTTCACCACAGGCAGTTCCAGTGCAAAATCAACGCGTAGGCGTTCTTCTAGCCCTGGAACATCCCACATCTCTTCCAATGATTGTGGTGGAATATATTCATCAATAACCGCTTCAAATACGTCAGCACGATTGTATGCAATCATCTCGCTGATATCGGCTGCATCCATCAACTCATCACGAAGTTCGTAAACCACGCGTCGCTGATCGTTGGCAACGTCATCAAACTCAAGAAGCTGTTTACGAATATCAAAGTTGCGACCTTCCACTTTACGCTGCGCATTCTCAATAGCGCGCGATACCAGTGGATGCTCTATGGCTTCGCCCTCTTCCATACCTAAACGTTTCATCATTGCAGTCACACGATCAGATGCAAAAATTCGCATCAAACCATCTTCCATAGAGAGATAGAAACGAGATGAACCGGGGTCACCTTGACGGCCTGAACGGCCACGCAACTGATTGTCGATACGGCGAGATTCATGACGCTCAGTACCAATGATGTGCAGACCACCGGACGCAATTACAGCATCATGAGAGAGTTTCCACTTGGCTTTAATCTCTTCAATTTGCGCATCCGTTGGATTTTCGAGCGCTTCAACTTGCGTATGCCAGCTACCACCGAGCACGATATCGGTACCACGACCCGCCATGTTCGTAGCAATCGTTACGCTACCAGGGGTACCTGCTTGGGCAATAATATCTGCTTCTTTTTCATGGAATTTGGCGTTCAAAACCTGGTGCTTGATCTTACGTTCACGCAGCGCATTAGACAGCAGCTCAGATTTTTCAATGGATACAGTACCCACCAAGCAAGGCTGGCCAGCCGCAACTCGCTCTTGAATATCTTCAATGATCGCATTGAATTTTTCGCGCTCAGTCATGTAGACCAAGTCACCCATATCCTTACGAACCATTGGGCGGTTGGTTGGGATCACCACTGTTTCAAGACCATAAATGGACTGGAACTCAAAAGCTTCAGTATCTGCGGTCCCTGTCATACCTGACAATTTTTCGTATAGTCGGAAATAGTTCTGGAAAGTGATCGACGCCAGCGTCTGGTTTTCGTTCTGAATCTTCACACCTTCTTTAGCTTCTACCGCTTGGTGTAAACCTTCAGACCAACGACGCCCCGGCATGGTACGGCCGGTATGTTCATCAACGATCACAACCTCATCATCTTGCACGATGTAGTCAACGTTGCGCTCAAACAAAACATGCGCACGCAAGGCAGCATTCACATGGTGCAACAAGCTGATGTTGGCCGGTGAGTAAAGGTTATCTTCTTCGGTCATTAAGCCCGATTCTTTCAGAAGCTGCTCAACAAACTCTTGACCATTTTCGGTCAAATGCACCTGTTTTGATTTTTCATCAACGGTGTAGTGACCATCACCACGATACTCTTCGCTGTCTTCTTTATCTTGGCGCTCTAAGCGAGGGATCAATTTATCAACGCTCTTATAAAGCTCAGAGCTATCTTCCGCAGGGCCTGAGATAATCAGTGGCGTACGCGCTTCATCAATCAGGATGGAGTCCACCTCATCGACCACGGCAAAGAAGCGTTCACGCTGCACGCGATCTTCAGCGCGAAAGGTCATATTGTCGCGCAGGTAGTCAAAACCAAATTCGTTATTAGTTCCGTAGAGAATGTCGGCCGCATAGGCTTCTTTTTTCTCAGGTGGCATCATGCCAGCCAAGTTCACACCAACGCTCATTCCCAAGAATTCAAACAGTGCACGGTTGGTTTCGGCGTCACGACGTGCCAAATAATCGTTGACGGTAACGATATGTACGCCTTTACCAGTCAAAGCATTGAGGTAAGCAGGCAAGGTCGCTGTCAGTGTTTTACCTTCACCAGTACGCATCTCAGCGATTTCACGGCTGTTAAGCACCATACCGCCAATAAGCTGCACATCAAAATGACGCATGCCAAAGACACGCTTAGAGGCTTCACGAACGGTAGCAAATGCTTCAGGAAGCAGGCTATCTAGCTCAGTACCTTGGGCCAAACGGCCACGATACTCTTGCGTTTTCGCCTTTAATTCAGCATCGGTGAGCGATTCAAACTGGGGCTCTAAAGCATTAATTTGTTGAACAATCTTACGCAGACGGCGCAAAGTGCGGTCATTGCGGCTACCAACAATCTTCGTTAGCAATTTCGTTATCATGGGATGGCCGTTTCTCTGAACATATCCTCTGATGAGGATGCAAATAAAAATACGAGCGTGGTTGGCACTCACTCCAATGTGCCGCTCAAATCACAGAGCAGCAACCAGTTCTACCATGGGAGATGGGGATCCTTTATTTTGTTTTCAAGGCTCTAGGTAATATACACCCATCTACCACAGTGATTTAGCTGGGTTATAATACGGCATATACAGGAGGGCAGCTAATGGTTACCATGGTTTTGCTGACATTCTTAGCGCAAAACTGAGAGCTCAGCCCAGTTGTCTAAGCAATTCGATTCCAAAATGAGCGTTTTTTATGCGTGATCACCGCCCAACCAAAACCAATCAATTGCTCCAGCATACGTTAACCGGGCAATTCCAGCGCCACCTTCATGAGCTGCAAGAGATTCAGCAGTGGCTCGATACGCAAATTACCAGCATTCCCTCAGCGCATTGGCGACTTGCCAATTACCGACAGCATTGGCTGTTTCTAGAAGTAAGTTCGGCGGCAATGAAATACCGCTTGAATGGTCAAAAAATGCAAATACAAACAGCGATGCGTCAACATTTGCCGCAGCTCATGGGTATTGAGATTCAAATCAACCCAGCATTGAATAAGCAAACTGAGCATCCAAGTGCTGTGATGAAAAAGTCAACACCGCCTAAAGTTAGCCATGCAATGGCTCAGCAACTCACACAATTTGCCGATGTACTGCCTGAAAAGATTGCCGAGCGGTTAAAAAAAATCGCGGCTCTTGCGAGCCGCGATTAATTCAATATTTAACGCTTTACGAATTAAGCTAGCACCATGTTCGGCGCAACAAATGCAACCGGCGATTGCTCTGATTCATCAAAGGTTGCCCATTCCCAAGCTTCTTGGTCGGCAAGCACTGCGCGAAGTAAACGGTTATTCAATGCATGACCAGATTTGTGCGCGCGAAGCTCGCCAATCATATTAAAGCCACACATAAATAGATCGCCTACCGCATCCAATACCTTATGCTTCACGAATTCATCATCAAAACGTAAACCATCTTCATTTAGAATACGGTAATCGTCGAGTACGATGGCGTTATCAAAGCTACCGCCCAAACACAGATTCTGTGATTGAAGGTACTCGATATCACGCATAAAGCCAAAAGTACGAGCGCGACTGATCTCTTTGATAAAAGATTGCGTCGAGAAGTCTAGCAGCAGATTTTGATGCTCTGCATCAATCGCTGGATGGTCAAAATCAATGGCAAAATTGATACGGAAGCCATTGTATGGCACCAATTCTGCCCACTTGTCACCATCTTCAATGCGCACAGGTTTCTTAATGCGAATAAAGCGTTTCAATGCATTTTGACATTCAATACCCGCTGATTGCAGCAGGTAAATAAATGGGCTCGCACTACCATCCATAATTGGAATTTCAGGTGCGTTCACTTCAACAACAATGTTGTCGATTCCCATACCCGCAAGCGCCGCATTTAAATGCTCAACGGTTGAGATACGAACGTCGTCATCATTGACCAATGCTGTACACAGCATGGTATCACGCACAGCATTTGCATCGGCCTTAAAATCAACCGGTGGATTCAAATCGGTGCGGCGATAAATAATGCCTGTATTGGCAGCCGCTGGGCGCAAAGTGAGTTTCACCTTACGACCTGAATGCAGGCCAACACCAGTTGCCTCAACGATAGTCTTTAATGTGCGTTGTCGAATCATCATCACGATCTCAACTGCTAATAAATTTCACCTAAGTTAAACTTAGATTCCGAAAGCTGCCATAAAACAATGACTAGCCAAAATTTGGCCAGCCATTATACCGCAACTTTTACTAAAGGCAAAAATGTGACCTTAGTCAGCCTGTTTGCGCAGAAAAGCAGGAATGTCGAAATAGTCATCATCCGCCTTTGGCTTAGATGCTGGCGCAACACTTGATTTCGCCACTGCCGCTGGGGCTGGCTCTGGTTGCACTTCAACTTTCACTGGCTCTTTTTTCTCTTGCAAAGGCTGTGCCGGTTTTACTGGCGCTGCTTTTGTTCCAGGAACCAAAGTGATATCAGGCTTACGCTCGTTACCAATGCCGGTTGCAACAACAGTTACACGAAGCTCATCTGACACTTCTGGATCCAAAGAAGAACCCACCACAACGGTTGCGTTGTCTGATGCGAATGCTTTGACCGTATTACCTACAGTTTCAAACTCGTCCAAACGAAGATCGAAACCTGCAGTAATATTGACAAGCACACCGCGCGCGCCAGCCAAATCGATATCTTCAAGTAGCGGGCTTGAAATTGCCATTTCAGCAGCTTCTTCAGCACGGTCTTCACCGCTTGCCACACCGCTACCCATCATTGCGTGACCCATTTCAGACATCACAGTACGGACGTCTGCAAAGTCGACGTTGATCAGGCCAGGGCGCGTAATCAATTCAGCAATACCTTGTACTGCGTTACGCAATACATCGTTCGCTTTGGCAAATGCATCCAGCAAAGAGATCCCTTTACCAAGTACTTTCAGTAGCTTTTCGTTTGGAATCGTAATCAACGAGTCCACGTGCTGCTCAAGTGCTTCGATACCTTGCTCAGCGTAGGTCATACGCTTTTTGCCTTCAAAGTGGAAAGGTTTGGTCACCACCGCAACGGTCAGGATATCCAACTCTTTTGCCACTTCAGCAATCACAGGGGCTGCACCAGTACCAGTACCGCCACCCATACCTGCTGCGATAAATACCATATCGGCACCATTGAGCGCTTCTTTAATCGCATCACGGTTTTCTAGCGCAGCTTCGCGACCCACTTGTGGGTTTGCACCTGCACCAAGGCCTTTGGTGATCGAATTACCGATTTGAATCACTTGAGTCACACTTGTTTTACGCAGCGCCTGCGCATCTGTGTTCACGCTGATAAATTCAACGCCTTCAATCGATTCGCGGACCATATGCTCAACAGCATTACCGCCACCGCCGCCAACGCCGATGACTTTAATGACTGCTTCATCGGATATATCCGTAGTCGGTTCAAACATGTGTTCTCTCCGTTCTTCCTGTTCGCATCAGGTTAAAATTCTTTTTTAAACCAGCCGCTCAATTTTGAGAAGACAGATCCTACTGAGCGTTTCGGCTCAGAGTAGCTCTCTTCTTCGAGCTGACTTTCCTTCCCGTAATGAAGTAACCCCACCGCGGTTGAGAAATCTGGAGCTTGCACATAATCGGTCAGACCTGCGATATCGATGGGATCACCGATTCGCACTTGGTTACGGAATACGCGCTCGGCACATCCCACAAGCCCTTCCATTTTTGCTGCACCGCCCGTTAAAACGATCCCTGCTGCTAAGTGGTGTTTGACACCATTACTACGTAATTGTTCTTGTATATCAATAAGTTTTTGATGAACCAGGCCCAAAAGTTCACTGTAACGTGGTTCAATCACTTCTGCTAAGGTTTGTCGTTGTAAGCTGCGAGAAGGTCGCCCACCTACACTTGGTACCTCAACAGAGTCATCCTTGCTTACCATCTCTCCCAGAGCGCAGCCATGGTTTACCTTAATCGCTTCGGCATCCCCCGGAGGTGTACCAAAAGCATAAGCGATATCACTGGTGACCACATTACCTGCATAGGGAATCACTTCCGCATGTCGTAACGAGCCGCCGGTCCATACCGCAATATCCATGGTGCCGCCGCCAATATCAACAACACAAACACCGAGCTCGCGCTCATCAGGTGTCAATACTGCATTACTGGCTGCTAGCCCAGAGAAGATCAACTGATCAACTTTGAGGCCACAACGCTCCACCGCTTTTACGATGTTTCGCGCCATATCATTGTGGCAAGTGATCAAGTGCACGCCCACTTCCATGCGTACACCCGATAAACCAACAGGGTTTTTAATGCCCTCTTGATAATCAATAGCAAACTCTTGAGGAATCACATGCAAAATGCGATGTTCGTCGCTAATTTTTACCGATTTGGCGGTATGAATAACATTATCCACATCATCTTGCGTCACCTCTTCATCAGAGATCGGCACCATCCCTTTTTCGGTTTGGCTGCGAATATGTTTACCCGATAGCGATAAATACACTGATGAAATTTGGCATTCAGCCATCAGTTCCGCTTGATTAATCGCACGTTGAACTGATTTCACCACGGATTCCAAATCATTCACGCCGCCTTTGTCCATCCCTCGAGATGCACAACTGCCAACGCCAATAATGTTGATACGGTTATCAGGCAGCACCTCGCCAACCAAGGCGACTACTTTTGATGTGCCAATATCAAGACCGACCAATAGTTGTTGTTCTGTAGGTTTTGTCATGATTGCCTGCTTTATTTACTTCGGCCGTCAGGGCTATCACGCCATTTGACTGCGGCCCCCGTATCATAGCGTAAATCGATATAGGCGATCTCTCGCCCCTCTTTCTGCAAAATTGGATATAACCCAACAAAGCGTCGAATACGTTCTTTTACTCGCTCTTGACCCAATTCAATGACCACACCATCAGCAAGAACGATGTGCCATGCGCGGCGTGGCGATAAACTCAATTGCGCCACGTTAAATTTAGGCCCGAGGGTTTGATCGATGTAGTGCCACATTGCAAGCACTTCATCACTCCGCTGATCCGGCCCATAGAGGCGAATCAAATTTAACGGCAAAGCATTGGCGTTTTTAGGGGCGAAAATTGTCCCTTCACTATTCAGGAGGGCATTGTCATTCCATCGCGCCTTCGCTTGCTGCTCTACCATATAAAGCTTGAGCTGATTGGGCCATTGCTTACGTACTGCAACTTGTTTGACCCAAGGGAGTTGCTCTAATTGCTGCTGAATCTCATCGACATTTTGCAGCATAAAGCTGTCTAGCCGACCGAGCTGACCAATGGCGCTACGAATTTCATCGACATTGGTGTATTTCAGCTGCCCCTCAATCACCATTTGCGAAATCGGTAGTCGGTGGGCATCACTCATCCAGTGAATGGTTCGCCAACCGCCCCAGAACAGCAGCACAATCACACAGATAAAGAAAATCAAACCACTCCACCAACGCCACTTTTGCTGTGGCAAATCTATAGCGTATTGAGGTTGTGGTTCGATTAAATCTGCTGTTAACACGTGTTCGCCTTGATCATTCTCTATGTCCAATCACCAATGGCGTGACCGAGAGCTTAGCTCGCAGATTATAACTGTCTATGTGACCAGCTCCAACAGTCAATGAAAAAAACAGCAACAAAGATGTTAACTGCAAAGCCTTTTTTCAGAAAGATCTGCTCAAAATTATGAGCATTCGCACTATTTTGCGACGCATTCCTCTGACTGAAAAACCCTCATTGCATCAATATCTAGCTGTAAGCCCGCCAAAGTGCGCGCGAGTTTACCCACATCACCTGCACCTTGTGTTAGCACCATGTCATTTGCTTGCATCACATTAGCTAAAGCCGCTGGTAATGCATCAATTCCCGGTACAAAAATAGGATCCACGAGACCACGGCCACGAATCGTGCGGCATAGCGAGCGACCATCAGCGCCAGGAATCGGCGCCTCACCCGCGGGATATACATCAAGCATGAGCAATACATCCACTTTTTCCAGCACATTAGCAAAATCTTCATAGAGATCGCGAGTACGTGTATAGCGGTGCGGTTGGAAAATCATCACCAAACGCTTGTCAGGCCAACCTTGACGCGCCGCATCAATAGTTACATCCACCTCACTTGGGTGATGGCCATAATCATCCACCAGCATCACATCACCACCAGGGACATTGAACACGCCGAGGTGATCGAAACGACGACCTGTGCCCGCAAAGGCTTCAAGACCTTCAACAATATGCTGGTCACTAATACCTTGCTCAGTCGCTACTGCAATCGCAGCCGTTGCATTTAACGCATTGTGACGGCCAGGTACGTTCAGTGTGATATCCAAGTCAGGCATATTATGACGCAATACCTTAAAGGTACCTTGCTGACCTTTTTGTTGATAATCCACCAGCTTAATATCCGCATCGTCGCTAAAGCCATAGGTAGTGACATGGCGGCGAATACGCGGCAATAGCTCACGCACCATAGGGTCATCAATACACATCACCGCCAAACCATAGAATGGCAGGTTATGTAGAAAATCGATGAAGGTTTGTTTCAGCACTTCAATATCGCCGCCATAGGTATCCATATGGTCAGCTTCGATATTGGTGACAATGCTCACCATTGGCTGCAGGTGCAAAAATGAAGCATCACTTTCATCTGCTTCAGCAATCAAATAACGGCTGCTACCCAAGCGCGCATTGGTGCCCGCAGTTTTCACTAAACCACCATTGACGAAGGTTGGATCAAGCTCTGCAGCGACAAAAATCTGAGTCACCATGGCTGTGGTGGTGGTTTTACCATGGGTACCAGCGACCGCGATGCCATGACGAAAACGCATCAATTCAGCTAACATTTCTGCACGGCGCACCACAGGAATACGACGCTCGCGTGCGGCAATAAGCTCTGGGTTATCCTCTTTAATCGCAGTGGATACCACCACCACGCTGGCATTCACCACATGCTCTTGTGCATGACCGATAAAAATATCCGCACCAAAACGCTCTAGGCGCTCAGTGACCGCATTCGCTGCAATATCAGAGCCAGTCACATGATAGCCTTCATTGGCCAACACCTCAGCGATACCGCACATACCGGCACCGCCAATGCCCACAAAGTGAATAGTTTCGACACGGCGCATCTCTGGCACCATGGTTCGAATTTGGGCTAACTGTTTGGGGTCAAGCTTACTCATTATTTGTCTCACTTTGCTTGGTCAATGATTGCATTGGCAACGCGCTCAGCAGCGTTATCAATCGCGCAGGCTTTGGCTTTTTCCGCCATCGCGACAAGTGCTGAACGATCCAGTTGTTGCAATCGCGCTGCTAATTTCTCAGCAGTTAAATCTTTTTGATAAATCAGTTCTGCAGCGCCAGCTTCTACCAAGTGGCGCGCATTTTTTGCTTGCTGCTCATCTTTATGCATAAAAGGCACAAAAATTGCGCCAAGGCCCGCGCAGCTCAGCTCAGATACCGTCAGCGCGCCAGAGCGACAAACAATTAAGTCCGCCCATTGATAAGCGCCTGCGACATCAGCGATAAACTCAGTCACCTTAGCATTGGTGATGCCAGCATCTTGATAGGCTTGCTCAGTGCTCGCCTGATTATTTTTACCCGCCTGATGCCAAACCTGTAGCGACTGGCCACTTTGTGCCACCGCTTGAGGCACCACGCGATTCAAAATTTGCGCACCCTGACTGCCGCCCATCACCAGTACGCGAATAGGTTCATCGCGCTCGGCAATGGCTGCCGCCTGACCCGGCAATGCTGCAATCTCATCGCGTACTGGGTTACCCACCACAGGGCGATTGGCAAAAGCACCTGGAAAGGCTTGCAGCACCACTTTGGCAATGCGCGAAAGCCAGCGATTGGTTAGGCCCGCCACCGCATTTTGCTCATGCAAAATCACCGGCACACCACACAACCAAGCCGCAATGCCGCCAGGACCGCTAACATAGCCACCCATCCCGAGCACGGCATCCGGTTGGTAGGCGCGAATATGACGCTTGGCTTGACCAATCGCCTTTACAATCTGAAACGGCGCTTTGATCAGGCGCAGTAGTTTTTGTCCGCGCAATCCTTTGATCTCGATAAAATCAATCTCGATACCATGCTGCGGCACCAATTGCGCTTCCATACGATCAGCCGTGCCAAGCCAGCGAATCTGCCAGCCTTGCTGCTGCAGTTTGCTCGCCACGGCCAACGCAGGAAATACGTGACCGCCAGTACCACCAGCCATCACCAATAACTTCTTACTCATTTCATTGCCTTCTTTTATCGCCTAAATGCCACATTTGTTTCGACCAACTAAGTCGTAGACTGCTCGTCTTCAGGGCTTTCATGTGATTGCCCCGCAACATAGGCTTGCTGCTTCGCGCAGCGATATTCAAAGTCGATACGAAGCAACACGGCTACCGCAAGCGACATCATCAGCAAACTAGAGCCACCATAACTAATCAGCGGTAAGGTCAAACCTTTGGTGGGAATTAATCCGGATGCAGCGCCAACATTGACCAGGGTTTGAAACGCAAACCAAACACCAATGCCAAAAGCTAAAAAGCCACCAAAGTAGATATTACTTTCTAAGTTCTTTTTGGCGATGGTCAGTGCTTTAAAGACCAGAGCCAACAACAGTAGCAACACCGCAGCCACGCCAAACAAACCCAACTCTTCAGCCAAAACCGCAAAAACAAAGTCCGTGTGTGCTTCTGGCAAATATTCTAATTTTTGAATCGAGTTACCAAGCCCTTGACCAAACCAACCACCACGGCCAAAAGCCATCAAAGATTGCGTCAGCTGATAACCGCTGCCAAAAGGATTTTGCCATGGGTCTAAAAAGGCCGTAAAGCGGCGCATTCGGTAGGGCTCAAAGACGATCAACATGACGATCAATGACAGCCCTGCCACCATCAGTGCTAAAAATTGCCACAACCTTGCGCCAGCGACAAATAGCATGCTGGTGACCGTGATAAACATCACCACCACTGAACCTAAATCCGGCTGAGTGATGATCAATCCGCCAAATAAAATGAATACTACCAATGGCTTAGCGAAACCCCAAGAAGTTTCAACCACTTCACTATGCCGCCGTTCGAGATAACTCGCGACATAGATAAAGAGCACCAACTTGGCAATTTCCGCCGGTTGTAGGTTAAAGAGCTTGAGGTCAATCCAGCGCTTGGCACCATTGACTGAACTGCCGATCAAGTGCACCGAAAGTAGCAGAACAATCGCCCCCACCAACATGTAAGGGCTCCAGCGTTGCCACCAAGACATGGGAAATTGCAATGCTACCGCCGCGACACCCAAGCCTAAAAGCAAAAAGATGCCATGACGAACAGCGTAATGGTATGGGCCGCCAGTATAACGAACGGATACAGGCGCAGATGCAGAGGTCACAATCACCAAACCCACCGCCATCAAAATAAATGACAGCCAAACCAATTGACGATCAAATAAAGCGCCCGGAGTGGGCTTGGTCATCCAAGCTTTGATGCCATGGCAAAACTGCCAGATCATTGCAAAGCCACCACTGAATCACTGAGTTTTTCCGCTAGCTTGGCAAAAGTTTCACCGCGCACCATAAAGTTGGGGAACTGATCCCAACTCGCGCAAGCCGGTGACAGCAGCACCATATCACCTGATTTCACCACTGATGCAATGGCGGACATGGATTGCTCTAAGGTTTCAAAACGCTGCGCCGATGGATGCAATGGCATCATTTGATCACCATCTCGACCATAGCAATAGATCGCCACATTCAGCGGCGCCAGCAAAGCGGCTAGCTCACTAAAGTCCGCGCCTTTGCCATCCCCGCCCAAAAGCAAATGTAAGCGGCCTTCCAGCATCAAACCATTGAGCGCGGCACCCGTACTCGCCAGATTAGTCGCCTTTGAATCATTCACCCAGCGAATGCCATGTGCTTGGTGCACGCACTGGCAGCGGTGTGGCAAGCCATGATATTCACGCAGTGCCTGTGCGCAAGCCGCCAAAGAGATTCCCACTTGCTGCGCGAGCGCAATTGCCGCCAGTGCGTTCGCAACATTATGTCGGCCAATCAAAGCAATCTCATCAATGGGCATCACCCATTCACCACGCGCTTGTAACCAAGCTTTGCCTTGATGCTGTGCCAGCACATAATCCCCTTGCTCAAAACCAAAGGTCAGGTATTCGCGATTCGACTTTGGCCAAGTGGCGGGATCATCTTGGTTGGCAATGGCCACTTCGCATTGTGCAAATAGACGCTGCTTAGCCGCATCGTAATCAGCCATCCCTTGATAGCGATCCATATGATCTTCTGAAAGGTTGAGATAGACCCCAGCCTTCGCATTTAAATGGGACGTGGTTTCTAACTGGAAACTCGATAGCTCAAGCACATAAAGATCCTGCGGCTCTTTGAGCATATCCAGCGCCGCAAAACCAATATTGCCTCCCACGCCCACTTGGCGACCATCCGCTTTGGCCATTTCACCGAGCAGACTGGTGACCGTACTCTTACCATTTGAGCCAGTGATTGCCAAAATCGGCGCGTGACCTGAAGCACTTACCGCTAAAGCAAATAACTCAATATCACCGACAATAGGCACACCTGCTTGCTGCGCCTCTTGCAGCGCTGGCGTTGCAAGGCCAATACCAGGACTTGCGACGATTAAGTCCGCTTGATTGAGCCAGCTTTGCTCAAAGCCACCACAATACAAGGCAACATTGGCGGGTAATTGCTCGGCACCCGGCGCTACCGCGCGCGTATCAATCACATAAATTTCAAGCTCAGGTGCTTGGCGGCGCAAATAATTCACCACCGAAAGGCCAGTCATACCCAGACCGACAACACAAACACGCTGAAGATTGGCAAACCCTGGAATCATGTTGAAATCCTTAACGCACTTTGAGCGTCGCTAGTGCGACCAGCACCAGCATTAAAGAGATAATCCAAAAACGAACGATTACGCGTGGCTCTGGCCAGCCTTTGAGTTCGTAGTGGTGGTGAATCGGTGCCATACGGAAAATACGCTGACCGCGTAGTTTATAAGAGCCCACCTGCAGGATCACTGACAGGGTTTCAACCACAAACACACCGCCCATAATCACCAATAGCAGCTCTTGACGAACCAATACGGCAATCACGCCCAGCGTACCACCCAGTGCCAATGAGCCCACATCGCCCATAAACACTTGTGCTGGATAGGTGTTAAACCACAAAAAGCCCAAGCCAGCACCAACAATCGCGGTACAGATCACCATCAATTCACTGGCTTCTTTGATATGTGGAATATGTAAATAACTGGCGTATTGCACGTTACCGGTTGCCCAAGCAATCAGCGCCATACCACCGGCTACCATAATAGTTGGCATAATCGCCAAGCCATCAAGGCCATCGGTCAGGTTCACCGCATTACTGGTACCAACGATGACAAAATAGGTCATGATGATAAATAGCAGACCAAGCTGCGGCATCACATCTTTAAAGAAAGGCACCACCAACTGAGTCGCAGCAGTGTCTTTGCCGTAGGCATACAAAGCAAAGGCGACGATCAGCGCAATCAATGACTGCCAGAAGTATTTCCAACGCGCCACCAAACCATCGGTATTTTTGCGCACCACTTTGCGATAATCATCGACAAAACCAACCGCACCATAGCCAAGCAACACAAACAGCACGGCCCATACATATGGATTGGAGAGATCGCACCACAGCAGGGTGGTAATGGTGATTGCGGCAAGGATCATGATCCCGCCCATGGTCGGCGTACCGCGCTTACTAAAATGCGATTCAGGCCCTTCATTACGTACTACTTGGCCAATTTGCAGCAGCTGCAAACGCTGAATCAAACGCGGGCCCATCCACAAAGAAATTGCCAGCGCCGTCAAAATACTCATCACACCGCGAAATGTCAGATATTCAAAGAGCCTAAACGCTGGATAATATTGCTCCAAAAGGCCTGCTAACCAGATAATCACGAATAGGTCTCCACTAATGCTGTTACCACTTGATCCATTGCACTACTGCGTGCGCCTTTCACCAAAACGGTAATATTTTTGCCTGTTAACGAATTAATTTGTTGTTTAATTTCAGCGATTAAAGCCGCTTTATCTGAAAAATGTGAACCATTGCTAAGTTGGCTGATCACTGCGCTATCACGACCAAAAGTAAATACGTGTTTGATCGAGCTTGCGGCAACGCATTCACCAACGCTGCGATGCATCGCTTCGCTATATTCGCCAAGTTCGGCCATATCGCCGAGCACAAGGATGGTTTCATCTTGATAACTGTCCAGTAGCGCAGCGGCTGCTTTCATCGCCGCAACACTAGCGTTATAGCTATCATCAATCACTCGAAGATTGGCGCTAATTTGCTGCACATCGACGCGACCCTTGACCGATTTCAGCGCACTTAATCCCGCTTTCACCTGCGCTAAATTAGCGCCCGATTCCATAGCCAGTGCCGTAGCCGCCACCGCATTGGTCACATTATGTTGGCCGGCAATAGGTAGCGCGATGGCAGCATTGCCTTGTGGCGTATGCAGAGTAAAGGCACAAGTACCTTGCGTGTTTAAGCGCACATCAGCGGCGTAATAATCCGCAGATGTATTTTCAAAGGCAAAATGAAGAACGCGCTTATCCGCTAAATCGGTACGCCAAATATTGGGGTATTGGCTATCTAAATTGATCAATGCGATGCCGCCGCTGCGTAAACCTTGGAAAATTTCGCCCTTGGCTTTTGCAACACCTTCTAAAGAACCAAAGCCCTCAAGGTGCGCAGCTTCCACGTTATTGATCAATGCAATATGCGGCTCGACCAAAGCGCTGGTATAGGCGATCTCACCTTGATGATTAGCGCCAAGCTCAATCACTGCATAATCAATTTCAGGGGTAAGGCGAAGCAAGGTCAGCGGCACACCAATTTCATTATTGAAGTTACCCGCCGTGGCCAGCACTTTACCTTTTTGTGCCAAAATCGATGCCACCATCTCTTTGACTGTGGTTTTACCGCAGCTACCCGTCAGTGCAATAGTATGGCAATGGCTATGCTGTCCCACCCATTGACCCAATTTACCAAGGGCTTTTTGCGTATTATGCACCAGAATCTGTGGCAGCTCAGTTTCAAGCTGACGTGAAACCAACAAAGCTTTCGCGCCATTGGCTTTCGCTTGCTCACTAAAATCATGGGCATCAAAACGCTCACCAATCAATGCCACAAATAAAGATTGCCCCTCACACTGACGCGAGTCTGTGGTCACTTGGGTAATGGGGCCATCGGCACCAAATAACTGTCCATCCACGACGGCAGCCAGTTGTGACAACAACAAAGAGATCATGCTTTTCGTCCTAGTAGCTCGGCCAGCGTTTCACGATCCGAATAGTGACGCTTGTCCTGACCATAAATCTGGTAATCTTCGTGACCCTTACCGGCCACTAAAATAATGTCTTGTTCATTGGCGTTCGCCAGTGCAAAGGCGCAGGCATCAAAGCGACTGTGAATCACAGCCACACGCTCAGGATGCTGCATCCCAGCTTGCATATCGGCAATAATGGCGTCAGGCGATTCACTACGTGGATTGTCATCGGTCAAAATCACGCGATCGGCCAAACGTTCGGCAATTTCCGCCATCATTGGGCGCTTACCGCGATCACGATCGCCGCCGCAGCCCACCAAGCACCACAAATCGCCGTCACAATGATGGCGCAGCGCTTTCAAAGCTTGCTCAAGGGCATCGGGCGCATGTGCGTAATCCACAACCGCCATGGCTTGACCTGGCTGATGGAAAATCTCCATCCGCCCCACCACAGCTTGAAGCGCCGGCGCGCAAGCCAGTAGCGCTGATTTGTCATGCCCTAACACTAAAAGTGCCGCTAAGGCGCACAGTAAATTAGCGACATTAAATGCCCCGACCAAAGCTGCGTTAAACTGACCGCGGCCCCAGCTAGAATCAAAGGCAATGGTGACCCCTTGCTGACTATACTGCACTTCAGTCGCCCAAATTTTCCGGCCACAGTGCCCCTGCACTTGCATGGCATTTAGCCCAACAGCAACGGCATCCGGCAAATCAGACAACCAAGCATGGCCAGTTTCATCGCCAGCAAAAATCACCGCATGACGACAATCATGCTCAGTAAATAGCAGTTTTTTTGCTGCGGCATAGCTAGCCATATCGCCGTGATAATCCAAGTGATCACGGGTGAGATTGGTAAAAATACCCACATCATAGTGCACCTTGGCAATACGCCCTTGGTGCAAGCCATGCGAAGAGACCTCCATGGCAACAAAATTAGCGCCTGCCTGCTTTAGCGCGGCCAGTTGACGCTGTACCGTGATCCCATCGGCGGTGGTATTGGCGCTTTCTTGCAACTGTCCCAATAAACCATTGCCATTGGTGCCCATCACACCTGCACGGCAGCCCAATAGCTGCGCCCACTGCGCCAAAATTTGTGAAATCGTAGTTTTACCATTGGTACCCGTCACCGCAGCCATGGTCATTTGTTGGCTTGGCGCTTGATAGAAAAAATGCCCCAATGCGGAAAGCTCAGTGGCCAGCGCATCAAGCCACAGTACAGGTACATCACCTTGCCAATCACATTGACCATGTGCGTGTTCGCTATCGGTTTCGGCAAAAACGGCCACTGCGCCTTGCGCAATCGCTTTATCAATAAACTGACGCCCATCCACCTGATGACCGGCGATTGCAACAAAAGCATCGCCAGCCGTCACTTGCCGGCTGTCGATGTATAAATTGGCGATCTCAATAGCTTGCCACTGAGCAAGCTGAGGCAATGCTGGCAACCATTGGCTCAGCAGCACTGCGAAATTCACTTTGGGTTGCCCTTGCAGCATGCCCCTATCCTTCTGTGTATTTTGTACAACGCGCCAAGCATCACTGCTTGACGATATTCATCTGTCCACTAGTGGCTGCATCAGGCGCTACATTCAATAGCTGTAGCGCGCTTCCCATCACTTCAGAAAATACTGGCGCGGCAACTTGACCACCGTAATAGCGATCGCCTTGCGGCTCATCGATGACCACCACCAAAGCCAAACGTGGGTGGCTAATTGGTGCAACACCGGCGGTTAAAGCTACATATTGATCGCTATAGCCACCACTGCGGGCTTTGCGTGAGGTCCCTGTTTTGGCACCCACACGATAACCATCAACCGCTGCAGCACGAGCCGAGCCACCTTCTTGGGTTACCGTTTCCAACATCGCCAATACCTCTTTGGCATGCTGACGAGACGCAATCTGAGTTCCTTGCACATCACCTTTGAGCTTAAGAATGGAGATATCATGGCTTTCACCATAAGCGCCCAAAGTGGCATAGGCTTTCGCCAGTTGCATCGCAGTCACCGATAAGCCATAACCAAAGGAGAGTGTGGCTCGCTCAAAATCAGACCAACGCGTGCGATATGGGAAAAATCCAGCCTGCTCACTTTTTAAGCCTGTTCCCGGGTGATCGCTCAGGCCCACACTGCTATACATCCCCAACAGTGCTTGTACTGGCATGGCTAGTGATAGTTTACTCACCCCGATGTTACTGGACTTTTGTAAAATCTTGGTCAGGCTGGCGTAACCAACACGCGAAACATCACGCACACGACTACCGCCAATTTGCATAATGCCATTGCCGGTATCAATCATGGTGTCTTTGGTGGCCACGCCATTTTCAAGCGCCGCAAGCACCACAAAAGGTTTCACCGTCGAGCCTGGCTCCATGGCATCGGTAATCGCGCGGTTACGCATACGAAAACTTTGGCGATCATTACGATTATTGGGGTTGTAGGAAGGCGCGTTGACCAATGCAATCACCTCACCCGTAAGCACATCAATCATCACTAAAGAACCCGCTGTGGCGCGAGTATCGGCTACTGCTTGCTTGAGTGCGCGATAGGCCAGCGCTTGAATACGCTGATCAATACTCAGGTGTACTTCCTGCGCCAATTCACGATCTTCTGTGGCGATATTCTCAACCACACGACCATGACGGTCTTTACGCACCGTCAGTTTGCCCGCTTCACCAGTCAAGGCCTGGTTAAAGCTCAGCTCAACGCCTTCTAAGCCTTTACCATCAATGCCGGTAACCCCAACTAAGTGGGCACTTACTTCACCCGTTGGATAAAAACGGCGAGATTCATCTTTCAGGCTCACACCTGGAATATCGAGTTTTTTCACGTAAGCCGCCATCGCAGGGCTCACTTGTCGCTGCAAATAGATAAAACGACGCTTAGGGTGTGATTGCACGCGATCAATCAGCTGTTTACGATCCATCCCCAACACATCAGCAAGCGCATACCAAGGGGTAAGATCATCCAAACCATGCTCTTTATGCACAGTATATGGGTCAGCCCAGATGGCTTGTACAGGGACACTCACGGCCAAGGGCTCACCATTGCGATCGGTGATCATCCCGCGCGCAGAAGGCATGGTCTTCACCCGCAGCGAGCGTAAATCACCTTCATAAACCAAACGGTCTGGCTCGATCACTTGAATAAAGGCAGCACGACCAATCAGCAGTGCAAATACGCCGATCAAACCAGCGCACATCAACCAATAGCGCCACTGAACAAAGGCAGCAGGCTCTTGGCGACGACTGCTCGTGGCGGTCGCAGGTGTTTTGCTATTGGGCTTGGCGACAACCTTGTTCGCCGCTTTGGTCGGTGTTTTAGAGGAATGACGCGCAGCATTGACGCGACGCGTATTGGGTTTGCGTTTTTTATCTTTATTATCGGGCGCTTTGCGCCATGGCCAGTTGATCATGGCAATCTCACCACTTTCTCATTGGCACTATTGGGACGAATAAAACCCAAATCATCTCGCGCTATGGTATCGATTCGGCTGTGATCGGCCAATGCATGCTCTTCCAGCAATTGGTTTCGCCACTCGTTATCCAGCGCATCACGCTCAAATAACAATTGGTCACGCTCTGTAATTAAGCTGCGCGTTAAACGGGTGTAGTCAACAACAGCAAAGGCCACCGCAATGGTGGCCAATAGAAGAAACAGCGCAACCAGCCCATGCTGTTTTAAATCACGCGCGATCAATAAAAGCAGTGATGGATGGCGAGCCGGTTTCATCATTAATCCTCAAGACGCTCAGCAACACGAAGGACTGAGCTGCGAGAGCGGCTGTTGTATTCAATTTCTTGAGCGCTTGGCTTAATCGCCTTGCCTACGGTTTTCATTTTGGCTTTGCCAAGCTGGTCAATCTGCGCTTGGGTCAAAGGCACGCCGTGTGGCACCTCAGGTCCCTTGCTTTGGTTGCGCATAAAGCGTTTGACCATGCGATCTTCCAAGGAGTGGAAACTGATCACCGACAAGCGACCTTGCGGTGCAAGAATCGACATCGCGCCCATCAACGCGCGATCGATCTCTTCTAACTCGCTGTTGATATAGATGCGGATCGCCTGAAAACTACGGGTTGCTGGATGCTTTTTCTTTTCACGAATGGGCACCGCATCTTCAATCAGCTTGGCCAGCTGTGACGTGCGCGTCAGCGGCTCATTCTCTTCATTTTCACGATGCGCCACAATCGCCTTAGCGATACGCCATGCAAAGCGCTCTTCACCAAAGGTTTTTAGCACCCAACTAATATCATCGGCTTCCGCTTCCAGTAGCCACTGCGCGGCAGATTGGCCTGTCGTGGGATCCATACGCATATCCAATGGGCCGTCTCGCATAAAGCTAAAGCCACGTTCAGGATCATCAAGTTGCGGTGAAGACACCCCAAGGTCAAATAGCACACCATCCACCTTGCCAGCGAGGCCGCGCTCGGTCAGGTATTCTTCAACCCCAGAAAATGGACCATGGATAATTTGAAAACGCGGATCGTCGATAGTTTGCGCTTCGGCAATGGCTTGCGGATCGCGGTCGATACTGTATAGACGACCCTGCTCGCCTAAACGCGCCAAAATAGCACGACTATGGCCACCACGACCAAAGGTGCCATCGACATAGATACCGTCGGGACGAATGGCCAAGCCATTCAGAGATTCTTCTAACAGCACGGAGATATGGGAAAATTGGTCGCTCATAGCAAGTCTTTCTTTGTTGCGGTGATTCGGCGGCAGTCGCCTTACCGATAACCTCACAGCATAGCATGATGCAGTTACCAGCAAATGGCATTTCTACCTTTGGCCGCAGAGAACGCGGACTAGCGCTCATTTTCCCATAAATGCTGCAACCATGTGAATGCAGCAAATAAAAAAAGCAGGAAAAATCGACGCTCTGCGCCAAAACGACACAACCCAGCCGAAGCTGGGTTGTGAAATGTGGGGAGTCGGCCTATAAGCCGGGTTCTGTCCTGATTGCTCAGCGGTAACCATTCATCTAGGCCAGCAATCGCTCACTGGCTCCAGCAACCTACCCGTTCCCAACGCGGGCCGCGCCATAGGGAACCTATTTGGTCTTGCTCCGAGTGGAGTTTACCGTGCCACGAACTGTTACCAGCCGCGCGGTGCGCTCTTACCGCACCCTTTCACCCTTACCTGTACGCACAAGGCGCCATCGGCGGTTTGCTCTCTGCTGCACTAGTCGTAGGCTTGCGCCCCCCAGGCGTTACCTGGCACTCTGCCCTGTGGAGCCCGGACTTTCCTCCCCTTCATCAGTCTCCCCAACATAAGGTCAAGGGACATCAATAAAGCAGCGGTTACCCGGCCAACTCCGGCGCGGAGTATAACCTAGGCGAAGAGTGTGTGCCAGTCTTAACTCCGAGCTTTTCCCCTTCAATTGCGCCTTGCTCGATTGACCTTGCGTTGTATGGATGGCAAGGATGCCATCCAAACTTTGCCTGTGTCAGGAACACATGCAAAGTGGTACAACAATGCATAGGACTATCGCGCAAGAAAACGCGCAATTCAGGGGCCAGTTTTTGCTTACTTTTTGCTGGTCAAAAAGTAAGTTGCCGCTCGGGCAAGTCCGAGGCGCAATAAAAGGGAAAATGAAAAAAGAGACAAAAAAGGCGATAGTGCAACCTATCGCCTTTCTACCCAATAAAAGAATCTTTACTGAGTGCCACCAACGGTTAATGCATCCAATTTCAGGGTCGGCTGCCCCACACCGACTGGCACACTTTGCCCAGCTTTACCGCAAACACCGACACCGCGATCCAATGCGAGATCATTACCAACCATGGAGATCTGCTGCATCGCTTCAATGCCACTACCAATCAAGGTGGCGCCTTTCACGGGGCGGGTTATCTTACCGTTTTCAATCAAATAAGCTTCCGAGGCAGAGAACACAAATTTACCGGAGGTGATATCCACCTGACCGCCGCCGAAGTTTGGCGCATATAGGCCTTTTTTCACCGAAGCGATAATCTCTTCAGGTGCGTGCTCACCCGGCAACATATAAGTGTTGGTCATACGTGGCATCGGCAAGTGCGCATAGGACTCACGGCGACCATTACCCGTCGGCGCCACACCCATCAAGCGGGCATTTAGCTTATCTTGCATATAGCCTTTGAGCTGCCCCTTTTCGATCAACACATTGTATTGGCTCGGCGTCCCTTCATCATCAATGTTCATTGAGCCGCGACGATTGGCCATGGTGCCATCATCCACAATGGTACACAGTGGTGAGGTCACTTGTTCGCCCACGCGACCACTAAAGACAGAAGATCCCTTACGGTTAAAATCACCTTCCAAGCCATGACCCACAGCTTCATGGAGCAATACGCCTGGCCAGCCAGCGCCCAGCACCACCGGCATCATACCTGCTGGCGCATCGTCGGCGTCAAGATTCACTAAAGCTTGACGCAGCGCCTCTTCTGCCAAAGACAACGCCCACATTTGACCGTCTACCTCAGCAAAGAAAGCTTGATAACCATAACGACCACCGCCGCCTGCACCGCCACGTTCACGGCGGCCATTGTGCTCAACCAGCACGCTCACCGATAAACGCACCAAAGGACGAACATCGGTACCATAAGTGCCATCTAATGCAGCAACGAGCACTTGCTCATACACACCAGAGAGGCTGACACTCACTTCACTGACTCGCGGATCACGACTGCGAATATAGGCATCAACCTGTTTAAGCAGTGAAATTTTCTCACTACGCTCAATGCTTTCGAGCGGATTAAGCGATGCATAAATTTGTGGCACCTGATGCGGGGTAAAGGCTTTTACCTGCCCATCACCACCTGCAACTGCGATGCCACGAGCCGCTTTCGCGCTTTGCATTAACGCTTCTGGGGTGAGCTGATCAGCGTAGGCAAAACCTGTCTTTTCACCGCTGACTGCACGCACGCCCATACCGCAATCGATATTAAAGGAGCCATCTTTGATAATGCTGTCTTCCAGCACCAAAGATTCATGCCAGCTACTTTGCAAGTAGATATCGGCATCATCCACCACGCGGTGGCTAATCGCAGCAAGGGTTTGGCTTAAACTGTCACGCGACAGCCCAGTTTGCTCAAAAAGATTCTGTTCTACCTGATCTAGCATCATCTCACTCTTATTTGGATTGGCGCCACTGACTTGTAAAACGGGCATGGTCAGCAACCGGCATTCTTTCGCGCAAAGCGTACACTAATGACAGATCAATCTCACCCCAAATTACACCGGTACCCGCTTCTTGCACTTCTGCGATACGGCCCCAAGGGTCAATGATCATCGAATGCCCCCAGGTTTGACGACTTCCTTCATGCTGGCCCGATTGCGCCGCTGCCACCACCCACACTTGGTTTTCAATGGCGCGAGCGCGCAGAAGTGGCTCCCAATGCGCCTCACCCGTGACCTTGGTAAAGGCAGCTGGCACCACGATAATTTCAGCGCCTTTGGCCGCGAGTTCTTGGTACAGATGCGGAAAGCGCAAATCGTAACAAATCGATAGACCGACTTTGCCGCAAGGGGTATCGATCACCGCGACATCATCACCGGCTTTAAAAACGGCGGACTCTTGATAAGCGCCATGAGCATCTTTCACTTTGGCATCAAAAAGGTGCAGCTTGTGGTAATGCGCGCGGCAATGGCCTGCACCATCATAAACCAAGCAAGTGGCCGTTAGGCGGCCATCATCATGGCGAATTGGCATTGAGCCGACAATCAGCCAGATACCAAGTTTATGGGTAATATTTTCGCACCAATCTTGCAGTGGCCCTTGCCCCAGCTCTTCGGCATGAATTTCGTAGTCGCCTTTATCGCCAAAAACAAAGCAGTTTTCAGGCAACAAGATCACACGAGCCCCCTGCAGTTGCAGGCCGCGAATTTTCTTTTCAAGCGATTTTAAATTGTGCTGCGGATCTGAGCCCGCATTCATCTGCACCACACCAAATTTTGCCACGAATTAATCCTTCTGTTGTTTCAACTCACGCTGATAACGCCGCGTGGTCTCTTCTGGCACTGTCACTTCGGCTTGATTGCGCGAAGTTTCCTTGACCACAGGATCCGCCAAAGGACCTGTGATTTGATAATTCACTTGGGTGATCACTTCTAGCACAGGGGTTAGTGCCGTGGTGATCGCAAATACTGCCACTGCGGTGGTTGGCGTCACCGCAAAGGCGGTTAATACCGGAATACCCGAGGTGATATCTGGGGTAAATTGCACATGCGCATTGACCATACCCGTATTGAGGTTAGCCCAGCCTTTTAAGGTCATCTGCCCAGCAATGGCATCCATCTCAATGTTATCGCTGAGGAACACGCCTTGAGCAAAGGTACCACTGCCGCGAATATGACGAAACGCCAAGCCCTCATCAAAGACGCCTGAAAAATCAAGCTGCATTTTGCGCACGATGGAATCGAGACTAAACAGCCCCAATAGGTTCCCCGCGCCACTAATGCTGGTGATCACCCCGCTTTCTAAATCGACAGACACCGAGCCTTGAATGGTATTAATTTTCGGCGCCCACAAGGCACCTTGCCACTGCAAACGACTTTCCAAATCAAAGTGTGCACTTTGAATACCGCTGCTAATACCAAAACGCTCCATCAATTCACTGTTGTTATCACCCAGTAGATGCAAGCTCGCCTCAGTATGGTGACGACCGTTATTAATCGCCCATTGTCCCGCAAGGCTTAATTGCGTTTTACCGGAAAGAATCGACACCTCTTTCCACTCGATTCCTGCATCACTACGACGCAATTTGCCGCTCACTTTGCCCAGCTTATAACCTTGCAGCCAAGCATCTTGAATCGATAGATCCATATCAGGGAGCTTTTGATAAACCGCGATTTCAGCTTCAGTAGCGCGCGTATCCACGGTCTCGTCAGTCAAATTGATGTGGGGCTCACCTTCTTGCGATTGCAGCCAAGCGTCCAATTCAGGGAAGTTAAGATGGAAATGCTCTAGCGTGATATCCACTGGCCCTTGCTCTGGCCAAGTGACTTGTCCTGCCATTTCGCGGCTATCAAAAAGCGCATGCCAGCTGTGCGGCTGCGCACGCAGCGCTAGATTGAGATCATGCCAACGCAAGCTGAGATAATCCAGTCGACCAATTTTGGCATTGATATGGGTTGGTGCTGGAATATCAATGGCACTGTTATCCGCCTTGGTATCCGCGCATTGCTGTAAAAATTCCAACCATGGTTCAAGTGCGAGATGTTTTTGCTCAATCACCACCTGCTGTCCAGTCAATGGAATTGGCGCAAAATCACCGTCACCGACAGATAAATAACTGGCGTGAATCACTGGCTTTTGTTGCAACAGCACTTCAGCTTGGTATTTCAAATGCGGCCAGTCCAGCTTAACGGCCAACCAATCTTGCGTGCCTTGACCTGTCACTTGCGCTTCTTTGCGATCAATTTGATCAAGTGGTGCTGGCAGCTGGCTTTGCATCTTGGCCAGCTGGCTGGTCAGGGTAAAGCGGTAGTTCAAACCGACATCAAAAAGCTCCATGCCCACCTTAAGCTGCCATGGTAAATTGCCATCAAGCTTGGCGAGTAGCGGTGACTGAAACTCTTGATTGATTTTCTCAAGTGCCCAATCACCTTTAAGCTGCACCTGTAATTGATAATCTTTAGGACGATTTTTCCCTTGAAAAGCGACATCCACACGCTGACCAAATAATTCTCCGCGAATGCCACGCGCATTGAGATTATCTTGATCAAAGGTCAGCCCACCGCGCACCTTATCAAGGGTGATGCCAAGCGTATTTAGCGTCACTTTATTTTGCTTAAGCGCGACGTTTCCTTCGACGCCAATAGGTCTTGGGTCAAAGGGTACCGTAATCTTAAATTGGCTGCTGACCTCGCCATCTACTTGCACCTCAGTCAACGCAGCGCCCACGCTATCGACCAAAGGCGAGGCCATCATATAATCGACGACCTGTTTGCCCTTGGCAGACAAGTCGATATTCAGGGTTAGGACGCCAGCTTCACTGAGACGATCAATATAACCTCGCACGCGCTTTGCCTTGGCGCCCATGGTTTCCACTTGCCAGCTATCAAGCCACATACTGGCATTTTCAACACGCAAGTCCATGGCCATATTTTCAAGAAGCGGCCACTGCGAATCAAAGTTAAACCGCCCTTCGCGATATTGCGCCGTCGCGGCAAAAATGCCGTTATTTTGCCCGTAAGGGTATTGGTTGAGCTCACCCAACCAAAGCAATCGACCATGATTCACTCGTCCCGCTTGAAATGCACTAGAGAGATAATCTGTGAGCTCTTGGCCCAGCGCTTGCTGCGGCAAATAACGCCACAACTGCTTGGCATCTGAGAGGCTCAGCTCACCATAAAGCGATAAACGCGGTGATTGCGATGCATCCCCATCAAGGCGTGCCTGAATCTGAGTTGTCAGTTCTGGCGTGCGCAATGACAACTGACTAAGATCCAACTGCCATCGCGCACCATCGTGCTGCCAGCCACCTTTAACAGCCAAATCGCGGATCACCAAGGGCGCTTGAAATTCACCTGCGGTCGGCCAAATATCATCGATCACTTGCAGTGCAAATCGCCCCTGCGCTAAATCGCCCGCCACATGCCCAGACAATCGATTGATCCCCGGAATCCCCATACTGGGATCGATGCCAATTTGCGCCAATTGCGCAGAAAACTGCATGGGTGATTGCGCTTGCCATTGCAACTTCAGCGCTTGAATCTGCCCCTTGGGACTAAGTTCATCAAGCAGATCGACATTTTTCTGCTCAGTCACAAACAAAGGTAAAAGCGGAGCCAAGCGAGACAAATCAAGCTGATTGATATTGAGACGCTGGTACTGTGGATTGAAATCTGCGGTCAGCGCTAACTCAGGCCATGGCTGACCATCGGTTTTCAGCTTTAAGCCATGGCTGTCCATCAGCCAGTGTTCACCTTGACGCTGAATATCAATTTGGCCAGCAAGTAAATCAAGACGGTGCGGCGATTTCACATCCCATTGCAGATGGCTGGGCAACAAAGAAAGTGCGCCTGATTGCACCCGACCTCGTTTGAGGTTAAACCACAACTGCGCACTCAGCTCACCGCCACTGAGGCGTGAATGGTCTTTGATTTGCGGCAAAATCCAAGGTGACACATCAATGGCATCGACATTGATATACACCTGACCGCTGCTTCGCCGAATGTCGCTGCTATCACTGAGATCAGCCATCACCGTAGCATGACTTTTCCCGTTCGCGTCCAACTGCACCAAGCCCTTGGCACGATGCAATTTGCCTTGGTTCAACCAAGCCAAACGGGGAATGACTATTTCGCGCGGTTTATTGTCACTTAAGGCAAGGTAGCGGACGACACCATCTTCCAGAATAAAGTCGCCCAAGCGCGCTAAAAACAGCTGCTCAAGATCAAAGGTGACGGGATCATCAAAGTTGACGTGAGTGATATCCACCAGCAAATGGTCAATATGCACGGTTTCAAATTGCGGGCGAAAATAGAGCAGTGAACGCCATAAATCGAGACGTAACTCCGCCTGCCCGACATGCACCAACACAGGCTTGTCAGCGCTTTGCCGAATCTCAATATCGTGTAGCAATAAAGAGGGGCCAAGGCTGTGCCAACGCCCAGAGACGCTGCCGACTTCGACAGGCAAACCAGCATGCTCTGTCACCCAAGCGTTGATCACTGCGCGGTGATCATTGAGATGGGGAAAAAGAAAACGAAGCCCAGTGACGGCCACGGCACCAAAAATCAGGACCGCAAGTACGAACCACAACAGCGCGCGAATCAAACGAACGGTCCAAGCCGACACTTCAGGCTCCTTACATCATGACGACGTCAAACTGCTCTTGCACATAGAGCGGTTCAACTTGAATAGTCACCTGTTTACCAATAAAGACTTCAAGCTCAGCCAATGCGTGAGACTCATCGCCCTCAAGCATATCCGCCACAGCAGCAGAGGCGTAAACAATGAAATTGTCGGCATCATAGGCACGGTTGACCCGCGTAATTTCGCGCAAAATTTCATAGCACACGCTTTCCACGGTTTTCACCGAGCCACGGCCAGAACAAGTTGGGCAAGAGCCACACAGCACATGTTCCAAACTTTCACGAGTACGCTTGCGCGTCATCTCGACCAAGCCAAGATGGGTAAAACCATTGATATTGGTTTTTACCCGATCCTTACTTAGTGCCGCTTCTAAAGATTGCAATACGCGGCGCTGATGATCGCTGGAGGCCATATCGATAAAGTCGATAATGATAATGCCACCCAAATTGCGCAAACGTAGTTGGCGAGCAATGGCGCGCGTTGCTTCGACGTTGGTATTGAAAATGGTTTCTTCTAAGTTGCGACGACCAACAAAGGCACCAGTATTGATATCAATGGTGGTCATGGCTTCGGTTTGATCGATGATCAAATAGCCGCCAGACTTCAACTCCACCTTACGATCTAAGGCGCGCTGAATTTCATTTTCCGTATCATAGAGATCGAAAATCGGCTGCTCACCCGCATAGTAGCTGAGCTTATCTTGTAGCTCAGGCACAAACTCTTCGGTAAAGCCGTGCAGGGTTTGAAAGGCTAAGCGCGAGTCCACCAAAATCTGGCTAATCTCAGTGCCAAAGAAATCACGCAATACCCGCTGTGCCAAATCGAGTTCACCGTAGAGCATTGATTTAGCTTTGTATTTGCTACGGCGCTCAATCACTTTCTTCCACAGGCGTTTGAGGAACTGCGCATCTTGTGCAATCTCTTTTTCCGTCGCGCCTTCCGCGGCAGTACGGATAATGAAGCCACCCAAGTCATCGCAATACTCTTCGACAATGGCTTTTAAACGCAGACGTTCATCTTCGCTCTCAATACGCTGTGACACGCCCACGTGCGCAGCACCTGGCATAAACACCAAATAACGCGAAGGCAAGGTGATATCCGTCGTTAAGCGTGCGCCTTTGGTGCCCAGTGGATCTTTGACCACCTGTACCACCAAATCTTGGCCTTGGCGTACCAATTCAGCGATATCGCGCACCTGAAATTGCTGCTTCTCATTTTCTGACACACACTCAGTGTGCGGCACGATATCAGACGCATGCAGAAAGGCCGCTTTGTCTAAACCAATATCAACAAAAGCAGCTTGCATCCCTGGCAATACGCGGCTGACACGTCCTTTATAGATATTACCAACAATGCCACGTTTCGCTTCACGCTCAACGTGAACCTCTTGCAACACGCCACTTTCAATCATCGCCACACGTGTTTCACTGGGCGTTACGTTAACCAGTAATTCAACACTCATGTGTTTCACCTTCTAATTTTGAAATCAGTTGCGCCGTCGCATGAAGGGGTAAACCCACCACATTGTAATAGCAGCCCTCAATACGAGGAATAAACTGCCCGGCGAGCCCTTGGATGCCATATCCCCCCGCTTTGTCGCAGGGCTCTTGGCTTTGCCAATAGGATTCAATTTGTGCTGCGCTTAAATCGCTAAACCACACCTGAGTGGTTTCTAAATGTACCCAAGCTTGGGTGGGTGTAACCAGAGCCACAGCCGTCATCACTTGATGTGCGCGGCCACTCATGAGCTGCATCATGCGCTGAAAATCTGAAAAATCACGCGGTTTTTCAAGCACAAGATCATCAACCACCACCACAGTATCAGCACCAAGCACAGGCCAAGGTTTGCTTGCCACCGCCAAACCGGCTTGCGCTTTTTCGAGTGCAAGGCGCTGTACGTAGGCAGCAGCGCTTTCATTGGGCTGCTTTTGTTCTGGAATAGACGCAGAAAGCACCTCAAATTCGACATTGAGTTGTGCTAACAGTTCACGCCGACGTGGCGACTGCGATGCAAGATAAAGCTTGAATGACATGAGACCTCGATCCTATTACCCGCATGATGCGCATACGGGCAATAAAATGCGCAAAATGAAAGCTTGCGCAGTATTCGCTTAATTGCGGTTACTTAATTCTAAAATGACGGCGTACGCGGCGAAGCAACAGGAAGATCCAAGGCCATAGTAAAAAGTCAAAAAGACTGCCCCAGAGCATATCTGGCGCAAATTGAATATCGCGCACCACATACTGAAGCCAGAACTCCATCAATTTACCAATCATCGTCATAAAGGCGATGATTGCCGCTTGCTGCCATAACGACATATTACGAATGACTTGGAAATTCAGCGCCAAAATATAGGTCAACACAGACACCATCATGCCGCGGACCCCGAGCGTCGAACCTAATAATAGATCCCAAAGCAAACCGATAAACAGGGCACTACCCACATTCACCCGATGCGGTAATGCTAATACCCAGTAAAAAAGGACAAGCAAAATCCAAGAGGGGCGAAATGGCTCAATGGCAGCAGGCCAAGGTGCTGCTTGCAGTACCATGGCCAAAATCAAGGAGCACCAAATAATCCCGCGACCTTGCAACAATCTATGCAGCATTGGGCTCTCCTTGCTGAATACTCAACTCACGCTGGTTTGGCCAAATCAGCAACAAATAACGCAGGCGGTTAAAATCAACCACAGGCTTGGCTGTCACTTGCGCAAAAGGACGTTGGTTATCAAAGCTAAAGGAGGTGACATAAGCCACAGGATATCCTTCAGGGAAACGACCACCGAGACCAGAGGTCACCAGCAAATCGCCGTTTTCTATATCGGTACTACTTGGAATATTTTCTAGCTCAAGCTGATTGAGATGTCCGCGCCCCGAGGCAACAACACGAATATCATTGCGCACCACCTGAACCGGAATCGCATGACTGCTATCAATCAATAGCAAAACACGACTGTTATGCGCACCGACATGGATCACTTGGCCGACTACGCCTTTTTCATTGATTACCGGTTGGCCTTCAAAGACACCGTCGATATAGCCTTTATCGATCACCACTTGCTTGCTGTATGGATCGGAGTCCACCGACATCACTTCAGCGACCATCTTACGATCATCACGCACCAGCGGCGATCCCAGCAATGCGCGCAAACGTTGGTTTTCTTGTTTGAGCTGTTTGAGCTGCTGTAGTTCGCTTTGGGTGATCAGCAATTGGCGTTCAAGGTGCTGTTTTTGAGTCAGCAGATCTTGATGAGAGGTGAATTGATTGGCGACATTGTCGAGCATAGCTCGCGGCATACTGGCGAGATACTGAAGCGGGGCAACCATGGAGTTGAGGTAGTAACGCACTTTTGCAAATGCGTCCAAACGGCTATCGGCCAGCATTAAGCTGGCCGAAATTACAATGGCAATAAGCAGCCGAAGTTGTAACGATGGACCTCGACCAAAAATAGGCTTCATGGTCGAGCTCCTAATTCAAAAAGAGATTGCATCATCAGCAATTACTCTTCACTGAACAGGTCACCACCGTGCATATCGATCATTTCTAGGGCCTTACCACCGCCACGCGCTACACAAGTAAGCGGATCGTCAGCGATAACCACAGGAATGCCGGTTTCTTCGGTCAATAGACGATCGAGATCGCGAAGCAGTGCACCACCACCGGTGATCACCATACCGCGCTCTGAAATGTCAGAAGCCAGTTCTGGTGGACATTGCTCAAGGGCAACCATCACCGCAGAGACGATACCTGTTAGCGGCTCTTGTAGCGCCTCAAGGATCTCGTTTGAGTTCAGTGTAAAGCAACGTGGCACACCTTCAGCGAGGTTACGACCACGCACTTCAATTTCACGTACTTCGTCACCGGGATACGCTGAACCGATTTCGTGCTTGATGCGCTCTGCGGTTGCTTCACCGATCAAGCTGCCGTAGTTACGGCGCACGTAGTTGATAATCGCTTCATCAAAGCGGTCACCACCGATACGAACAGAAGAAGAGTAAACCACACCATTCAATGAGATCACCGCAACTTCAGTGGTACCACCACCGATATCGACCACCATGGAACCGGTCGCTTCAGACACTGGCAAACCAGCACCGATTGCTGCCGCCATTGGCTCATCGATCAAATACACTTCACGCGCACCAGCGCCTTGCGCTGATTCACGGATAGCACGACGCTCAACCTGAGTTGAACCACAAGGTACTGCCACAAGCACGCGTGGGCTTGGACGAAGTACACTGTTGTCATGCACTTGTTTAATAAAGTGCTGCAGCATTTTTTCAGTCACGTAGAAGTCGGCAATTACGCCATCCTTCATCGGTCGAATCGCAGCGATATTGCCCGGAGTACGGCCCAACATCTGTTTGGCTTCATGACCCACAGCCGCAACGCTTTTAGGCGCACCGGCACGGTCCTGACGAATAGCAACTACTGATGGCTCATCGAGAACGATGCCCTGTCCTTTCACATAAATCAGCGTATTGGCGGTACCCAAGTCGATAGAGAGATCGTTTGAGAACATGCCGCGAAGTTTTTTAAACATAATTTAGGGCTAATCCTGCAAGCATGGTGATTTGTTAAATTCGGCTAAATGTATCAATGGAACTAAACCGCAGCAAGAAAGGATGTGTCAAACCTGCGTTAGATCAGAGTTTTTCTAATCCAATTCACGGATTACTCTGTATCAAGTCAGTTTCACCACGATAAATCACGCGATCGTTACCACGATATGTACCGAATGTCACAAGGGTAAAGGGATCTTCATCCCCCTCATTGCGCCAATTGTAACGCAACCAAGCCTGAGGGGAAGGAATTAAACCAACACAATCGCGTGCAACATTTATTCCAGCTGGCGGGTTTTGTGCTAAACGCAACCAAAATTGTACTTGCTCACGATACAGCGGATCACTCGCTGTGCGATTGGCATCGGCATATAAAACATTGGAAGCACCTGAATTTACAGTACCTTTCCCGTTTAAACTAGAGCGAGACGAACCTGTTCCACGAGACCAAAGCACCGCTTTACAATAATTGGATCCATCCACTTCACTGCTTTGATCATCACGATTTAAAGTAAAATATTTACCATTCCAGTACTCCACACGCGTCGGGATCGTCAATTGACCGGCATCATAGGTGCCACCAACGGAATCTAATACCATTCGACCATAGCGCTGCGTACTACCTTTTAAGTCCTCACCGGGCATGCCCATGACTTGCGTTGCAAAGTCCACACCATCGGGTTTCGTTTTGGCGTAAACCGCCATCATCAAGGAATCAAATGGTCCATCTGGCGTCGTGGTTCTTGGTGATGCCTGAATCACCTTGCGATCAAAATACACACCCAATGCCTGTGCTTGACCTAGTCCATTGCGAAGCATCAACTCACTTTCACCGCGATCCCCTGTACCGCGCCAATCACTCAATTGATAACCACCCAATGGTTGGCCATCCATTAAATAGGTGCGTGAGGTTTGCCATTGCGGCGTTGCACTTGCATTTGAACCATCTTTGCCGTAACTGGCCAAGCCCACCGTTGCCCTTAACGCTGGCGAGAAATTGTCGTAGTTTTTCAGTGCGCCACCTTGCTGGTTATAGGCATAGACGGTATAGCCCAGCGCAAAAGGCTGCATCATATAGGTAAAGGCACCACTGCCTTCACGCAAATCTGAATCATTGACCCCTAAGTGATGGGGATAAAAGCGGCCAAGCGCGCGATCACCGTTATTGATCCGCATGCCTAAATACTGCTGGTTACTGGCACTCATATCCATGTAAGCAAAACTGCGCAGCGCAATCGTACCTACTTCACTCCAAGTCAAATCAGAGAAACTCAAATAACCATATGCGCCTGCAGGCTGATTGCTCTTAGGTGCTGGCGCACTAAAATCGCCAGCGTCACCATTGGATGGTGATAACACCCCCATCCAATGAATACCATTGGTCGCCGGCATCGATGAAGAAAAATAGTTGGCGGTCACAGGTCGCTGACAGAAATTCTCAGTTCGCACCGAACGAATCGCGCTGTTGTTTTCATCTAGCGTTGAGGTGCCATCACTACTTTGCCACACCACTGGTTTTAAACTCAGGCTAAACGGCGTACCTGCAGCAATAAAACCAGGTCCACCTTTTGCGTCACCCGAGCCCCACAGTTGACCTTGGCTGTTTTTGGGCTCTTCACCATTTTGATCACAAATCGCAAGGGTATATGGACGACTATGAAGCGTCGTTGTACCACTCAATACCTGCGGCATGGTGCGTGCACCCATTTTACTGCGATAGAGCGCACGAGTCGCTCGAGGTAAGCAAGATTGCCCTTGCCCGGTTTGATAACAATAAGGATCGCTAACCAGTGCTTGGGTGACCCCCGCATCTAAATAACGCAATTCAATTTGCGCCTGATCATTCACAAAGTTGACCTGTTTGCGTGTCGAACCATCGGCAAAAGTAATCGCCTTTTGGCCTGTCGATGGATACTGATAATGCGTATTCAACGTGAGTGTTTTTTGTCCTTGATAGCCAATATGTTGGCTCGCTCTGGTTGCTGTTGCACAAGCGCGCGCCGTGACCGTGACAAGCTCAGGCTTGCCCGCCACCATTTTCACAGGATTCGGCGTTAGCTCAAAAACCGCAGGCAAAAAGTCATATTGGCCTTTCACCGGATATTCCGGCATCAAGGCTTCATTGATTAAGCTGTCATCGGCTAGTTTCACCGAAATAGCGGCTTGCTGAATAACCTCACTTTGCAAGTACAAAGTCAGTGATGGCGGACGCTGAAGGTAATCTTCGCCGGATTCTAGAGGATCTTGTACTTTGGCTTTTATCGAGAGTGTGTTTTGCCCCGGAGCCAAAGCGCTGCCGCCGACTGCGGCTGCAAACCAATGAGCTTGAGCTGGTACACTCACCTCAATGCTCTCTTCAGCTTCAGCGCCCTGTAGCGGCGCATCAGCAAAGAGGTAAAAATCGACACGTTGGCGCTCACACAATAGGCCTTGGCTACGCTGCGGATGCACTTTGAGCACATAGGTTTTGGCATCAAAGCACTTACTGTTCCCTTCGATTCGGCTGTTATTGAACATATTTAACTGGCAAGCCGTCACCGAGCCAACCACATGCGCGTTGTTTGACATCTCCACGGGGCCCTCAGCATATACACGCCCCGAAAATTCACCACGGGTATCAATTTTCAAATTGTAATGAACATTACTGGGATCGGTTGGCACTGGACAGCCCCCAGCGTAATAGCCAAAGACCGTCAGCTGATCTGGGGTGTTGGCAGTCACCACGTTGCCACCCAAAGCACTGTAGCGATGCGGCCCCTCATTACGAGGAGAATTTAAATGAAAAGTCACATCCCCCAAAATGGTCACAGTTGCGCCTTGCGTAATATTCACACCTTCATCAAACCAAAAGTCGCCACTTTCAAAAGTCACGTGATCGCCGTAGGAAAGCCCCATGGATGTTTTAAATGCTGAGTTAGCGCCCTTATATCGAAAATAGTGGCAGCCTTGAAAATACTGGCCATCAAAGCTTTCATGTGGACCATGATCAGGTTTGAGCCATATCCCGTGAAGGACATCATGCACTTGACAGTTACTCGGGATATTCGCTGGCCACTCCAGCGCTTTTTTCTGTGCTGGACGCCCGTCGATACTACAGGTAACCAGTTTCCCATCACGGTCATAACACTTGGTGTCTCGCTCAAAGGTCGCGCGGTCAAATCCTAGCTCACCATGAGCTCGACCTTGGTGCAGAACACGATTAAAGCCTGAGATTTTGGCATTGCCGCTCAGTAATACCTGATTATTGGGTTGATAGTTAAATTGCCCTGAATTGTTCGATGATTCTTGCCAAGTTTGAGCGGGTCCAGGGAACAATTCGCAGTGATCCACGGTAATCGGCGCAGGCTTTTTCGCGCGCATAAAATAACCCACCGCCTCACTGGTGTGCTCTCGACTATTGTCACCACGATTTTTAAATTCATCGTAAAAAAAGCTCACTTCCCAAGGCGCTCTAGGGATATCGCTGGGTTGTAGCAAACAGCGTTTTAGCCAGCCGCCATCAGTACCTTTACGTGATTGCGCAGAGCCCACCAGAATCGGTGCGCTTGAGGGATCAATATCGCCATAAATGGGATGTAAAGATGATGAATAACCAATGGCCACGCCGCAGGCTTCTTCCACCGGATAATTGGTGCGTAGCGTATTCGCCGTTGAAATACCGTTGGTTGCACGATAGAGATAGGTGCCATCATCATAAGTTTGATTACCAGTCACCGCCAAAATACCGATCACTTCATCTTCATCAAGCTCTCGACTATCGGACTGCCAATAGGCACCGGAACGCTCAAGTAAGACATTCACACTGCGATCAGTTACATTATTTTGCGCTGTGGTTAGCCATGCCGTTGATGGCTCGCGATCCTCAAGCTCTTCCTCATAATTGTTCTGAGTTTGAATTTGGCTAATCACCACAGCGTTGCGAATTGATGAACCAAAATTAACGCGATTCCATTTTACTTTTTTGTCGCGGTCGCCTTGTAAAATGGCGCGATCGGTTTCAATGGTTGTGGCCACAACCGTCAAATCACCCAGCTGATGGGTACCAGGTAATACCGCAATATAGTCAAAGCTTTTACCCAAGTTTTGATTATGGTCCACGGTGTATCCAATCCGTCCACCATAGGTTCGCCGCACAACGGCGTAATCAAAATCAACTTTCCAATCCCCCGAGCGAGAGAGATAAACCTGACGCACAAATAGCTTCCCGCGCGGCTCTTGCTCTGAGCTATAACGGTTAGGCGTCATCAAAAAGACAATAGGGGTTTGTTTATATTGATTTTGCAAAACCAGATCCCCTTGGCTGGGATCCCATCGACCAAATTCTATCCATGAGGTTGCATTTGCCATACTGGTAACGCACAGCAAACAAAGAGTTAAGCACAATGACCGCAGCAAGCTCATAGCATCCTCATGTTATTGGTTCTAGTTATGGAGATTTTTGGCCCACACATCTTGGTGGCGTGACACTTGAAACATATCAGTGCCACAGGTCCCAGTACTCAAGATGCGATAGGCGGTATAGCGTTGATCTCTGTCGATCACTTCAGTACTGGTGCAACTCACCTGCACCGCACAACCGTAGAGTCCCGTTGCCCCCGGCATTTTGGTACTCGGTGCACTGAGATTGTGATATTGGCACACGGCTGGACCGCCGCTCAAAGGAAATAGCCGAGTCAGCGCCCAATCAGCGCCGCTTTGCGCTGCAAACCAAGCACGAGTCGCCATCACCTCTTTGGTGGTGGTATCGACGCTAGAGGCATTAATTCGCATCATGGCAATGGCCAATGATGCCATCACCACCAAAATAAAGACGATGAGCACCAGCATATTACCGCGCTGGTGACGCAGCCCTTGAACACCACATGGCTGGCCAAGTTGTTGCCTAGCTTGTTGATTAAGGAACATTGATCACCTGCACATCGTTGCTGTATCGGCTCTCTTCACCTTCCGCACTAAAGCGCAAATCAAAGTGAACCAATGCACTTCGCACCAAACTTGCCGCTTCATAGACAAAGCCACTACTCGCGGGCACCAATTCATCAGCCAGTAGCGCACGCTGACCAAACTGCTCACGGGTCAACTCACCCTGAGAATTGACACAAAATGTAACCCAAGCCAAACGATGATAAAGGTATGCACGTTGTCCTGGCGAACCCGATAAAAAGGCACTTTGATTAGCGAGATCAGGGATAATCGTGAGCTGCTGCTGGCCATAAGAAACCGTCGGTGTCGATTGACGCAAACTATCATCACGCAGCTGCCTTGGGGTCATTGCATTAATAGCAATACGATATTGTTTGAGATTGAAAGGTAAGCGTTCAGGTTGCCAAAACACCACAGGAAACTGGTGCTCCCCAGGATTGGGCAAGCGAAGGTAAAACCCCACTTCGGTAATGGGCATAAATTGCAGGCACTGATAGCGACCATCGGCAATTGGATTTGTGACCGAAATACTGTTGGGCAGTGCGTGACGCAGCTCTTTGGTCAATCGCGCCACCGCGAAACGTGCTTGTGATTGCAAACGCTCACGCACCACAGTTTCTGTATAACCACGCGCGCCAAGCTCAACATAATTACCAATCGCCAAGGTTAAAATACCTAAGACAATCAGGGTTACAACCAGCTCAACTAAGGTAAAGCCACTCTGGCGCTTCATCAATAATTCCCCTTATAGGCTGCATATTGATACTCACCCCAATGCTGTGTTTTCACTTCAAGCTCAACACGTTTAAAGAGGCGATTGGCTTTGATGGTTGGATTATCGGCACGCGCATCAAAGTTGCTGTCATAAATCACAGACACATCGACGACAAATTGGTTGTAATCATCAGCAATACTTTCACCCAAAATATCACTTAACCGTCCTCGCCATGGCGAGCCGTTACATTCGCGTGCGCTATCAGCCCAGCAGCCAATGTAATCATCCACATCGGTCAATGCAAAACGCGCTTCGCCCACATCTGGACCAAGTGTCGATGAACAAGTTGGGGGCGTGGGAAACTCAAGGCTGGGACTTTGATCGCAGCGAACAATGCCACCATCTGGGTCACTATTTTGATCATATTGACGCGCTAAAATTTCATTGAGTAGCGTCTCAGCCAAAGCACTGGCACGCGCTTGATAATGCGGCTGCGCTGATTGCTGCCATTGTGGAAAAAGCATGCCAGTCATAATCATCAACGCAAAACCAAGCACCACAATAGCAACGATGCTTTCGATAAGCGTAAAACCCCGTTGTTTCTTAGGAGCAAGCATCAATAAAGCCCTCACTATAGATACACAACGCAGCGCGCTCTTCATCCACAAATTCAATGCGGCAAGGGAAATTAAAACACAGCCTTGCACCAGAAGATTTGATTGGCTGGCCTAATGCTGAAAAATAGATACGATTCGGGGTTTGATGATCGCGCTTCACTTGCACGCCATCCAAGGGCAAGACCGCTGAAGCGTCTGCGGGTAGATTGGGACACCCAGAAAGCACACGGCCAAAGGTGCCAGCCGCACTTTCAACTTCAAGAGCATAACATTGAGGCGCATTGCCTAAACGGGCGCTTGCATGCTGCATCGCGTACAGCTGCACCTGCCGAGCAATGGAAATTGCTTGGTCGCGTTTAGCAATGGCTTCAAAACCACTGCGGCCAGCAAATTTGCTGACCGCATAGAGGCTTAATATCGCCAGCAAAACAATCACCACCACCAGTTCCATGAGCGTGAAACCAGCTTGGCGATTATTTTGCATATTGCACTGCATCGATATTAGCAACCACTCTCAACAACAGTAATTGTTGGTGCGTCACCATCTGCTGCAGGTGCAGCATAAGTCACTTTACAGTTAGTAATTGCAGGCTTGAAGTTGATTTCACCAGCAGTCCCCAAATCCCAATCAGATAGCTCAACTACTTTTGAAAGATCAGCTGCAGTCACATAACCAAATGTAGTCGCTACTTTAGTACCATTAACATCGATTTCGCCTGGATTTGCTTTCTCTTGGCCTGCAACCGCTGCTTTTGCGTAAACTTGTGAGTTCGCGCCTTTCACTGCAGCTACGACGCCTTGAAGTGCTGCACCACGTGCATCTTCTTGCATACCCAAGAATTTAGGTGCTGCAGTCACAGCCAAAATACCAAGGATCACGATAACGACCACTAGTTCAATTAGAGTAAAACCAGCTTGTTTTTTCATATTACTTCTCCACTTTCGCTATAAGTGTTTATTTTTGAAGCCATTGCTGGCTCATTGTAAATTCACTTTAACTCGCCCCAAATTTGGGACATAGGTAAAGTTGTGGTGGGGGCGCATCCCCTGGGTATAACGACAGCCTTGATGGCTACCGTCGCTATAGGTTGAAACCTGATAATCAGTGCCAGCATTCGAGTGAATCGAACCACTTGGCCCGTTTTGTAACAAATTCTGCAATAGTGCCGCGCAGTCTTGCGCTGATGGCACACCGACCCCAGCATTTGAACCCTGCAATGCATAGGGATAACCCGGACGATCTTTCGTTAATAAAAAGATCACCCCGTCATAATTCACTTGATTATGACCCGAGCTATCACTTGGTCGACCACGCGCTTCCCATTGCGCGCGAGCGGCAATAACCGCGGAGGAGAAACTACCACTAACCCCCTCAATACTCGCTTTTTTTGCCTCTTCACTGACATCAAAAAAACGAGGCAAAGCAACTGCCGATAAAAGACCGATAATCACAATCACAATCACCAATTCGATCAGTGAAAAGCCGCGACTTTTATTCATTTTAATTGTCCTCGCGTCAAAATTTTGTGCCTAATGCGTTGCTTTTAATACGAAGCTAAATTCTTCATTTTTCCAGAAAATTTGCAAGACATATTGTGATATCAATCCAAATTCACAAAGCAACCCTGGTGCCAATGGATTGGCGCTTTGGGCGCGCAATTGTACGGCCTCTCCGAAGAATTGACCGTTTTTATCCGCTAATAGCCGATATTGCGCTAGGCAAGAAAAGTTGCCATTTTCCATCGCAAATGGCCAACCTTCTCCATAGTAGCGAATCGTACCACTGCAATTTTCTGCCGGCTTATTGGCTAACAGCCAATCCCCGCGCTGCGCTTGAATGCTGATATCAATCTCTTGCAATAATAGATCCAATGCGGCCTGTTCACTGGGTTTCATTAATTGCATCACCGCGTGAATCACGCCACCGATGAGCACCACAACCAGCGCGGCCCAAAACCAAAACGCCATGGATGCAAAATGGGCTTTAAACGCCGCGCGCGACATCATAAATATTCCACATCGGCAAGAAGATCCCGAGCGCCAAAATCAGCACCATACCGGCAACCAACATCAGCAAAATCGGCTCAATCCGCGCAGTCAATGTGCGTAGATCGTAATCCACCTCACGATCGTAAAAATCCGCTACTTCCAATAACAAATCATCAATCTGACCCGTTTCTTCGCCAACAGCCAACATTTGTTGTACCAAAGGGGTAAACACGCCAATTTGTGTCGCTGTAGCAGCAATGGACGCGCCACTTTCAATGGCACTTTTCATCTCCGCTAGGCGCGTCTCAAGATAGCGGTTACCCAGCGCTTCTGCTGCCAACCCAACCCCTTGGTTGAGCGGCACGCCAGCTCTTGTCATCAGCGCAAAGGTGCGACTAAAACGCGATAATTGTGCGCGGTTGACAATGGAGCCCACAATAGGAAATCTCAATCGCCAGTGATCCCAAATTAACTCGCCTTTTTCACTACGTCGCCAATGAGAAAAACCAAGGGTCGCGACTAACACCAAGCCCAATAACAAAGGCCAAAAGTCGACGAAAAAATTTGAAGTCCCTAGTAGCAACTTAGTGACCCAAGGCAGCTCCACACCAAATCGAGCAAACATGGAGGCAAATTTCGGAATCACAAAAATATTCAACACCACCATCGCTAAAGCGATCGCAGATAACACGAAGAGCGGATAGCGCATCGCTGATTTAATGCGTTTGCGTGTTTCCAACTCCTGTTCGTAATAGTTCGCTAATTGCAGCAAAGATTGATCAAGACGACCGGTGTTTTCACCCACATGCAGCATGGCGATAAATAAGCGGCTAAAAATACGCGGATGCTGCGCCACCGCGCTCGATAAACTATGGCCATTGGTCAGGTCAATGCCCACTTGATTGAGGGTTTGTCCTAATAATTTGTCATCGGTGCTTTGTGCCAAACCATGAATCGCCCGCAAAATTGGCACCCCAGCCTTGGTTAAGCTATAAAGCTGGCGACAAAAGATCACCATCAACTCTAGTGGTACTTGGCGATGAAACAGTTGGCTCAAATCAGGCAATCCCGCTTTTGCGGGCTCTATGCGATCAGCCATAATGCCTTGGCTGATCAATTGCGCCATAGCACTGTCGGTGTGCGCAGCTTCAATATGACCGCGAACATTTTTACCTTGGCTATCTCGCCCCTGATAGGAAAACCGAGCCATTAGACCTCCGTAGAGTGATCATTGGCGAGCGCCATGGCATCCACACCATGAAGCCCTGCCGGCTCATCATCAAGGCTGACCCCTTCACCCAAGATCATCACTTCATCCAAACTGGTCACTGCCGTGATCGCCAGTTCCATCGCAGAGCTAACCAAAGGACGGAAGTTTGCAGAATGAAGCGCAAGAGACGCAAATTGCGCAGTATCTTCACGGCGCAATGCATCCATCATCTGACGATCCAAAACCAGCAGTTCAAAGACACCCACCCGGCCCTTATAGCCAGTTAAGTTACAGTTTTGGCACCCTTGGCCACGATAAAATTTCGCGCCCACATGATGGGGAAAACGGCTACGCAACCATTGCTGCTGACCTTCATCAAGCTGATGCTCGGTTTGACAATCAGGACAAACGCGGCGCACCAAACGCTGGGCAATCACCGCACGCACCGCACTGGCAACCAAATAACCTGGTGCGCCCATATCTAACAAACGCAGCGCACTTTCAACCGCGTTGTTGGTATGCAAAGTGGAAAGCACTAAGTGGCCGGTCAGCGCCGCGCGAAGACCGATATCGACAGTCTCTTTATCACGCATCTCACCCACCATGATGATATCGGGGTCTTGACGCAAAAATGTGCGCAAAATAGTGGAGAAATCGAGGCCAATCTTATTATTGACCTGAACCTGATTGACACGCTCAAGGCGATATTCCACAGGATCTTCAGCGGTAATAATCTTTTTACCCGGCACATTAAGCAAACTGAGCGCAGCATAAAGCGTGGTCGTTTTACCTGAGCCCGTAGGACCTGTTACCAGCACCATGCCATGGGGGCGTTTCAATTGCTGCTCAAGCGCGTCCAGCTGGTAAGGCGGCATGCCAATATCTCGAAGGCTCAAAATCCCAGAAGATTGGTTTAGCAAACGCATCACCACCGACTCACCATAGGCCACAGGCATAGTCGAGAGACGCACATCCACAGATTGACCGCGAACATTAAGATTAAAGCGGCCATCTTGCGGCAAGCGTTTTTCTGAGATATCGAGCCCCGCCATCAACTTCAAGCGCAGCACCAACGCACTAGCGACATTGACTTCGTTGATTAAGGTTTCGTGCAAAATGCCATCAATACGCTGACGAATGCGAAGCACTCGTTGGTCTGGTTCAATATGAATATCTGATGCGCCCACCTGGATAGCATCAGCAAATAGTGAGTTGATAAGCTTAACAACGGTGACCTCATCGGTGTCAGCCGTATGCTCATCCAACAGGCCACCAAAGAGGTGATCACCACTATTTTTATGCTCGGCATGGAGCTGCTCAGCAAAAGAAACGATCTCTTTGGTGCGTCGATAATAGCGATCAAAACAGTTCACCAACTGGTGCTCTGGTGCAATCACCAAGCTCACGCGATAGTCGCGAAGCTGATCATACAGCGCTTCTTGCGCGTTAAGATCGGCAGGATCGCTCATTGCAACTCGCAGCTGATCGCCATGGCGATCCACCACCATGGCACGTAAACGGCGGGCATGCACTTCCGGTAGCAAAGCAACGGCATCGGGATCCACACTCACGCGCGCTAAATCAACTAAAGGCAAATCCAATTGACGGGCCAAAAATTGCAACATCTGCTGTTCGGTTAGCGCCCCTTGATGAATCAGGGTGTCACCTAATTTTTGTCGCGTTTCACTTTGTTTGTTGAGCGCTTGTTCGAGCTGCGCCTGAGAAATGATGCCCTCTTCAACCAGCAAATCGCCCAGACGTTTTCTTAATTTAATCGCCATGCTGCGCTCCTATTTTTGCCCTAACGCCTCTAAGCGCTTAGCAATAAATTGCTGTGAATTAAGAGACAAGCCAGAACCTTGCTGCGCGTGACGATAGGCTTCAACCGCAGGCTCACCGAGACGTTCAAAGGCGATAGCCAATCCAAGCCACCAGCGACCATCATAGGGCTGGCGCAGCGTCAATAATTGATAGCTTTGTTTGGCAAGCTCATTTGCTTTCAGCTGCTGTGCCAATGCACCGCGCATCGCCAAATATTCAATTGGCGCATGCCCAGGTAAATACTGCATCACAGAGAGCGCAGCTGCAGGTTGCTTCTCTCGGGCAAGCAACTTAGCGAGCATCAAGCGCAATTGGGTATCTTGCGGCATCAATGCAATCCCCTGCTGAAGCAAGGCAACGGCTTGTGCTGCTTGGCGCTGACCATAATATAAGGCCGCCAATTGCTGACGCGCGCTCACTCGTTCTGGTTCATACTCTAACGCGCGCGTTAAAGCGGCCGCTGCGCGTTTGCGATCGCCTTTATCAAGTGCAAGCTGAGCCTGCTTTTCAGCAAGTGTGGCTAATTCTGCTGGCGAGCGCTCAACCACCTGTAAAGTCATCTCGCCTTCTGGCGTTTTCACATCTGTAGCCACTGCAGGCTCAGTTTTTGCTGTAACCTTGGCAAGCGCAACAGGCTGAGTACGAGGTGATGGCGTTGGATTTGCAACGAATGGTTTAGCCGCTGCTGCTCGTTTGGTTTGCGCTGACGCAACAGGTTTCGAGTGCTCTGTCGTAGTCTTTTGTTTATGCGCTACAGCAACATGGCGCGGCGCATGCTCAGTGTGCGTTTTTGCACTATGCTCAGAAGGTTTCGCAGATTGAGCAGAGGATGTCGAAGCTAAAGTCACTGTTTTGACTGGCGTTGCCTGGGCAACAAAATCAACCGTTGGCGTGACTGATTTTTGAGTGAGCGCATGTTCATCCGCGGCATTGACAGGCTTTTGGACGTTTGAGCTACTCGCCGCCGCGGTTGATGTGATTGTCGCGGTACTCGCGTGCGCAGGTGTGCTTTGCTGAATCAAACTAAAGGAACCAATGCCCACCAAAGTCACGACACCAACCGCGGCTAAACCATAGCGCCACCATGGCGAGCGCACAGGCTTTACCGCCGCAGGAGTCAATGAAGCAACCCCTTGCTTTTGCGCTAACTGACTTAAAGTTTCATTCATCTGACTCATGCTTTATTCCAACCTAGCGCCCCAAGCCAAGGTAAAACAGGCTGTGACGCATCAAGTGTTGCTTTTGCTGCTGCCACCACATGGCGACGACAAACTTTTTGTTTTCCTTTGCTGTAAGCCAGCAAAAGTGCTTTATGACAAATTTGATGGATCAACCGTGGCACGCCACGGCTAGCGTGATAAATCGCTCTTTTCGCGCTATCGCTAAATTGTTCTGGGCGCCCACCGACACTTTGATTGCGATACTGAATATAGGCAAAAGCTTCAGCCAAACTCAGCGGACGCAAGGTGGCATAAAAACTGATACGCTGGCGCAATTGGCGCAACTGATGATTGGCTAATCGCTCATCGAGTTCAGGCTGCCCCAGCAGGACAATTGACAGCAGCTTTTCTTGCTCTGTTTCTAAATTGCCAAATAAACGAATCAGCTCAAGCACGCCATCACTGAGTCCCTGCGCCTCATCAATCACCATCACGGCATGGCGACCTTCCGCTTTAATTTGCAATAACGCCTGCTGAATCGCATCAATCAAACGATGTCGCTGCTCAGGCACAGGCCGCGCCAGCTCTTGCAGCACCGCCTCACACATTCCCGCGCCATCTAGGCTTGGGTTGGGCAGATAAATCAGTTGATACTGCGCATCTAACTGCTGCATTAAAACGCGGCATACCATGGTTTTTCCCGTACCCACCTCACCGGTCACTTTGATCAAACCTTCACGCATCGACAGCGCCATCAAAACGGTTTGAATCGCCTCAATATGAGGTGTCAAAGCATGAAATAACGCAGTATTGGGCGTTAAATCAAAGGGGCGCTGCTGAAAACCAAAGTGCGCGCAATACATGGATTACTCAGCTTCTTCCGGGAACCACTGATTCAGCAGATCCTGTGAACGTTGAATCTCTTGCTGCCACGAATCATCTTCAACCACTGTTGGTTTGAGTAAAATCACCAATTCAGTTTTACGTTTCACCTTAGCGACATTGCGGAACAAATGACCAATGGCTGGAATATCACCTAGACCCGGCACTTTACTAACCTGATCCACCAGCTCAGATTTCATCAAGCCACCGATCACCACCACATCACCACTTTTGGCATGAATGATCGAGTCTGATTCACGAATTGAGCTTTTTGCCAAAGGCACAGTCAAATCACCAAATTGACCCAATGCGATATTTTTCTCTTCGCTGGTGACATCAATGACAGCGGGATGCACATGCAGCATCACGCCGCCTTTGCTATCAATCTGCGGTGTCACGTCTAAAGAGATGCCTGAGAAAAATGGTGTTAATTCAACTTCTGGCGCCACATTGGCACTATCGCCGCTACCCGCAACACTGGAAATATCAGTAACAAAGTATTCATCTTGACCTACTTTAATCACTGCTTTTTGGTTATTTGATGCAGTGACACGAGGACTGGAAAGCACGTTTAAATCGCCTTGCGTGGACATAAAGCTCAAGACAGTTTCAAAATTGCCATCACCAATGGTGATATTGGTTTGCCCACCAAGTAGATCACTAATCGGTGAAATAGATGGCAAAGTACCTGAGCCCGCTGGCTGGTTAATGGTAATGTCTACACCACCAATCGCACTGGTTAGATTGCTCCAGTTGATTCCTTGCTGATAGCTGTCACTCAACGTGACCTCTAGAATTTTCGCTTCAAGAATCACTTGGCGCTTCAAACGAAGCTGCGTTTCATTAAGGAATGATTGCACTTGGCGAAGCTCATCAGGATACGCACGAACCGTGAGCAAACTCGCTTGAGGCGATGCTGTGACACTGCGACCATCACCGCCACCAATCATGGCCATCACAGCGCGTTCTAGCTGTGGCCAAAAATCACTATCACTGCTGGTTTCAATGACAGTACCACCCACCAAGCTACTGGTGTCAGTGTAATTGTTATCGCCGCCATTTCCGCTCCAACTGTTGTTATCCGAACTGGAATCATCGTTGCTGCTCTCATCACGATTGGTAACCGAACCAGTGGTGATTGCAGTTAATGAACGACCGACGCGTTTGAGCTGCAAGTAGTCAATCGGGAAGGTTTGAGTACGCATACCCGCAGGGAAAATTTGGATAATGTTGCCACGGCGCTCAACTTGATAGCCATAAATGTCAGAGACAACGCCTAGGACTTCATCAATCGTGACATCATTCACCGCAAGGGTAATACGACCACGAACGTCTGGGTGTAGCACCACTGAATAGGGTGAGCCTTGAACAAGGCTGGTAAAAAAGGTTTTCGCTTCTAGATTGCGCGCATCAATTTTAAAGCGACGCTGCATCTCAAGGCCGCTTGTTTTCTCGCTATCTTGTAGACCTGGCATCAAGTCGGTTTGCACTGCATCGGGCAAATTTGCCAAAGGATCATTGGCTTGGTGTGCTTGTTCTAATGCCGCTTTGATCTCAGTTGGATCTTGATGCCCCATGGCACAGCCAACCAGTAAGGAAATCGTAAAAAAAACAAAGGCTATACGCATGACTTATCCTTATTGTTTGAGGTCAGTTGCAACAAGCGTTAATCGCCATTGGCGCTGGCCACGGCGAAGTACCACCCCTTCGGGGTTAATTTGAGTCACCTGATAACCGCGAACACGGCTGCCCACTGCGACTAGGTCATCATTTAACACCGCCTGACAGCCTGACTCGGCACAAAAAACGGCTGAAAGCTGTGGCAAACTTGCCGTACGCTTCACCGAGTGATGCGTCGTCGTCGGCACGTTTTGCCAGTTTAACGGCTTGGTTGGATCCTGCTCCGTTGCCGCCAAACAGCTTGGCGCAACCAACAAAATCAAATAGATAACAAATCTAGCCACCGATAAATGCCTCCCTTTGACCCAAGGTATAGATTTGCAGCACCACTTTGGCGCGTGGGAAATCACTGACTTGATAATCCAAAGATTGCCAATAAAAGCGCTGCGGCATTTGCTCTAGTTTGAGCAGGTAGTTCGCAATGTCAAAATAACGGCCAGTAAACTCAATTTTCACTGGATGTTGATACAGAGTCATCGCTCTAACAGAAGGTTGAATCGGTTGTTCTGTCGGTACTGAATCGCTGTTTTTAGCTTCATCAGTACTGGTATTAGACGCTTGCGCCGTTTCTTGACTCACATCGGTAATCGGCTGTGGCTGCATGGAGCGAATAGATAACAATCGAAGTTGATGGCTCTCTTTCATCATGGTTTCTAACAGCGGCGCCATCTGCTGCGGTGATAACAAGGCTCCCATGCTGTTTTCAAGCTCGCGATTTAAGCGCACTAATTGCACATCTAGCTGCTGAATATCTTTGCGTACTTGCTGGTCGGGATCCTTGGCTAAGGCCTGATCAAGCGCATCAATGGTCAATTGCAGCTGTTGTTGCTCACTTTTAACCGCTTCAAGCTGACGCTGTGCACCAATTTTTTGATCCATTTGCGGATCCAGCCACAGCATCATAAAGAGAACAATCAGTAACACTTGCAGCAAAACAGCAATCAACACACGCTCACGTGGTGAGCGCTCAGCAAATTGTTCGCTCAATTTTTGCAAAAATGACATCATCGACGAACCTCCGCCTGTGCCTGCTTTGGTTGTGCCAGCAATGAAAAATTCAGACGGCCTTGCTCATCACGAGAGAGGTCAAAATGGCCAAAATCACGTCCTGACAATGCTTGGAAAGACTCAAAGCTTTGCACCCAATTAGGCACGGCGCTGACACTGGTGGTCTGGCCCTGCAATTCAACATGCTTGCCAAATACACGAATATGACTAAGCGCAATATCATTACGAGCCGCTTTGGCTAAATCCATCATCACGCCGGCATAACCTGCATTTAAATGAATGTCGTGACTGGCAACCAACACCATCAATTGCTGCAAATTTTCGACTCGCTGCTGCTTTAACGCCAGCGACTCCAAAAGACCTAAGTTCGGCTGCAAGCTATCAAGTTGCGCTTTTTTCTGGGCAACCAACTGCTTGGACTGCGCCAATGACTGAGTTAATTGATCAGTTTGATCTTCAATCTGCTGTAATTGCCATTGCGACCACAAACCATAACCAAGTAATACCGCAAAAACGGCACCAGACAGCGCAAAAGTACGCGGCAAGGTCAGGCGAATTTTTTTCGGCTTAAGATATGCAGGATAAAGGTTATGACTAAAAGGCTGGCCAGCTGCGGCCGCTTGCGCCACGGCATAAGCAAGATACTGGCCGCTGACAGTAAGCTGCGCATCCGCCACAGGCAAAGGCTGCGCTTTAATATTCAGGCGCTCAGTAATGGCATTAGCAAGGATTTGATCATCGTCGCTATCACAACAAACAAACACTTGATTAAGCGGCGTTTTACGAAGCTGTGATGATAAATAATCGAGCGAGCGTTGAAGCTCTAGCGCGAGACCATCAAGCTGCAAGTCATCCTGTGCAAAAGGCGCATGAAAGCCACGAAGTTCACGCTGCAAACAAGGATGTTGCTGCTGAAAAGCAAGTAACAGTGGGTTGCCATCGCCATGGCTGCAAAGCAACATTTGACTTGGCGTTTGTGGCATCACCTGCGCCCAAATCATCTCTTCTGCCTGTACTGAAATCAGTTCAGCATCCGCAGCATCACAGGCCTCCGCCAGTGCTAAGATTTGCGCTTTTTGCACCACATAACATTGCAGACGATCGCCTTTGGCGGTTTCAACACCATCCACCACAATATTTTGCGGCGGCTGAGAAACCAACTCTTTCACTAAAAAAGGAAGGGCTTGTGCGCGATCGGCTGGGGCTACCGCAGGTGGTTCAACTTGTAAACTTTTGGTGACATCATCGCTCACCACTAAATGAACCGCAGCGCCGCTGGCATTCATTTTGGCAATCTGCTGCTGCAATACAGTTGCCCATTGCTTGACGCCATCCACCGTACAGGTTTGCACGGAAACCAGTTGCTGCTGGCGGCACAAGACGAAGTGCATACTATCTTTAAATAGCGCAACCCCAAGCTGCAGCTCTTGGTGATTCGCTGATGTAAATAGTGAGCGTAATCCCATTCCCTTTACCCTGATGGCGTCAAAATTTTTAACGACTGATTAATATAATTTTTGTTTTTGTAACTTTATTTTGACTATCAGCGTGATATTACACGCATTTTTAGTGCTATTTTGCCAAATTCTATCTCTTTTCCTGTGCAATTGGAACGAGTGTCATTTCTTTGACCATCTTGTTCTTGGTCTTTGATAGGAATTTGGGCGAGTCCTCACAGTTCTTTGCTGCGACAATTCCGCACCAAAATAGCGGCCTTGTACCCCTTGAACCCCCAAATTACGCACCACTTGCCACTCTGCTTCAGTTTCAACCCCCACCGCAATCACGGATACCGGACTTGCGCCACAAGCGCCAAGTAGACTACGTATAAATAGTTGATTTTCTGGCCGATGGCCAATATCTCGAATCAAACTACGATGCAATTTCACCACATCAACTTTGAGATCCTTGATGTAGTAGGTACTCACCACAGTGCGCCCCGCTTGATCCACCACCAACTTGCAGCCCATGGCCACCAAAAAGTGTGCGATGGGGCGCATGGCGTCTAAATGCTGGACCAAAAATCCTTCCGTTGTTTCTATATAGATTCGGGGTAAATAGGCACGCGGCAAAGATAACAACTCATAGCGCAACCAACGTTGGAAGGCTTCATTGATCAGGCTCTCGCCCGACAAATTCAAAGAAATGGCCATCTGATCTTGTCGCGCCAACAGTTTTTTCAGTCCTTGCTGCACCACCGCCTTATCAAACGCGATATTCATCCCCACATCAGAAAGTGCGGGCATAAAGCGAGAAGCCTTAATGATCACCCCGTTTTCATCGCGAATACGCGCAAACAGTTCATCATGCAGGCGTGTTTTGCCATCGGTCATAAACACGGGCTGCTCAAACAGCGCAGGACCACCTTGCGCAAGCACCGCCTCAAACAAGGTTCGCCAACGCACACTACCGCGACTATTGTGCGGTTGTGAGGGTTTATCAAAGCTATGCCAGCTATTGGCACCATCGAGCTCCGCGCTGCGTAGCGCCATCTCCAGCTCATCCATTAAGCGGCCACGACTATCTCCTTGCTGATAGGTGGTCATGCCAATATGGAACCAATTGTCTTTATACACAGGTGCAGGCGGCGCAATACGTGCGAGTAAACGCATCAGATGGGCGGCAAAAGAGGCACTTTCCTGCGGCGCTTGCTGCGCTAACATAATCGCAAAAGCGCCATCAAAATAGCGAGAGAGCACGGCATCTGGATAACGCTGAACAGCATTAGACAGCACGACACTGACCTCTTGAATCAACTCATCACACTGTGGATGCCCCAATTTATCGGAAAGATCTTCCCAATCAGTCAGGCGCACAAAGATCACCCCGCCATAGCTCCCTTGCTCTTGCACCACAGCTTGCAAACGGCTATCAAAAAGCACGCGATTGGCTGCGCCCGTTAGCTGATCTAAAAAGGTATGAGTGCGAATAAAGGTATCAAATCGGCTGCGCTCTTGGCGGGCATCTTTGAGCTCCAGCATTAAATTATCAATCACTTGACTTGCAGCGGCAGGCCACTCAGATGGGTGTCCTTGACTGTATTTTTCGCCGCGACCAGCGAGGATCATTCGCGCGCGATACTCCAGCAATTCGGCGCCAGCAAACTGACGGCGCAACCAGCCGCCGCCCCAGACCAAACCCGCCATCACTAAAATTAGCGCAATGGACAATGCGGATAGTGCCTCAAAACTTTCGGTGATCTCTTTATAGGCAGGCTGCACCACTAAATGAACCTGATAGCCGGGCTGACTTGGTAATGGATAGTCAAATTGCAGCGCCAGATCGTGATTGATTTGTGTGGATTGATATTCAAAGACAACTTGCTGATCGCGCTGGATCACCAATTTCGTAATATCAGATCCTTGCAAGAGCGTCGGCAACCACTGGGCGATTTCAGCCTTGGATTGACCGCGGGCAAGCTGACGATCCAACACGGTCACCATGTTAGACATGCTGCGCTCGATAAAGGCATTACCGAGCCGTTGAAAACTAATCGCGCCACCGACGAAAACGACAAAAATCGCACCGACAACGATCAATGTGACAAAGGCCACCAAGCGATTGGTTAATTTCATCCCTGGATTTGCGCTCACATCCATTCCTATTTGGCTTGCAAGAAAAATTGCTGCTTTGATAACAGCATAACGAATAGTTTTTATTGACTGCGCAGAGAACATCACGTTCTAACCGTGTGTTTTCATCTTTTTTGCCAAAATGTGGCAGCCATCGCGCAGCTTCACGCATATGATGGCGCTATGATACCTTGAACTTTTTGTAAATACAGATGGAATCACTATGGATTGGGTGACATGTAGTCAAAGCTTTCTGATCATTTGGCAACAAGGCAGCTTAGCAAAAGCCGCAGAAACCTTAGGTTGTGCGCGCTCACAGCTGACCAAACGCCTGCAATGGCTAGAGCAACAACTCAGTTGCCAATTGTTGATTCGCGATCGCCAGCAGCTACAGCTCACCGATGAAGGCGCGGCTTTTTTACAGCGCTGCCAGCCATTCTTACAAAGTTGGCAACAGCTCAGCGCACCACTGGACCAGCCCAGTTTGCATCTGTATCGAGATATCAGCTTACCGAGCTGCATTTTGCTTAGCTGGACGCAATTTTGCCAAAGCACTTGGCCCGATGTGCATTTTACTTATTTAGGCGCCAATGATTTGATGCAAAACCAAGCCAGTACCGATGAGTTCTGGCTCAGTGCTCGCCCAAGCCTCAATCCACTTCATCAAAATACGCCACTGATGCGCTGTGAATGGCACCTTTATCGCTCGCCAGCTGCCACGCAGCAACCCCATTTATTGACGTTACCACCTTTTCAGCATTCACAAATCCCACCCTATTTAGGCCTGCAAAAAACCATCCAAGACTATGATTTTGGCTTGTTGATGCAATTTGCCCAGCGAGGTCAAGGCTATCTGCTCGGTCATCCGTTACTGATGGCCTGCCAGCCGCAGCAATTGGTGAGGCATGATGCCGCACTGCTCATTGAGCCCATTGAACTTTATTTGGTGAGCTGTGCCAGCGACGATCAAAAAACGCGCCTATGGCAGGCGCGTTTACAACAATGGTTACTAAGTTTAGGGCTCAGCCCCGCTCAACTCGAGCGCTGATCATAACCCCAGCGCGGCACCAAGACTTGTTCAATCTTCAGGTGGTCCAAAATACGGGCCACCATAAAATCAACTAAATCATCAATGCTTTGTGGCTGGTGATAAAAACCAGGCGCGGCAGGCATAATGGTTACCCCACGCTGCGAGAGTGCATGCATATTGGCTAAATGCTGTGTAGAAAATGGCGTTTCGCGGACTACCATAATCAGCTGACCTCGCTCCTTTTGCACCACATCGGCGGCGCGCTGAAGCAAGTTATCAGACAAACCATGTGCCACCGAAGCGACGGTGCCCATGGAGCAAGGGCAAATGACCATCTGCTTAGGCGCAGCTGAGCCAGAGGCCACAGGCGAGAACCAATCATCCTTACCACACACCTCAAGCAATGCGGAATCACACTCAAGGTGTGCCACCAGCTGCGCTTTGGCTTTTTCTGGATTGCCAGAAAGCTTTAAACCATGTTCGGTTGCCAGCACCACCCGCGCAGCTGAAGAGATCAACAAATTCACGCGGTACTCAGCGGCAATCAGTTGCTGCAACAATCGAAGTCCATAGGGCGCACCAGAGGCCCCAGTCCAAGCAAGCGTAATGGTGCGCGGATTCAATGCAGAGTCAGACATAAGCTAAAGCGCCGCTTCACGCGCTAACAGCGCACTCAGCAATTTATTGTGAATACCGCCAAAACCGCCGTTACTCATCACCAAAATTTGATCGCCTGGTTTCGCCTCTGCCACTATCGCCGCCACCAGCGTATCAATATCATCGCTGACAAAGCTTGATTGCACACAGCCATCTGCTACATCTTGTACGGACCAAGGAATATTATCCGGCTGATACAAGAACACGGCATCCGCCGCTTGCAAGGCGTCTGCAATTTGCGCTTTATGAACACCCAGCTTCATGGTCGCAGAGCGCGGCTCAAGCACCGCCAAAATACGCGACTCACCCACTTTTGCGCGCAAGCCACCGAGGGTTAATTCAATTGCCGTTGGGTGATGGGCAAAATCGTCATAAATCGAGATATCCTGCACGCAGCCTTTAAGCTCAAGACGACGCTTGGTATTGATAAAACGGCCCAATGCTTGGCAAGCAAGTTCAGGTTGCACCCCGACATGACGCGCAGCTGCAATGGCCATCAACGCGTTGTGCACGTTGTGATCGCCCACCAGCAGCCAATTAACCTCACCCACAGCTTCACCTTCAAAATAAACCGTGAAGGCACGACCATCGGCATGATGTTTTTTCGCCTGCCAATCGCCCTCTTCACCGACGAACTCACGCTCACTCCAGCAGCCTTGTGCAAGCACCTCTTCAATGGCTGGGGTTTGCGTTGGCGTAATGATACGACCGATGCCTGGTACGGTGCGCACCAAGTGGTGGAACTGACGCTGAATATCGCTAAGATCTGAGAAAATATCCGCATGGTCAAATTCAAGGTTATTGATCACCAATGTGTTGGGATGGTAGTGGACAAATTTGGAGCGCTTATCAAAGAAGGCGCTGTCATATTCATCGGCTTCGACCACAAAGAAATCAGACTCACCAAGGCGCGCAGAGACGCCAAAGTTACCCAGCACGCCACCGACTAAAAAGCCCGGCGCATAACCGCAATCTTCCAAAATCCAAGCCAACATGCTCGACGTGGTAGTTTTACCATGGGTACCAGAAACGGCCAGCACCCAGCGATCCTTGAGGAGAAAATCATGCAGCCACTGCGGCCCAGAAACATAAGGCAATTTATGGTTCAGCACATATTCAACACACAGATTACCGCGACTCATGGCATTACCAATCACCACCAAATCTGGCGCAGGATCAAGCTGCTCAGGGTTATACCCCTCAATAATCTCAATCCCCTGCTCTTCGAGCAGCGTACTCATGGGAGGGTAGACATTGGCATCGCTCCCTGTGACTTTATGCCCCATCTTGGCGGCCAAAACAGCGGCACCGCCCATAAAGGTGCCACAGATTCCCAGAATATGAATATGCATTCGCGTGCTTACCTAAGCTGCTAAGTGCGGAGGATCCTGCACTTAAAGAATAAAAATAACATACAATTATATTGCACAGTTCAAGTCGTTGGGTAAAGCGCACCATGCAATTGTGGCGCGCCTCATTGAATTCGCGCTGCCATTGGAGGGTTTATGTCCCATATTCTCACACTTGGTGAATTTATCATCGCCAATCAACACAATTTTCCACACGCTAAAGGTGAATTGAGCTCCCTGCTCAGTGCCATCTCGCTCGCCGCCAAAGTCGTTCACAGAGAAATTAACAAAGCCGGTTTAATCGATATTTTAGGCCCCACGGGCAGTGAAAATATTCAAGGTGAGCAACAACAAAAGCTCGACCATTTTGCCAATGAGGTATTTAAACAAGCGATGGCTGCGCGCGATCAAATCTGCGGCGTAGCCAGTGAAGAGGAAGATGACATCATCTGCTTTGAGCACAATCGCGATGCCAACTACGTGGTACTCATGGATCCGCTGGATGGCTCATCAAATATTGATGTGAATGTTTCTGTGGGGACGATTTTTTCCATCTATCGCCGACAAACCCCACGGGGCAGCGCTGTCTCTATTGAAGATTTTCTACAACCGGGTCGCCAGCAAGTGGCCGCAGGTTATGTGATTTATGGCTCTTCAACCATGCTAGTGTATAGCACCGGGCATGGCGTTCATGGGTTTACCTTTGACCCCAGTGTCGGCGAGTTCTATCTCTCCCACGGCAATATGAGCACACCCAAGCAAGGCAAAATCTATTCCATTAACGAAGGTCATTACCAACGCTTTCCGCAAGGAATTAAAGACTATCTCAAATATTGTCAAAGCGAAGATGCCAGCACGCAGCGCCCTTACAGCGCGCGCTATATTGGCTCCCTCGTCTCTGACTTTCATCGCAACCTTTTGGTTGGCGGCATCTTTTTATATCCCAGCAGCCAAGCACACCCGCAGGGAAAATTGCGCCTTCTCTATGAATGTAATCCCATGGCTTTTTTGATTGAGCAAGCCGGCGGTAAAGCCAGTGATGGCCAGCAGCCTATTTTGGATCTATCGCCTCAGGATCTCCACCAGCGGGTGCCGCTGATCATCGGCTCTGCGAATATGGTGAGTCATGTGGAACAGCTACTCAATCGCAGCCAATCGCTTGAGAAACATATTGAAAAACAAGCTTAAGCTACTGATATTGCAAAATTCGCTATACTCGATAAACCATCACTCACGGTTACAAGGATGCCCACATGAGTTTAAAGAACGTTCCTGCTGGTAAAGCACTGCCCGATGATCTCTACGTTGTCATTGAGATCCCAGCCAATGCCGATCCCATCAAATATGAAGTGGATAAAGACACTGGCGCGCTGTTTGTTGATCGCTTTATGACGGCACCGATGTTTTACCCAGCCAACTATGGTTATATTAACAACACCCTATCGCTCGACGGCGATCCAGTGGATGTACTGGTTCCGACCCCCTATCCCTTAGCGCCGGGCAGCGTGATCCGCTGTCGCCCCGTGGGCATGCTAAAGATGACCGATGAATCTGGTGAAGATGCAAAGGTGCTAGCCGTGCCACACAGTAAAGTCACCCCGATGTTTGATCATATTCAAGGGATTGGCGATGTATGCCCACAGCTCAAAGCGCAAATTCAGCACTTTTTTGAGCGTTACAAAGAGCTAGAGCCAAATAAATGGGTTCGTGTTGAAGGCTGGTCTGATATTAGTGATGCGCGTGATGAGATCCTCACAGCCTATGAGCGAGCGCAGCAGTCGTAAGCCTATCGCTTATAGGCTAAAAATATCATCAGCAATGAAAAGCACACACCATGGCGCGCGCAAGCGCGCTTTTTATTGCCATTGTTCAAGGAAGGAAAAAAGAAGTGATGTACCGACTGAATTTAAAACAAGCACAACGCCTTTTGGCTCTAGGTCTTGCCCTACTGGGAACAAACGCTGCACAGGCTAAAATTGTTTCCGAAGCTGAATTTTGGCGATTGGCCAAAGCGCCTGAAGCAGTGATCATCGATGTGCGCACCGCGCAAGAATTTGCCGATGAGCACCTCACCGGTGCAATTAATATCCCCTTTGATCAAATTGAGCAGCGCCGAAGCGAATTACCCCGAGACAAAAGCCAGCCACTACTGATCTATTGTCGGTCAGGGCGACGCGCGGAAGTCGCTGATGCAAGTTTAAACGCGATGGGCTATCAGCACGTTGCCAATGGCCTTGGCTACCAACAACTGCAGGCAGCCAAGCCAACAAAATAAAGCCTATCAATTAAATTCAAATTGATAGAGCAAGTCGACAGCGCTATCGACACCTGAGACGGCTTCTAGATAGAGATCCTTCATCAAGCGATAGCGCAAAGTAAACTCACCCAGCGAGTTAAAGATCCCGACACCATATTTAAGCTGTAAATCCGGCAAAATATAACCACTCACGGTCACTTGCGTGTCATCACCGGAACCTGCGGTATCTAGCGCGAGCTCTTGCACGCCAAAGGCTTCACCAATCTGCCCCACTAATTTACCGCTTTGTGCTAAGCCCAAACTAATCAAGGCTGTGGTCATGCCATTGGCATCAGAGTCGCTATCTAAATTACGACCGCGTAGCAAATAGGAGATCGCATTCACCTGCGGCATCGAAGGCTCCGAGAACACTTCTGCAATCGGCTCTTCAGCAGGACCTGTCACCTTAATACCGGCAATCACATCATCTTCGGTATTATCTGGATTACGAATCGCCTCAATGGCTAAATATGGCTGCTCTGGCGGACCACTAAAGAGGATCTGACCTTTACGAATCATCAGATCCTGACCAAAGGATTTATAGGTACCGTTATTAATGGAGATCTCACCATTGATTTGCGGCCCTTTCTTGGTGGTTTGCCGAATTTTTAAAACACCATTGAGATCGCCTTTTAAGCCAAAGGCTTCAATTCGCACATCATCACCAATGGACAACAAAACATCTGAGGTCACATTCAGTGTATAGGCAGGATCTTCACTAATGGGCTGATATTGCTCATTCAAGATCACCAAATCGGGCGATAAACCGCGTGCAGAATCAGGCAATGCTTCGACCTGAATACGCCCCCACGGTACATCAATGCGGCCACTGATATGCGCCTTGCCCGGAGAAGCAGTCAAGGTTAAATTTGGCGACACGCGCAAACTCACTTCCGGTGGCACCGCTACTTCCAAATCTTTCCCTTGTACCAATAAGTTCGCTTGCCAAGTATCTAAATTTGGCCAGCTGGCGTCGCCTTTTAAGGTCAATTGCCCTTCAGGCGTTTGCAGCTTCCCTCGCAAATCAGCTTTTTGCCCTTGCAGGTTGAGATCAATATCGCCTTGATTGACGATCACTGGTGAGTTGTCACCCTTCATCGCTAATTTTTCAAGACGAATACTGCCATTCACCAGAGGCTGTAATACCGGCCCGGCCAATTGAACATCACCGGACAGCTGTCCAGATAATAGGCTGCGCTGACCCAAAATTGGCTGCAAGAAATCAAGCTGAATCGGCGTCAGTGACAAACGGCCATCAATATTGGCACGCGCCATATCAACACTGTCAAAATTGGCAACACCAGAAATAGCGCCGTTATCTTTAAGGTTCAATTGCCACTGGGTTGCTACTTTCTGATGATCAACAGAGGCTTCAATCTGAACATTTTGCCAAGGCACGCGTAGCCAATCATCATAACGTTGAGAAAACTGACCATTGGGGCTATCGACTGATACTGTCATTTGTGGCGTCTGACCGCGTAGCCATGCGCCTTTGGCATCCGCATTCAGCACACCGGAAAGCGCCATATCATTAGAAAGATAGGGTTCCAATTCCACGAGATTGAAATCACGCATGGTGAAATGGAACTGTCCTTTTTCGCCAAGCTCCATGGCTGTCACTTGGCACAGTGATGAATCATTATGATTCCAACAGTGCGGCGAGACTGACAACTGCTGTTTTTTCTGTTGCCATTGAATTTGCGTCGCTTTGTCTAGCAACCACGGACCAAGTGGCGTGGTGATCTCAGCCGATGCCAATTCACCCTGCCAACCCGTTTTATCTTGATAGCCACCGGTTAATTTAAGTTTGGTGGCCAGTGGTGTCCCTGACATATTCAAGGTCAATTGGTGCTGCGCAAGATTCCCCGTTAATGCCAAGTTGGCCTGGCGAATATCAATGGGATCTGCTTTGACTTTCACCACGCGCAACGTCAATTTATTCTGCGCCTTCTCCCCTTGATACAGGCCATCCACATCGACTTGCGCCACCCGATACTCATCTTGCCAAATCAGATTTCGACCCGTTAAGGATGTTTTAATCTTGGGTTGTTTCAGCGCACCGCGAATTGACACATCACCCATAACCGAACCATGCAATGGGGGATAGCTATCGGCTAAATTGGGTCCATTCAAGCTCATGGTTAAACGCCATTGATCGGTCACATAACCTTTCACCAATACTTTGTTGGGGCCATGGCTCAGGGTGAGGCCATCACTATCAAAGCGCATTTCATCTGCAACCGTCAGTTTGGCATCCCCAACCAACTGCAATGGTAGCTGGCGATGACGACCATTGAGCGCGACATCCTTAAAGTCGATATGGGTTTCGCCATTGCTGCCGATATCGCCATCAATGGACAATCGTCCCTTTAACGTCCCATCCCAATCTGGCCGCCAGCTTGCAATATTTAACCCAGATAACTGCCAAGTGGATTGCCAATTGACTTGCTTGCGCCAATCTACTTTGCCCTGCACCGCAATGGTGCCATCAAGCAGGTTAAAATCACCCTGCTTTAAGGTCAGCTGATTAAGATCGCCAAAGCCTTTGGCATTGACGAGCACTTTAGGAAAATCGTCATATTGCACATCACCTTTTAGTGACAGCTGATAACGATTGAGGTTGCCACCCGCAGTAAATTGCAGATCATTCACCTTGGTGGCGCTTTCCCCTTTTACTGGCGTAAAAGGCCAACTGACTTGACGACTATTGAGTGATAAACGGAAAGGAAACTGCTCAGTAAAAGGCTCAAAACTCGCCTTGGCTATCGCATTGAGCTCACCTTTGGCGCGCAAAGAAACCGCCATCTTCATCAGACTACCACTGACATCGGCAGTGAGCTTCGTTTTCGTAAAAGGCGTAAAGTTGGGCTGCGCTTTTAACTGAACATCCAAAGGATAATCACCTGCAAGCCGAATATTGCCATGTCCTGATACATCGCCATATTCACGGCTCTCAACTAACAATTGACTGATGTTGATATCACTTCCCTGCATCGCCGCACTCACTCGGCCATTGGGCAACGTGACAAAGCGCATTTTGTTTTTCGCAATCTGCTCTTCAACATAGATATTGCGTACAGCAAAGTCATCCAGCTGAATCGGGAAAGGTACGGCAATGACTGGCAATGGCAATTGTGTCGGCTCGTCACTATAGCCCGTTAAAATAATGCCCAAGCCATCAATAACGGTTGGCAATACATGCACGCCCTGCGCGTCACTGAGCTGTGCACCCGTCTCAATTTTTTTCCATTTGATCTCTGTATTTGGAACTTTTACATCACCGTCTTGAAGTAGCAGTTGATCAACGGCAATGGTAATTGGCAAGGAAAGTGAAGCAGAAGGCTCTACTTCAGGCGCACTCTGAGCAGCCTGTGACTGTTGATTTGTTTTCGGCGTTTGGGGATTGGTTTCTGCCATCGCAAATTGAAGGCCCAGCGCAGCCAGTCGCTGCACATGTAAGTGACCTTCAAGTAAACTTTTCGCCTGCCAGTCAAACTCAAACTGTGCAAGGGCAAAATCGACGCCTAACTCAGGATCTTTGAACTGAATATTGGTCAGAGAAAATCCGCCCAATACACTGCCTTGATGTGATTCAATGGATAGCTCAGGCAATGCCTTTTGTGCACTCCACAACCCCAGAGACAAGCCCCAAGGCGTTGCGATCACAAAGAGCGCCAATACAAGTAAGAATAGGCAGAAGCAAAGCACTGGCCGACAGACATAACGCCAAAGCTTTTTCAGAATCAACAAAACAAAACCACCTTAGAATTCAGGCCCTAAAGCTAAATGAATTTGAAAATTATCGTCCACCTCTTCATCTAGCCCCCAGGCAAAATCAAGGCGAATCGGCCCCAGCGGAGAGGCCCAGCGAATGCCCACACCAGTGCCTGTATACCAAACGGGCTCGTCGGTCCAAGCGCTACCGCTATCGACAAAGGTTGCAAGCCACCAATTGCCCATAACTCGATACTGATACTCAAGCGATCCTGTTGCGAGATATTGACCACCGGTTAGCTGTCCAGAAGCATCGCGCGGCGACAATGATTCATAGCTATAGCCGCGAATACTATTATCACCGCCAGCAAAGTAACGAATCGAAGGCGGGACTTCACTAAATTCACCCGTCATCACGATACCGCCATCCAAACGTGTTAAAAAACGATGGTTTTCACCAAGGCTGCGAATCCATGCGGTACGTCCTCGTAAACGCGCCAGCTGCACATCAGACAGCCAAACCTCATCTGAAACCTCAAAGGTGATTTGCTGCTTATCCGCCCACGTCGGCATGCTGCCACCACGAGATCGCGTACGACTGTATGAGATCCCTGGCAGCACCAGATTGGTAATACCTTCATCTAAGCCTTGCACAAACTCTTCACGCGACCAGCGGACAAATGCAGTCCGGTGCCAGCCAGATTCCAGCATCCAATGCCGCTCAAAACTTAAGGTATATTCAGTACTGTCGGTATCGTTATTGTTTAGATCCCGCCAACCAAACTGCACCTGATAATAGTCATTGAGCACATCATTGAGCGGGAATTTATAGGCAATCTCAGCCGTTTTCTCAGGTCGAGAAAGTGACAGTTTAGTATCGATACTATGCCCTAGGCTGTTGATCCAGGGCTTTGACCAATTGATCTTAAAACGCATCCCTTGGTCTGTTGAATAACCCAAACCAGTCTCGACCTTGTTTTCAGCAGCAGGTGCTACTTGCACGCGAATCGGAATAGCGAGGCCTTTTAAATTGTCTAATTCAGGCTGAACCACCAAAGAAGAGAACCAATTGGCATTGGACAAACGCTGTGTATATTCACCGAGGACATCCGCATCATAGGGATCACCCGGCTGAAATGGCAGCATGGATCGAAGGCGGTTTTCGCGAATTTGCGCACCTTCAAAGGTGACATCGCCAAAGTAATAGCGCGGGCCTGAATTAAAATGCAATCGTAAAAAGCCCTGAAAATGGCTCGGCGCAATTTCGAGTTTACTTAAGCTAAAATCAGCATCGAAATAGCCTTTACGCAACGCCAACGCACGCAATTTGGATTTTAAATCATCATATTTATACTGCGCGACAATATCACCCACCTTGGGTGCGCTCTCGATGATGGTCTTAAAATCAGGATCATCTTTTGCCGCACCTTCAATACTGAGATCAATTGTTTGGTAACGAACTGGACGTCCTGGTGTGATATGCACATAGATAGTGCCCTTGTCCGCTTCACCATCCATCTTGATTTCATAACTTGGCTGATAATAGCCCAGAGCGTTTAAGGCATGATTAAGCGTTGACTCAAGCTGTCGCTGAAAGCGCTGCGAGATCTCAATATCACGCGTTGAAAGGCTATCAATATATACCTGAACATTATCGGCCAATGCACCTTCAACACCTGAAACCTTAATTTTAGGCGCAGCAATACTTGTTGCTGAAAACAATAAACAGAAGAGAAAGGTAATCAGTGAGTCGCGTATACGTAGCATCAGTTATCTATGTTGAAAAGGAGATTGCCTGCATCCCTTGGCAGGTGGTGCTAATGTTAGCTTACATCAAGTAGAAGCTAAACCTCACTTGGCTTTTTTCTCAACGAGGAGTCACCCATGTCAACCTTGCATCCCATCTATCAAAAACCATATGGTGATATTCCACAAACAGCCGCCTCTCTTGTCGTTGGCATGGGATGTTTTTGGGGCGCTGAGAGATTGTTTTGGCAACAGCCAGGGGTGTGTATGACGCAAGTGGGATACGCTGGCGGGTTTCATGAGTCAGCAAATTATGCAGACGTATGCGCCGGAAATAGCGATCATGCTGAGGTCGTGAAAATACACTTCATACCCTCTGAAGTCACGCTAACACAATTACTCGCGCTCTTTTGGGAGTCGCATAATCCGACACAGGGCTGGCGCCAAGGCAATGATGTAGGGCCACAGTATCGCTCATTACTGCTTTATCAAAATCAACAGCAACATCAGGCAATGCAAACCTCACTGGTGCATTACCAACATAAGCTCCAAGCCGCAGGTATTCAACAGCCGATTGCCACCGAAATTGCCCAGCTACAGCATTTCTTTATCGCAGAAGAAAAACACCAACAATATTTAAATCAACATCCTAATGGCTACTGTGGCTTAGGTGGATTGGGCATCGAATACTAATAAAGGCACAGATGCCTAGGTAAAAGATACACTCAGAAACATTAATAAATTCACACTGAGTAATAAATCAGCAAAAAAGCAGGAAGCCAAATAAATTTTGAATTAAAATCTGTTAAAGATCGTTAATTTTGAAAGGATTTTATATGCGATTACGCCAAAGTCTTATCGGCCTCGCAATGCTGTTTCCGCTTACTGCAGCAGCACACAATATCACCATGGGTAGCACACTTCCTGCAGTAACCGTTAACCAAGCCGGTGAATTGATGCTCAACGGAGATAGCTTAGAATATGCACCATGGCGTAGCTGGCAGCTAAAAGATCGCGTGTTTCTCATTCAAGCGATTGCTGGACGCACGAATGCTAAAGAGATGAACGCTGCAATGATCGATGCGATTAAAGCGCAAAACTATGATCGCATGGACTACCAAACAGTCACCATCATCAATAAAGATGATGCCGTTTGGGGTACTGGTCGCATGGTTCAATCCTCAGCAGAAGACAGTAAGCGTGAATACCCTTGGTCAGCATTTGTTCTCGATAACGAAGGTAAGGTTGCTAAAACTTGGGATCTTCCAGATGAAAGCTCAACCATCATCCTAATTGATCGTTATGGTGAAGTTCTTTTCGTAAAAGAAGGGCAACTAAGTCAATCTGAAGTCGACCGTGTTATCAGCCTTATAGACGAGAATTTATAAGTCAGACATCCAACAATTTACAAAAAGGCCGCGCATGCGGCCTTTTCTATATCTCTTGTTCGTATCAATCATACTTAATTCAAGAATATGTTTTAAATCTTAAAAAATTGAAGACGAAAAAAAGCCCTTCACTTTCGTGAAGGGCTTTTTCGGATTTGAAGCCTGGCGGTGACCTACACTACGTAAAGCATCCTGCCTTACGCCCTGCGGGCCAGCCTTCGGCTGTTCCAATTTGTTCCCGACAAATTGGTCACTTCGTTCGAGTAGGCTTAAATTCAACGCAAACTAAAAAGGCCATCCTTTCGGATGGCCTTTTTAAAGTATTTGAAGCCTGGCGGTGACCTACTCTCACATGGGGAAGCCCCACACTACCATCGGCGCAGCTGCGTTTCACTTCTGAGTTCGGCATGGAATCAGGTGGGTCCACAGCGCTATGGCCGCCAAGCAAATTTGTTAAATCTGGAAAGCTTTATTCGACTAGTTCTTGCTTCGTTCTCAACACAATCAAGCTTGTGTACGTAAAACCCTCTTGGGTGTTGTATGGTTAAGCCTCACGGGCGATTAGTACAGGTTAGCTCAACGTCTCACAACGCTTACACACCCTGCCTATCAACGTTCTAGTCTCGAACAACCCTTTAGGAGACTTAAAGTCTCAGGGAAGACTCATCTTGAGGCTCGCTTCCCGCTTAGATGCTTTCAGCGGTTATCGATTCCGAACTTAGCTACCGGGCAATGCCACTGGCGTGACAACCCGAACACCAGAGGTTCGTCCACTCCGGTCCTCTCGTACTAGGAGCAGCCCCTCTCAATCTTCCAACGCCCACGGCAGATAGGGACCGAACTGTCTCACGACGTTCTAAACCCAGCTCGCGTACCACTTTAAATGGCGAACAGCCATACCCTTGGGACCGACTTCAGCCCCAGGATGTGATGAGCCGACATCGAGGTGCCAAACACCGCCGTCGATATGAACTCTTGGGCGGTATCAGCCTGTTATCCCCGGAGTACCTTTTATCCGTTGAGCGATGGCCCTTCCATTCAGAACCACCGGATCACTATGACCTGCTTTCGCACCTGCTCGAACCGTCATTCTCGCAGTCAAGCGGGCTTATGCCATTACACTAACCTCACGATGTCCGACCGTGATTAGCCCACCTTCGTGCTCCTCCGTTACTCTTTGGGAGGAGACCGCCCCAGTCAAACTACCCACCAGGCACTGTCCTCACCCCAGATAATGGGGCCAAGTTAGAACATCAAACATACAAGGGTGGTATTTCAAGGTCGGCTCCACAGAAACTAGCGTCTCTGCTTCAAAGCCTCCCACCTATCCTACACATGTAGGCTCAATGTTCAGTGCCAAGCTGTAGTAAAGGTTCACGGGGTCTTTCCGTCTAGCCGCGGGTACACTGCATCTTCACAGCGATTTCAATTTCACTGAGTCTCGGGTGGAGACAGCGTGGCCATCATTACGCCATTCGTGCAGGTCGGAACTTACCCGACAAGGAATTTCGCTACCTTAGGACCGTTATAGTTACGGCCGCCGTTTACCGGGGCTTCGATCAAGAGCTTCGAGTTACCTCTAACCCCATCAATTAACCTTCCGGCACCGGGCAGGCGTCACACCGTATACGTCTTCTTTCGAATTTGCACAGTGCTGTGTTTTTAATAAACAGTTGCAGCCACCTGGTATCTGCGACTCTCAGCAGCTCCATCCGCAAGGGACTTCACCATCAAGAGCGTACCTTCTCCCGAAGTTACGGTACCATTTTGCCTAGTTCCTTCACCCGAGTTCTCTCAAGCGCCTTGGTATTCTCTACCCGACCACCTGTGTCGGTTTGGGGTACGGTTCCTGATAACCTGAAGCTTAGAGGCTTTTCCTGGAAGCATGGCATCAATGACTTCACCACCGTAGTGGCTTCGACATCAGGTCTCAGTCTTAAGTGTCCGGATTTGCCTAAACACTCAACCTACACCCTTGAACCAGGACAACCGTCGCCTGGCCCACCTAGCCTTCTCCGTCCCCCCATCGCAGTTATCAGCAGTACGGGAATATTAACCCGTTTCCCATCGACTACGCTTTTCAGCCTCGCCTTAGGGGCCGACTCACCCTGCCCCGATTAACGTTGGACAGGAACCCTTGGTCTTCCGGCGAGGGAGTTTTTCACTCCCTTTGTCGTTACTCATGTCAGCATTCGCACTTCTGATACCTCCAGCAAACTTCTCAGTTCACCTTCAACAGCTTACAGAACGCTCCCCTACCCAATATACTAAAGTACATTGCCGCAGCTTCGGTGTATTGCTTAGCCCCGTTACATCTTCCGCGCAGGCCGACTCGACCAGTGAGCTATTACGCTTTCTTTAAATGATGGCTGCTTCTAAGCCAACATCCTGGCTGTCTGAGCCTTCCCACATCGTTTCCCACTTAGCAATACTTTGGGACCTTAGCTGGCGGTCTGGGTTGTTTCCCTCTCCACGACGGACGTTAGCACCCGCCGTGTGTCTCCCGGATAGTACTTACTGGTATTCGGAGTTTGCAAAGGGTTGGTAAGTCGGGATGACCCCCTAGCCTTAACAGTGCTCTACCCCCAGTAGTATTCGTCCGAGGCGCTACCTAAATAGCTTTCGGGGAGAACCAGCTATCTCCGAGTTTGATTGGCCTTTCACCCCTAGCCACAAGTCATCCGCTAATTTTTCAACATTAGTCGGTTCGGTCCTCCAGTTGATGTTACTCAACCTTCAACCTGCCCATGGCTAGATCACTCGGTTTCGGGTCTATATCCAGAGACTAAACGCGCAGTTAACACTCGCTTTCGCTACGGCTCCCCTAATCGGTTAACCTCGCCACTGAATATAAGTCGCTGACCCATTATACAAAAGGTACGCAGTCACACCACGAAGGTGCTCCCACTGCTTGTACGTATACGGTTTCAGGTTCTATTTCACTCCCCTCACAGGGGTTCTTTTCGCCTTTCCCTCACGGTACTGGTTCACTATCGGTCAATCAGGAGTATTTAGCCTTGGAGGATGGTCCCCCCATATTCAGACAGGATACCACGTGTCCCGTCCTACTCGATTTCATCTAAAGTGCACTTTCAGCTACGGGGCTATCACCCTGTATCGCCGTCCTTTCCAGGAACGTTCGCTTAGCACACTAAAAACTTAAGGGCTGGTCCGATTTCGCTCGCCGCTACTTTCGGAATCTCGGTTGATTTCTTTTCCTCGGGGTACTTAGATGTTTCAGTTCTCCCGGTTCGCCTCTTACAGCTATGTATTCACTGCAAGATACTTGCTTATGCAAGTGGGTTTCCCCATTCGGAAATCCATGAGTAGTAATGACTCTTACCGTCTCCTCATGGCTTATCGCAGGTTAGTACGTCCTTCATCGCCTCTGATTGCCAAGGCATCCACCGTATACGCTTAGTCACTTAACCATACAACCCGAAGAGGGCTATATGAACAGTCACCAAGATTTCTAGTTTTCGCCGTACTCAAGACACTTGATTGTGTTTTTGAGAACTCGTTTATTCATATGGGTATATGAATAAACATTTTTAGTTATTCATTGAACTTACATTCAAATGAATTTACTAGTCAGCTTTCCAAATTTTTAAAGAGCATGTGTTTCTTTCGAAACCATTTTTAAAAGCACTTAAGCAAATGCGTTTAAAGATGGTGGAGCTATGCGGGATCGAACCGCAGACCTCTTGAATGCAAATCAAGCGCTCTCCCAGCTGAGCTATAGCCCCTTAAACTTATAACCAAATCAATCTGTGTGGACACTTGTCAGTAGTCTTTAGGTAAGGAGGTGATCCAGCCCCAGGTTCCCCTAGGGCTACCTTGTTACGACTTCACCCCAGTCATGAACCACAAAGTGGTGAGCGTCCTCCCGAAGGTTAAACTACCCACTTCTTTTGCAGCCCACTCCCATGGTGTGACGGGCGGTGTGTACAAGGCCCGGGAACGTATTCACCGTGGCATTCTGATCCACGATTACTAGCGATTCCGACTTCATGGAGTCGAGTTGCAGACTCCAATCCGGACTACGACGTACTTTTTGGGATTCGCTTACCATCGCTGGTTCGCCGCCCTCTGTATACGCCATTGTAGCACGTGTGTAGCCCTACTCGTAAGGGCCATGATGACTTGACGTCGTCCCCACCTTCCTCCGGTTTATCACCGGCAGTCTCCCTGGAGTTCCCACCATTACGTGCTGGCAAACAAGGATAAGGGTTGCGCTCGTTGCGGGACTTAACCCAACATTTCACAACACGAGCTGACGACAGCCATGCAGCACCTGTCTCATAGTTCCCGAAGGCACCAAAGCATCTCTGCTAAGTTCTATGGATGTCAAGAGTAGGTAAGGTTCTTCGCGTTGCATCGAATTAAACCACATGCTCCACCGCTTGTGCGGGCCCCCGTCAATTCATTTGAGTTTTAATCTTGCGACCGTACTCCCCAGGCGGTCTACTTAACGCGTTAGCTCCGAAAGCCACTCCTCAAGGGAACAACCTCCAAGTAGACATCGTTTACGGCGTGGACTACCAGGGTATCTAATCCTGTTTGCTACCCACGCTTTCGCATCTGAGCGTCAGTCTTTGTCCAGGGGGCCGCCTTCGCCACCGGTATTCCTTCAGATCTCTACGCATTTCACCGCTACACCTGAAATTCTACCCCCCTCTACAAGACTCTAGATGACCAGTTCCAAATGCTATTCCCAGGTTAAGCCCGGGGCTTTCACATCTGGCTTAATCATCCGCCTGCATGCGCTTTACGCCCAGTAATTCCGATTAACGCTCGCACCCTCCGTATTACCGCGGCTGCTGGCACGGAGTTAGCCGGTGCTTCTTCTGCAGCTAACGTCAAATGATAAGAGTATTAATCTTACCACCTTCCTCACTGCTGAAAGTGCTTTACAACCCGAAGGCCTTCTTCACACACGCGGCATGGCTGCATCAGGCTTGCGCCCATTGTGCAATATTCCCCACTGCTGCCTCCCGTAGGAGTCTGGACCGTGTCTCAGTTCCAGTGTGGCTGATCATCCTCTCAGACCAGCTAGGGATCGTCGCCTTGGTGAGCCTTTACCCCACCAACTAGCTAATCCCACCTAGGCGTATCCAGTAGCACAAGGCCCGAAGGTCCCCTGCTTTGCTCCAAAGAGATTATGCGGTATTAGCCATCGTTTCCAATGGTTATCCCCCTCTACTGGGCAACTTCCTAGGCATTACTCACCCGTCCGCCGCTCGCCGCCCATAAACGCACCCGAAGGATTGTTTATGTCGCTGCCGCTCGACTTGCATGTGTTAGGCCTGCCGCCAGCGTTCAATCTGAGCCATGATCAAACTCTTCAATTAAAAGTTTTTTGGTCTTTCGACCGACTCAATGAATACTGATTACATTACTATCGTAATGTGAATTGACTGTGCCAAATCTTTCGATTTGTTTGGTCACTCAGCTCATTGATTTAAATCTTTCGACTATCAATAACGAGTGCCCACACAGATTGATTGGTTACATTGTTAAAGAGCGTTGACTCAGCAGCTTCGCTGCTTTGTCAGGGAGGCGTATCTTACGCTTTCCTAACTTGAAGTCAAGATAATATTCTTAAAATTAAAAATATTATTTTCACTTCAAGAGTGAAAGTTTGATGGTGACCTACTCTCACATGGGGAAGCCCCACACTACCATCGGCGCAGCTGCGTTTCACTTCTGAGTTCGGCATGGAATCAGGTGGGACCACAGCGCTATGGACATCAAACAAATTCGTGGTGCTGATACCCAGATTTGAACTGGGGACCTCACCCTTACCAAGGGTGCGCTCTACCAACTGAGCTATATCAGCACTAATTCTTTATCTCTCGACTCAGTCGCTAGATTAAATTTGAAGCCTGGCGGTGACCTACTCTCACATGGGGAAGCCCCACACTACCATCGGCGCAGCTGCGTTTCACTTCTGAGTTCGGCATGGAATCAGGTGGGTCCACAGCGCTATGGCCGCCAAGCAAATTTGTTAAATCTGGAAAGCTTTATTCGACTAGTTCTTGCTTCGTTCTCAACACAATCAAGCTTGTGTACGTAAAACCCTCTTGGGTGTTGTATGGTTAAGCCTCACGGGCGATTAGTACAGGTTAGCTCAACGTCTCACAACGCTTACACACCCTGCCTATCAACGTTCTAGTCTCGAACAACCCTTTAGGAGACTTAAAGTCTCAGGGAAGACTCATCTTGAGGCTCGCTTCCCGCTTAGATGCTTTCAGCGGTTATCGATTCCGAACTTAGCTACCGGGCAATGCCACTGGCGTGACAACCCGAACACCAGAGGTTCGTCCACTCCGGTCCTCTCGTACTAGGAGCAGCCCCTCTCAATCTTCCAACGCCCACGGCAGATAGGGACCGAACTGTCTCACGACGTTCTAAACCCAGCTCGCGTACCACTTTAAATGGCGAACAGCCATACCCTTGGGACCGACTTCAGCCCCAGGATGTGATGAGCCGACATCGAGGTGCCAAACACCGCCGTCGATATGAACTCTTGGGCGGTATCAGCCTGTTATCCCCGGAGTACCTTTTATCCGTTGAGCGATGGCCCTTCCATTCAGAACCACCGGATCACTATGACCTGCTTTCGCACCTGCTCGAACCGTCATTCTCGCAGTCAAGCGGGCTTATGCCATTACACTAACCTCACGATGTCCGACCGTGATTAGCCCACCTTCGTGCTCCTCCGTTACTCTTTGGGAGGAGACCGCCCCAGTCAAACTACCCACCAGGCACTGTCCTCACCCCAGATAATGGGGCCAAGTTAGAACATCAAACATACAAGGGTGGTATTTCAAGGTCGGCTCCACAGAAACTAGCGTCTCTGCTTCAAAGCCTCCCACCTATCCTACACATGTAGGCTCAATGTTCAGTGCCAAGCTGTAGTAAAGGTTCACGGGGTCTTTCCGTCTAGCCGCGGGTACACTGCATCTTCACAGCGATTTCAATTTCACTGAGTCTCGGGTGGAGACAGCGTGGCCATCATTACGCCATTCGTGCAGGTCGGAACTTACCCGACAAGGAATTTCGCTACCTTAGGACCGTTATAGTTACGGCCGCCGTTTACCGGGGCTTCGATCAAGAGCTTCGAGTTACCTCTAACCCCATCAATTAACCTTCCGGCACCGGGCAGGCGTCACACCGTATACGTCTTCTTTCGAATTTGCACAGTGCTGTGTTTTTAATAAACAGTTGCAGCCACCTGGTATCTGCGACTCTCAGCAGCTCCATCCGCAAGGGACTTCACCATCAAGAGCGTACCTTCTCCCGAAGTTACGGTACCATTTTGCCTAGTTCCTTCACCCGAGTTCTCTCAAGCGCCTTGGTATTCTCTACCCGACCACCTGTGTCGGTTTGGGGTACGGTTCCTGATAACCTGAAGCTTAGAGGCTTTTCCTGGAAGCATGGCATCAATGACTTCACCACCGTAGTGGCTTCGACATCAGGTCTCAGTCTTAAGTGTCCGGATTTGCCTAAACACTCAACCTACACCCTTGAACCAGGACAACCGTCGCCTGGCCCACCTAGCCTTCTCCGTCCCCCCATCGCAGTTATCAGCAGTACGGGAATATTAACCCGTTTCCCATCGACTACGCTTTTCAGCCTCGCCTTAGGGGCCGACTCACCCTGCCCCGATTAACGTTGGACAGGAACCCTTGGTCTTCCGGCGAGGGAGTTTTTCACTCCCTTTGTCGTTACTCATGTCAGCATTCGCACTTCTGATACCTCCAGCAAACTTCTCAGTTCACCTTCAACAGCTTACAGAACGCTCCCCTACCCAATATACTAAAGTACATTGCCGCAGCTTCGGTGTATTGCTTAGCCCCGTTACATCTTCCGCGCAGGCCGACTCGACCAGTGAGCTATTACGCTTTCTTTAAATGATGGCTGCTTCTAAGCCAACATCCTGGCTGTCTGAGCCTTCCCACATCGTTTCCCACTTAGCAATACTTTGGGACCTTAGCTGGCGGTCTGGGTTGTTTCCCTCTCCACGACGGACGTTAGCACCCGCCGTGTGTCTCCCGGATAGTACTTACTGGTATTCGGAGTTTGCAAAGGGTTGGTAAGTCGGGATGACCCCCTAGCCTTAACAGTGCTCTACCCCCAGTAGTATTCGTCCGAGGCGCTACCTAAATAGCTTTCGGGGAGAACCAGCTATCTCCGAGTTTGATTGGCCTTTCACCCCTAGCCACAAGTCATCCGCTAATTTTTCAACATTAGTCGGTTCGGTCCTCCAGTTGATGTTACTCAACCTTCAACCTGCCCATGGCTAGATCACTCGGTTTCGGGTCTATATCCAGAGACTAAACGCGCAGTTAACACTCGCTTTCGCTACGGCTCCCCTAATCGGTTAACCTCGCCACTGAATATAAGTCGCTGACCCATTATACAAAAGGTACGCAGTCACACCACGAAGGTGCTCCCACTGCTTGTACGTATACGGTTTCAGGTTCTATTTCACTCCCCTCACAGGGGTTCTTTTCGCCTTTCCCTCACGGTACTGGTTCACTATCGGTCAATCAGGAGTATTTAGCCTTGGAGGATGGTCCCCCCATATTCAGACAGGATACCACGTGTCCCGTCCTACTCGATTTCATCTAAAGTGCACTTTCAGCTACGGGGCTATCACCCTGTATCGCCGTCCTTTCCAGGAACGTTCGCTTAGCACACTAAAAACTTAAGGGCTGGTCCGATTTCGCTCGCCGCTACTTTCGGAATCTCGGTTGATTTCTTTTCCTCGGGGTACTTAGATGTTTCAGTTCTCCCGGTTCGCCTCTTACAGCTATGTATTCACTGCAAGATACTTGCTTATGCAAGTGGGTTTCCCCATTCGGAAATCCATGAGTAGTAATGACTCTTACCGTCTCCTCATGGCTTATCGCAGGTTAGTACGTCCTTCATCGCCTCTGATTGCCAAGGCATCCACCGTATACGCTTAGTCACTTAACCATACAACCCGAAGAGGGCTATATGAACAGTCACCAAGATTTCTAGTTTTCGCCGTACTCAAGACACTTGATTGTGTTTTTGAGAACTCGTTTATTCATATGGGTATATGAATAAACATTTTTAGTTATTCATTGAACTTACATTCAAATGAATTTACTAGTCAGCTTTCCAAATTTTTAAAGAGCAATGTGTTTTTCTCTTACGAGATAAGCACTTTCTAATATCTCTCGGCGTCGAAAATTCCGACTCAACAATTAAATCGCTGAATCTTCATCGCTGAAAACCATTAGAGAGTGGTGGGCGATACCGGGCTCGAACCAGTGACCCCCTCCTTGTAAGGGAGGTGCTCTCCCAACTGAGCTAATCGCCCACTGTAGTCCATCTAGCTAAGAAGAGTAGATGGTGGGTCGTGCAGGATTCGAACCTGCGACCAATTGATTAAAAGTCAACTGCTCTACCAACTGAGCTAACGACCCATAGTGGCGTCCCGTAGGGGAGTCGAACCCCTGTTACCGCCGTGAAAGGGCGGTGTCCTAGGCCTCTAGACGAACGGGACACTTGGGATGTTTTGTTTACACAAAACGTCTCTTTATCTTTATAACCAAATCAATCTGTGTGGACACTTGTCAGTAGTCTTTAGGTAAGGAGGTGATCCAGCCCCAGGTTCCCCTAGGGCTACCTTGTTACGACTTCACCCCAGTCATGAACCACAAAGTGGTGAGCGTCCTCCCGAAGGTTAAACTACCCACTTCTTTTGCAGCCCACTCCCATGGTGTGACGGGCGGTGTGTACAAGGCCCGGGAACGTATTCACCGTGGCATTCTGATCCACGATTACTAGCGATTCCGACTTCATGGAGTCGAGTTGCAGACTCCAATCCGGACTACGACGTACTTTTTGGGATTCGCTTACCATCGCTGGTTCGCCGCCCTCTGTATACGCCATTGTAGCACGTGTGTAGCCCTACTCGTAAGGGCCATGATGACTTGACGTCGTCCCCACCTTCCTCCGGTTTATCACCGGCAGTCTCCCTGGAGTTCCCACCATTACGTGCTGGCAAACAAGGATAAGGGTTGCGCTCGTTGCGGGACTTAACCCAACATTTCACAACACGAGCTGACGACAGCCATGCAGCACCTGTCTCATAGTTCCCGAAGGCACCAAAGCATCTCTGCTAAGTTCTATGGATGTCAAGAGTAGGTAAGGTTCTTCGCGTTGCATCGAATTAAACCACATGCTCCACCGCTTGTGCGGGCCCCCGTCAATTCATTTGAGTTTTAATCTTGCGACCGTACTCCCCAGGCGGTCTACTTAACGCGTTAGCTCCGAAAGCCACTCCTCAAGGGAACAACCTCCAAGTAGACATCGTTTACGGCGTGGACTACCAGGGTATCTAATCCTGTTTGCTACCCACGCTTTCGCATCTGAGCGTCAGTCTTTGTCCAGGGGGCCGCCTTCGCCACCGGTATTCCTTCAGATCTCTACGCATTTCACCGCTACACCTGAAATTCTACCCCCCTCTACAAGACTCTAGATGATCAGTTCCAAATGCTATTCCCAGGTTAAGCCCGGGGCTTTCACATCTGGCTTAATCATCCGCCTGCATGCGCTTTACGCCCAGTAATTCCGATTAACGCTCGCACCCTCCGTATTACCGCGGCTGCTGGCACGGAGTTAGCCGGTGCTTCTTCTGCAGCTAACGTCAAATGATAAGAGTATTAATCTTACCACCTTCCTCACTGCTGAAAGTGCTTTACAACCCGAAGGCCTTCTTCACACACGCGGCATGGCTGCATCAGGCTTGCGCCCATTGTGCAATATTCCCCACTGCTGCCTCCCGTAGGAGTCTGGACCGTGTCTCAGTTCCAGTGTGGCTGATCATCCTCTCAGACCAGCTAGGGATCGTCGCCTTGGTGAGCCTTTACCCCACCAACTAGCTAATCCCACCTAGGCGTATCCAGTAGCACAAGGCCCGAAGGTCCCCTGCTTTGCTCCAAAGAGATTATGCGGTATTAGCCATCGTTTCCAATGGTTATCCCCCTCTACTGGGCAACTTCCTAGGCATTACTCACCCGTCCGCCGCTCGCCGCCCATAAACGCACCCGAAGGATTGTTTATGTCGCTGCCGCTCGACTTGCATGTGTTAGGCCTGCCGCCAGCGTTCAATCTGAGCCATGATCAAACTCTTCAATTAAAAGTTTTTTTGGTCTTTCGACCGACTCAATGAATACTGATTACATTACTATCGTAATGTGAATTGACTGTGCCAAATCTTTCGATTTGTTTGGTCACTCAGCTCATTGATTTAAATCTTTCGACTATCAATAACGAGTGCCCACACAGATTGATTGGTTACATTGTTAAAGAGCGTTGACTCAGCAGCTTCGCTGCTTTGTCAGGGAGGCGTATCTTACGCTTTCCTAACTTGAAGTCAAGAAGAAATTTTCAATTTATTTTCGAGTCATTCTCGAAATTAAAAACGTCTTATTGACTTCGCTTTTTAGTGATTCGCATCACCCTTAAGCGAGGCGGCCATTCTACTGAGAAGAAAGTCAGTGTCAAACACTTTTTTGAATTTTCTTTTTCAGCTTCAAGCCTTACTGGCTCTGGCTTCGTGCTTTGTTTGCGTCCGCCGTGTCAGTGGGGTCGCATTATAGGGCGACGATTTTCTTTGGCAACCCTTTTTGTGAAAAAAATCACTTTTTTTCGTTGTTCGCTCAGATTGTGAGCAAATCGCTTCAGAAAGGCACATTTTGCTAACCATTTGGTTACCAAAACGAGGTGCTTTGATGGTTATTTATTCAATATGGGCAGGGCATCTTTAAGCATACGTTTTAGCATTCTCGTCTGCGGCCAGTGCAACCATGCCACCAGCTCATAAAGAATAGCAGTAAATATCGCCTTTGCTTCACGTCTTTGTTCAGCGCGACCTTCATACCAGCGCTGATACGCCCGAAGCCGATTGAACATCGTTAAGGGTTGCGCTTTGCCATGGCGAGTCAGTATCACTGATATTGCATCGATACGTTTTTGTCTTGCTCGCGTAATAGAACCTGGGCGTTCAACCCAATAGTGCATACCGACAAATGGCATCACTTGAATTGTTCCTTGCATCGCAACCTTTAACCATAAATCCCAATCAGATGCTGAGCTCAGCTCGGTATCAAATCCACCCACATTTTCTAAAGATTGCTTTGCGACAAGAACGCAGGAGGTCCCCACAAAGTTCTCTTGATACAGCGCCGCAAATAGCTGGAATTCATGTACCCCCATGCCAGCTGCGTGTCGTTTTTTCCAGAGACGACCAAAGTAAGGCCAAACGACAGGCGTAAAACATCGGCCCAGATTTTCCCCTTCATTACTCATATGGCGAAAATCCGTAATATTCATGACCGCCGAGGGAGATTGCTCTAACTGAGCATATTGCCTTGCGAGCTTATGCCCTAGCCAGTAATCATCAGCATCTAAAAATGCGATCCATTTTCCTTTTGCATTGCGAATTGCATAATTGCGCGCACCTCCGGCGCCTAATCTGTTTGTTTCTAGTAAACGAACATCGCTTTGCTGGCGTAACCATTGGCGAGAACCATCAGTTGAACCATCATCAACAATCATAATTTCTCGCACCGCGCCTTGCCGACGAATGCTGTGCAACGCGCGCGGCAACCAAGCTAAACAATTATAAGTGGGCATAATCACACTAATGTCCATGACATCCGCGTTCTGTCCTTGTCCATGCTGTTGATTCATCTGGCACCAAATTTGCTGTTTCAATGCAATAAGCCTAGTTGAATTCACCCCTATCGCATGGAGACGCCAAATCGAATGATTCGAACAATCTTGACCTATGGCGTTGGACTGGCACTTTGCAAGCTCATCGCTCTCATCTTACAACCTTGGACCACGCGTTGGTTGGGCGCAGAAGCTTATGGTCGTTATGATGTACTACTCACCTTTATTGCCTTAGGCTCTTGGTTACTCACGCTAGGTCTCATTGAAGCCATCTACCGTTTTGTGCATCGCCAATGCTATCAGCCACAGCAAGTACTCTCCGTGGCCATACAGCTCACCTTTGTATTCGGGGGCACTCTTGTTGTTTTAGGCTGTCTTTTTGCGCATTGGATTTGCGCCCAGCTGCCCACACAGCCTGAGCCATGGCATTTACAAATATTACTCATCACACTTTTTCTGAACAGCTTGGCCGCAATCCCCCTAACGGCCATGCGACTGGCCGATGCAGCAGGCGCATTTATTCGTGCGCAGCTACTCATTGCGATCACACAAGCCAGTCTGATTGTTTGGCTTACGCCGCAATATGGCATCAGTGGATTAGTGATGGCTGGCCTTGCGGCGCAGAGTATTCAATTGATCGCACTGATCCGTTGGATGCCAAGGATTCAATGCGGGCCCTATGGTGCTATGCTGCGATACGGCGGTCTGATTACACTTTCTGGTATTTTAGGATTTGTCTATTTAGGCGCCGAGCGCTGGGTCATCGCAGAAACGCTTGGGCCAACAACACTCGCGCCCTATGCCATCGCGATGCAATGGACCATTGCTGCGACGCTGCTACTCGAGCCTTTTTCAATGTGGTGGCTACCCAAACGATTTGAAAATGCAGAGCAAGCCTTACAGCAACATCGCTTAGCGCAATTCAATTTTTTCGGTGCCCAGCTTGGGATCTGGCTGGCGGCGAGCTTAATCCTTTTTGCCCCGTTTATTTTTAGCAAGCTCTTTGCTGCAGATTTTCATGCGAGCCAAAGCTACATTGGGATTTTACCTTGGTTCTTGGCGCTACGTTATGCCACTGTCATGGTGAACACAGGCACACTGTATGAATTAAGCGGCCGTAGTAACTTCTTGATTGCCATTGCCACCGCACTATGTGCCATTCCCGTTCTTTTTTATCTGATCCCTCACTACCAAATGCAGGGGGTGATCTTTGGTGGTATTGCCCTTCAGCTATTTCGTTTTGTGCTGACATTTCTACGCAGCCAACAGCTGCTACATCTCCCCTATCAGTACAAACAATGGCTGTACTTCTTTGCCCTGCTTTTTGCCATCACACTTTGTGTTTATCTAGAACAACCTTGGCTTGCCAGCGCAATCTGGGGATTACTCACAGCGCACATTCTAATGTCATGTGCAGGCATTAGCTTGCAAAGTAAGCTGGCTCGGATTCAGGCCTCCTGATGACTCTCTCACCGAGCCACCAGCAACTCACCGCCAGTCTCTTTTGTCTGAGTTTGGCGCTGCTCTGGCTCCATTTCGGTCCCATCGCCGCCCTATGTTTACTTGCGGTTATTGGCAGCCTCTTATTACCCTACTTCGCGCGCTTCGCCTTTTTTGCTTGCTGTTTGTTTGTGGTGTTTTCCTATTTTCGGATTCACGAAGCCATTCCCGTTCTCTATCCATTTCGTATTCCACAAATGCTAGCGCTGGCAAGCTTGGCATTACTGGTGATGCAAATTTGGTTTAATCGAAGTCTATTTTATTGGCACCCGCTTCATTCTGTGGTGCTGCTATTTGTGGCTTGGGTCGGCGTGAGTGTTTTATTTGCAACCAACACATCACTGGCCATGGCTTACTTCAATGGCCAATACATAAAGATGATATTGATGATGTTTGCAATCTCGTGGCTTACCCAATCGCTCAATGCCGTTTATCGTTTGGGTTGGTTACTGATCATGGCTGGATGTTTGATTGCGATGATTGCGCTATATAACAGCTACCATGGCATTGGCCTAGTGGAAGGTACCCGCGTGACCATTAGTCGCAATCTAGGGTCGATCATTGGCGATCCCAATGATTTAGCCTTGGTGCTGCTCTTTCCTCTCTCCTTTGCTGTCGCTTATCTGCAGCACAGTGACTGGCGGCGTTATCTCTCTTTTACCGCAATAACATTATTAATACTCGCCATTCTCGCTACTCAAAGTCGCGGCGGCTTAATTGGTATTGCTGGCATTTTATTTGTCATGCTATCGCTGCATTGTCGAAACAAAATGATTCCCATCTTAATCAGCATCGCCGGTTTATGTTTACTTGTGGCTTTTGCGGGTATTAGTGATCGCGCCTCAGGCGGCGCCGCGGAAACGGGCGTCGATGAATCAGCCATGGGACGACTCTATGCGTGGAGCGCGGCATGGCGAATGGCACTCTCACACCCCTTTACTGGCGTGGGTATTGATAATTTTTATGTGAACTACTATTTCTACTCCAATCACTGGGACGGCAAAAACCACGCCGTACACAGTACCTGGTTTGAAATTTTGGCAGAAACAGGATTTGTCGGTTTTGCGCTCTTTGCCCTTTTGATCATCATGGCTTTGAAACGCATTCGCCATTTACTATTACGCTTTACCCAACCCCAAACACAGCATCTATTGAATGCGCTGTATCTTGGCTTTATTAGCTTTTGCATCAGTGGTTCTTTTCTAACCCAAGGCTTCACCTGGCCGCTCTATATTCTGCTAGCTTTATTAATAGCAACCGAACGGCATTTACAACGGTCTGATTTCACCTTAAAGGATCAAGGTCAGCATGAAAGCATGGTTCAAAAAACATCTCAGTCCAGCGCAATGGCAGCGAGTCAAAACTGTCACCGCGCCCATTCGCCATAGTGCTTTCCCCACTGTACCTATCCTCCACCCACTGCTCTATCGCATCCATCAAGGCATTGTCGGGGTGTGGCAACTACTCATCCAGCGCATCTATTTCACGCCCCTATTTCTGAGCCAAGTCAGCAACCGCCCCAAAAGACTTTACCTCTATTCAGGTATGCCGCAGATCCTTGGCCAACTACAAATCACCCTGGGTAATGACTGTCGAATCTCAGGTATCAGTACCCTCGCAGGACATATTGGTGCGCACCCACCCGCACAGCTCACCATTGGCCACAATGTGGATATCGGCTGGCAAAATCATTTGGCGATTGGTCATGCGATTATTCTGGAAGATAACGTTCGATTGGCAGGCCGAGTATCTTTAGTTGGCTTTCCCGGTCACCCGCTAGACCCGACTGCTCGCGCCGCAGGCGAAGGTGAAACAGCGAATCAAATTAGCACCATTCATATTGGTAAAGATGCATGGATCTGCAGCGGCGCAACCATTGTCGGTCATGTCACCATTGGCGAAGGCAGTATTGTGGCCACTGAAAGCGTAGTCACCAAAGATGTTCCGCCCTTTACTTTGGTCGGAGGAAATCCAGCCAAAGTGCTGCGTCAACTGTCGAACCCGCATTCAGCGCTGAGCGATACAAAAGATGAAAAGGAAACTGCGTGATGAAACCGCAGTGGATCGTCTTTGCTGAAGACTGGGGGCGTCATCCATCCAGCTCACAGCACATCATGCAGCAGATGATGCGGCATCACAGCGTGCATTGGATTAACTCCATAGGCCTTCGTCGTCCCTCATTTGCTTGGCGTGATTGCAAACGTATTTGGGAAAAGCTCAAACAGCCGAAACGACACGAACAACACAGCGCTTTGCCACAACCCACACAGATTTATGCCCCAAAAGTCTGGCCGCTGGCACAGTGGTCGTGGTTGAAAACTTGGAATAATCACCAGCTCAAAGCGCTCGCACAACTACCCAAGCACTATCCTCGTATTGTCTGGGCGGCCTTACCAAGCGCGGTGGATTATCTTGATCCGCTGGATGCCGACTTAGTGATCTACTACTGCGGCGATGATTTCTCAGCATTAGCGGGGGTGGATCATGCCCGTGTCGCAGCCAAAGAACGCGCTCTGGTTGAAAAGGCCGATCTCATTTTGGCGGCAAGCCCAGCCTTAGCGCAGCGATTTCCAGCCACAAAAACGCAAATCCTGACGCACGGCGTCGATCTTGATAGTTTTGCTCCCAATCCTGCCATTCATATTGAACCCAATGTGATCGGATTTTATGGCAGCCTCAATCAATGGCTGGATCAACACTTACTTTGTCAGCTCGCTGAGCAGTTTCCGCAGTACCAATTTGAATTGGTTGGTCGTATTGACTGCACCATCCATCAGCTTCGCGCCCATCGTAATATTCATTTATATCCCGCGCAGCCACACGAGCAATTACCCGACCTACTTGCACGCTGGCAAATTGCGATACTGCCTTTTAAAGACAACCGACAAATTCAAGCCTGTAATCCGCTTAAACTGCGCGAGTATTTGGCATCGGGCACCGCCGTCATTAGTAGTGATTTTGCTGCCGCTCGAGATTTCACTCCTTGGGTTCATATTGCAAATACACCCACCGATTGGTTTCAGTGCATTACTCAGCACTTTCATCATCAACAGCAGCAACCCTCACGATATAAATCGCTGTCCACTCAATTACAGCAACGACTACAACAGGAAAGCTGGCACAACAAAGGTCAGCTCGTCATGGAACATATCTGCAAGCAATTGAAAAAGCATTAGATCATTGTCCACCTAATCAGGCATCGATGAGGAGAGCGGCTACACTCAATAAAAGGAATGTGAGGGATGTGTATGATGATCAAGCAATACACAAGATGGCCATGGGGTCGATGCTACTTGGGATTGATGGTGTTCAGCCTACTCATGGGCTGTGCAGGATTGTATCAAGCAAAAATGACCCTGCATTATCAGGCGCAGCAGATTGCCCTCACCCCGCAACAAAAGCAGCAACTCAGCACCTACTTTGAGCAGCATAATCAATATCGCCTATTACTGACCATTGGCCCCAGCACCGATGAATCAGCCTTTGACTCTCTTTGGCGCAGCCAGCAACGACTGAAACAGATCCACCAGCTCGCCATGCCCTATCGCATTCAGTTTGATCAGATCTTTGATCCCAATTTATCGATCAATACCGTGATCATCGAGACCTTGTGATATGCGTTATCGCCTCTTTCACCTTCTTTACCCCCTGCTTTTAGCGTTATGGAAACAACGCTATTTAGTGGTGGTACCGATGATCCTATTACCGATCCTCGCATTGCTTATTCACAGTAGCATGGAGAAGAAATACTACTCGCACACCACCATTTTGGTTCAGGAAAGTGCGCTGATTAATCCCTTTCTAGAAGATATTTCCATCTCCTATAACCTCAAAGAGCGAATCGAGGCACTGCGCGTACTTCTTCATAGCCGTAGCGTCTTAAGTGACGTCATTGATGAACTTGAACTAGTTGATGCTGCCAATCGTGCGCAATATGACGCCATGCTCAATCGGCTCTCTCAAAATTTAACTTTAGAGCTAGCGGGCAGCGATCTAATTCGCCTTAGCCTCACTTGGCACGAACCTGTACAGATGCCACATATTTTAGAGCAAGCTTCCGCACAATTTCTTTATCGCCTTCAAGCACCAGGACGCGCCTCATTAGATAGCTCAGAAAATTTTCTCAAAGATCAGCTAGAACGTCGGCAACAAGACTTGGTGCTGGCGGAAACACAGTTGGCACGCTTTAAAACCAGCAACGCTAACATTTTGCCACTACTTGAACAGGGATTAGGATTTAGTGAGCAACAGATTCGCAAGCAAATGCGTGAAACCGAACTGAAATTGGTTCATGCACAAAGTGAATACGACAGCCTAAGCAAACAGCTTACACAAAGCTCACCTGTGGTCAGCATGCTTGAAGAGGAAGTCGTCAAAGCTGAGGCTGAACTTGCCATTTTACGCGCCAGTTATACGGACCAGCACTCTTCAGTACAAGCGGTACTGCGCCGCTTATCTCAGCTAAAAATCGAGCGCGATAAATTGCTCAACCAGCGCCAGCAGCTGAATCAACAAAATATTGCCCAGCTGTGGCAGCTCGCCACTAGCCTATCGCAAAGCGATAACGAACGCCCCGCGCTGCTGCAAAGCCAACTCGAACAGTTACAGCAAGCAGAAGTAAAACTCTCTGGCTTAAAACAAGAGCGCGCATTGCTGGCTCAAAAAGGCAAAGAGCTCGCCCAGCAAGTGGTTGAGCTAGCCGAGCTAGAAAAGCAGCTGGCGGTATTGCAGCGAAACTATGATGTGCAATCTCGGCTTTATGACCAACTACTTGAACGCTATGAAATGGCGCGTGTTACCGGCCAGCTCGGACGCTTTGAAGAACCTGAAAAACTAAAAGTGATCGACCGCCCCTATCAACCACAAACGCCGCAACAACTTTCTTTATTCATTGTGTTAGCACTGAGCTGCATTGGCGGTTTAGGTGTTGGACTCATGCTGGCAACCGTCGCCGAAATTTTCGATAGCCGCGTTTACCACAATGAGCAAATTACCCACTTGGCACCGCTACCTATTTTGGCGCGCATTCCCAAACTCAAGGATCAAACCGAGGAGCCCATATGACACGTGTTTTGATGCTGGTTCAGCACCTAAGACCCGGCGGTATTGAGCGAATGACCCTAGATCTCGCACAAGCGCTCAATGAACAAAACCAAAGCCAAGTGCATATAGCCGCCTTGGAAGATAGCCAAGCGCAAGCCTTTGGCTATTGGCCTGCATTGGCAAGCTATCGTTTCCCGCTCCACTTTCTCAATAAGCAAGATGGTCTTGATTGGCGCTGCATCTATCAGCTTCGCCATCTGATGAAAGATCAGAAAATTGATGTACTGCATAGCCACCATATTGGCCCCCTGCTTTATGGTCGCTTGGCCAGCTTAGGCCTCTCACTCAAACATATTCATACCGAGCATGACAGCTGGCATTTTGACTCACGCAAGGCGCGCTGGCTCACGCGATTGGCCTTACTCGGTCGGCCACAACTGATTGCTGATGCCGATAGTGTCAGTCATGCCTTGCAACACATCGACCTCACACCAGAAAAAGTGATCACCAATGGGGTGAATTGCCAGCGTTTTCAGCCCAAAGAGCAACGACAAGCGCGCCATCATCTTCGCTTGCCTCGTCATGCATTTATTTTTGGCTGCGCTGGGCGCTTCGTTCCCGAAAAAGGCCTCGATCGCGCCTTAAATATGCTCGCTCAATTACCGAAACATGCACACTTAGCCATTGCTGGTGATGGACCACAACGCAAATTTCTTCAAGCCCATTGTGAAGCCATTAATATTCGCGATCGCGTACATTTCCTCGGTCAAATTGAGGATATGCCGCTGTTTTATCAAAGTCTCGATTGCTTTTGCTTACCCTCACGCAAAGAGGGACTCCCCTTTGCCATTTTAGAAGCACAAGCCTGTGGGATTCCGGTTTTAGCCAATAACGTTGGCGCAGTCGCCAGCTTACTTGCACCCGGCAGTCATTTAGTCGATGCGGATATTTTGAAATCCTTAGTGGCTGGTGCAACCACGATGATGAATGCAGCGCACGACCCCAAGCAACTTCATCAATTTATTCGTCGGCATGCTGATTTTGAGACCATGTGTCGCCACTACCTTGATTGCTATCAAGGAGCGCAAACATGATGGGGCTAAACATTCTACTGGGGCTACTCTTGATTCTTGTGTGTTATCACCATTTGATTTACCTGCCTTGGATGATCCATCAAGGGCGAAAGCTTCGTCTCTCTGAAGAGGCGCTCTATCAGCCAGCCTGCGACAATCAAAATCCTGATAGCTTTCCCTATATCAGCGTGATCATTCCTGCCTATAACGAAGCGGCGCTCATTGAGCAAAAACTCGCAAATCTACTGATTCAAGATTATCCCGCCAATCGATGGCAAATTTTGATTGGCTGTGATGGTTGCCTCGATGAAACGCCAGTACTCGCGCAACAATGGAAACCGAAATTTGAACAGGCCAACATTCATTTCGAGGTTCATGTTTGGCGTGATAACGAAGGAAAATCAGCGCGGCTAAATCAGCTACTCGCCATGGCGCAGCAAAAGAGTGACCTTCTGGTGAGCTCAGATGTTTCCGCGCTGTTATCTCAAGATGCGCTTCGCCAAGGCGCGCAAATGATGAGTAATATTGAGATTGGCGCCATTACCAGCCATTACCTACTCGCCGATGGCACCGAAGGCGAACAAAGTTACTGGCAGATGCAAAACCATATTCGTCATGCCGAATCAGAGCTGGGTTCAGTGATGGGCTGTACCGGCGCGTTTTTAATGATCCGCAGTCCGCTTTTTATTCCGCTTCCCAGCGACACCATTAATGATGACTTTATGCTTCCCATGCAGGTACTCAAACAGGGGTATCAAATTGTATTAAGTCCCAATATTAATGCTGTCGAAATCAACCCCAATACACCACAGCAGGAACTTACCCGTCGCCAACGCATCAGCGCAGGGAACTTGCAGCAACTGATTCGTTGTAATTTTCTACTCAATCCCAAAAACAGCAAACTGGCTTGGCTATTTTGGTCAGGCAAAGGCCTTCGAACCCTGATGCCATTTATTCTCTGTTTGATCGTGTTGATTGCCACCATACAGGCCATCGCAGGACAACTTTTCGCTCAGGCGTTGCTAACCATGGGGGCATCGGTATTTCTGTATGCTTGTCTTCCTCTCGCTCACATCAAGGCCCCCAAAGCAAAAGCGATTCATTACTTTGTATTTGGCTATCTGTACGCGCTCATCGGAATGATGCGCTTTTTGCTGGGACAGTTTCGCCACGGCTGGCGCCCCCCGCAAGAATTGAGCCAGTATCAATCGCGGGCGACGCTGATTTGTAAGCGCAGCGCTGATATTGGTATTGCGCTTCTGACGCTCTGTCTTAGCGCACCGATTTGGTGCCTTGTCGCACTTCTAGTCAAGGCCAGCTCAACGGGGCCCATTTTTTATCGGCAATTACGCGTGGGTGAAATCAGCCAGAGCCAAGCCAAACTGTTTTACATAATCAAATTTCGCTCGATGTACCAAGACGCAGAAGCGCAAAGTGGCGCCGTTTGGGCACAGAAAAACGATCCTCGCATTACCCCAGTGGGACGTTTTTTGCGAAAGACGCGCCTCGATGAACTACCTCAGTGCCTCAATGTGTTACGCGGCGAGATGTCTATCGTCGGTCCACGCCCTGAGCGCCCTGAGTTTTGTCGTAAATTGCAAAATGCATTGCCTTTTTATATTGAACGCACCGCAGGACTCAAACCTGGGATCACCGGACTGGCTCAAGTCAATCATGGCTATGACCAAGATTTAGATGATGTTCGACAAAAATTGAATTGGGACCATGCCTATGGCGCGGCGCTCAGCTCGCCTTGGAACTGGCTAAAAATGGATTTAGGCATTTTGTGTAAAACCATAGCCATTGTGATCTTAGGACGTGGCCAATAACGGCAGCGGATGAGAGTTGGCACGCCAATTGATTGCTAATCCATACAATCAGTCACAATCAACAGCCAGCTTTTCAATTTAGGAGGCACCATGAATATGAGCACATACGATTTAACACTCAGCCATGAATTTGATGCCGCTGCAGCACGCGAGATGGAAGGTATGTTTCAGCAACTCAGTGAAACGCAGCAAGGAAGCATTCGTATTGATATGCAGCAGGTTCAATTTATCGATTCATGTGGCATCGGTGCCATCGTGTTTCTCTACAAACGGTTAAAAAGTCATGGCAGTGAACTGTATCTCGAAGGGGTCAATGGTCAGCCGCTTGAACTGATGCGAATGCTACGTATCGATAAAGTGATTCCCTGTTTAAATGAGGCAGCAAACCAATGAATGGATGCAAATTGACATGGCTGCTACCGCTATTTTTAGTGGCTTGTTCTTCCAGCCCGCCCAGCTATGAAGTCAATGCCAAAGATGTACAGATGGCACGTATTCGACTGGATCAACTTGGCTTTGAAATAGAGCTACTGGGATTAAAAGGCGGCGTCCACTGTATGCCTGCACGCATGCAGCGAATGACGACACAACATCGACTTGCCGGAAGCGAATTACTAACCGGTATGGTCGACGACGCGATGATCAATATGGATAAGCTCGCTGTGGAACTCAAACAAAGCGATAACCTGTTACACCAGCTGCTCAAAAAAACCTATTGCGGTCATACCGAAAACGCCTTTGCCGAATCAGAGCTTCAACAAAAACTCCTACTGCTGATGTCCTTAGACAACCAGTTTCCCAGTGCGAGTGCGCGCTTACTTCCTGAATATCAACGTGCCCTTGCGAGCGCCGCTAAAATTCTGATTTCGCATCCACATTGGACGCTTTCTCTGGTTGGACACACCGATAACCAAGGTTCAAGTGCCAGTAATTTAAAACTCGGACAGCAGCGCGCTGAAGCTGTGCGTGATGTTCTAGTCAAACATGGCGTCTCAGAAGGACAAATTTCCATAACGAGCCAAGGTGAAATGCAACCCGTCACCATCAACGCCGACAGTATCGGCCGCCTTGCGAATCGCCGTGTGGATGCATATCTACTGATTCATCCCGATCGCGATCGTCCCATTCGCACCTATAGTTTGAAAGATTGGTATCACGCTCCTGAGAGGTAACGATGCATCGATTATGGATAATCATATTTTGCATATGGATCGCGCCAGCGTTTGCCAATAACCTCGCGCCAGGGGATAGCTTGTACTTACAACTGCCCGGTGAAAGTGCATTTAATGAACCCTTTGTGATTGATGATTTGGGCCAAATTCGCCTCCCCGAAGTGGGAGCTGTGAAAGTCTCTGGTTTGTCCCTAGCACAGGCGCAAACCCTAATCAAAGAAAGGCTCAGTACGGTTTATCGCAACTTGGATGAATTCGCACTTTCCATTCAAACCCGAGAGATTCGCGTCGCCGTACTCGGCTACGTCGAACAACCAGGCATCGTCTCCATTCCTCCAAACAGCCATGTTCAGTTAGCACTTGCGCAAGCTGGCGGTCTTCGCCCCGGCGCTCAACTCGATAAGTTCCAGCTTCGCCGCGGCGATCAAGTGCTCGTATTTAACTATAAAACCTACCTTGATAGCGGTGATTTAAGCAAGATTCCGACGCTACAACCGGGTGATGAAGTATTTGTCCCCGTGTCAGCTGTACTGGGTAATGTTGAGGTTGATTTTGATGCCGCCACCTTAATGGATCAGGGCGATGCGGATGAAAGCCAAGGGCTGACCATTTTTGGTGAGCTTATCAATCCGGGCACCTATAGCTATAAAGAAGGTATGACGGTTATCGATGCAATTATGCGAGCTGGCGGTGTTACCCGTTATGCTGATGTCACCAAAATACGGGTGATTACCAATGATGTGCCGCACCGCTTTGACCTTCGTGCCTATTTAGATACTGGCGATAGTAGCAATGCGCCGCCGATTCTGCCGAGCTCCACCATTTTTGTCCCCATTGAAGTCAAAGAGATCAGCGATGGCGGTCGTTCTATCTATGTAATGGGGGAAGTTCAAAAACCCGGAGCCTTTGAAAGCTCTGGTGCCAATTTCCTTGATCTGCTGGCCAATGCCGGCGGCCCAACACGCTACGCAGACACCACCAAAATTAAAGTATTTCGCGATAATGGTGCGCCCATCGATATCAATTTGGTGACCATTGCTAACAAACCTAACGTAAGTGCTCACTTACCTAAACTCAACCCAGGCGATGTCTTGTTTGTCCCTGAAAAGACAGATGTAAACGAAAAATCTTGGCTCAAAATCAGTCCAGATCAAGCGATTAAAATCATTGGCGCGGTACATCATCCCGGACGTTATGAATGGAGTTCTGAAATGGGTTTTTTAGACTTGCTCGCTCATGCTGGCGGCCCCATTGAGCGCGCGAATCTTGCCCAGATTCGTATTATTCATACCAAAGGTACAGGAACCGTTGATTACTTCGACCTTGATCGCTTTTTGCAGCAAGGCGGTGATTTTTCAACACTTCCGCGCCTGCAAGCTGGGGATACAGTGGTTATTGATGAACTGCCCCATGACCCCACCGATAATAAATCAAGCTGGGTTCGACAATCCGCCAAAGATTCCATCTATATTTTTGGCGCGGTCGGCGCACCCGGTCGATATGCTTTTAACCAACAACTCGGCTTTCTCGACATTGTCGCCGCCGCAGATGGGCCCAATCCCAATGCCGATCTGCGCAATATCAAAATCAGTCATCGAACTTCTGGTGCCGCGCGCGTCTCTCATATCAATTTACAACGCTACTTCGAGACCGGTGATGAAACACTGATCGCACAAGTCGTGCCTGGAGACGTTATCTATATTCCAGAACGCCGTGGAGATTGGCTGGAAAAAAAACCTGACGAAGTGGTACGCCTTGTTGGTGCAATCAAGCATCCCGGACGCTATCGCTTCAGCGATGAAATGAGCATTTTAGATCTGATTGCAGAAGCTGGTGGTACCACGGAACAAGCTTGGATCGACAATATCATGATCGTCAATAAATCATGCTGCGGCGATCGCGCTCATGTCTTTAGCTTAAAAGACTATGTCCATCATCCAAGTCGCTACCCACTGCCATTATTGCGAGCAGGCGACACCGTCTATGTGCCTTTCAAAGATGAATCAGGAATGGAGATCGCACGACAATGGCTCAGAGATGCGCTTGGCGTCGTAACACTTGTGGTGCTTGGAGCCAGCCTATGAAGCCTTGGCTTACTCAAGAGTTTGATCTCTTCTATCAACAAGTGATTGCAAGCGGAGCACAAGCCATTGCCGTGACTGGCAGCAATCATCAATGTGGCTGCTCAACAATGTCTCGCTGGCTCGCACAGCGCATCGGGGAAAGTGGCGAGTCCTGCCTATTGGTTGATCTAGATTACGCAGGACAAGGACAAGGCATTGACTCCATGCCATGGCAATATGCTGGCGAAGGCGAAAAAGAAGCGTTAAAACAATTAAACCACAACCTTTGGCTGCTACCGCAATCGAGCCTAAAGGGGCAAGCACTACGCATGCGTCAGCCAGAGATATTCAAACAATGCCTTCAAAATTGGCAGGCACAATATCACTATTTGATTTTTGATGCCGGAAGCTTGTGCGCAGATAACTGGCGAAATTTGCCCGCAGTGACCATTGCCAAATCGTGTCAAAGCACACTATTAGTTGTCGGCGCAGGACAAACATCCGATGAGCAACTGGTGACCAGCAGTCAGCGATTGAGTCAAGTGGATGCCAATGTACTTGGGCTGGTCATTAACGACTATCGTTTCCCGAGCTTAGCTAGCGAGCTATGCCGTAGCATGCATGAAAAAGGACGATGGATCCCCTATCACTGGCGACAAAAACTTCAACGCTGTTTCATGGACAGCCAACTGCTTCGCGGTGAATACAACCGCTAGCTTTAGGCAAATCCGAATTCTAGTTTTGCTTAGCCGATATTGTAAATTTCTTGGAGTTGAGGCCAGCGTGCATCACTGCTAAATCTGCTTTCAATAATGCCGCGCATATGATGGTGAATTTCTAGTATCTCACCGCTATTAAGCTGTGCTAAATGGTTTATCTTATCTGAAAGCGATAACCAATCATGTTCAGGCACTAAGAAATCACTTGGTAGAAGGTATTTTAAATCACCAACATCGGTCGCCAATACAGGGATGCCATAACCCATCGCTTCAAGAGCAACGAGCGGTAAACCTTCAAAACGCGAAGGCATCACCAACAAATCGATTTGAGACCAATAGTCCTGCATATTGGCAACGTGTCCGTGCATATGACAGCGCGGATGCTCTATGTCGAACTCACCTTCCCCAAAGCAGTGCCAACTGAGTTGCGCTGAACTGTGTTCAACTAAAGAAGTCAGACGATCAGCACCTTTGTCCCTATTTAAGCGGCCGACAAAGGCAATACGTTGAATCTTATAAGCCTCAGTCGTATTTTCGTTGGGCAGAATAGCTAACGCCGGTAACTCAACAAAGTTATGACATATCTCTGCCTTGAAAGGAATTTTCGACTTTATCAGCTCACTCACAGCTAAATTTCGTCCAATAAAGGCTGTATAGCGATTCAAGCATTCATATAACGCAACACGACCAGCACCGAGTTCCCCCGCGTGGAATGTGGTAACGCAAGGTGTGTGTGTTAATAATGATGCAACGCGCGCCATTATCGCCCCTTTGTAACCATGACCATGTATCAAACAGGGAGAGCACTGTTTCACGTATCGATTTAATGCGTTCAATGAACGATTGAGATAAGCGCAATGAATACCTGCGTTTATCAAGTGTGTTTGCGCATATTCAGGGAAATGGTTTTGCCAAAATAGGACAGAAACAGGAATACCTTTGCGGTATAGCAAATGAGCGAGTTGAACAACATGGGTTTCAATGCCACCAAATTTGGCGCTATCGAACAATAAAACGATGGTCGTCATAGCCCCTCCTTATTCAAGGATAGACAATCAATGACTAAATTCTTGGAAAATAGAAAGAAAAAAGCCGAGTCTAGGACTCGGCTTTTTCATGCTCAGTGCAATTATTCTGCAGCTGCTTCTTGCTCGAATGGAGCAGAACCAACTAGCTGAATGTATGCCATTGGAGCTTTATCACCAGTACGTACACCGCATTTGATAATGCGAGTGTAACCGCCTTGGCGAGCTGCAAAACGTGGACCTAGTTCAGAGAACAGTTTTGCAACAACTTCGTTGTCGCGAGTGCGAGCAAACGCTAGACGACGGTTAGCAACCGTGTCGTTCTTAGCTAGGGTAATCAAAGGCTCAATTACGCGGCGCAGTTCTTTTGCTTTTGGCAAAGTCGTCTTGATAGTCTCGTGACGAACCAAAGAGCTTGCCATGTTACGGAACATAGCTTGACGATGACTGCTGTTGCGGTTGAGTTGACGACCACTCTTACGATGGCGCATGGCTTAATCCTTCTAACTAAACCTGTTCGGTGATTAATCTTCTGCGATTGACGCTGGTGGCCAGTTTTCTAGGCGCATACCCAACGACAAACCACGAGAAGCAAGCACGTCTTTGATCTCAGTAAGAGACTTCTTACCAAGGTTAGGCGTCTTAAGAAGCTCAACCTCAGTACGCTGTACAAGATCACCGATGTAGTGAATCGCTTCTGCTTTCAAACAGTTAGCAGAGCGAACAGTCAATTCTAGATCGTCTACAGGACGCAGCAGGATAGGATCAAACTCTGGCTTCTCTTCCTTCTCTTCAGGAACGCGAACGTCACGAAGGTCTACGAAGGCATCCAATTGTTCAGCAAGAATAGTTGCTGCACGACGGATTGCTTCTTCTGGATCAAGAGTACCGTTTGTTTCCATCTCGATAACAAGCTTGTCTAGATCGGTACGCTGCTCAACACGAGCGGCTTCTACTGCGTAAGCGATACGATCAACAGGGCTGAAAGTAGCGTCTACTAGTAGGCGACCAATTGGACGCTCATCATCATCAGTATGGATACGAGCTGATGCTGGAACATAGCCACGACCACGCTCTACCTTGATGCGCATGCTGATTTCAGCATTGTCATCAGTTAGGTGGCAGATTACGTGTTCTGGGTTCGCAATCTCGACATCACCATCATGAGTGATGTCACCTGCTTTCACAGGGCCCGCACCAGACTTGCTAAGAGTCAAGATAACTTCATCTTTACCTTCGACTTTAACAGCCAAACCTTTAAGGTTTAGAAGGATTTCAAGAATATCTTCTTGTACGCCCTCTTTGGTGCTGTACTCGTGCAACACGCCGTCAATTTCAACTTCTGTGACTGCACAACCAGGCATAGAAGATAGAAGAATGCGACGAAGAGCATTACCAAGCGTATGGCCAAAACCACGCTCAAGTGGCTCTAGAGTTACTTTTGCATGCGCATTGTTGATTTGTTCGATATCAACAAGACGTGGCTTAAGAAATTCTGTTACAGAACCCTGCATTATGTCCTCTCTTAAATTTTAGCCTTACTTAGAGTAAAGCTCGACGATCAGGTGTTCGTTGATGTCCGCAGACAAGTCGGAACGCTCAGGAAGACGCTTAAACGTCCCTTCCATCTTGTTGGCGTCTACTTCCATCCAAGTTGGCTTTTCACGGTTGTCAGCAACTTCAAGTGCAGCTTTAACGCGCGCTTGTTTTTTCGCTTTTTCACGAATGCTGATAACGTCGCTAGCGTTCACTTGGAAAGAAGGAACGTTAACAACTTTGCCATTAACTAGGATCGCTTTGTGGCTTACCAACTGACGAGATTCAGCGCGAGTTGCACCAAAGCCCATGCGGTAAACTACGTTGTCAAGACGACCTTCAAGAAGCTGAAGCAGGTTTTCACCTGTGTTGCCTTTAAGGCGAGCAGCTTCTTTGTAGTAGTTACGGAATTGTTTTTCTAGTACGCCGTAGATACGACGAACTTTTTGCTTCTCACGAAGCTGAACGCCGTAGTCTGATAGACGGCCGCGACGAGCGCCGTGCACACCAGGGGCGTTATCGATTTTACACTTGGTATCAATCGCACGAACGCCTGACTTAAGGAACAAGTCAGTACCTTCGCGGCGGCTAAGCTTCAGCTTAGGACCCAAATATCTTGCCATGATCTTTCTCCAACAGTCCTAGAAACGTTAAACGCGACGTTTCTTAGGTGGGCGACAACCGTTATGTGGAATCGGAGTCGCATCTACAATATTAGTGATGCGGAAACCAGCCGCGTTAAGTGCGCGGATAGTAGACTCACGACCTGGACCTGGGCCCTTCACCATAACTTCTAGGTTCTTAACACCGTACTCTTTTGCCATTTCAGCACAACGCTCAGCAGCGACCTGTGCAGCAAAAGGAGTAGATTTACGAGAACCACGGAAACCTGAACCACCGGCAGTTGCCCAAGATAGTGCATTGCCTTGACGGTCAGTAATGGTCACGATTGTGTTGTTGAAAGACGCGTGGATGTGCGCAACGCCATCCGCGACTTGTTTACGAACGCGCTTACGCGCGCGTGTTGGTTGCTTAGCCATAGTACTCTATACCCCGATTATTTCTTGATCGGCTTACGCGGACCCTTACGGGTGCGAGCATTGGTTTTAGTACGTTGACCACGTACCGGCAGACTGCGACGGTGACGTAGACCACGGAAACAGCCAAGGTCCAAAAGACGCTTGATGTTCATGGATACTTCACGACGTAGGTCGCCTTCTACAGTGTACTTGGCAACACCATCACGCAGAATATCAATCTGCTCTTCACTTAGTTCACTGATCTTAGTGCTTTCAGCAATACCCGACTCAGCTAGAATAGCTTTTGAACGAGTTTTACCGATACCGTAGATCGCAGTAAGTGCGATTACAGCATGCTTATGATCAGGAATGTTAATGCCTGCTATACGGGCCACTATTCACTCCTAGTACTTATCAGAAGAAACCGCAGCAAAGCCCGTTTAGGATACGCTGCGGCTATACCACTTCTATGCATACGCAAAAGGTGGGTTGGCTAATCTAGCCAACCTGCCTATATATTGCAAGAAAAATTTCTGCTTAACCTGCGATTAGCCTTGACGCTGCTTGTGCTTAGGCTCGCTGCAAATTACGCGCACAACACCGTTGCGCTTGATAATTTTACAGTTACGGCAGATTTTCTTAACGGAAGCACGAACTTTCATTGCCAAACTCCGTAATGGGTAACCTTAACGGCCGTAGCCTTTAAGATTAGCCTTTTTCAAAACAGACTCGTATTGGTGCGACATCAGATGTGTCTGCACTTGAGCCATAAAGTCCATGATTACGACTACTACAATCAGTAGCGACGTTCCGCCAAAGTAGAACTGAACGTCCCACGCAATCATCATAAACTCAGGGATCAAACACACGAATGTAATGTAAAGTGCACCAACCAAAGTTAGGCGGGTCATCACTTTATCGATGTACTTCGAGGTCTGCTCACCCGGGCGAATACCTGGAATAAATGCACCAGACTTCTTCAAATTATCTGCTGTTTCACGTGGGTTGAAAACCAACGCTGTATAGAAGAAGCAGAAGAAGATGATCGCTGCTGCGTAAAGTAGTACATACAAAGGCTGACCAGGGCTGAGTGCCAATGACACATCAGTCAACCAACCAAATGCCCCTTGCCCGTTCTGACCGAACCATTGCGACAAAGTCGCAGGGAAAAGGATAATACTTGACGCAAAAATTGCTGGAATTACGCCTGCCATATTAATTTTCAATGGCAAATGTGTGCTCTGTGCAGCAAAAACCTGACGGCCTTGCTGACGTTTTGCGTAGTTTACAACGATACGACGTTGGCCACGCTCGACATACACAACAAACGCAACAACGGCAATTGCAATCACACCAATCAACAACATTTGAAGAACGGACATCTGTCCTTGGCTTGTTTGCTGTATGGTCTGTCCAATAGCCGGTAGCAATCCGGCAGCGATACCTGCGAAGATAATCAACGAGATACCGTTACCAATGCCACGTTCGGTAATTTGCTCACCTAACCACATCAGGAACATGGTACCAGTAACCAAGCTCACCACTGCTGTCAGATAAAAACCAAAGCCGGTATAAACGACTAGGTTATCTGCCATTGATGGCAATGCTGTGGCAATACCGATTGCCTGAAAGGTTCCGAGAAACAAAGTGCCCCAGCGGGTGTACTGGCTAATCTTACGACGACCTGATTCACCCTCTTTCTTCAACTCAGCTAATGCTGGATGAACGACCGTGAGCAGCTGGATGATGATCGATGCCGAAATGTACGGCATGATCCCCAACGCAAAGATCGAAGCACGAGACAGAGCACCACCAGAGAACATGTTAAACATTTCAATGATGGTACCCTGGTTTCTAGCCATTAGGTCAGCGAGGACAGCAGCATCAATGCCAGGTAGCGGCACAAAAGAGCCTGCACGGAATACCAATAGTGCCCCAAATACAAAAAGTAATCGGCGCTTTAGTTCCGATAGTCCATTCTGCGCACTGCTAAAATTATTTCCTGGTTGTTTAGCCATCTGTACCTCTTCCCCGAGGATTATTCCTCGATCTTACCGCCTGCAGCTTCGATTGCAGCTTTCGCGCCTTTAGTTACGCGAATACCTTTAACAGTGACAGCACGGTTGATTTCACCTGAAAGAACAATCTTAACAAATTCGATGTTCTTAGTGATTACATTCGCTGCTTTCAAGCTGTTAATGTCGACCAGATCACCTTCCACCTTCGCTAGCTCAGCTAGACGAACTTCAGCAGACACTAGGCTCTTACGAGAAGTGAAACCGAATTTAGGTAGACGTTGTTTCAATGGCATTTGACCGCCTTCGAAACCTGGACGTACTGAACCGCCAGAACGAGACTTCTGACCTTTGTGACCACGGCCACCAGTTTTACCAAGGCCAGAACCGATACCACGACCCAAGCGCTTTTTGCTGTGCTTAGCACCAGCTGCTGGTGATAGAGTATTCAAACGCATTCTGATTACTCCTCAACTTTAACCATGTAGTAAACTGTGTTGATCATGCCGCGTACGCAAGCAGTATCTTCAAGTTCTACAGTGTGGTTGATGCGACGAAGGCCTAGGCCACGTAGTGTAGCTTTATGCTTCGGCAAACGACCGATAGAGCTACGCGTTTGCGTTACTTTGATAGTCTTAGCCATGTCAATTACCCCAGAATATCTTTAACAGGAAGGCCGCGCTTAGCTGCAACCATTTCTGGAGATTTAACACCACCCAGCGCATCGATTGTTGCACGCACGATGTTGATTGGGTTGGTTGAGCCGTATGCTTTCGCTAGAACGTTGCGAACACCCACAACTTCTAGAACTGCACGCATCGCACCACCGGCGATGATACCTGTACCTTCAGAAGCAGGCTGCATGTACACTTTAGAACCAGTGTGACGGCCTTTAACTGCGTGGTGCAGAGTACCTTCGTTAAGCGCAACAGTAATCATGTTACGGCGCGCTTTTTCCATTGATTTTTGAATCGCAGCAGGTACTTCACGGGCTTTACCGTAACCGAAACCTACGCGACCATTACCATCACCAACTACTGTTAGTGCGGTGAAGCTGAAGATGCGACCGCCTTTAACCGTTTTAGAAACACGGTTAACAGCGATTAGCTTTTCATTCAGATCAGATTGTTGCTGCTGTTGTTTTTCGTTAGCCATCTTCCACTCACCTTAGAATTTCAGACCAGCTTCACGGGCAGCTTCTGCCAGTGCAGCTACTCGGCCGTGATATTGGAAACCTGAACGATCGAATGCAACATCAGAGATGCCTTTTTCGATGGCGCGCTCAGCAATTGCTTTACCAACTACTTTCGCTGCGTCTGCGTTACCGGTGTACTTCACTTGCTCACGGATCGCTTTTTCTACAGTAGAAGCGCTAGCGATAACTTCTGAGCCGTTTGCCGCAATAACTTGGGCATAAACGTGACGAGGAGTACGGTGAATCACCAAACGGGTCACGCAAAGCTCAGCAATCTTACGACGTGCACGAGTAGCACGACGGATGCGAGATGCTTTCTTATCCATAGTGTTACCTTACTTCTTCTTAGCTTCTTTAATACGCACGATTTCATCGGCGTAACGAACACCTTTACCTTTGTAAGGTTCAGGGCTACGGTAAGCACGAATGTCCGCTGCAACTTGACCAACTAGTTGCTTATCGATACTAGTTAGAACAATTTCGGTTTGAGTTGGACACTCAGCTTTAACACCCTCAGGTAGCTCGTGGTCTACTGGGTGTGAGAAGCCTAGGGTTAGGTTTACTGCGTTGCCTTTGATAGCAGCACGGTAACCAACACCTTTAAGAGTTAGCTTCTTAGTAAAGCCTTCGGTAACACCGATAACCATGTTGTTTACAAGTGCACGTGCAGTACCTGCTTGTGCATTTGCTTTAACAACACCTTCGCGAGGTGCGAATGTAACAGCGTTATCTTCTAGGCTTAGTTCTACCGCTTCGTTGATAACACGAGCTAGTTCGCCCTTGCTACCTTTTACGGTGATTTCCTGACCGTTTAGTTTCACCTCTACGCCGGCAGGAATTACTACAGGTGCTTTTGCAACACGTGACATATCCTACTCCTTACGCTACGTAGCAGATGATTTCGCCACCAAGGCCCGCTTGGCGAGCGGCGCGATCAGTCATCAAGCCTTTAGAGGTTGATACCACAGCAATACCAAGACCACCCATCACTGATGGTAGCGCATCTTTTTTCTTGTAGATGCGTAGACCAGGACGGCTAACACGTTGGATTTGCTCGATAACAGGTTTAGCTTCGAAGTACTTAAGGGTAACTTCTAGCTCTTTTTTAGCTTCGCCAATTACTGCGTAATCAGCGACATAACCTTCTTCTTTAAGCAGCTGTGCAATTGCAACTTTTAGCTTGGAAGAAGGCATTTTAACAGCAACTTTATTCGCTGCCTGACCGTTGCGAACGCGGGTCAGCATATCCGCGATAGGATCTTGCATGCTCATAAGTGTTTAACTCCCGTGATACTTAGTTGGCGATTACCAGCTAGCCTTGCGTAGGCCCGGAATCTCGCCTTTCATGCAAGCTTCACGAACTTTAATACGACACAGACCAAACTTACGTAGATAACCGTGTGGACGACCAGTCTGGTTACAGCGGTTACGCTGACGACTTGGACTTGAATCACGTGGTAGAGTCTGCAACTTAAGAACAGCGTCCCAACGCTCTTCGTCAGATGCGTTCACGTTGCTGATGATTGCTTTTAGCGACATACGCTTTTCAGCGAATTTAGCTACTAGCTTCGCGCGCTTTACTTCGCGCGCCTTCATTGATTCTTTAGCCATAACAGTAACCCTTAACCTTACTTACGAAATGGGAAGTTAAAGGCAGCCAGCAGAGCTTGACCTTCCTCATCTGAAGACGCAGTAGTGGTGATAGTAATATCAAGACCACGGATGCGATCGACTTTATCGTAGTCGATTTCAGGGAAGATGATCTGCTCGCGAACGCCCATGCTGTAGTTACCACGACCATCGAAAGACTTGTCGCTTAGACCGCGGAAGTCACGAATACGAGGAACAGCAATTGAAATTAGACGCTCAAAGAAATCCCACATACGCTCGCCACGTAGGGTTACTTTACAGCCAATAGGGTAGCCCTCACGAATCTTAAAGCCAGCAACAGACTTGCGAGCTTTGGTGATCAATGGTTTTTGACCAGAGATCGCTGTCATATCAAGAACAGCATTTTCCAAAAGCTTTTTGTCGTTGATCGCTTCGCCGACACCCATGTTCAGGGTAATCTTCTCGATTCTTGGGACTTGCATGACGCTATTGTAACCGAACTGCTTAGCAAGCTCAGGAACCACAGACTCTTTGTAGAAATCATGCAGTTTCGCCATAGTACTACTCCAAAATTACTTGATAGTTTCGCTATTAGACTTGAAGAAACGAACTTTTTTGCCGTCTTCAAATCGGAAGCCTACACGGTCTGCTTTACCAGTAGTCGCGTTGAAGATAGCTACGTTAGAAACGTCAAGAGCGGCTTCTTTTTCTACGATGCCACCTTGGATACCCATTGCTGGAACAGGTTTCTGGTGTTTCTTAACTAGGTTAATACCTTCAACGATAACTTTACCGGTCGCTAGGACCTTAGTTACTTTACCGCGTTTGCCAGTGTCTTTACCTGCAATTACGATAACTTCGTCGTTACGACGGATTTTAGCTGCCATTTTTCTCGCTCCTTACAGTACTTCTGGTGCCAAAGAAACGATCTTCATGAACTCATTACGTAGTTCACGCGTCACTGGACCAAAGATACGTGTACCGATCGGTTGCTCTGTAGTGTTATTCAACAATACGCAAGCGTTGCGATCGAAGCGAATGACAGAGCCGTCAGGACGACGAACGCCTTTACGAGTGCGCACTACAACCGCCTTAAGTACATCACCTTTTTTCACTTTACCGCGTGGAATTGCTTCTTTAACGGTAACTTTGATGATGTCGCCAACATGGGCGTAACGGCGGTGAGAGCCACCCAGAACCTTAATACACATTACGCTGCGCGCGCCGGAGTTATCCGCTGCGTCCAGCCTACTTTGCATTTGGATCATTTTAGTGCTCCGCTTAGTTTTACATCTAGACCCATCTCGGGTCGGGCTGCCTTATTACAAGGGCGGCGAATAATAACACTATTTTTGTGAGATGGGTAGACAAAAATAAGCGGCCTTTTAAGGCCGCTTATCACTTTTATTGAAAAAACTTCGGTATCAATTAGATACGTGCTTTTTCAACAACCTTAACCAATGTGAAAGACTTAGTCTTAGACAGTGGACGACACTCTGCGATTTCAACTAGGTCGCCTAGGCCACACTCGTTGTTCTCGTCATGAGCATGCAATTTGGTCGTACGCTTGATGTACTTACCGTAAAGAGGGTGTTTCACCTTACGCTCAATTGCAACAGTGATAGACTTGTCCATCTTGTCGCTAATTACTCGACCTTGCAAAGTACGAATAGTTTCGCTCATTATGCACCAGCCTTCTGTTTCAGAACGGTTTTAACACGCGCAATGTCACGACGCACAGTCTTCAGCGTGTGAGTTTGCTGAAGCTGACCAGTAGCAACTTGCATACGCAAGTTGAACTGTTCACGTAGAAGATTCAACAATTCAGCGTTCAAATCTTCAACGCTTTTTTCACGAAGCTCTTGTGCTTTCATCACATTACCGCCTTAGTTACGAAAGTAGTTTTGATAGGTAGCTTACGTGCAGCAAGATCAAATGCTTCACGAGCCAACGCTTCAGAAACGCCATTCATTTCATAAAGAACTTTACCTGGCTGGATCTGAGCTACCCAATACTCAACGTTACCTTTACCTTTACCTTGACGAACTTCCAAAGGCTTACCAGTAATTGGTTTGTCAGGGAAGATACGAATCCAGATTTGGCCTTGACGTTTAATGTGACGAGTCATAGCACGACGAGCCGCTTCAATTTGGCGCGCAGTGATACGACCGCGACCCACTGCTTTAAGACCGAATTCGCCGAAGCTTACTTCAGTACCCTTAGCAAGACCGCGGTTACGGCCTTTATGAGTCTTACGGAACTTAGTACGTTTAGGTTGCAGCATCGCTAGACTCCTTATTTACGGCCTTTACGCTGCTTCTTAGGCTTGTCAGCCTTTTGCTCTTCAACTGGCATACCACCTAGAACTTCACCTTTGAAGATCCAAACTTTAATACCAATTACACCATAAGTGGTGTGAGCTTCAGAAGTTGCGTAATCAATGTCAGCACGAAGTGTGTGTAGTGGAACACGACCTTCGCGATACCATTCGGTACGAGCAATTTCAGCACCGCCAAGACGGCCGCTTACTTCTACTTTGATACCTTGCGCGCCTAGACGCATTGCGTTTTGTACTGCACGTTTCATTGCACGGCGGAACATTACGCGACGCTCTAGTTGAGAAGCGATACTGTCAGCAACTAGTTTGCCGTCCAGTTCAGGCTTACGTACTTCAGAAATATTGATCTGAGCTGGAACGCCCGCGATCTTAGATACTGCAGTACGTAGTTTCTCTACGTCTTCGCCTTTCTTACCGATAACGATACCAGGACGAGCAGTGTGAATAGTCACACGGATGCTCTTAGCTGGACGCTCGATAACAATGCGAGATACTGATGCTTTGCTCAATTCCTTAGTAAGGAATTGACGTACTTTATAATCGCCGTCTAGGTTGTCAGCGAAATCTTGGCTATTAGCAAACCAAGTAGCATTCCATGGCTTAACGATGCCAAGACGAATACCATTAGGATGTACTTTTTGACCCATTGCTTACTCTCCTAGCCTATTAGCGATCAGCTACAACAACAGTGATGTGGCTGCTGCGCTTAAGGATACGGTCGGCACGGCCTTTCGCACGAGGCATAATACGCTTCATGGTTGGACCTTCGTCAACGCAGATCTTCGCGATACGTAGATCGTCGATGTCTGCACCCTCATTGTGCTCAGCGTTTGCGATAGCAGACTCAACAACTTTCTTCACTAGTACAGCGGCTTTTTTGTCGCTGAAAGTCAAAAGTTCTAGAGCTTGAGCTACGTTTTTGCCGCGGATTAGATCTGCAACTAGACGCGCTTTCTGCGGAGAAATGCGGGCAAAGCGATGTTTAGCAATAGCTTCCATTATTTACCCCTTAACGCTTCTTAGCTTTCTTATCAGCAGCATGGCCGCGATAAGTACGAGTTGGTGCGAATTCGCCCAGTTTGTGACCAATCATTTCATCGGTAACGAAAACTGGAACGTGCTGACGACCATTATGGACAGCGATGGTCAAACCGATCATTGTAGGAATGATCATTGAGCGACGGGACCAAGTCTTAATAGGCTTTTTGTCACCGCTTTCCACCGCTTTCTCTACCTTCTTCAGCAAGTGTAGGTCGATAAATGGACCTTTCTTGAGAGAACGTGGCATGGCTTATCCTCTAAATTAAATTACTTGTTACGACGACGTACGATGTACTTGTCGGTACGTTTGTTCTTACGGGTCTTGAAGCCTTTAGTTGGCATACCCCAAGGAGATACTGGGTGACGGCCACCAGAAGTACGACCTTCACCACCACCGTGTGGGTGGTCTACTGGGTTCATTACCACACCGCGAACGGTAGGACGAACACCACGCCAGCGGCTAGCACCAGCTTTACCCAGTTCACGTAGCATGTGCTCTGAGTTACCAACCTCACCGATAGTCGCACGACCTTCAGCAAGAACTTTACGCATTTCGCCTGAACGTAGACGTACAGTTACATATGCGCCATCGCGAGCGATGATTTGTGCATAAGCACCTGCAGAACGAGCGATCTGAGCACCTTTACCAGGTTTCAGTTCAACGTTGTGCACAGTCGAACCAACTGGGATGTTGCGCATTGGTAGGGCGTTACCTACTTTGATTGCTGCATCTTCACCAGATTGGATCATGTCACCAGCAGTTAGGCCTTTTGGTGCAATGATGTAACGACGCTCACCGTCTTTGTAAAGAACCAAAGCGATGTTTGCGCTACGGTTTGGATCGTATTCAAGACGTTCAACAACAGCTGGGATGCCGTCTTTGTTACGTTTGAAGTCAACCAAACGGTAGTGTTGCTTGTGGCCACCACCGATGTGACGAACAGTGATACGACCCTTGTTGTTACGACCACCAGTTTTAGAGTTTTTCTCTAGAAGTGGTGCGTAAGGCTTGCCCTTGTGCAGCTCAGGGTTTACCACTTTAACTAAGTGGCGACGACCTGCAGAAGTCGGCTTACATTTTACAATAGCCATTCTATCTACTCCTCAGCCTACTCAGCGCCTTCGATAAAGTCGATGTCTTGACCTTCTTTAAGCGTTACGTATGCTTTTTTCCAGTCGCTACGACGACCTTGGCGCATACCGTGACGCTTGGTCTTACCCTTAACTACGAGGGTACGAACAACATCAACTTCAACTTCGAATAGCTTTTCTACAGCTTTTTTGATCTCTAGTTTGGTTGCATCTTTCGCTACTTTAAACACGATAGTGTTTGTAGTTTCAGCGTTCAGAGTTGCCTTTTCAGAGATGTGCGGAGCACGTAGTACTTTCAACAAACGCTCTTCACGGATCATGCTAGCATCTCCTCAATTTGCTTCACTGCAGCAGCAGTCATTAGCACTTTATCGAAACCGATTAGGCTAACTGGATCAATTTGAGTCGCTTCGCACGCAGCTACTTTGTATAGGTTGCGTGAAGCAAGTGCTAGGTTGTCAGCGATCTCAGTATCTACGATAAGCACTTCATCAAGCTCTAGCGCTTTAAGTTGCTTAACTAGATCTTTAGTCTTAGGAGTTTCAGCTGCAAAGCTTTCAACAACCATTAGACGCTCTTGACGAACTAGCTCAGAAAGAATGCTCTTAAGAGCACCGCGGTACATTTTTTTGTTAACTTTTTGGCTGTGATTCTGTGGTTTCGCAGCGAAAGTTACACCACCGGAGCGCCAGATTGGGCTACGGATTGTACCTGCACGAGCGCGACCAGTACCCTTCTGACGCCATGGCTTCTTACCGCCACCAGACACTTCAGAACGAGTTTTTTGCGCGCGACTACCCTGACGAGCACCAGCAGCGAATGCAACAACTACTTGGTGAACAAGTGCTTCGTTGAACTCACGGCCAAAGGTAGTTTCGGAAACAGTTAGTGCGTTCGCACCTTTTACTACCAATTCCATTACTATCTCCTCGACGTTATGCTTTAACGGCAGGTTTAACGATCACATTCGCGCCAGTTGAGCCTGGGACTGCACCTTTGATAAGAAGCAGGTTGCGCTCAGCGTCAACACGAACGATCTCAAGGTTCTGAGTAGTAACTTGCTCAGCACCCATGTGACCAGCCATTTTTTTGCCTTTGAATACGCGACCTGGAGTTTGACATTGGCCAATTGAACCAGGAGCACGGTGAGACAAAGAGTTACCGTGGGTCATATCTTGAGTACGGAAGTTCCAACGCTTGATTGCGCCTTGGAAGCCTTTACCCTTAGACATGCCAGTAACATCTACTTTTTTAACGTCAGCAAATAGCTCTACAGTTAGCGCTGCGCCAACTTCGAATTGCTCGCCGTTTTCTAGACGGAATTCCCACAAGCCACGACCAGCTTCAACACCTGCTTTCGCGAAGTGACCAGCTGCAGCTTTGCTTACGCGGTTTGCTTTTTTCGCACCAGTAGTAACTTGGATCGCTGAGTAACCATCAGTCTCAAGAGTACGTACTTGAGATACACGGTTTGCTTCAACTTCAACAACAGTTACTGGGATAGAAACGCCTTCTTCAGTGAAGATGCGGGTCATGCCCACTTTACGACCGACTAAACCAATCATGCTTATCTCCCCCTTAACCTAGGCTGATTTGGACGTCAACGCCCGCAGCTAGGTCTAGACGCATCAAAGCATCAACAGTTTTTTCTGTTGGTTCAACGATGTCGATTAGACGCTTGTGAGTACGAATTTCGTATTGGTCACGCGCGTCTTTGTTAACGTGCGGAGAGATCAATACGGTGAAACGCTCTTTGCGAGTAGGAAGTGGAATTGGACCACGAACCTGAGCGCCAGTGCGCTTTGCGGTTTCAACGATTTCCGCAGTAGACTGGTCGATCAGACGGTGATCGAAAGCCTTTAGGCGGATACGAATACGTTGGTTCTGCATGAGACAGAGCTCCAAATAAAAATTACACAAAAAAACACCGCCGCTACAATCTTAACGATGCAACGACGTGACGTTTATGTGAAACCGTAGTGCCAAAATTAGGCACATTGTCAGTCATATTTTATGACTGCGAACATAAGCGGAGTATACATATAGGGTTAATAACCCAGTGATTCCTCGATGCTCATAGGTTCACACCACTGCCGTAAGATGTCGGCAGTGGGCGGTATTATACATATTCAAAGCGATGATGCAAGCCCTGCTGCTAATTTAATCAAAACGCTTGCCAGCTCACACTATGGAATATTGCAAATAATAAAAAAGGAGGCCTAAGCCTCCTTTTTCGGTGTTATTAAAATCAACGATTAAGCGATGATCTTAGCAACAACACCCGCACCTACAGTACGACCACCTTCACGGATAGCGAAACGTAGACCTTCGTCCATCGCGATTGGCGCGATTAGAGTTACTGTCATTGATACGTTATCACCAGGCATTACCATTTCAACGCCTTCTGGTAGCTCGATAGTACCGGTTACGTCAGTTGTACGGAAGTAGAACTGTGGACGGTAGCCTTTGAAGAACGGAGTATGACGGCCACCTTCATCTTTAGAAAGTACATAGATTTCTGAAGTGAAAGTAGTGTGTGGAGTGATTGAACCAGGCTTAGCAAGAACTTGACCACGCTCAACTTCGTCACGCTTAGTACCACGTAGAAGAACACCAACGTTCTCACCTGCACGGCCTTCGTCAAGAAGTTTACGGAACATCTCAACGCCAGTACAAGTAGTAGTTGCGGTCTCTTTGATACCAACAATCGCTACTTCGTCACCAACAGTGATGATACCGCGCTCAACACGACCAGTTACTACTGTACCACGGCCTTGGATTGAGAATACGTCTTCGATTGGTAGAAGGAACGGCATGTCAACTGCACGCTCTGGCTCTGGGATGTAGTTGTCTAGCGCTTCTGCTAGTTCAATTACTTTCGCTTCCCATTGCTCTTCGCCGTTTAGTGCGCCTAGAGCAGAACCCATGATTACTGGGCAATCATCACCTGGGAAATCGTACTCAGATAGAAGTTCACGTACTTCCATCTCAACTAGCTCTAGAAGCTCTTCATCATCAACCATGTCACATTTGTTCATGAATACGATGATGTATGGGATACCAACTTGGCGACCAAGTAGGATGTGCTCACGAGTCTGTGGCATTGGGCCATCAGTCGCTGCTACTACTAGGATACCACCGTCCATTTGAGCCGCACCAGTGATCATGTTTTTAACATAGTCGGCGTGCCCTGGGCAGTCTACGTGCGCGTAGTGGCGAGTTGGAGTGTCATACTCTACGTGTGAAGTAGAGATGGTGATACCACGCTCACGCTCTTCTGGAGCGTTATCGATTGATGCGAAGTCACGAGCGGCACCGCCGTAAACTTTTGCAAGAGTGGTACAGATTGCTGCAGTTAGAGTAGTTTTACCGTGGTCAACGTGGCCGATAGTACCAACGTTAACGTGCGGTTTCGTACGTTCAAATTTTTCTTTAGACACGATCGTGTTCCTTCCTAGTTAAGAAACATTTTTACCTTTGTAAAAATGCATCAGAAGTCGTTATCAAGGCGCCGCAACAACGGCGCCCATTCCATTCTCAATTAAGAGCGTTCTGCAATAATTGAGTCTGCAATGTTTTTCGGTACTTCAGCGTATTGGCAGAACTCCATAGAGTATGAAGCGCGGCCTTGCGTTGCTGAACGTAGATCAGTTGCGTAACCAAACATCTCAGATAGTGGCACTTGAGCACGAATAATTTTCAGACCCGCAGGGCCCTCATCCATACCTTCGATCATGCCGCGGCGACGGTTCAAGTCACCCACAACATCACCCATCCAATCTTCCGGTGTTGTTACTTCAACTTTCATCATTGGCTCAAGAATAACAGGATTTGCTTGGAGCGCACCTTTCTTGAATGCCATTGAACCCGCGATCTTAAACGCCATTTCTGACGAGTCAACATCGTGGTAAGAACCATCAAACAGGGTAGCTTTTACATCAAGCACCGGATAGCCCGCAAGCACACCGTTGTTCATCTGTTCTTCTACACCTTTAGATACGGCACCGATGTACTCTTTTGGTACAGCGCCACCAACGATTTCGTCAACAAAGACAAAACCTTCACCTGGCTCAGATGGTTCAATCTTCAGCCATACGTGACCGAACTGACCGCGACCACCAGACTGACGAACGAATTTACCTTCAACTTCAGTCTTACCACGGATAGTCTCACGGTAAGCTACTTGTGGTTTACCCACATTACATTCAACGCTGAACTCACGTTTCATACGGTCAACGATTACGTCAAGGTGAAGCTCACCCATGCCTGAAATCAAGGTTTGACCGGTTTCGCCATCAGTTTCAACGCGGAATGATGGATCTTCTGCCGCTAGTTTACCTAGCGCGATACCCATTTTCTCTTGGTCAGCCTGTGAACGAGGCTCAACCGCGATTTGAATCACTGGCTCAGGGAATTCCATGCGCTCAAGAATCACTTTATGGTCTTGATCACATAGGGTGTCACCTGTGGTCACGGTTTTTAGACCGATCGCAGCAGCGATGTCACCGGCGCGTACTTCTTTGATCTCTTCACGCTTATTGGCGTGCATCTGAACGATACGACCAAGACGTTCACGCTTTTCTTTCACTGAGTTATATACCGCATCACCTGATGTCACAACACCAGAGTATACGCGCATAAATGTCAGGTTACCCACGAATGGGTCAGTTGCGATTTTGAATGCAAGAGCTGCAAATGGTTCATTGTCATCAGCATGACGAATCAACTCATTGCCATCCATATCTTCACCACGGATCGCTTTCACTTCCGTTGGCGATGGCAGGAATTCAATCACCGCATCAAGTACAGCCTGTACGCCTTTGTTTTTGAACGCACTACCACATGTGGCAAGTACGATTTCGTTATTCAGCGTGCGCTGGCGTAGGCCTTGCTTGATTTCAGCTTCAGACAACTCACCTTCTTCAAGGTATTTGTCCATCAGCTCTTCTGAAGCTTCAGCGGCAGCTTCTACTAGATTGGTACGCCACTCTTCGGCTTCAGCTAGTAGTTCTGCTGGAATATCTTCATGACTAAAGGTGGTGCCTTGATCTTCTTCAGACCAGTTAATGGTCTTCATCTTAATCAAGTCAATCACACCTTTAAACTCATCCTCGGCTCCAATGTTCAATTGGATTGGCACTGGGTTTGCACCAAGGCGGTCTTTAATTTGGTTGATGACGCGAAGGTAATCGGCACCGGCACGGTCCATCTTATTGACGAACACCAAACGTGGCACTTCATACTTATCGGCTTGACGCCATACCGTTTCGGACTGAGGCTCAACACCTGAAGATCCACAGAAAACAACCACGGCACCGTCAAGCACGCGCAATGAACGCTCTACCTCGATGGTAAAGTCAACGTGTCCAGGGGTGTCGATGATATTGATGCGGTGTTCTTCAAACTGTTGATCCATACCACGCCAGAAAGTCGTGGTGGCAGCAGAAGTGATGGTGATACCACGCTCCTGCTCCTGTTCCATCCAGTCCATGGTAGAGGCACCATCGTGCGTCTCACCAATTTTGTGGTTCACACCAGTGTAGAACAGGATACGCTCAGTTGTGGTGGTTTTACCGGCGTCCACGTGAGCACAAATACCGATGTTGCGGTAGCGCTCGATAGGAGTTTTACGAGCCACAGTTGTATCCTCTTACTAAGGTTTGCCTTAGATTTTAGAATGGGGTAAAGCGCAGCCCAAGGGCTGCGCTTAGGGGCATTACCAGCGGTAATGAGCGAACGCTTTGTTCGCTTCGGCCATACGGTGAACGTCTTCACGTTTCTTAACCGCAGTACCTTTGTTTTCTGACGCGTCTAGCATTTCAGCTGCTAGGCGTTGCGCCATTGATTTCTCACCACGCTTACGCGCAGCTTCTACCATCCAACGCATAGCAAGTGCGTTACGGCGAACCGGACGTACTTCTACAGGAACTTGGTAAGTAGAACCACCCACACGGCGAGATTTAACTTCTACCGCTGGGCGAACATTTTCAAGTGCTTCTTCAAATACAGCTAGGTGCTCTTTACCAGAACGCTCAGCCATGATGTCTAGTGCGCCGTAAACGATTTTTTCGGCAGTAGACTTTTTACCGTCAACCATAACGATGTTGACAAATTTTGCCAGCAATTCAGATTTGAATTTAGGATCTGGAAGGATCTTACGCTGACCAATAACGCGACGACGTGGCATGGATATTCTCCGTTGTCTTCTTCAGGTTATCCAAAACTTTTCAGTTTCTTCAAAATTTTAACAAATTAGTGTTTGGCCTTACTTAACGGAATCCATTAAGACTTAGGACGCTTCACACCGTACTTAGAACGACCTTGTTTACGGTCATTTACACCTGCACAGTCAAGTGCACCGCGAACAGTGTGGTAACGCACACCTGGCAAGTCTTTAACACGACCGCCACGGATAAGTACAACGCTGTGCTCTTGCAGGTTGTGGCCTTCACCACCGATGTAAGAGGTTACTTCGTAACCGTTGGTCAGACGAACACGACATACTTTACGCAATGCTGAGTTCGGTTTTTTTGGAGTAGTGGTATATACACGAGTACATACACCACGTTTCTGTGGACACGCTTCTAGTGCAGGAACGTTGCTTTTCTCAACGACCTTTGCACGTGGTTTGCGTACCAACTGGTTGATTGTTGCCATTAAATAGCTCCTAGAAGTATTTCTTTAAAACACATGAAAAGATCCCTCATATAGAGGGACGCGAAATTTTAGGCTTGTGGGCAGGGGGTGTCAAGAAATATACAGCGACAATCTCGCGACAAATCGCCGACAATTTGTACTCTTGCTTGGCCAAATGAGCCAATTCACAGACTTACCAAGTGATGACGGGTGTGTGTATTTCCGTCAATTGAACCCACTGTTCATCATCGATCACCGCGATCTGTGGGGCGATTTTATCGCGCAAACCACGGGCCAGCACATCAGCCTCTCGAGCATAACAATGGTGGCAAAGATCCAGAAGATCAAGGTGCAGAGCTTGATCGGCTATCGCGGCATAGACGCCATCTTGTGTAAGTAGCAGCACATCATCGCGCGTTAAAAGTGCGCTACATTGTTGTAAGGCACTGCCCTGCCAAGGTGATTGGGTGACAATATGCAGCATTAGAACCTCACCATATGGCGACATTGCGTCATCTTTTGTTGCATCACATCCATCGCCATCACTGTCGCTGGCATCTCAATTAAATCATCAAGGCTTAAGCCTCGCTCAGCCAGCGATTCAGCACAGATATAACATTGCTCAATCTCATACAGATCGAACAACTTAAAGGTCGCAATATAATCACGACATTGAATCGCCTTTGGTTGCTGTTGTTTGAGTAGCTGCCAAACACCATCACCAAAAAAGAAAACACGAAGATTTTCACTCATCGCAGAGGTCGCCAGGATCGCATCCTGACCTTCACGACCGCTACTACGGCCATGCGGCGGTTGAGTAATTAAAAAACCAAGTGGCGCAGTCATCAGATACCCATTTTAAAATTGAATCACACGGTCGCAATCAAGCAAAGACTCAGCCAGCACACCCAAACCACCTTGGCTAAAACCATCAGCGAGATTGTGCTCAGTTAGATTCGCTTGTGTCGCTTCTTGCTCAGAAACAATCCCTCGACGCAGTGCTGCTGCAACACAGGTGATCAACTCACAGTTGGTCTGCTGCGCTAAAGCCTGCCATGCCGCAACCACATCAAATTCATCACTGGCGGGTAGATTTAAACTGGAAGCGTTATACACTCCGTCTTGATAGAAAAAGACGCGGACTAATTGATGGCCACGAGCAACCACAGCTTGTGCAAAAGCCAATGCGCTGTGACTGGCTTGGCTGCCATAGGCTGGACCTGAAACCACAAGGGCGTAACTTAAACTCACTCGCAAGCGTCCTCTGTTTTACGCTGACGAATATAAAGATAGACAGTGTGCTTGGAGATATTGAGACGATCGGCCACACGGTTGATAGCATCTTTAATATCAAAAATACCCTTATCAAAAAGTGCCATCACGATTTGTCGATTCTTCGCATTATTTGAGACCGTCTTGTCAGCATTGATCTCTTCAATGGTGCGCTCCACGGTTTGGTCAACCAGCTCATCTACATCGCTGGCAAAGTTCACAGAAGCGGTCGATTGCGTGGTTTGCGTCGGTGCCAATGATTGCAGAATCTGAGCAAAAGGTGCATCCAAGTTAATATTGATACACAGTAAACCAATAATCAGGTCATGACGGTTGCGAATCGCAATGGTGATCGATTTCATCAACTGACCACCCTTGGCGCGGGTAAAATAGGCGCGAGAAAAATTACGCTCAGAGCCTTCAATATCACGCAACATACGCAAAGCTAAATCGGTAATGGGCGAGCCCACCTGACGCCCCGTATTTTCGCCATTGGCAATTTTAATTGCGGACTTATTCAGATCATCCAAAGAGTGCAACACAATTTCACAGAAGGGACCAATCAGCGTAGCGAGGCCATCGACTACCGCGCTATAGGAGCGCAAAATTTGATGATCATCTTCAGAAAAGTTACGAGCATCGATAAAGGATTCTTCGATCATCGTTTCATTAATAAGGATATCGCTTTCAGACATGTCAGCCCGCCTTGCCGAGCGCGCAATCGCGCAATTCAAAAATTTTCGGCAAGTTTATCAGAATTTAATAAAAAAAAAGAAAGACCCAGCCCACAGGCTGAGTCTTTACTAACAATTTACGGCATTTTCACCGCCGCATGATCAATCCATTCAGCGCTTATTTTGCGTTTGGATTCACACCCAATAGTTCAACTTTAAACACCAAAGTTGAGTTTGCTGGAATTTGTGGGCTATTTTGCATGCCGTAGGCCAATTGAGGTGGAATCACCAACTCATAGGTTGAACCAACGTTCATCAATTGAAGACCTTCAGTCCAACCAGGGATAACGCCATTCAATGGGAAAGTGATTGGCTCGTTACGCTGATAAGAACTATCAAAAATGGTTCCGTCGACCAACTTACCTTCGTAGTTCACTTTTACTTTATCGGCGGCAGTCGGTTTTGCGCCATCACCTTGCTTGATCACTTTATACATCAAGCCAGATTTGGTTGTAACCACACCTTTTTGTTTTGCAAACTCATCGCGGAATGCTTTACCAGTGGCTTCAGTCGCTTCTGCTTTCGCAAGGAAAGCTTCTGCTTTCTTCTGCTGTTCAGCTTGAACCGCTGCGTTGACGCGCTCTTGGAATGCCATGATAGTGGTTTGCACTTCTTCATCAGACATTTTCAATTTACCAGCAAAGGTATCTTGAACACCTTGATAAATAATATCTTGATTTAGGTTGATACCAATTTCTTCTTGGCGAGATGCATTCTCAATCAGGTACTTGGCCATAGACACGCCAAGTGCATAGGAAATTTTGTCATCTTCGTTGGCAAATTGCGCCGACTCAGTTGCCGCCGCAGCTGAAGAAGTTGCTGCCACTTGTTGTACCTGCGCCGCAGGTGCTTCGGTTGCTGTCTTCGCTTCTGCTTCTTTATCTTGGCAACCCAAAGTGGCCAAAATCACAGCCGCTAGGCATGAGACTTTAAATACAGATTTCATTCACTACTCCATTTTTTTGCAAGGGCTCACTCCTTTGCTATCGCAAGCCGCTTGAAAGATGAAAACCACGGTATATCAAGTTAACATGCTGATGTAAAAATCCCATCAGAAGGATGCCAGCTTAATGCGAATTATCTCACGGATATTGCTTTTCAGTATCAGCATCCTCATTGCAGGTTGCTGGCAAAATCAAGCCCTGCAAACATGGCAAGTGGCACCCGAAGGTGCCAGTAGCGTCGCCTTAAGTCGCGATGGCCGTTTTGCCCTCCTCTATTCAAGCCAACAACAATTGGTGTTGTGGGATCTTGTAGAGAACAAAATTGCCGCCGAACTGGGCGCGCAGGATCAAAACAAAAGCCGCGTGATTCAAATTGATATCAGCGACAACCTGCGTTACGCCATTACCGCAAGCCAAGATAATTTTGCCATTTGGGACCTCGCCTGGGGAACCGCCACAGGTTTATGGTCAATCTCCGATGGGGCGATTCGCGCTGTTGATCTCAGTAGTGACGGTCAACAAGTGCTGCTTGGTCTCACCAATGGCAAAGCCATCTATGTTAACTTAGATACTGGCAGACGCATGGAGTTCCTTGCCCATCGAGAAATTGTCAACAGCGTGGCACTTTCGGCCAATGGCCGCTATGCGCTTTCTGGCGGTGACGATGGTATGGCCTATTTTTGGGACACCGAAACTGGCCAAGCCATCTACCAATTTAAGCATGATACGCGCGTCAATCGCGTCGCGCTGCAGCGAGATGGCCTCTATGCCTTTACCGCCGATAGCGGCAAAGGCGCCACCATTTGGTCACTCAAAACAGGTAAAGCTTATAGCCAGCTTAAATCTCGACTGCGCCAGCTGGTCTTTGCTAGTGCTCGTTTCTCAGACGATGGTGATTATTTGGTGACAGGCGCGCAATCACGACGCGTCTCCTTGTGGCAAACCAAAACCGGTGAGCGCTTAGCGCAATGGGAAGCCACCGCACAAAAAGACACCCGTCCACCAAGTGCAGTAGTGTATGATGTCGCCATCACGCCACAGGGCGATGTGATTAGTGCAAGCTCTGCTGGATTTATTGAAGCGTGGAAAAGTGATGACCTCAACCATGAATGAACAAAACCTACTAACTCGTATTGATGAGTTGGAATGTAAGTTAGCCTTTCAAGATCAATTGATTGACGATCTCAATCAAGCCATCACTGCACAGCAAGCTCAGCTGGAAAAAATGCGTGTGCAAATGCAATTTATGGTGGGCAAAGTCAAAGCGATGAGTCCTTCGCAAATTGCCAGTGAGCGCGATGAAACCCCACCGCCGCATTATTGATCGCAATCTCTGGCGGTAATCCACCATAAAAAAACCGAGGCATGGCCTCGGTTTTTTTGACGCAAAAGATCAGACTTAGTGACTGCAACCGCAACCACAACCGCCTTTTTCTTCTTTTGGCTCGTCGTCGCTGCAGCAACCGCCGCCGCCACAACATTCATGGTCATCACCATGGTCGTGATCACCACAACCACCGTGACCACCACAGCAACCACCACCTTGGTGAAGGTGACCGTGCTCGATCTCTTCTTCAGTTGCTTCGCGAATCGCAACAACTTCGATATCAAAGTGTAGCGTTTGACCAGCCAACATATGGTTCGCATCAACAACCACATCATCGCCGTCTACTTCAGTGACTTCAACTGCGATTGGACCTTGGTCAGTATCCGCCATAAAGCGCATACCCACTTCAACTTGCTCAACGCCTTGGAATACAGCCGCTGGTACACGTTGAACCATCTCGTCGATGTATTCGCCGTATGCTTCTTCAGGCGCTAGCGTTACGCTAAATTTGTCGCCTTGCGCTTTGCCTTCCAATGCTTTTTCAAAGCCAACCACCATGTTCTGATGACCGTGTAGGTAATCCAATGGTGCATCAACGGTAGCTTGGTCAATCATATGACCTTCATCGTCTTTAAGTAGATAAGCAACGCTTACCACAGTATTTTTGCTGACCTTCATGGTGTCTCCAGCAGTCATGGATTGATAAAACAGGCGATATGATAGCCACTCTCATTACAGATTGCTATTGCGATGATGGCTTGTTGAGATCAAATCTTGCAATCAGTGATGACGACGTCACTTGCCCTTTTGTACTTTCATCCAGCGCATCAGACTGCTGCTGCCAATCGCAAGCCACACAAAATACCCGCTGCGCGCCTGCTTTATCCTCAAGGGCAATACTATCGCGCTGCTGACATTGCGGACACACTGCGCCCGCGATAAATCGAGTCCTCATCCCTACTCCCATTGTTTATGCTGGGCGCGCTCATAATCCATCTCTCTGGCAAATAGCTCTTCAAGCTCCAAACGCGCTTCACGTGAACGTGATGCATCAAGCTTGCTATCGGTATGACGCGGTAATAGTTCACGCAGCATCTGCGCATCCAATTTTTTAAAATGCGACTCTGCGCGCTTCGCTTGGTAGGGATGCATGCCGAGCGTCACCAAAGCCTCTCGCCCCAAATCCAAGGCACTATTTAAGGTTTCACGGGCAAAATGATCAACCCCAAGGTTGAGCAACTGGTACGCCTCCACGCGACTGCGAGCGCGCGCTAAAATTCGCAAATGTGGAAAATGCTGCTGACATACGGAAACAATCTTTATCACCAATTCAGGATCTGCCGTACAAATGACAATCGCCTCTGCGGTTTGTGCGCCGGCAGCGCGCATCAAGTCCACTTGACTGGCATCACCAAAATAAACCTTATAGCCAAAACGGCGCAGCAACTCGATTTGACTCGGATCGCGCTCTAAAATGGTCAAGCGAACTTTATTGGCAAAGAGCAATCGCCCCACCACTTGGCCAAAACGACCAAAGCCGGTAATGATCACCCGCGGCTGACGATCCGGCACCGCTTGCTCATGTGTACTGGACTGCGGATTTAAATCCCGTGCATACCAGCGCTGTTGCAAGCGTAATAGAAGCGGTGTGGTCATCATGGATAAGCTCACCACCACCAGCAAAAAATTAAGCTGAGATTGCGACAACAATTGCTGACCATAGGCCGCTGTAAACATTACAAATGCAAATTCACCGCCCTGTCCCAGCAGCATCGCCAATTGACTGCGTGCTTTGGCCGCCACCCCCATCAAATACGCCAATAGATAAAGCAGCAGGGTTTTTAGCAATAGCAAAGCCGTGACCGCCAATAAAATCGCCACGGGCTGCTGCCACAACACATTGAGGTGCACCGCCATACCCACAGAGATAAAAAACAAACCCAGGAGCAATCCCTTAAAGGGCTCGATGGTGATCTCTAGCTCATGACGAAACTCACTATCAGCCAGTAGCACCCCAGCTAAAAAGCTACCCAAGGCCATGGATAACCCCAGGTATTGCATGGCAAAAGCCATGGCCATCACCAACAATAAAGTGGTCATGGTAAACAGCTCACGCACTTGGCTGCGCACCACGTAACGCAATAATGGCAGCAATGCGAAATGCCCCACCACCAGCACGACCAGTACCGCAAAAAACTTATAGCCTAGGACTAACCAATGCATATCACCACTGCCAGCCAAAAGTGACAGCAGCGCAAGCATGGGGATCACCGCGATATCTTGAAACAGCAGCACCGCAAATCCCGCTTGCCCTGTTTCGGTTTGCCCCCAGTTACGCTCTTCGATTAAACGCATACCAATGGCGGTTGAGGAGAGCGCCAAGCCCATGGCGATCGCCAGTATGGTTTGCCAGCGCAATGCCAGCCCCTCACACACCAGCCAAATCACCGCAGCAATCGCAAGCGTGGTCAGTCCAACCTGCGCGCCGCCCAAACCAAAAATAGGACGGCGCATCTGCCACAATTTTCGAGGATTAAGCTCAAGGCCAATCAAAAAAAGCAGCAGTACGACGCCAAATTCTGAAAAGTGCAAAATGGCATCCACATCACCAACCCAGCCCATACCCCAAGGACCGATCACCATGCCCGCCAGCAGATACCCCAAAACTGCGCCCAGCCCCAAACGCTGCGCTAAGGGTACAGCGACCACAGCGGCAACCAGCAGCAATAACCCAAGCACAATCAGCGACTCACTCATGGTGCATCTCCACTGAACTCTGATCATCGAGCAACGGCTGCTCTAACCACTGTCGATAGGTTTTCGCATGCTGATGTTGCGTGGCAGCCGCGGCTTTTCTTGCCCAATAAAGCACTAGTGGTGGTTGCCATTGCATTTGACAAAGCGCGGCGATGAGCTCAAAAGGCTGCAAGATATCTTCTAAGGGATAGCGGTTATAACCCGACTGACTAAAGGCGCTCTCAGCCGCGCCAGCCGTGATCACTGAGCGCCAAATCTTCCCGGCCAAGGCCGCTTGGTCACCATGGGCATAACCCTTAGTCAATACCACATCAAACCACTCTTTCAGGAGCGCCGGACAGGAATACATATAGAGGGGATGCTGAAACACAATGAGATCGTGGGCGTTCAGCAGTTGGCGCTCACGCGCTACATCAATAAAAAAGTCAGGATAACAAGCGTACAAGTCATGCACGGTAACATGCGATAACGCCGCAGCCTGCGCCAACATTAGGCGATTGACCTGTGAGGCTTGCGGATCGGGATGGGCATAGATGATCAATATTTTCAGCATGAAATGACGGCCACTCCTTTGCCGAGCATTAAGTTCGCGAATTCCAATTGATTACAATTTGATAGCACTTTTATAACTATATCGACAACTTACCAGAATTGTAAGCACGCCATGCTTTTGCACATATCGACAAGATCGCGACAACCGCCTAATATGCCGCCAGCATAATTTTCTATGAGAGCCCTATGATTCGTTTTTCTGACATTCAACTGCTTCGCGGTGGCCGTGCCCTACTCGACCACACCACAGCAACCATTCAGCCTGGAGATAAAGTAGGCTTGGTGGGAAAAAATGGCTGCGGTAAATCGTCGCTTTTTGCCTTAATTAAGGGCGAATTGCACACCGATGCAGGTGAAATCAGCGTACCGCATCATTGGGCTGTGGCTTGGGTTGCCCAAGAAACACCGGCGCTTGAACGCTCAGCGCTGGAATACGTCATTGATGGTGATCGCGAGTACCGCCAACTAGAGCGTGATTTGGAAGCTGCGCAACAGAGCGGTGATGGCACCAAAGAAGCCGAATTGCATGGCATGATAGAAACCATTGGCGGCTATACCATTCGCTCACGCGCCGCTGAGCTGCTGGCTGGCCTTGGTTTTGCACAAGAGCAAATGGATTGGCACCTCACCGAATTTTCCGGTGGCTGGCGTATGCGTTTGAACTTGGCGCAAGCACTCCTTTGCCGCTCCGATCTATTACTGCTTGATGAACCGACCAACCACTTGGATTTGGATGCAGTGCTTTGGCTTGAGCGTTGGCTACAAAGCTATCGCGGCACACTGGTACTCATTTCCCATGACCGCGACTTTCTCGACCCTATCGTCAAGCGCATCATTCATATTGAGCATGAACAGCTCAATGAATACGGTGGCAACTACTCTAGCTTTGAAGTGATGCGTGCTGAAAAACTCGCCCAGCAACAAGCGCAGTTTCAAAAGCAGCAGCGCGATATTGCCCATATGCAAAGCTATATCGACCGTTTCCGCTATAAAGCCAGTAAAGCGCGCCAAGCGCAGAGCCGCTTAAAAGCCCTAGAAAAAATGGAACGTGTATTGCCAGCGCAATATGACAACCCATTCCAATTTCAATTTCGCGAGCCTGCCGCGCTGCCCAATCCTATTTTGATGATGGATGATGTCGCCGCCGGTTATGGCGATCGCGTGATTTTGCAAAAGATTCGCCTCAACTTGGTTCCCGGCTCGCGTATTGGCTTGCTCGGCCGTAACGGTGCAGGTAAATCAACGCTAATTAAACTGCTCGCCAACGAGATCCAAGCGCAGGGCGGTGAGTGTACCTACTCACAGGGCGTGAAAATTGGCTACTTTGCTCAGCACCAACTTGAAACCTTGCGCCTAGACGATACGCCATTGGCGCATATGATGAGCTTGGCGCCGGAAGCTACCGAGCAACAACTGCGTGATTACTTGGGCTGCTTTGGTTTTAACGGCGATCAAGCGCTATCCATCGTGCGCCCATTCTCCGGTGGTGAGAAAGCGCGTTTGGTATTGGCCTTAATTGTCTGGCAAAAGCCCAACTTGCTACTGCTCGATGAACCGACCAACCACTTGGATTTGGATATGCGCCAAGCGCTTACACTAGCGCTGCAATCCTTTGAAGGGGCCATGGTCATCGTCAGCCATGACCGCTACTTACTGCGTGCCACCACTGATGATCTTTACTTAGTGGATAACCAGCAAGTGATGCCTTTTGATGGCGATCTCGATGATTACTATCAATGGCTGCTCCAACAAAAACGCGAACAGCGCCAAGCAGAGCAACCCAAAACTGAACAAGCAGATAAACCCAGCGTTTCGCGTAAAGAGCAAAAGCGCTTAGAAGCGGAACACCGTCAATCCACAGCGCCGCTGCGTAAGATCATTCAGCAAGCCGAAAGCAAAATGGACAAGCTCAACGCCGAATTGGCTGAGCTTGAAAATCAACTGCTCGATACCAGTCTCTATCAAGCAGAAAACAAGGCGAAATTAAGCCAAGTGCTCAGCGCGCAAACGCAATGCAAGCAGGCGCTTGAAGAAATTGAGATGGATTGGATGGGCGCACAAGAAGAACTTGAAGCGGCTGAAAATGCATTTCAAACACAGTTAAGCGCTTAAGAAGCCATGCCACACGTTTTTACCCCAGCCAAAGGCCTGAGCAACTGCCATGTGCAGACGCTGCTGCCTCGCCTGCTCCATCGTAAGCCTAGCTTTAGCCCGCTGTGGCAAACTTGGTCAACGCCCGATGGCGATACTTTGGAACTGGCTTGGGCTGGCGAGCCCAAAGCCAAGCAGCCCATGGCGATTTTGTTTCATGGCCTTGAGGGAAGCTTTGATAGCCCCTATGCCCACGGCCTGCTTGCAGCGCTTAAAGCCCAAGGTTGGTGCGCTCTCATGCTGCACTTTCGCAGCTGTGGCCGCAGTTTAAACCAACAGTTTCAAAGCTATCACGCAGGGGATACCCGCGATATTCGCTGGGTGATTGAGCAGCTCAATGAACGCTATCTACCCTCACATATGGTCGCGATTGGGGTCTCTATTGGTGGCAATATGCTGCTCAACTATCTCGCGGAACAAGGCAGCGATACACCGCTGTGCGCTGCTACCGCCATTTCTGCGCCCATCGATTTAGCCAGCTGCTCGCAGCGAATTGAGCAAGGGTTTTCTCGGATTTACCAACGCTATTTACTTAGCAGTCTCAAACAAAAAGCGGCGGAGAAGCTCAGCGCCCATCCTCATATGGCGCATTCACTACAGCTCAACACCACGGATGCCAAGCAGATTCAAACCCTGTATCAATTTGATGATCGCATCACCGCGCCAAGCAATGGTTTTGCCAATGCGCAGGACTATTATCAGCGAGCCAGCGCCAAGCCCAAGTTGCATCAGATTGCGATCCCAACCCAGATGATTCACGCCAAAGATGATCCCTTTATGACGGACAGCGTAATCCTCACGCAGCATAGTAATCCCCATATTGATTATCAGCTGAGTGAACATGGCGGCCATGTCGGTTTTGTCAGTGGTACGCTGCGCCAGCCCAAATTTTGGCTCGAGCATCAGGTTCCCGCATGGTTTGCCGAGCATCGTTAACGCAAACGACTGTAATCACCCTTTGCTAAGCCAGCGCATTCAGCGATAGCCAATGGCATCGCTAATGCCCAATTCGCCCCTTTGATGCCGCGATAGTTCGTAGAATAGACTTCCCTTAGATAGACTGTCCCTTAAATAAACTGCCCCTTTAATTAACAGTCTCTTTAATAGACGTCCCATTAACTAACCCACCCCGCTCACTATGCAGTTCACTATGCAGCTAAATATGCCGCTATCTCATGGCTGATATTGAGTTTCTTCTCAGCTCAACTAATTTGAACAAAGAGAGAGGAGGGAGACTCGGCGCTCCCGCCCAGCCAAAACGCAATAAAAAAACAAGAAAAGAAGCCAATTTAAAGAAAACAAGAAATCGCGCTATTGCTATCAATATTCGCGATCAATATAAAAGCCAGCCAAAGTGGGAAGCCAAATGGGATTGTTGTTGATAAGCAAGCCCATCGCGTTGCAATCTATCTCGCGATGGTGTCTGCTCTTTTTCTTTCTATTCAGTAGCCAAGCAACTTGGGGGTATGCCAACCAAACAAACAGCGAATTTGGCCCGCTGTTTGCGCCAAGCCAATCCCCGCTACAAGCAGCAAGCCTAACCCCCATGCTACAGGATGCTATCTGGCAAGCTGGCGACAGCGAAGTGCAAGCCAGTGCCACTGCCGCCAGTATTTGGGGGATCACCAATGAGCTATTTCTTGATTACTACCACAATGAACTGCGCTTCAATTATCAACACGCACCCTCAAAGCAATGGCGCTGGTCTATGGATTATCGGTATCGCTTTAGTGCCAATAATCATATTGATACTCTCACCATTAAATTTCATGACGCCTTTGATATTGGTCAAAATGGCCGTGATACCGTGCCCAAGCACCAAGCAACCTTTCGCGCGCCTAGCGAAGGTTTAGATCAATCAGGCGACTCGACCCTAAGCTTTGGCCACCGCCTAACCCTACAGCTAGACCACGCTATTTGGTCCAATCCCTATCACGCGCTGTCTGCCAGTGGTGCACTGCTTTATAGCTATCAACCCAATGGTCCATTTGCTCACCACAATTTTGAGCAAAGCCTGCAACTCAACTATCGCTATGCCCCCAGCCCCAAACATCGTTGGTATGGCATGGTCGGCGTCACGCATCGACAGCAAACCGAGGTGTTGCAAATTCGTGCTAAAGCCGTCAATAGCCATATCGCCTTGGGTTATCTCTATCGCTGGCAGCACAATCATCACCTTTGGGCGCAAGCACAAGTCAGTGAAGGTATCGCCACCCATGTGTTTAGCCTCAACAAACCTGTATATGAAACTATGCTCGGTTACCGCTATCTTTACAGCCCGCGACAGGCCATTGAAATGGTGATTTTGGAAAATTGGGTTTACTACGATAACAGTGCCGATGTAGCCTTTACGCTTTCCTATCGACAAAAGTTCTAATCAATGATTATTCCTTGGCAACAGCTCGACCCAGAGACCCTGCGTAATGTGGTGGAAAGTGTGATTCTGCGAGAAGGCACAGATTATGGTGACAGTGAGTTATCTCTAGATGAAAAAGTCGATTTAGTGCTTGCACAGCTGGCTCATGGCGATGCCGTTCTGGTCTATTCAGAACTTCATGAAAGCGTCGATATTAAATCGAAACAGCACTTTCAGCAGTCGATTTAACGCACGGCATCAGCGTCAAAAAAATGACTAAAAACATAGGCATTTCGCATTTCTCAGTACGTTTTATAAGGTAAATCCATTCGCTTTTTTTCACCTTTTTTTAGCGCTTATAATTTCGGCAAATTTATTTGCTGAGAAGAAAATAAATACTCGTGATCCACTGCACACTTTCACACCGGAAAACCACCTTTCATCCCGATTAAAATCAAGAAATCCCACATAAAAAGCGATAGAATCTGTATCTCGCTCACCCGAGTTTGCAGCCTAACGTCAGAGTCTATATTCTAACCGCGGCAAAATTATTTTTACGCCCAAGCAATATATCGGACATAGTCTTGGCTGTTGGGCTTTTAACGCAGAGGAAGAAAGTTATATGGTTCTCGGTAAACCTCAAACAGACCCAACTCTGGAGTGGTTCCTGTCTCACTGCCACATCCATAAGTACCCATCAAAGAGCACCCTGATTCACGCAGGCGAAAAAGCAGAAACCCTTTACTACATCGTCAAAGGTTCTGTGGCTGTATTGATTAAAGATGAAGAAGGCAAAGAGATGATCTTGTCTTACCTTAACCAAGGTGACTTCATCGGTGAACTTGGTCTTTTTGAAGAAGGTCAAGAGCGTTCAGCTTGGGTTCGTGCGAAATCTCCATGTGAAGTCGCTGAGATCTCCTTTAAGAAGTTCCGCCAGCTGATTCAAGTAAACCCAGACATCCTAATGCGCCTTTCAGCGCAAATGGCACGTCGTCTACAAGTGACCAGCCAAAAAGTGGGTGACTTGGCATTCCTTGACGTGACTGGTCGCATCGCTCAAACCCTATTGAACTTGGCGAAACAACCTGACGCTATGACCCACCCTGACGGCATGCAGATTAAGATCACCCGTCAAGAGATTGGTCAAATTGTCGGCTGTTCACGTGAAACCGTTGGTCGTATTTTGAAGATGCTAGAAGAGCAAAACCTCATCTCAGCACACGGTAAGACCATTGTGGTTTACGGCACTCGCTAGTCGATACCCTTTTGAAAAAACCAGCCGCATGGCTGGTTTTTTTTTATCACAGAATTACGCCTGCAGTAACGCAGTCCACTGGATAAAGTTGTACAGACAACCGAACAACTTGTGCAGGCATTCACAAAAACAAATATTGACCCCGAAACCGATTGCATGACAATAGAACAGACAATAATGTCTATCTCCAACTAGCTAAATAAGCGAATTATCAGCAAGGAATGCGATATGAAAGATGAAACGCTAGCCATTCACCACGGCTACCAAACGGATCCAACCACTAAGGCCGTGGCAACCCCAATTTACCAAACCGTTGCCTATGAATTTGACAACGCACAGCACGGTGCGGACCTCTTTAATCTTGAGGTTCCGGGGAATATTTACACCCGCATTATGAATCCAACCACAGATGTCATTGAGCAGCGTATGGCGGCTCTTGAAGGTGGTGTTGCCGCACTTGCAGTCAGCGCTGGCGCAGCGGCCATTCATTACGCGGTACTCACCCTTGCCAAGCAAGGTGACAACATCGTCGCAACGCCGCAGCTCTATGGTGGCACCTATACCCTCTTTGCGCACATGTTGCCAAGTTTGGGCATTGACGTGCGTTTTGCCGCATCAGATAAACCAGAAGATATTGCGGCGCTGATCGATTCACAAACCAAGGCGGTTTACTGTGAGTCCATCGGTAACCCTGCGGGCAATATCGTTGATATCGCAGCGCTTGCAGAAGTGGCACATGCTCAGGGCGTGCCTTTGATGGTGGATAACACAGTCGCCACGCCTGTGCTGTGTAAGCCTATCGAGCTAGGTGCGGATATTGTGGTGCACTCTATGACCAAATATATCGGCGGTCACGGCAACTCTCTCGGTGGTGTGATTGTTGATAGCGGTAAATTCCCTTGGCCCAAATATCAGGATCGCTTCCCGATGTTTGCCACCCCGGAACCCTCTTATCACGGCGTGATTTATAACGAGACCTTTGGTCCGGCCGCATTTGTAGCGCGCGCACGTACTGTGCCACTGCGCAATACTGGTGCTGCGCTCTCGCCGATGAATAGTTTCTTGCTGCTGCAAGGGTTAGAAACCCTACCTTTGCGCATGGAGCGCCATTGCCAAAACGCATTGGCGGTGGCTGAGTTTCTCGACGCCCACCCTATGGTGGCGTGGGTGAACTACGCTGGCCTGAAATCCCACCCAAATCATGCGTTGTGTCAACGTATGCTGCGCGGTGGCTTACCTTCATCTTTGCTCTCATTTGGCCTCAAAGGCGGCTATGAGGCGGGGGTGAAATTCTATGATGCATTGAATTTATTTAAGCGCCTAGTCAACATCGGGGATGCCAAATCCCTAGCCTGTCACCCAGCCTCGACCACCCATCGCCAGATGAGTGAAACCGAGCAAGCTGCGGCAGGTGTACAACCAGAGATGATTCGTTTATGTGTCGGCATTGAGCATATCGAAGACATTCTGACCGATCTTGATCAAGCGTTACGCTAATAACTATTGATTAAATGGAACTTGAAAGATGTCGCTACCTCATGTCATTTTGACCTCGCTGTGTCACGCAAGTGCTACTGGTTATGACCTGACTAAACAATTCTCCCAGCAAGTGGGCTATTTTTGGCGTGCGAGCCACCAACAGGTGTATCGCGAACTCAATAAAATGGCACAACTTGGTTGGGTTGGATATTTACTCGAACCACAAGATGGCAAACCCGATCGTAAGGTGTACACCATTACTGAAGAGGGCCGCGCTGCATTGATGCTTTGGCTGGAAAAACCATTGGCACCGCCTGCGGTGCGTGATGAGGTCTCCGCGAAACTTTATGCATGCCAAGAGGGCGATAGCGGTGTGATGTCACAACACTTGACTCGCTTGCTTGACGACTCAAAACGTGAGTTGGCAAACTTTCAAGAACTTGAAAAGATTCACTTTGCGGATATCAGTCGACTTGACCGCCAGCAGCACCTGATGCGTTTGACTTTACGTCGCGGCATCCATGGTAAAGTCGCATGGATCAATTGGATTGAAGAAGCGCTTGAAATCCTCAATCAGTTACCTTCAAAGTAACGGATAAGCGCTCAGGGAGCGCTTATGAAGGATCACATACATTACAAAGCAGTAGGCCTGGTCCTGCTGCTTTTGTTTTTTGCCTTAGGCTGGAGTTATCGACTCTACACCCTACCCTCAGCGCAAGATTTTCAATGGACACAAAAGCCCGCAGAGCCTGACTGGCCCACCACAACACCAGAAATACAAGGTTTTGATCCCATCGAACTGCTACGCCTTCACCGTAAATTATTAGAAGATGAAGATCAGCGCCCGCAATCACTACTGATTGCGCGTCATGGCCAACTGCTATTTGAGCACTACTACCAACATCCTACCCGTGGTACCAGCACGCCGCAATTTAGCAATGAAAGCCATTACAATACGCTTTACCCCTTGATGGAAATCAGCCAAACCCTCACCGCAACCTTGATTGGCCGATTACTGATGGATGATCAAATTCAATCCATTGAACAACCACTTCTCAGTGAGGCACAAATAGCGCGCCAGCCCAAAGCCGATGGGAAAAAAGCCATTCGCCTGATTGATGCGCTGAATATGCGCAGCGGCTTGCACTGGCAGGAGGTGTCACGTAGCGAGAACCATCAGCCCAGTGATCGCCAACTCATGCACCAAGCCCCAACACCCATTGATTATGTATTGAGCCTGCCCATGGATAGCCAGCCGAATCAGCGCAGTCGCTATCAAAGCGCGATGCCTGTGCTACTTGGTGATTTTATCGAGCGCACCACTTCGCAAAGCTTGGTACAATATGCCAACAATGCCCTATTTGCCCCTTTGGATATTCAGTATTTTGAGTGGGGAGGCCCCTTACGACATAAATTGGGCGATCAAGGGCTTGCCTTGCGTAGTCGCGATCTCGCGAAAATTGGCCAACTTTACCTCAATCAAGGCCATTGGCATGGACAGCAGCTGCTTGATCCAGCCTGGATCCACTTTATCTATCAGCCCGGCGCGCCTTTGATTGAACAGCCACATTTGCGATTTGCCATGGGCTGGTATCAACCGCAATTTCGCTATCAAACACGTCCAATTCAAGTGGTCGCAGCGCTCGGCCAAGGCGGCCAAGGCTTACTCTTGGTACCCGAGCTAGAGTTATTGGTAGTGATGACCGGCGGCGCCTATTTGGGACAAGATAAGGATTATCTGTTTCGTCTAATGGAGGCGCATATCTTTCCCGCCTTAGGCTATCCGATAACATTTATGCGACATCAAGAGAGTGCAGATGCAATTGAGCACTGAACTGATAAGAAAAAATAACAGTCAATTAAGCCCAATAAAAAAGCCGCAGATGCGGCTTTTTTATTGGACGTAGAGGTTGGCTTCAACATTTAACTGGCGTCAGCTTCAGCATTTCACTCAAATACGCCACTTTCTCTCAGCCGTTTCTCTCAATCACTTCTCATCATGAGTTAGGCTAAACCGCTTTGGCCGTTAAGCCCTGAGTCGCTGTTTGCGGGCGCACCCCTAAGGTATGGCAAATGGCATAGGTCAGCTCAGCGCGATTGAGGGTATAGAAATGGAAATCCTTGACCCCTTCTCGGCTCAGCACGCGAACCATATCAATGGCATTGCTCGCGCCTAGCATCTGACGCGTCAGCAGATCATCATCCAAACCTTGGTACTGCTTTTCCATCCAACTTGGAATACGCACATTGGTCATTTTGGCAAAGCGTGATGCCTGTTTGAAATTCGACACCGGCAAAATGCCCGGCACAATCTCCACATCAATGCCTGCGGTGACACAGCGATCGCGAAAACGCAGATAGGATTCCACATCAAAGAAAAATTGGGTGATCGCGCGGTTGGCACCCGCATCAATTTTACGCTTGAGGTTAATCAAATCCGATTGCGCATTTTTCGCCTCAGGATGCACTTCAGGATAAGCCGCCACTGAAATATCAAAGTCAGCTTCCTTGCGCAGCAGCTCAACCAAATCAGCTGCATACATATCAGGTTTACCGCCATTTTCTGGCAAATCACCACGCAACGCGACAATCTGACGAATGCCGTTTTGCCAGTAATCACGGGCAATTTGGCGCAATTCATCACGGCTTGCATCGATACAAGTTAAATGCGGCGCTGCAATCAGACCAGTTTGCTCTTTAATCTCTTTGATAATGGAGTGCGTGCGATCACGCTCTCCGGAGTTCGCCCCATAGGTCACTGAGACAAATTTGGGTTGTAACTCTTTGAGCCGATGAATAGAACCCCACAAGGTCTGCTCCATGCTTTCGGAGCTTGGCGGGAAAAACTCAAAAGACACATTAATGTCGCCATTGAGTTCTGCAATATTTTGGTTCAGTAAATCAAACTGACCTGCGTGTGAATATGCCATAGGTGCTCCTTGCGTTGGCATCCAAAATCCTTTTGGACGTCTATATGTCTAAATACTGTCTTAGCCTGCCATTGAAGTCAACGCTCTGAACATGAATTTTATTCAATGCCTGCGTGAGCAAACTTCATCTTCATTTTCCTCTTTATGAAATGCCGCTTCCCCATTGGCTTATAGCAATTGATTACTGTCCATTTTAATGAGACAGCAAGGTAGCTAAACGATTCAGATCCGACTGAATCGCCCCTGCGGTGACATCTCGCCCTGCGCCAGGACCACGAATCACTAAAGGATTATCGCGATACCACTGACTTTCAATAGCAAAAATATTATCGCAGGGCAGCATCATCGCCAGCGGATGGTTCTCGGCAATGGCTTCCACGCCCACACTGGCTCGGCCATCTTTATCTAAACGCGCCACATAACGCAGCACTTTACCTTGGCGCTGAGCGCGCGCCAGTCGCTCTGACATTAAGGTATCCAGTTCATCCACCGACTCAAAGAAACAATCGAGCGATACTTCCGCCAATGAGTCTGGCACCAAGCTTTCCACTTTGACCTGCTCAGGTTCAATGGCCAAACCGGCTTCACGCGCCAAAATCACCAATTTGCGCATCACATCTGAGCCATCGAGATCATGACGCGGATCGGGCTCAGTTAAGCCCTGCTGCCAAGCCAAATCCACCAGCTGACTAAAGGGGATGCTACCGTCAAATTGCAAAAACAGCCAAGACAAAGTACCAGAGAAAATGCCCGACAGAGACAATAGCTGATCGCCACTGTCTCTTAAATCTCGCACCGTATGGTTGATGGGCAAACCAGCACCAACCGTGGCATTGTGTAACCAATGGCGGCCGGTTTTGGCAAAGGCATGACACACAGCTTGATAATTGGCAGTGGTACTTGAACCGGCAATTTTATTGGCACAAATCAGGTGATAACCCAACTCCGCAAACTGTTGATATTGCTTTGCTAGCACCTCACTCGCCGTCAAATCCACAATCACCACTTCATCGCAGCCACTTTGCGCAAAGCTAGAAAACAAGGTGGCATCATAGGGCTGCGCTTGCTTTGTGAACTCTTTCGCGATGCGTGCGCCATCAATGCCCTGAAAATCTACCCAAGCGCGGTCAGTTTCCACCACAGCTAACAAATCAAATTGCATCTCATGACGCGTGACTAATGACGCTTGCTGCTCGGCAAACAGGGACAGCCAACGACTGCCAATATTGCCGTTTCCGCACACCACCAAACCAATGCGCTTTTGCGCCTTAAATAAGCGCTGATGAATCCCACGCACAATGCTGCCACTATCTTGGCTACGCACCACAGCAGCCAAACTTAATTTGGAATCAGCCGCGGCAATAAACTCCACAGATTGGTCAGCCAATTGCTGATAAAAGCCGTAACAATGCACCGGATTATTCACCACCCCAGCACCCACGGCGGCAATCAAGCTATAGCCATCTTTGAGATTGAGTTCACCCAAGCCTTGCTGATCCAGCAGGCTGAGCACACTCCCCACCACTTCACTGGTATAAGCCAGGGCAATGGTGCCCAGCTCAGGATTGATATCATAGGCCAGTGGTTGCAGCTGCTTTTGCGCCAGTTGCGCAAATAAGCGCTCACTCACACCATGGGTTAACTTTGCTTTGGCAAGCTCCACTGTCAGTAAGTACACATCATCCAGAGCTGTAATAATTTTAGCGCCGCGACCGCTCGCCAGTACCCGCTCAATATGTGTTGAACCAAGCTCTGGCTCGTAGCTACAACGCAGCATCAGATCCAATGTGCTTTGTGCGACAGGTTGTAAAGTGCGGCTATGCAAGACTGGCGAGGCTAACCGCGCCAACTCACTGGCCTCATCTAAACGCAGTAATGGCAGTAAACAAGCATCATCCACCACATGTGGATCAGCGCTATATACCCCAGCGACATCGCTCCAAATGGTCACCCGTGAAACATCGGCCAAAGCACCAATCACAGTGGCGGAATAATCTGAACCATTGCGGCCAAGCAGCACGGTTTCTTGCGCATCGTTTTGCGCCATAAAACCGGTGATCACCTGCAGCTGTTTTCCCTGCGCTGCATTTTCTGCGAGGCACTGTTGAAGCAACGGCAAGGAAAGCTGAGCATTCACTTCGGGCTGAGCTGAGTCTGCTTGCGCACGTAAAAAAAGACGAGAGTCCAACGCTTGCGCCGGCATCGATTCGCTATTCAGTCTCGCCGTCAGCAATCGCGCAGACCACAACTCACCAAAACCCAAGGCGCTCGCACGCTTGGCAGCCGAAAGCGACTCGCCCGTAAAGCTCGTTAATTCACTAAAGTCCCGATGCAAGCTTTGTAATAAAGGCGTAGCTTGCGATGCAGGTAAAGTTCGCTCAATCAGTTGCTGCTGATATTGGCGCAGCGCCATCAAACGCTCATGGGCGACGCGGCCATCTTGCTGTAATTGCTCAAGCCAGTCCCACAATAAATTGGTGGTTTCGCCCGCGGCAGAAACCACCACCAAATCATCCGTGCTGGCATATTGGCGTAAAATACGCACCGCGCGCAGATAAGCATCACTATCGGCAAGGCTGCTACCACCAAATTTATGCAGCTGGCGTCCCTGCACCTGTGTTGCGATCATTCACATCTCTCCAAAGCGGCAAATGCCACCTTCAAATCAGCAATCAAATCTTGGCTATCTTCCAGCCCCACCGACAGGCGAAGTAAGGTTGGTGAAATCCCCGCCTCTTGCTGCGCTTGGTCAGACATAGCGCGGTGAGTCATGGAGCTTGGATGGCAAATCAGACTTTCAACACCGCCCAAGGATTCTGCTAAGGAGAACAAACTCAAAGCATCAACAAAAGCTTTGAGCTGCTTTTCTGTGACATCCAGTTCAAAACTCAGCATCGCGCCATAGCCTTGCTGCTGGGCTTTGGCAATTTGGTGTCCTGGGTGCTCTGGCAAACTTGGATGGTAGATGGTGCGAACGCGAGACTGCTGCTGTAAAAATGCCAAAATAGCTGCGGCGTTGGCCTCATGCGCGCGCATTCTTGGCGCCAAGGTACGCAGACCTCGCAGCGTTAAATAGGCATCAAAAGGAGATCCAGTCGCGCCCAAACAATTTCCCCACCAGGTCAGCTGTTCAACATGCGCTTGGCTTTTGGCAATAGCAACGCCCGCCACCACATCGGAGTGACCATTGATATATTTGGTGGTGGAGTGCACCACGAAGTCCGCACCCAGCGAAATGGGCTGCTGTAAAATCGGCGATAAAAAGGTGTTATCAACGGCGAGCCAAGCATCAATGGCTTTGGCTTGAGCACTAATAGCGGCGATATCAACCACCCGAAGGAGCGGATTAGACGGGGTTTCCAGCCACACTAACTTTGGCTTTTGTGCCAGTGCCTTTGCCAGTGCTTGCGAGTCACTTTGATCAACAAACAGCACCTTGAAATCGCCCTTTTTCGCCCGCGATTCAAATAAACGATAGGTACCGCCATAGCAATCATGGGGCGCAACGATCAGATCAGCAGGACTGAGCAAACTGACAATCAAGTTAATCGCAGACATGCCGCAGTTGGTGACCACGCCACCGGCGCCGCCCTCAAGCTCGGCCAGAGCATCCGCTAAAATAGCGCGCGTAGGATTGCCGCCACGAGAATAATCATACTGCGGCACTTCGCCAAAACGCTGAAAACCATAGTTGGAGGTTAAATAGATGGGAGGAACCACTGCGCCAAATTGTTGATCCGATTCGATCCCACTTCTGACGGCAATGGTTGCAGCTTGCTTCTTGCTCATAGTTCGGCCCTTCCTTGGCTGATTTGGTTGCAACACGATAACAATGCACTACAACTTGATGACTTTCCATACAGGGAATAAACATATCGCGCATCACTTGAGACGTCAACACATCTAGACGTCTATATGTTTTTGCTTATGGGAGTAAAAGCCGCTAAAATCGCACAACACTCACTTCAGTGATCGATAAGCAAAATAAGGTGAAGCATGGCAGATTGGAACGGCGACTATATTAGCCCCTACGCCGAACACGGAAAAAAAAGCGAGCAAGTCAAAAAAATTACCGTCTCAATTCCGTTGAAAGTACTGAAAGTACTCACTGACGAGCGTACTCGCCGTCAGGTAAACAACCTACGCCATGCCACCAATAGCGAGCTACTTTGCGAGGCATTTTTGCACGCCTATACTGGCCAGCCTTTGCCAACCGATGAAGATCTACGCAAAGATCGTCCTGATGATATTCCCGTTGAAGCCAAAGCATTGATGGATGCCATGGGCATTGAGTACGAAGATATCACTAAATAATCGTGAAAGTGATCAAACAAATGACAAAAAGCCTCGCAATTGCGAGGCTTTTTTCTAAGGGCTATTTCGCGTTTTTGCCGCGATTGATTCAGCCTAATTCCCTAAAGGATGTGCCTTAAACTGGATACCTTAAACCATATAGTTCTGCGGCATGGCAATGCGCGCTACGCCAGACTCAACCGCCGCTTGCGCCACCGCTTTCGCCACACGTGGTAGCAAACGCGGATCCATTGGTTTCGGAATAATGTATTCACGGCCAAAGCTCAACGCCTCAACACCTGCCGCTTTTAATACTTCTGCAGGAACCGGCTCTTTGGCCAAGTGGCGAATGGCATCCACCGCCGCAATCTTCATCTCGGTATTGATCTCACTGGCGCGTACATCAAGAGCGCCACGGAACAAAAATGGAAAACAGAGCACGTTGTTAATCTGGTTTGGATAATCCGAGCGACCCGTGCCCATAATCAAATCATCACGCACTTGATGCGCCAGCGCCGGTTTGATTTCTGGATCGGGGTTCGAACATGCAAACACAATGGGCTTGTCTGCCATCAAAGCTAGCGCTTCTGGTGGCAATAAATCTGGGCCAGAGACACCGACAAAAATATCAGCGCCTTGAATGACGTCTTCCAGCGTGCGCTTATCAGTATTATTGGCAAACAGCTTTTTGTACTCATTGAGATCATCACGACGGGTATGAATCACCCCTTTGCGATCCAACATATAGATTTTTTCACGCTGCGCACCGCATTGAATCAACAGCTCCATACAAGCAACCGCAGCTGCGCCTGCGCCCAAACAAACAATAATCGCCTCTTCCAGTTGTTTGCCTTGTAGCTCAAGCGCATTGAGCATACCGGCGGCAGTCACAATCGCTGTACCATGCTGATCATCGTGGAACACAGGTACTTGGCAGCGTTCAATCAGCTTTTTCTCAATCTCAAAACAATCAGGCGCCTTAATATCTTCAAGGTTGATGCCACCAAAGGTATCCGCGATATTGGCCACGGTATCGACAAACTCATCAATGGTGCGATGCTTGACCTCAATATCAATGGCATCAAGACCAGCAAAACGTTTGAACAGCAGCGCTTTACCTTCCATCACAGGCTTGGATGCCAAAGGCCCCAAGTTGCCCAGCCCCAAAATGGCAGTGCCGTTTGAAATCACCGCAACCATGTTGCCCTTACCGGTGTACTTATAAACATTTTCCGCATCTTGCGCGATTTCACGCACTGGCTCTGCCACGCCTGGGCTATAAGCAAGCGCGAGATCCTCTGCGGTATCCGCAGGTTTGGTGAGTTCAACGGCGATCTTCCCTGGAACGGGATAAGCATGGTAATGCAGCGCTTGCTGGCGAAGTTGGTCTGACATGGTTCATGTATCCTGATTGTTATCAATTCTTTAATTTTGAAGGCTGCTAAATACAAAAACTGTGATTCAGCGCGAATATGATTACAGATTGAGCATAATTGGCAAGCGCCAATTGTCCTTAGCGATTTTCAGACATAAAAAAAGGGATGCTAAAAAGCACCCCCTTCTCGATTCTGCTAACGCAATTACTTGCTAAGCATACCGAAACGCTTGTTGAAGCGATCAACACGGCCGCCGGTGTCAACGATACGTTGCTTACCAGTGTAGAATGGGTGACATTTGTCACACACGTCTAGGTTTAGATCTTTACCAACAGTTGAAGCAACTTCGATAACGTTACCGCAAGAACATTTTGCAGTGATTACTTTGTATTCTGGGTGGATACCAGCTTTCATGGGAAAACCTCTAATGAAAGGCCGTGCCGCTCTTCCGATCCAAAGCCGGACACCGCACGTCGTTAAATAACAATTGTGTTAAGGCCGCGGATTTTAATCAATCATCGCCCTCGGATCAACCTTTGCTGCAGATCTTTTCGCCACAATTCAAGCCCCTCAATTGGTGCCATTGGCGAAGCCTGATACACTGAGCCATTCCTATTTTTCCGGTGCATTGGGCATCGAAATATTGAGTAGATTGCCACCCATGACTATAGCGCGCATCGCCCTTCCCGTCCCGCTCGATAAGCTATTTGATTATCGTATCGGTGACACACAACCCAAGGTTGGCGCGCGTGTAAAAGTCCCCTTTGGTCCGCGCCAACTCATTGGTATGGTTGTGGCGTTACCGCAACACAGTGACTACCCCATCGAAAAACTCAAAGCCATTAGCCAAGTACTCGATGCCGAGCCACTCTGGCAACCGCCGCTCTATCAAACGCTACAATGGCTAAGTCACTACTATCAATATCCACTGGGCGATACCCTCAATCTATTGATGCCCGCAGCGCTGCGCCAAGGTAAACCCGCGTCGATGCAAGCGCTCAAAATGTGGCGCATCACCGACCAAGGGCGCAACGAACAACATACGCTAGCTAAAAATGCGCACCAGCAAGCAAGGTTATTGGCTGCTCTCACCAACCAAGCACAATCACACAGTGATCTTCAACAGGCTGAATTTAGCGCAGCTACCATCAATAGCTTGGCGAAAAAAGGCTGGATTGAATCCTTTTTTGAAGCGCAAAAAAACACCAGTTTATGGCCCAAGCAGGCACCGCTAAAACAAGCGCCGCTGCAACTGAACGATGAACAAGCCTTGGCCGTTGCGACCATTCAAAGCCAACACGAATTTGCCTGTTTATTGCTTGAAGGGATCACCGGCTCAGGCAAGACTGAAGTCTATCTACAAGCCATTGCACCGGTGTTAGAACAAGGCAAGCAAGTCTTGGTTCTGGTGCCGGAGATTGGCCTCACCCCGCAGACCATCGCTCGATTTACGGAGCGTTTTGATGTCCCCGTTGCCGTGGTCCACTCCAACCTCAACGATACTGAACGCCTCAAAGCTTGGCTCAATGCGCGTGATAATCACTGCGCCATTGTGATTGGTACGCGCTCAGCGCTATTTACGCCATTTCATGACTTGGGGCTCATTGTGGTGGATGAGGAGCATGATGCCTCCTATAAACAGCAAGACACCATTCGCTACCATGCCCGTGATGCCGCGATTATGCGTGCCAATAAAGAGCAAATCCCCATAGTGCTTGGCTCGGCAACACCTTCTTTGGAGACGCTGTATAATGCGCAAACTGGTAAATATCATCACCTCACCCTTAAACGACGCGCAGGCAATGCCAGCCTGACCAAAAATCGCCTGCTGGATATCAAAGGCATGCATTGTGAGGCGGGTCTGAGTGCGCCACTGATGGCGCAAATGCGCCAGCATCTGCAAGCGGGTAATCAGGTGATGCTATTTCTCAATCGTCGCGGCTTTGCACCTGCATTGATCTGTCATGAGTGCGGCTGGCTGGCACAATGCCCACGCTGTGAGCGTTATTACACTGTGCATCAGCAATCGCAGCAGCTATGTTGTCATCACTGCGCCACCCAGCGACCACTACCGCATCAATGCCATCAATGTGGCTCAACACAGCTGGCAGGCGTCGGCGTCGGTACAGAGCAACTTGAGCAAACACTGCAACACCTATTTCCTGATTTCTCAGCGATTCGCATCGACCGTGATAGTACTCGACGAAAAGGCAGTCTTGATCAGGCGTTAACCGCTATTGCGCAAAATCAGCATCAAATTTTAATTGGCACGCAAATGCTAGCCAAAGGCCATCACTTTCCCAATGTCACCCTTGTGGGTTTAATTGATGTAGATAGTGCATTGTTTTGTAATGACTTTCGTGCCCCTGAGCGTCTTGCCCAACTATTTGTGCAAGTCGCTGGCCGCGCTGGACGTGCCAGTAAACCCGGCGAAGTGGTACTGCAAACCCATCATCCTGAACACCCTCTTCTTCTTTCTCTGTTGCGATCCGGTTATGGACCATTTGCACAAGAAGCACTCAATGAACGGCGCATCGCTGAATTACCGCCCTACAGTCATCTGTGTTTATTTCGCGCAGAAGATCATCAAGGTTCACAAGCCGAACTGTTTTTGTCTCAGGTGAAACAAACTCTCGAGGCGCATCCAGAATTCAAGGCACACGATCATTTCATTATGGGTCCAATGCCAGCCCCTATGGCCAAAAGAGCGGGCCGATACCGCTGGCAACTTATTTTGCAATCGAATCAAAGAAGTTTACGTAACAAACTGATAAGTCAAAGTAAAACAGCCATTAACATTTTACCTCTCAGCAATAAGGTACGCTGGTCCATGGACGTAGACCCGCAGGATATGAGCTAGCGAAAAATTAACCACTCTGGGGCTCAGCTCACGAAAACCATGTAACTTTTGCTAGTCAGCTCGTGTTTCACGGCGCGAATTAAGATTACAATATAGCCATTCATCGAGATTCTTTGAGCGGCCGATTTGCTGCTTATTCGATGCTGACCCACCGAGAGAAATGAGAGAGGATTACCACTATGGCGACAATGAAGGATGTTGCCCAGCTAGCAGGCGTTTCAACAGCCACGGTTTCCCGTGCTTTGATGAACCCAGAGAAGGTCTCTGCCTCAACCCGCAAAAAGGTTGAGAAAGCTGTGCTAGATGCGGGCTATTCGCCGAACTCATTGGCTCGCAATCTACGCCGCAATGAATCCAAAACGATTGTTGCCATCATCCCTGATATCTGTGACCCCTATTACGCCGAAATTATTCGCGGTATCGAGGAAGCAGCGATGGAGCACGGTTATTTGGTTCTACTCGGCGATGGCGGCCAACAGAAAAACCGTGAAAATTCATTCGTAAACCTAGTTTTTACCAAACAAGCAGATGGCATGCTACTGCTCGGCACTGATGTGCCTTTTGATGTCAGCAAGCCTGAGCAAAAGAACCTACCACCATTGGTGATGGCCTGTGAGTATGCTCCCGAGTTGGAACTGCCAACCGTACATATTGATAACCTCACCGCAGCCTTTGAAGTGGTGAACTATCTGACCCAAATGGGTCACAAACGTATTGCCACTATCACCGGCTCTGATAGCGCCGCGATCAGCAATTTCCGCCATCAAGGCTATCAACAAGCGATGCGTCGTGCTGGTATTGAAATCAATCCAGCTTATCGCGTCAAAGGTGACTACAGCTTTGCTGGCGGCGCGCGTGCCATGACCTCGCTATTGTCCTTGCCTGAGCCTCCAACCGCGGTGTTCTGTCACAATGACACCATGGCCATTGGTGCCATGCAACAAGCCAAACGTCTTGGTCTACGCGTTCCACAGGATATCTCTGTGGTTGGCTTTGATGACATTAAGTTCTCTGAGTACTGCGATCCACCGCTCACCACAGTCTCTCAACCACGCTACGACATTGGTCGCAAAGCGATGTTGATGCTGCTGGAATTGCTCCGTGGTAAAGAAGTACAAGCTGGCTCGCGTCTGCTGGATGCCAAGCTAGTGATTCGTGAAAGTGCGGCGCCACCATCTCGTTAATTCAATTTGCCAAACTATTCATCGATATACGCCAGCAACTGCTGGCGTATTTTTTTCACCAAATTGCATCAATACCCTGAACAAAATGCCATCTTGCCCCCACTTTTATGGCTGCCTCTAGCCTCAGCGCGCGCAAGTCAGTAACATGCACCCCATGTCCCCTCAATCATTCACAGCAGAACGTGGCACCAAGAGATTACGTAAAACGTGGCCGTGCGCCCAAAAAAACCAAAACCAGTAAAAAGCCTGCGCGTCCGCAAGGCGCATCACGCACCTTTGTTGCTGTGACAGCGCTGCTAATTGGCGTCTTTATTTTTGGTCTGATCAACCTATCCGGTGATGATTCAGCCCCGCAACCGCAGCCAAAACCCGAGAAAATCGTGGTCACTCAGCCAGTACAAAAACCCAAACCTGTGGCTGAGAAAAAACCGTTACCCCCTAAGCCTGAAGAGACTTGGAGCTATATTGAAGAGCTTGAAAATAAAGAAGTAACGGTTGAAGCGAAAAAGGTGAACAACAAGCCAAAGCAACCTTATCTGATGCAGTGCGGTGCCTATAAAACCTTGGCGCAAGCTGAAGAGCGTAAAGCGATGATCGCCTTTCAAGGCTTAACCAGTCGCATTCACCATGAAGGCAGCTGGTATAAAGTAGTGTTAGGGCCTTACCCACAAAAACGCCAAGCCGAAAGTGATCGCCATAAACTGCAGCGCAATAAAATCGAACCTTGCGCCATTTGGTTCTGGAATATCGATTAATTTTGCTATATTTCCCATCAACAGCAGGCTCCGCCTGCTGTTTTTTTATGCCATCGATCACGTATCCCTGTTTTTTCTCCTTGAAAATTTCACCATCCACCCCCACCTTTTCAAAAACAGCGCATGCTGAAACCGAACAAAGAGGTCTACTGTGACTACAATCGTCTCTGTCCGCCGCGACAATAAAGTGGTGATCGCTGGTGATGGCCAAGTATCTATGGGTAATACCGTGATGAAAGGCAACGCCAAAAAAGTACGTCGTCTCTACCACGGCAAAGTTCTGGCTGGTTTTGCTGGCGGCACAGCAGATGCTTTTACTCTATTTGAGCGCTTTGAAAGCAAACTAGAAATGCACCAAGGCCATCTCACCAAGGCGGCGGTTGAACTCGCCAAAGATTGGCGCACCGATCGCAACCTACGTCGCTTAGAAGCCCTACTGGCTGTCGCCGATGAAAGTGCATCTTTGATTATTACGGGTAACGGTGACGTGGTTCAGCCGGAGCACGATCTCATTGCCATTGGCTCTGGCGGCAACTATGCACAAGCCGCAGCACTGGCATTGTTGGAAAACACTGAGCTTGATGCCGAAGTCATCGCGAAAAAAGCACTGACCATCGCGGGTGATATCTGTGTATTCACCAACCAATTCCACACCATCGAAACTCTTGAGATTAAGTAGGACATTGCCATGACTGCGATGACACCGCGCGAAATCGCGCACGAACTCAACCGTCACATTATCGGCCAAGATCAAGCTAAGCGTGCAGTAGCTATTGCCCTGCGTAACCGCTGGCGCCGTATGCAGCTCGCCGAAGAGATGCGCGCTGAAGTGACACCAAAGAACATTTTAATGATTGGCCCAACGGGTGTGGGTAAAACTGAAATTGCCCGTCGTCTTGCCAAACTTGCCAACGCGCCATTTATCAAAGTGGAAGCGACCAAATTTACCGAAGTGGGCTATGTCGGTAAGGAAGTGGAAACCATTATTCGCGATCTCACCGATGCTGCGATGAAACTAGTCCGCCAGCAAGAGATGGACAAAGTTCAAATTCGCGCTGCAGAGCTTGCCGAAGAACGTATTTTGGATGCCCTTTTGCCACCAGCACGTGATGCTTGGGGTCAAAATGAGCAAAGCGATAGCCAAAGCAACACCCGGCAGGTGTTCCGCAAAAAACTACGTGAAGGTCAGCTCAACGACAAAGAGATTGAAATTGAACTTGCCGCGCCGCAAATGGGCGTTGAAATCATGGCACCTCCAGGCATGGAAGACATGACCAACCAGCTACAAAGCATGTTCCAAAATCTATCGGGCAACACCAGCAAAAAGCGCAAGATGAAAGTTAAAGATGCGCTTAAACAAGCCACCGAAGAGGAAGCGGCAAAACTGGTCAATCAAGAAGAGCTCAAAACCAAAGTGATCGACTCTGTTGAGAACAACGGCATTGTGTTTATCGATGAGATTGACAAGATCTGTAAGCGCGGTGAAGTGTCTGGTCCTGATGTGTCACGCGAAGGCGTACAGCGCGATCTACTGCCATTGGTGGAAGGTTGTACTGTATCGACCAAACACGGCATGGTGAAAACTGACCATATCCTATTTATCGCCTCTGGTGCATTCCAAGTGGCGAAACCATCGGACCTGATTCCTGAGCTTCAAGGCCGTCTACCGATTCGCGTTGAGCTGCAAGCACTTAGTGCAGATGATTTCAAACGCATTCTAAAAGAGCCAAACGCCTCTTTGACTGAGCAGTACAAAGCACTGATGGCCACTGAAGGGATGAAGATTGAATTCACTGAAGATGGTATTGAGCAGCTTGCCAACGCCGCATGGCAAGTGAATGAGCGCACTGAAAACATTGGCGCGCGCCGTCTACACACAGTGATGGAACGCTTGATGGATGAGGTGTCTTACGATGCTTCTGAGCGTGAGGGTGAAATCTTAGTGATTGACGCTGCTTACGTGAACAAACAATTGGGTGAGCTGGTACAAGACGAAGATCTCAGCCGCTTTATTCTATAAGCACCCCATTGCAGATAACGGCGACTCAGGTCGCCGTTTTTTATGTTAGTGTTTCGCCCGCGAGACAACGAATTTGCCAGCGCGCGGTAAGCAAGGAATAATAGCCACCTCACTGTTGTCTGGAGCTGTTATGACTCAGCCACGCTCTTCGGCCATTTGGCTTGATGCGATTCGTCCGAAAACACTTCCCCTTGCGCTTGCATCCATTATCACCGGAAGTGCCATTGCTGCTTGGCAGCAAACCTTTAGCTGGACCGTCAGTATCCTGACCCTAGTCACCGCCATGTTGTTACAGATTTTGTCCAATCTTGCCAACGACTACGGCGATGCCATTCAAGGGACGGACAACGCGCAACGTCTTGGCCCTATTCGCGGTATTCAGCAAGGACATATCAGCTTAAAAGCAATGCGCAATGCGCTCATTGTCACCGTATTGCTGACTTGCCTCTCTGGCCTCACCCTAATCTTTCATGCCTGCGCTCACCTAAGCGACATCATGAGCTTTATTGGCCTTGGCGCACTCGCCATTTTTGCCGCCATTACCTATACCGTCGGCAACAAACCCTATGGCTATATGGGTCTGGGTGATATTTCCGTGCTTATTTTCTTTGGTTGGCTTGGCGTGGCTGGCACCTATTATTTGCATGTAGGCACGCTATCGAGCCAAATTTTACTGCCCGCCACCGCCTGTGGTTTATTGGCTGTCGCCGTGCTCAATATCAACAACCTGCGCGATATTGATAACGATCGCGCCTGCGGTAAAAACACCCTTGCGGTACGTTTTGGGCCGCGCTGGGGCCGCATCTATCATCTGGTTTTACTCAGCACCGCAATGCTCTGCTTTATCGCCTTTGCGCTGCTTTCCCATGCGCATTGGACGGGTTACCTATTTTTAGCCGCATTGCCGCTCATTGTTCATCACGGCCTTGCTGTTTGGCGCGCACCTAATGGCCAAGCGCTGCGTCCGATGATGGGCACCATCGTCAAATGCGCCCTGTTAACCAACGCCCTATTCGCGCTGGGGCTAATCATCAAGATCTAAATCAAATGCTAGGCAAAAGAAACCCTAAACTGCCTAGTGGATCATTGTAATCAGCGCTTTGTTGTTTATACTTTCTTCAATATTTGTCGGCAGTTATGCCGCGTTTCGACTAAAGAAGTGAGCCTCATGGAATACAATACATCAGAACTGTGCGATCTATTTATCGACCAAGTGGATGTGGTAGAGCCAATGTTCAGCAGCTATGGTGGCCGCAGCAGCTTTGCGGGCCAAATCACCACAGTGAAATGCTTTGAAGATAGCGGCGTTATTACAGAAACCATCGACCAAGAAGGTAGCGGTCGCGTGCTACTGATCGATGCCGGTGGTTCACTTCGCCGCGCTGTCGTTGATGCGGTGATTGCGCAAACCGCAGCAGATAATGGCTGGGAAGGTATTGTGGTCTACGGCTGTGTGCGCGATGTCGATGAGATTGATAGCCTTGATATCGGCATTCAAGCCATCGCTTCTATTCCAGTTGGCGCAGCGCAAGAGAGCATTGGTGAAGTCGATGTACCCGTCAACTTTGGTGGCGTGACCTTCTTCCCTGAAGATTACCTCTATGCCGATAGCACAGGCGTTATTTTGTCATCTGAACCACTAGAGCTTGATGACGAATACGACGAAGATGAAGAAGAAGTCGAATCAGCAGACTTCGACGAGCAGGCTTAATTCTCCTGCCAACAAACAATAAAAAACGGAGCATCAGGCTCCGTTTTTTTATCGCAAGAAAATGGATTACTCCACTTCTTCCATTTTACCAAGTAGCGCACGAACGCGGTTTTGCCATGCATCGTGATCTTGACGCATACGCTCGTTCTCTTCCGCCATCATCGCTTTGTCTTGCTCAAGCTGAGTCGAGTTTTGAGTCAGTGCTTGGTTCTGTTCTTTAAGCTCTTCAATTTCCATCTGCAGAAGCGAAATGGTATCAACCGCCATCTGAACTTTTTGTTCCAGTTTTTCGAGTACATCGATAGACATTGATTTCACCTTAGTTACGGGCGCAGCGCGCAAAAAATTTGTATCTGTCTCTATTCTAACCAGCTCACGCACGAACAACAGCAAAAGATCAGCATTCCAGCAATCAATTGCGCAGGGAATAAGCAGTCTTCACCGAACCCTGACATTTCAGTGGTTAAAATCACCAGTTCCGATTTCATTATTAGCTGCTCAACCTAGTTGCCAGTCAACAAATAAAATAATGCGATGCGCCATGGCAACCGTTTGCTTAACCATGATAAGATTGCGCCGATTTTTTATCCCCACCCGCAGACAACTGCACAACCTGAGCAAATTCTGGAGTAGAAATGAGAGGCGAACTGGCAATTGAGTTTTCCCGTGTGACTGAAGCTGCCGCCCTAGCAGGCTATAAGTGGCTTGGCCGTGGTGACAAAAACGCAGCGGATGATGCTGCGGTGCGTGCGATGCGCATTATGCTCAATCAGACCGAAATCAGCGGTGAAATCGTCATTGGTGAAGGCGAAATCGATGAAGCGCCGATGCTCTACATTGGTGAGCGTGTGGGGAAAGGCGGTGACTGGGTTGATATCGCTGTTGACCCAATCGAAGGTACACGCATGACGGCCATGGGCCAATCCAACGCACTGGCTGTATTAGCTGTGGGTGAAAAAGACACCTTCTTGCGTGCCCCTGATATGTACATGGAAAAGATCTGTGTTGGCCCTGGCGCCAAAGGCAGCATTGACCTCAACCTATCACTTGCAGATAACCTTACTCATGTCGCCAAAGCACTGGGCAAAACCCTTGAAAACCTCACCGTAATCACTTTGGCAAAACCGCGTCATGACCAAGCCATTGCTGAAATGCAAAAACTGGGTGTGCGTGTTTTTGCAATTCCAGACGGTGACGTTGCGGCATCAATCCTGACCTGTATGCCTGATAGTGAAGTCGATGTACTTTACGGCATTGGCGGCGCGCCAGAAGGCGTGGTATCAGCCGCGGTGATCCGTGCGCTTGATGGCGACATGCAAGGCCGCTTGATTCCACGTCATGAAGTAAAAGGCGATACCCCAGAAAACCGCACCATTGGTGAAGAAGAGATTGCACGCTGCCATAAAGAAGGCATCGAAACCAATGCCGTTCTTCGTCTTGAAGAGATGGCTAAAAATGACAACGTGATCTTCTCAGCAACTGGTATCACCAAAGGTGATTTGCTTGAAGGGATCCACCGTCAAGGCAATGTGGCCACGTCTGAAACCTTGCTGATTCGTGGTAAGTCACGCACCATTCGCCGCATTCGCTCAACTCACTATCTTGATCGTAAAGATGAAGCAGTGAAGAAGATTATTCTTTAATCCTCTATCAATTTTTTCAAAAGCCTGCACCATGCAGGCTTTTTTATTGCATTTTTCTCGTGCCATTTATCGCATGCTAGGTTTCATCAGCGGATTTAGTGAAGCAATTGCTTTCTAAATTCACTTCGCCATAATAAAGAAAAGACCAACCGCGGATACGGCATGAAAACACCTGAGAAAATCCTGCACAGCTTAAAACGAGATGGCGACCAAACCGCACAGCAATTAGGCGAGCGATATGCCATGACTGCCATGGGCGCACGGCAACATCTACAAAAGCTGGTTCATCAAGGATTAGTCGAAGGTTACGATGTCAAAGTAGCGGTAGGTCGACCGCAACGCCGTTGGCGGCTCACGGCTAAAAGTCATGAGCAGTTTGATAATCGCCATGGCGACCTGAGCATTCAACTACTCAGCGCAGTGCAAGAGCATTTTGGCTCTGATGGCCTAGAACGGGTGATCCACAGCCGTGAACAGCAAACCCTTGCCCGCTATCGCCAACTTTTAGATTTGTCACAGCCGCTGCATGATCTACTTATCGCGATCGCTAAAATCCGCAGCGATGAAGGGTATATGGCACATGTTGAGTCGCATCCACAGCAAGGTTATTTGCTGATTGAGCGCCACTGCCCACTGCTTGATGCCGCCCAGCATTGTCAGCAGCTCTGCCGCTCAGAACTCTCTTTGCTTGAACAGCTGCTTAGCCCGCTCTATCAGGTTCATCGCGAAAGCCTCATCAGCCAAGGTCAACGCGTCTGCTGTTACCATATCCACACAAACTAAAAACTCAGCATCAACTGACATATCAACGCGCCTATCTCCGCATTTAACTGTCTCAGCATTTAAGCAGCAAGATCCCCCATCTCATCTAGGATTGAATCAAAGCCTAAATGAGTACAATCGATGACTGCATTGCCCCCTTTTGATCAACTGATGCGTCTTGCCGAGCAGCAGCCAAAAGCGCTCGATGCACTTCGCTACCAGCTTAGCCAAGAACTCATCGCGCAAGCCCCAAAAGAGCGTCAGCCACAGCTTCATGCACATTACAGTCATATCAATCGGCTGATTGGTCTGGGTAAAAATCCACATCATGTCAATGTGCTGCTAAGCCGAGAATTGCACAAGCAAGTGCACCGGTTACAACGCGCACTCAAGGGCGAGTTATCAGGGGCAAACAACGCCAATCATCACCCTGCTGAAGTGATCCCACTGGCTCGCCAATACCGCTAATTCATCCTCGCCTTTTTGCACCATGGGCCAGTTGATTTCATCCAAACGCTTCACAATTATTCATGAAAAGAGATCAACCCATTCATTCATGATTTAAGACAGTTCAATGGCGCGCAAAAACTGTTATATTCTTACCAGTTTAATTAATTAACTTACCAAATGCGGAGATAATACTATGCGCCAACCTGTTGTGATGGGTAACTGGAAGCTAAACGGTAGCAAGGAAATGGTAGCAAGCCTAATCAAAGGTCTTGATGCAGAGCTAAATGGCGTTAGCGGTGTAACCGTTGCGATTGCACCTCCACACCTATACCTAGACCTTGCTGAGCAAGTACTAGACAAAGCAGCAAACAAAATCGTGCTAGGCGCACAAAACGTTGATCTTAAAGACAGCGGCGCGTTCACTGGTGACGTATCTCCAGTAATGCTAAAAGATTTTGGTGCAACTCACATCATCATCGGTCACTCAGAGCGTCGTGAATACCACAACGAATCTGACGAGTACGTTGCTGAGAAATTCGCAGTACTAAAAGCACACGGCCTTGTTCCTGTTCTTTGCATCGGCGAAACCGAAGCACAAAACGAAGCTGGCGAAACTGAAGCAGTTTGTGCACGTCAAATCGACGCGGTTATCAAAACTCAAGGCGTTGAAGCGCTAGACGGCGCGATCATCGCTTACGAACCAATTTGGGCGATCGGTACTGGTAAAGCTGCAACTGCAGAAGATGCACAACGCATCCACGCTTCTATCCGCGCACACATCGCGAAAGAAAGCGCAGACGTTGCAGAGAAAGTAATCATCCAGTACGGCGGTAGCGTGAAGCCTGAGAACGCAGCTTCTTACTTCGCACAGCCAGACATCGATGGCGCGCTAGTTGGCGGTGCATCTCTTGACGCAGTAAGCTTTGCAGCAATCGCGAAAGCAGCAGCAGAAGCAAACGCGTAATTGATTCAGCGTTAAGCAAAGAATCGAAAAAGGTCGACCGAGGTCGGCCTTTTTATTTGCCTAAATATCAATGTTCACCTGTTCCTATTTTTTTCGAAAACATCTATGTGTTCGGCGCCATGCTCCCTACTCGATTTCATTCAAACCTCATGCGCGAGCCAATATCAGGGCAATAAAAAAACCGCGCTTTGAAGCGCGGTTTTCAATGTCATTTCAGCTATCGTGAAATTAGAACAACTCGTCAGCAACCTTGAATAGGTCTGCGCGAGATGGGCGTTCCATTTTCTCGATACACTCGATGATATCGTGGTGAACCAATTGCTCGTTCACGATACCCACACAACGACCACCTTCACCCTCAAGAAGTAGGTGAACCGCATAGTTACCCATGCGAGAAGCCAATACACGGTCAAACGCAGTTGGACGACCACCACGTTGAATGTGGCCCAATACAGTGGCGCGAGTTTCACGCCCGGTTGCCGCTTCGATCTCTTTCGCAAGTTGGTTGGCATCCATCATCAGCTCAGTCAGCGCGATGATTGCGTGCTTTTTACCTTTGGCAATACCGTCTTGTAGTTTGGCGATCAACTGATCTTTATCCAAACCAGTTTCAGGGGTGATGATGTACTCACAGCCACCTGCAATTGCTGACATCAGAGTCAGGTCACCACAGTGACGGCCCATCACTTCAACGATAGAGATACGTTGGTGTGAAGATGAAGTGTCACGTAGACGGTCAATCGCATCAATAACGGTGTTCATTGCTGTCAAGTAACCGATGGTGTAATCCGTACCTGCGATATCATTATCGATGGTGCCTGGAAGACCGATACATGGGTAACCCATTTCAGTCAGTTTCTTGGCGCCCATGTAAGAGCCGTCGCCACCAATCACAACCAAAGCTTCAATGCCGTGCTTCTTCAGGTTCTCGATCGCTTTTTCACGAACTTTTTCGTCGCGGAATTCAGGGAAACGCGCAGAACCAAGGAAGGTACCGCCTTTGTTGATCACATCAGACACGCTTGAACGATCAAGCTGCACAATGCGGTCTTCATAAAGGCCAAGATAGCCGTCATAAATACCAAAAACTTCTAGACCTTCAGATAGTGCTGTACGTACAACACCACGAACGGCTGCGTTCATACCAGGTGCGTCGCCGCCACTAGTCAAAACACCAATCTTCTTAATCATGGTCACCCTCTGCTTGGGAAATTTTAAACATCAACTCAAGGCGCACGAGGAGGCTTCCACTCTGGCTCGGCACGCCGTAATTTTGTTACTTATGTTGTCTATTTACAACAACCAGTGAATGCTTTGTTGACCTACGTCAGCTTGTCATCCGCTGAAAAATCAAACTTTTGCTCTCGCTCGTTATGCAGTACCGACAAGGGGTCAAGATGAATCAATACATCAGCGGCAGGGAATTGCTCTAAGATCGCATCCTCTACCTGATCCGCCACTGTATGTGCATCAATCAGTGACAATTCATCGTCCAATTCAATATGCAATTGAATAAAACGAATCTCACCCGCCTGTCGTGTTCTTAGCTGATGTGCGCCGCAAACTTGAGGCACCGCCAATGCTCGCTGGTATATCAGTTTACATTCATCTTCAGGCAATTGACGGTCGAGCAGGGATTGAACTGCCTGCTGCGCCATTTTACCCGCACTGACTAAGATATACACGCCAATTAGCACGGCAAACACAGGGTCAGCCCACCACCAGCCCCACCAACTGAGCGCTAAAGCCACTAAAATTGCGCCATTCATTAGTAGATCGCTTTGATAGTGTAGTGCGTCAGCCGCAATGGCTTGGCTTTGTGTTTGTCGAACCACATAACGCTGAAAAGAGAGCAAGGCTAAGGTGACAAGGATGGCCACAAAGGAGATTCCAACCCCTAACTCAGGCGATTGAATATCCTGCGGACGGAAAAATCGCTCCACCCCATTGAGCACCAAAAAGCATGCAGAACCGCTGATAAACGCCGCCTGAGCCAAAGCGGCCAAAGATTCCGCTTTACCATGACCAAACCGATGCTCTTCATCGGCTGGTTGTAGCGCATATCGCACCACCAGCATATTGGTGAGCGATGCCAGCAAATCCAATGCGGAATCCACGAGTGACGCCAACATACTGACTGATTCGGTATACCACCAAACCACCAGCTTACTGGTCAACAACAAGCTTGCGACTATCGTTGCCGCTAAAGCTGCCCACTGTACTAACTGTTGATAGCGTGAGGACATTGCTCAATCTCCTCTCTTTTATTCAGTGCGCCAGTATAACGGCTTTCCCTGCGAAATTTGAGTAAATCGGTAAAAATTGCTTCACCTTACAGCCTCGATTGAACAAAATTGTGAACAAAGCACGGATCTTGATTCGCGACAAAAAAAAACCGATGCAAATGCATCGGTTTATGACCAAGTTCCATCAGGACTTAACGATGATGACGCTTACCCTGACAGTTATTCATGCGTTCTTGACGTGCTTCTTGCCACTTTGCTTTTTGCTCTGGGGTAAGAATGCTTAGCATCTCATGTTGACGCTTGGCATGAGCCACACGCTTTTCAACTTGCGCATTGACTTGGCTGGTTGCCAATTCACGTACCGCGTTCTCATCAAAACTATCCGCGAGCACAAGTTGCTGCATTTGCTGATGATGCGCTTGACGTTCAGCTTGATGCGCTTGGTGGTGCGCTTGCATATCCGCTTTATTTTGTTCACGCAGTGTTTTCAGCTGCGCTTGCTGATCAGCAGTCAGATCAAGTTGTTTCCAGACTGCGCGATGACCTTCACCACAAGCGCCTTTACCATGGCGACCATGACCTTCAGCGAACACAGTAAAACTTGCAGCACCCACACATAGGGCCAAAACGAGGTGACTTGCTTTCATTTGAGTTTACTCTTGGATTGTTGAACACCCTTTCAGCATAAGCGCCACAAGGTAAAACAGCGCCAAGAGATGTAAAACAACGTAAAGTTTGTCATGCTTAAGCGCAGAAGTAGCGACAATATAAAGCGCACTCAGGGGGATTGTTCCATGCATCACATCTTATTGGTCGACGACGATCAAGAGCTCACTTCGCTCTTGGCCGATTTATTAGCCTTAGAAAATTTTAGCGTCACCATATGTAACGATGGAGAAGCGGGTTTAGCGCACGCGATAAGCACGCCGCCAGACCTTATTTTACTTGATGTGATGATGCCCAAGCTCAATGGCATCGAAATGCTGCGACGCCTGCGCGAACAAAGTGACACGCCAGTGATCATGCTCACCGCTAAAGGCGAAGAGATTGACCGCGTGCTAGGCCTAGAGCTGGGTGCCGATGATTACCTTCCCAAACCCTTTAGTGATCGCGAATTGCTCGCTCGCATGCGTGCGATTTTACGCCGCAGTCAATCTCAAAACGCTGGCGCGCAGCAATCGGCAAATCCAGGTGACATGATTTGTCATGCTGATTTACAACTCTTTCCACGCCAACAAGAGGCACAGTGCCAACAGCAAACCTTAGATCTCACCAGTACGGAGTTTGCACTACTCGGCTATTTGATTGCCCACGCCGGGCAAGTGGTCAGCAAAGAGGCTTTAAGTTTGGATGTACTGGGTAAGCGACTGGCCCCCTTTGATCGCGCAGTGGATATGCACCTTTCCAATCTACGGAAAAAATTGCCACCAAGGTTCGATAGCAAACCACGAGTGAAAACCCTACGTGGCCGCGGCTATTTGTGGGTCGACTAAAATGCGCTGGCTTTTAAATAGTCTCTACGGCCGTATCTTTGCCCTGTTTTGGCTGACCTTGGCTTTGGTGGTGGCGGCAGTGCTTTGGCTGCCCAAATTAGACCCGCGCCAACAGCACGACATTCCTGAAAAATATCTCCAACGTGTGGCGAATCTAAGCCAAGAGCTCTCGACGCTGATTCAAGATAACAGCCTGAGCCAACGCAATCTGCGTCGAAAATTCCGCAACCTCGAAGACCAGCGCCATGCCCGCTTTTACCTGCTCGATGCTCAAGGTAATTTAAAGTTTAATCGTCATCATCGCCAGCCAAGGCCACTGCGAAACTTCGTCAGTATCTCAGATGACCTGCAAGCGCCTAAGCGTAAACTCTATGGTGATTGGCAGCTATCTGGCCCCTTTCTAGTTCAGGATAAAAACCAGAATTATCATCTATATATTGGTCAACCGAGCCGCAAACCGCCGCCATTTTTCTTACAGATTCTCGACCGACCGCTGCAATTTTTATTGCTGACATTAGCCATTAGTACACCATTTTTGTTGTGGCTCTCTTGGGCGCTCAGCCAACCTGCACGCCGTTTACAGCAAGCCGCAACTCGGGTCGCGCACGGACAATTTACGCCTGACCCGTCTTTAGAGCGCGGCAGTCGTGAATTCGCGCAAACCGGACACAGCTTTAACCAAATGGTGCAATCACTGGCGCAAATGCAGCAAAACCAGCAGCGCTTATTGTCCAACATTTCTCATGAATTGCGCTCCCCCCTAACACGCCTACGAATGGCCAATGCCATTGCCGAGCGCAAGCAGGGTGAAAGTAAGGAATCCACCCGAATAGCCCTTGAGGCAGATCGCCTTGAGGCGATGATTGCTGCATTGCTGACCCTTTCTCGCGAGCAGCTCGATGATCTGCACAATCGACAATCCCTCGTCATTGACCAGCTTTGGCTGCCCATTTTGCAAGATGCGCAATTTGAGGCTGAGCAGCGCGGTAAAACCCTGCGCTATGCTGAATTACCGCAGCAATACTTGCTGGGCCATGCGAATCAACTGATGAGCGCACTTGAAAACGTGATTCGCAATGCCATTAAGTACGCCGAGACATCCATTGATATCACCATGGCCTGCGATGAAAAACAGCTGACCATCACCGTCAGTGACGATGGTCCTGGCGTTCCCAACGAGCAGCTTCAAGATATTTTCCGCCCTTTTTATCGCGTTTCCGATGCGCGTGACCGTGATTCAGGTGGCACTGGTTTAGGTCTAGCGATTAGCGCGCAAGCGGTGCATCAGCACAATGGTCAAATTGAGGCGATGGAAAATGCGCAAGGTGGACTCAGCGTACGTATCACCCTGCCATTTGCAGCTTGCTCTCCTGACATCAAGCAGTGACAATAACGCAGCTTTGAAAGGAGAATGCTGTGTTTGAAATTGCCCTTTATGAACCCGAAATTGCGCCCAATACCGGGAATATCATTCGTCTATGTGCTAACTGCGGCGCAAAGCTGCATTTGATTGAACCGCTTGGTTTTGATCTAGAAGAGAAAAAAGTACGCCGCGCCGGCTTGGATTATCATGATCTCGCCTTGGTCACGCGTCATGCCAACTTTGAGGCATTTTTACAAGCCACCCAAGGTCAACGTCTCTTTGCCTGCACCACCAAGACCACGGGTTATCATGTAGAAGCGCAATTTCAAGCTGGTGACATTTTATTGTTCGGCCCTGAAACACGCGGCCTACCTGCCGATTTAATTGCCAGCCTGCCGATGGAGCAGCGCGTTAAAATTCCTATGGTGCCCAATAGCCGCAGTCTCAACCTCTCCAATGCGGTGGCCATCATCGCCTATGAAGCTTGGCGTCAACTGGGCTTTGGCGGCAGCATTCGCTAGCCACGCTATCGCATCGCAACTCATCAAGAACAAAAAAGGCGCTCGAAGCGCCTTTTTGATTGTTTTGCTTGTCTCAAACTAATGACTAAGCGATCGCTTTTTCTTGCAGCTCCGTAATGGCTCGCGCTAGCTTGCCAATGGCTTGCTCAATTTCAGCAGGGGTAATAATCAGTGGCGGCGTAAAACGCAGTACATTTTTGCCCGCAACCAGCATCAGCAACCCTTGCTGCGCAGCGGCGGCCATAATTTCACCGGCGCGCCCTTGCCACTGTTGGTTGAGCTCAGCACCCACTAACAAACCTTGCCCACGCACCGTTTGAAATAGATGGTATTGCTCATTGAGCTGATTGAGCGCTTGTACCAATGCGGCGCCCGATAGCTGCACCTTAGCAAGAAAACTTGGCTCACTGACCACATCGACCACCGCATTTGCCACCGCACAGGCCAATGGATTCCCGCCATAGGTCGAACCATGAGTACCTGGCGTAAAGTGCTTCGCACAGCTTTCTGTGGTGAGCATCGCGGCAATAGGAAAACCGCCGCCCAAGGATTTCGCGCTGGTCAAAATATCAGGGATCACGCCAGTGGCTTGATAGGCATAAAAATGCCCCGTACGCCCAACACCCGTTTGCACTTCATCAACAATTAGCAGTGCGTTGTGGCGATCGCATAGCTCACGTAATCCTTTCAGGAAGTTCAGATCCACAGGGATCACACCGCCTTCCCCTTGAATCAGCTCAACCACCACGGCGCAGGTGCGTGATGACATCGCCGCACTGACTGCCGCTAAATCGTTATAGGGAAGATGACGGATCTCTTGCGGTTTTGGTCCAAAACCATCGGAGTAACAGGCTTGACCGCCTACCGACACAGTAAAAAAGGTACGGCCATGAAAGCCTTGTTTAAACGCGATAATCTCGCTTTTCTCAGGACCATAAAGATTAACCGCAGCGCGACGTGCGAGCTTAAATGCGGCCTCATTGGCCTCAGCGCCTGAGTTACAAAAAAATACGCGATCAGCAAAACTATGGGCTTTGAGTTTGCCAGCCAGTGCCAACGCTGGCTCATTGGTCATAATATTGCTGACATGCCACAAACGTTGACTCTGCTGAGCAATAGCATCCACCAGCACTGGATGACAGTGACCCAAACAGTTCACCGCAATGCCACCGGCCAAATCCAGATATGCGTGACCCGCCTGATCCCATAAGGTACACCCTTCGCCGCGCACAGGCACCATGGCCATTGGCGCATAACAAGGAACCATATCCTGATCAAAGTGCTCACGTGTCACTTGGCTCATACCACACCATCCTTAGTGAATATTTATTCTTAAATAATGAAATTAAATTTATTATGACGAGGCAATCCTTCACCCGTCAAGCGCTGCTTAAATAATTCGCCGATTATTTTTCCAGCATTAGTTATCGCGCTAAAAAGTTCTGCAGCAATTGGTGTCCGCCTTGGGACAAAATACTTTCTGGATGAAACTGCACGCCAATTAATGGCAATTGTCGATGTGCAATACCCATGATTGCCTCAAATTCCCCCTCAGGCGTTTCACTCCATGCGGTCATTTCAAAACAATCTGGCAAACTTTCAGGCGCGACCACCAGTGAGTGATAGCGGGTGACGGTCAGTGGATTCGGTAAATTTTCAAAGCCGCCACAGCCTAGATGACGAATCGCCGAAGTTTTACCATGCATCACCTGTGGTGCTCGCACCACTTGCGCGCCAAAACTTTGCGCCATGGCTTGATGACCTAAACAAACACCCAAAATGGGCAATTGATTGGCAAAGTGATGAATGGCTGCCAGTGATATCCCAGCTTCATTCGGGGTACAAGGGCCAGGGGAGATCACTAAATGACTGGGCTTTTTCGCAGCAATGCCGGCAATATCAATGGCGTCGTTACGCACCACTTCCACTTGGCAGTCCAGTTCGCAAAAGTACTGATAAAGGTTGTAGGTGAAAGAATCGTAGTTATCAATCAGCAAAATCATAGCCAGTGCCTATCGCTCAAAACCGCAGCAGAATATCACAATCACCCATAAAAAAACGGCCCAAGTCAGGCCGTTTTATTCGCTAATATTGAATCCGACTTAGCGAGGGCGAGCCACAAAACCAACCGCTTGATACACTTTTTCAAGTGTCAGCTGCGCTCGTACTGAGGCTTTTTCTGCGCCCTGCTTCATCACTTGATCAAGGTAAGCACGATCTGCGCGAATACGTTGGTATTCTGCTTGAATTGGTTCAAGCATCGACACCAAAGCTTCACCGACATCTTTCTTAAATGGACCGTACATCTCAACGCTTTGGTATTTGGCTTCAATTTCAGCAAAGCTCATACCAGTTGCGGCAGAATAGAGTCCCATCAAGTTAGAAATACCGGCTTTATTTTCCACATCGTGGGCAATACGTGGCGGCGTCTCAGTGTCAGTTTGCGCTTTATTGATCTTTTTAAGGATCGATTTTGGCTCTTCCAACAAGGTGATCACGTTCTTACGGTTATCGTCAGACTTAGACATCTTCTTGGTCGCATCCTGAAGACTCATCACACGTGCATTGACGGTTGGAATATAAGGCTCAGGAATCGTGAAAATTGGATTTTCAGGCGAATAGATATTGTTAAAGCGGGTCGCGATATCGCGCGCCAACTCTAGGTGCTGTTTCTGGTCATTACCTACAGGCACTTGGTGCGCACCATAAATCAAAATATCTGCCGCCATCAGCACAGGATAGCCGAACAGGCCTGCATTGACGTCATTGGCGTAACGAGCAGATTTGTCTTTAAACTGAGTCATACGACTGAGCTCACCCATTTGGGTATAGCAGTTGAGCACCCAACCCAATTGCGCATGCTCAGGCACATGAGACTGAACAAATAGCGTGCTTTTTTGCGGATCGACACCCACTGCAAGACAGATAGACAATGCATCCAGTGTGGCTTCATACAATGCTTTCGGATCTTGACGAACCGTAATGGCATGCAGATCAACGACGCAATATTGGCAGTCATAATCATTCTGCATCTGTTCCCACTGACGAAGAGCACCCAGGTAGTTCCCGATACTCAATTCACCCGAAGGTTGAACACCACTCAATACAATGGGTTTGCTCATGCTCTCTCTATCCTTTTTTCTAGAATACGTACTACTTAACAAGTATGCCGATACTCTACTCTGATTCGGTAACCTTGAAAATATCCAACAGTGCGGAAAAATCGTCAAAAACCCAATTTGGCTGGCTATCTGCGATATTTACCCCATGATTGTAACCATAGGTTAAACCAACACTGGCGCAGCCTGCAGCTTGCGCGGCCAAAATATCATTTTTTGAGTCGCCCACCATCAGCATTTGCTCTGGCTTTAATTGGTAATGATTTAACAGCCAATTTAGCGGTGCAGGATCGGGTTTGCGCTGAGGCAGAAAATCGCCCCCCAGCACTTGCTCAAATAGATGTGAAATTTTTGCCTTGGCAAGCACTTCAGGCACAAAGTGTGACGGTTTATTGGTCACCACTGCCAATTTAAAGCCAAGAGTTTTCAGCAAAGTCAGGGTTTCTACCACGCCGGCAAAACAAGCGGTCAGGCTGTGATTGCTTTTGCCATAGGCAGCATCAAAATCAGCACGTACTTTAGCTTGCAGCGCAGGATCAATATTCGGATCAACCGTCATCGATTGACTCAATCCACGCGCAACCAAAACATCGGCACCATTTCCCACCCAGTGACTGGCTTGCTCATAACTCGCCCCAGGAAGTTGGTTATCCAACAGTGCTTGATTCAGCGCAGCAGCAAGATCAGGCAAACTATCAACCAGGGTGCCATCTAAATCAAAGGCAATCAGACGAATATCTTGCAACATTAGTTCGCCACCTTGGCAAGCTCAGCGCGCATCTCATCAATCACATCTTTATAGTTTGGTTGGCTGAAAATAGCAGAGCCCGCCACAAACATATCCGCGCCGGCTGCGGCGATTTCGGCGATATTATCCACCTTCACACCACCATCAATTTCAAGACGAATATCACGGCCAGAGGCATCGATCATTTTGCGCACCGCACGCAGTTTATCCAGCGTGTTGGCAATAAATGACTGACCACCAAAACCTGGGTTCACCGACATCAGTAAAATCATATCGACTTTGTCCATGATGTATTCCAAGTGACTCAGCGGCGTTGCTGGGTTAAGCACCACACCAGCTTGGCAGCCATGCTCTTTAATTAATTGCAGCGTGCGATCCACATGCTCAGAGGCTTCGATATGGAAGGTAATCATGCTGGCGCCCGCTTTGGCAAAATCGGGAATGATGCGATCGACAGGTTTCACCATGAGATGCACATCAATCGGCGCGGTAATGCCGTAGTCACGCAGCGCTTTACACACAGGCGCACCAAAGGTGAGGTTTGGCACATAGTGATTATCCATGACATCGAAGTGAACCACATCGGCACCAGCGTCGAGCACAGCTTGAACATCTTCGCCCAGACGGGCGAAGTCTGCAGAAAGAATTGAAGGGGCAATTAGAAAAGGTTTCATCGGGCAGTCTCAGCTCACAAAATTGGCGCAATTGTACCCGAATTTATCACTAAAAGGCTAACGAGCTCATTTATGGTTGTGATTTCGCAACAGATTCTTGCGTAAATAGTGCCAACAACTCATCGACCTTATTACGACCAGCACCATTACGACTGATGGTTCGTTTAACCTGCACCACAGACCATGTCGCGCCATGATATAAGCGACGTGTATGCGTGGTATCGTGGTTTGAAATGAGCACCGGAATCGCCCGCTCGCGAGCAATCGCCTCCGCTTCATTGGCTAGCGCAGCTTGATCGTCGAGGGTAAAACCACCACCGCTATAGCTGGTAAAATTCGCTGTTGTCGATAACGGCGCATAAGGTGGATCGCAGTAGATCACTGAATCATCGGGTGCTTTAGCAAAGCTCTCGACATAACCTTGGCAGAAAAATTCCGCTTTTTGTGCCTTTTCAGCAAATAGATAGAGCTCTTTTTCCGGAAAATAAGGCTTCTTATAGGAACCAAAGGGCACGTTAAATCCGCCCTTTTTGTTGTAACGGCACAAACCGTTAAAACCATGGCGGTTCATATAAAGAAACATCACAGCGCGATCGAATTTATTGCTGGTCGCATTAAACTCTTTGCGAATCCCTAGATAGGTTTCTTTATCATTGTATTTTGCGGTAAATAGCTTACGTACCTCAGCGATATAGCGCTCAGGATTGGCTTTTAGCAGCTGATACAAATGAATCAGATCTGGATTGATATCCGATAGCAAATAGCGGTCAAAATCGCTATTGAGAAAAACCGAGCCAGCACCGACAAAAGGCTCAACCAGCGTGCTTGCTTGCGGCAAATGGCGGTGGATATCCTCCACAAGACCATATTTACCGCCGGCCCACTTCAGAAAGGCACGATGTTTCTTCGTCATCTTGTTTTTACCGCTGGCTGTTTAAAAGGGCGGGGATTGTACCGCATTTTTTTCGCTATCTCAGGGTTAATTGCCAGAATTAATTTCCGCATGAATCTGACGATAGGATTTTACCCATGGTTCCAATGATTTAAGATCATCAGGTAAAGCCATCTCCGCACGTCTCGCCGCGCTGACCGATGCAAAATCACCATAAACCAATAAGTACCAAGGTTGGTCACCACGCATCGAGCGATAGCCAATTAAATCCAAATCTGTCAGTTGCGGATGTTTGGCAAGAAATGCATTCATTTCCGCTTCTGTTTTAATCGCGGCAAATTGCAATGCATAGTGTTGCGCTGGACGCGCAAGTAACTTGGATGCATTCAGTAATGGATGGGGCTTCGCCGACTCAGTTGCTGCTACGACAGTTTCAGTTTGGGCATTTGCTTTAGGCTGCGCTTGTGTTTCTGTTTCTACTTTAGCTTCAGTTTGCGGTTTCACTTCAGCCTGCACTGCTGACTTCACAACTGGCTTAGCTGAGGCACCTTCAACCGCCGCTTGTGGCATCTGCTCAGGTGTTGCGTCGGTTGCTTGTGCGATAACTTTGGCAACCTCTGTAACCTCTTCAGATACGGCTTTCGCTGCCGTATCAACAGCAGGTTTCTCCTTGGCCTCATGTTTCTCTGTCTGCTGAGGCTGCGTTTGTGCAACGTCAGACACAGCGGCTTTATCCTGTGTTTTTAATGCAACATCATCACTTTTTAAATCAGAATTAACCTTGGCTGCAACGTTGTTAATTTGTGTCGCAACCTCTTTGATTTCATCTGCGTTTTGAGCGCCAATGACTTGGCCTGCCACAAGATTATCAACCACTTCAGATGGCACCACGACGCGTTGAGAGGGTTCATCTTTACGCCCAACAGTCAGGCCATCTTGACGAATCTCATCCGCTTTAAAATTATCTTCTGCTGGCGGGCTGTTCGGTTGTTTTTCTTGCGCTTTTTCTGGCCGCGCCGGGATTTCAGCGGCGCTTTCAACCACAGTCTTAACATCAACCGGAGCTGGTTTTGCATCATCGCTACTAGGAATAAACCACCAAACAGCGCCTGCGCTCACTAGGGTCAGCAGCAAAATAAGTAAACTCAGCGGTGAAAACGCTCTTTTTTTCTCTTCCACTTCAGCTGGCGTTTTTTGCGCCATTAAAGCCAATAACGCGCCCGGCCAAGGTGCAATTTGTTTGATACTTTGCTGCATCTGTCGACGAGCATTGGCATTCATCGCATAGCGCGCTTTCAGCATGTCGCTAAAGAGCTCTACTTCAGTGTCATTTAAGGGGGAAATATCAATATCCACCGGTGAGACACCTTGACCATGACTGAGCTGGCGCAATGCATTATTCAAAGATTTAGGTTGGCTAAAGAGCAACACATTAATTTGCCAAGCTTCTTGCTGCTGCGCGCGCATCACCACAGCCCAAAGCTCAGCGAGAATTTCAGCTGAAAGAAGATCCGCATCATCGACTAGCAGCACCAATCGACAGGGACGCTCGCCTTGCATACGCTCAAAGCTGTCGATAAGTGGATCATCTTCATTAAAGAGCGGCTCAGAAAAGAGTTGTTTGAGGAGCATCACCCGTTGCTGCGCCGCTGATTGATTGGCATAACAAGCCAACAAGGCTTGATTGGCATCATCACACCACTGTGCTAAAAACTGTTCGGCCAGCCATGTTTTCCCTGCGCCTTGAGGCCCAGTCACATGAATAAAGTTCGAGCCAAAACGAGTCAAAAACTGCAATCTTGAAAGCAGTTGTGTTTGACTATCTAACTCTAAAGCCAATGGGTGTGACATAGTGTTCTACTCTGTTCGGCAGCGCTCAATCACCTGCGCCAAAATCGTTTGATCAACATCTGAGATAACCTCGGCCGCGCCTGTACCTCGCGGTAACACGAAGCGAAGCTTACCTGAGAGCACTTTTTTATCACGCATCATATGGGTAATAAAGTGCTCAAAAGTCATCTCTGCTGGAATTGTTATGGGTAGTTTCGCTAAACGCACCAGTGCAATCGTGCGTGCCACGTCCTGCTCATCAACCATATTCAGCAATTTAGCCGTGCGTGCGGCTAGCACCATACCAGCAGCCACCGCTTCGCCATGTAGCCATACGCCATAGCCCATTTGTGCCTCAATGGCATGACCAAAGGTATGACCTAAATTCAGCAAAGCGCGGCAGCCAGATTCACGTTCATCTTTGGCGACAACATTCGCTTTAATTTGACAGCAACGTTGAATCACCTGACGAACCACAGATTCATCCAATGCACATAGCGCGGGCATATTGACCTCAAGCCAAGCAAAAAATTCAGCATCATCAATAATGCCGTACTTAATGACCTCCGCAATACCCGCTGATAACTCGCGCGCAGGTAAGGTATGCAAGGTTTGGGTATCAATCACCACCAATTTAGGCTGGTAAAAGGCACCGATCATATTTTTGCCAAGCGGATGATTCACCGCAGTCTTACCGCCAACTGAGGAGTCGACCTGTGATAAAAGCGTGGTGGGCACCTGAATAAAATCAACACCGCGGTGATAGCTAGCAGCAGCAAAGCCCACTAAATCACCAATCACCCCGCCACCTAAGGCAACAATTTTCACATCACGGCTATAACTGCGCTCAAGCAAAAAAGTCATGATTCGCTCAAACTGCGCCAGCGATTTATTCTGCTCACCATCAGGGAGCACCAATAACTCGACATGCGGCGTGATCTCTTTGAGGGTATGAGTAAGGGCTTGTTGATAAAGCGGTGCGACCACATCATTACTAATGATCACCACTTTTTGATGGGGTTTAATTTGTTCAGAAAAGAGCGCCGAGTTGCTCAACAACTCGGCGCCAATGCATATGGAGTAACTGCGTTCTGCTAACTCAACCTGAATCCTTTCCACGATTGAACTCCTTGTAAAATAAGCTGAAGATTAACGCTCTTCCAATAGACTAATGATTTGATTCGCGACTACTTTAGCGCTTTGATCATCAGTACGTACAACGTAGTCTGCAATCTCTTCATAAAGTGGGTTACGCTCTTCTGCGAGCTCTTCGAGCACTTCACGTGGGGTATCCGTCTGAAGCAATGGGCGTTTTTTATCTCGCTGAGTGCGAGCCAACTGCTTTTCGATTGTGGTTTCTAGGTAGATCACAATGCCACGTGCCGATAGACGGTTACGGTTTTCTTTACTCTTCACTGAGCCACCGCCAGTGGCCAGTACGATGCCTTGTTCCAAAGTTAGATCATTGATCACTTTTTCTTCACGGACACGAAAACCAGCCTCGCCTTCTACATCAAAGACCCAGCTAATATCAGCACCAGTACGCTCTTCAATAACGGTATCGGAGTCGAAAAACTCCATGTGAAGTTGTTGTGCTAGCTGACGACCAATTGTGCTTTTACCAGCACCCATTGGACCAACTAGAAAGATATTTCGTTTCTCAGCCATCTTCAGCCATATTTACGCAATAACGATAAACCTTGCCATGGGCTGCAAAAATGTCACTTTGCCCTGGCGCCTTTTTCCTCACACTGTCGTGATAAGACGCGAAATTATCTCAGCTGTTGCCATGACATTCAATAGCCAAAAAAAAAGCGCTCTTTCGAGCGCTTTTTTCAAACACTTATTGCGTCACAATCTTCGGTGTAATGAAGATCAACAACTCACTCTTAGTTACCATCTCAGAGGTGTAACGGAATGCCGCACCAATGATTGGAATGTCGCCAAAGAATGGTACTTTCTCTGCTGTATTCTCAGTGGTCATCTTATAAATCCCACCTAGAACAATGGTTTCGCCATTATTCACTAGCACCTGCGTTTTCAAGCGCTGAGTGCGAATTGATGGCGCTGAAACCTCTTTAGTCACCACTTCACCCACTTCATCTTGGGTGATTTCAAGATCAAGTACTAAACGATCATCTTCAGTGATCTGAGGTGTAACACCGAGACTTAACACAGCCTTTTTGAAAGCAATCGTTGCAGCACCACTGGATGAGCTTTCCAAATATGGCACCTCAGTACCCTGCTCAATATAAGCCGTGCTTTTGTTTGTGGTCATCAAACGAGGACTTGCAATAATTTCTGCTCGGTTTTCTGATTGTAGCGCCGATAGCTCTAAATCGAGCAAAATATCATCGCCTAAACCTGCAAATTGAAAGGCGAATTGCGCCGCACGATCTGCTGTAGCCCCCATATTCACATTTAAGGTATCTTTGATATCGATATCGTTCTTCATCCCTAAATTTAGTGGATGATTACTATAATTCATCTCACTTAGGTGCTCGATTGACCCCCCAGTATGCATATCACTACCAACTGTTGTAGATCCCCATCGAACACCAATTTCCATCGCATCGGTTTCATTCATAGTAACGATACGAGCCTCAATCAGAACCTGTTTTACAGGAATATCCAAAAGTTCTACAACTTGACGGATCGAAGCCATATTCGACTTAATTTCTTTGATAATCAGAGAATTTGTTCGCAAATCAACCGATACACTCCCTCGTTCGGTCAAAAAAGCCACCTGCCCCTCCTCTTCGGGAGCTAGCATTCCGGCTACCTCCTCTGCTTTGGCAAAATCAAGACGAATAATTGCTGAATCTAAAGGTGCCAGTTCCTCTTTTTTACGGTCAGCAGCCAAAGCATCTTGATCTTGCGCATCAAATTCAGATTCAGGTGCAATCAACATAATATTGCCTTTAATGCGACGTTCTAGGCCTCGTAACTGCAAAATAACATCCAACGCCTCTTGCCAAGGCACTGAATTTAACTGAAGAGTGACACTACCCTGAACAGAATCAGCAACAACCAAATTAAAATTGTTATAATCGGCAATCAACTGAAGCACACTACGCACTGGAATATTTTGAAAATTTAAAGTGATCGGCTTATTGTTTTTAATACCTGCACGATTATTTTTAGCTAACTGCCGAACCTGCATCGCTTTGCGTTCGACCGTTACTGACAAACGTTCGCCCTCTTGCTTATATGAGTAACTAAATTCACCTTTATTAATTAACTCAATACGAACGCCTTCACTTGAACGAAAGGTCTCAATAGCAGTAACTGGCGTTTGATGCTCACTCACATCCATCACGTAAATCAATTTTTCACTGATTTTACCTCCTGGAATGTTAACAATAATTGTACCTTGTTTACGCGTGAACTTTGCAACCGCCTTATTTGTACTCATATCAATATGCAACACACCAACATCGGGCTTTATCTGTTCAAAATTTAAACCCAGAACAGTAGGCTTTCCATTGATTTCATGTTCAGAGCCACTTAATTCTTCATTTTCGGCTGGTGTTGCCACAGGCGCTTCCGCATTCAATGCTGCTGCAAGCGCTGCTGCTTGCGCTTCCGCATCACCTTGCCCTGCATAAATCGGTGCAGACACCACCATCAGCATCAAGCTGAAGGATAGTGAAAGTTTCTGAATATTTTTAAACACAATACGTCCCATCCCTTACCCTTGTGTAACTTCTGCTTGTGGCAATGCCATTGTAATTTTTCGTGGTTTCCAGCAACCAAAGCCATCAGCCACTTTTTCATTGACTTCAATTTGCAGCTCATCAATAGCGCTCACGCGACCATAATTTGAGCCAATATACTCACCCACACTAACAGATAATACTTGACCATCAGGTGTTGCCACCAAAGCCCAAAGCTCAGAACCCAATGGATCCGTTAGAATACCTTGTAATGACATAGTCTCAATTGCAAAACGCTGCAATGGAGAACTCGAATCTCCAAGCTGTGGTTGCCAGCAATCATTGCCTCGCCCGGCCAACGACGCTCTAAATTCAGGTGACGGGAGCTTGAACGGAGATCGCAACAAACTTCCCTTATAAACTAGGGCTTTATAAGGTGGCACTCGAGGAATCGGTTGCACTTTTTTACGCGCAACTTTGTAAATTTCTTGGAATTTAGGTTCTAATGGTTCAGGACGAGCCAAACATCCTGACAATATAATTGTGCTTACGCCAACTAACACAAGGCGGCTAAACATTCTATTTTTCATGTCCCACCTCATTAAAACGGTAATATGCTGCATTAACCTGGAACCGTAGTTGCTCGTTATCCATATTGATGCGAGTTAGTGTGAAATCATTCAAACTCACGACACGAGACAAATCTGCAATCCCTGCTGAGAATATACCAACCTGATTATATTCACCTTCTAACTGCATATTTAGAGGGTACATGGTATACCAGCGCTCAATGCTTGGTTCAGACCAACTCATATTGTTGATTTTGAGATTACTTTGCACACCGACATTATCAATGCTAGCTAAAATTGCAGATAAATCATCACTACCCGGCAACTGCAACATTAGCTCTTCATAATTTTCCTCAAGCTGTTTCACATTCTCTTTCACGCTGCGGAGCTCAGCAGCTTGTAGAGCCTTAGAGCGTAAGCTACGCAAATTAGCATCTTCTTTATCCATTGCTGCTTGAATTTCAAGATAGGTATCTTTAAGGAAAAAATGATACGCACCTAGCACACTCAACACGGTAACAATCATGACCACAATCAACTGATAGGCAATTGGCCAGTAAGGGATTTCATTAATATCCATATTAACGCGCTGCATCATCCCCCTCCTGCGTCAATAAATGTTGCAACTCTGCAATTGATTTGAGTTGGAAAGCCACTTGGAACTCATTTAAAGGTAAATTATCCACACCTTCTGTTGCTTGAACCGTACTAATCGTCACACCAGTAATATATGGTGATTCTTCCAGTTGCTTCAAAAAAGTTGACAAACGAGCTTTTGAATCTGCAACACCTGTAATCCCTACCGATTGAGCCTGGAACTGAATCGATTTCATATAAACGCCAGCAGGCACCACTTCAGGAAGCAAATTCATCATCACCGTGACGCGATTACGACCATTTTGTAACTCGCTCACAATGCGAATTTTTTGCTGTAATTCTTCTCGCTTCTTGCGTAATTCACTCAATTTAGACAACAAACTATTTTGCTTATCAATTTCGACTTGAACTTTGTCAACTCGTGCATTTTGTTTGCTTAACTCTGAACCAAGGAAAAAGTGAGAACCCGCAACAGTCAAGGCGCTAATCACAAGGCCGATACCCAGCATCGCCATAAAGCGTTTTTTATGCTTTTCGCGCTTGGCTTCACGCCAAGGCATTAAGTTAATATCAAGCATTTGCCTTTGCCCCCCTTAATGCCAACCCAGTTGCAAGTACAAAGCGTGCACCTGTGAGTGATTGGCTCTTGAGCGGAAACTGGCCATGTGAAAGGTCTTTCAATGGATCAAAGGTTTCAACGGGTAGATTGAGCAATTCGGACAATTTTTGCTCAATATCTCGTAACATGGCACCGCCACCATACAGGGCAATCCCCTGCACCGCAGGTACTGCCGATGATGACTGATACAAGGCCAATTCACGGCGAATTTGTTCCACTAGACCATCGAGGTAATCGTTGTACTGCTCTTGGTCAAAGCCCATTTCATAGTCGTCTGACTCAAGCATTGCGCCTGACAGTGAAAAGCCATTAAGACCATAGGTAAGCTGGCGGTTATAGAAAGCACTAATACTACTCAGAATATTAATACTAATACGGCTATTACCGAGATCGACAGTCGCCCAGTCTGGTCGGCGCTCATTATATTTAATAAAGCGCGTCAAACGCTCAATCACATTACTTTGTACATCGATAATAACTGGCTCTAAACCAGCATTTTCACTGGCTTCAATCAAGCTATCGATAATATTTCTGCGCGTCGCAAATACACGATAGGTCATCGTATTTTCTTGATGCGAAGCTTCTTTATAGTCCAGCGCTAATTGCTCATCAGAAAGCGCGGTGGTATTCACCACATTCTGACGTAGAGAGAAATCAACCTCCTGATCATCTAAGTCATCTTCCAAAGAAAACAACTTATTAATCACCACACTGTCCGGCAAGGCGAAAAGCACTTTCGTCGCACCACTAGGGAGGCGTTTTTTCAATTGCGATAATGCGGATGTAAGTTGAGGAACGTTTGCAACATGTTGATCATCAATGATTTTCGCTGAGAGCGTAATCTCTTCACAACCAATTAACTCCAGCTCCTTGCTGTTGGCGTTTGCAACCACAGCTTGAAGTGAGTATGTTCCGATATCGATCCCCACAATGGGAGGGGCACTAAACATGTCCGATCTGCCTTCTGAAATTTTTACGTAAGAATTACAAAGTAATTTGGAGAAATTAAGTTATTATTTGGCAAGGAATATTTATACTATTGCCACCATCGTTTGAAACGAAATAACCGTCGCGAATCAGGAAATCTCAGGTGAAGTTCATAAAGCGCTTTTTACTTTTTGCAGTTTTTTGCATGATTCTTGGACTCGGAACAATTTTTGGCTTTTATTTGTATCTAAAACCAGAACTCCCCGACGTCGCCACAATCAAAGATGTACAATTGCAAACTCCCCTTCAAATTTTGAGTGCCGACGGCAAATTGATCGCCCAATTTGGTGACAAACGCCGTAACCCTCTGACTTTGGATCAAATCCCGCAGCAGATGATCGATGCCTTCATCGCTACTGAAGATAGTCGCTTCTATGACCACCCAGGGATCGACCCCATTGGTATTACCCGTGCCGCGCTTGTTGTGCTCAAATCAGGTCATGCCAAAGAGGGTGCAAGTACCATCACTCAGCAACTTGCGCGTAACTACTTCCTATCCAGCGATAAGAAGCTCATGCGTAAGATCAAAGAGATGTATATCGCGATTCACTTAGAGCAACTCCTGACCAAACAAGAGATCCTTGAGCTTTACCTCAACAAGATCTATCTCGGCCAACGAGCCTATGGTGTGGGTGCAGCCGCGCAAGTGTATTTTAGTAAGCAGATTCAAGATTTGACGTTAAGTGAAATCGCTATTATCGCGGGCCTTCCAAAAGCGCCATCGACTATGAACCCGATCTATTCCATTGATCGTGCGACCACGCGTCGTAATGTGGTATTGGGTCGCATGCTCGCTGAAGGCTATATCACCCAAGCGCAATTTGACGCTGCCGTAGCAGAGCCAATCGTCTCACGCTACCACGGTGCCGATATCGAATTGAACTCACCATATGCAGCAGAGATGGCTCGCCTATGGGCCATCGAGCAATATGGTGAAGATGTTCAATCATCAGGCTACCGTGTATTCACCACCATCAACTCGACTTACCAAGAAGCAGCCAACACAGCAACTGTTGATGCGGTCATTGCCTATGATCTTCGCCATGGCTATCGCGGCGCTGCCGCTGAAGCTTGGACCGAAGAAGAGCCAGCATGGGATCAGGCGAAGATTGCGAAATATGTGGCTAAGCAACCAAGCTACGGCATTCTTAAACCTGCCGTCGTGCTTTCAGTTGATAAAAAATCAGCGACCATTCAAATGGATCACAACGCTATCGTTGAGATTCCATGGGATGGTATGAAGTGGGCCCGCCGCTATGTCAGCGCCTACTCACAACGCAATCCGCCGACCAAGGCCAGCCAAATCCTGACTGCAGGTGAGCTGATTTATGTTCGCAAATATGAAGATATCTGGTTCCTATCTCAGGTTCCTGCGGTACAAACAGCCTTCGTATCAATCAACCCAATGGATGGCGGTATCACCTCATTGGTCGGTGGTTTTAATTTCCATCACAACCAATTTAACCGCGCTACCATGTCGGTTCGCCAAGTGGGCTCTAGCATCAAGCCATTTATCTACGCCGCAGCGCTTGATAATGGCATGACCTTAGCCACCATCGTCAACGATGCGCCAATTAGTGCTTGGGATGAGAGCATGGGTGTCGCTTGGCGTCCAACCAACTCACCAAATGTCTATGATGGCCCAACACGCTTCCGTATCGGTCTTGCGCGTTCAAAGAACGTAATGGCGGTGCGTGTACTGCGTCACACGGGTCTTGATAAAACCGTTGAATACCTCAAAAACTTCGGTTTCAACGATAAGAACCTACCAAAACAAGAAGCCATTGCCCTCGGTGCGGGTAGCTTAACGCCACTTGAGCTCGCTCAAGGCTATGCGGTATTTGCGAACGGCGGTTTCTACGTGAAGCCATACCTCATCGCGCGTGTTGAAGACCCATTTGGTAAAGAGATTTACCAAGCCAACCCAAGTCGCGTTTGTAAGTCAAAATGTGCCAAAACCAATGCTGAAGGCGAAGTAATTAATTACGCACCGCGTGTAATTAGTGAAAAAGTAGCCTTCTTGACCCGTGAAATGCTCATCAGCAATATCTGGGGCGGTAAAGGTTGGAAAGGGACAGGCTGGCGTGCAAAAGTACTCAATCGTAAAGATATCGGCGGTAAAACCGGTACCACCAACGATGTGAAAGATGCTTGGTATGCAGGTTTTGGACCTGGCATTGCTGCTGTCGCTTGGGTGGGCTTTGATGACAACAACAAAGAGCTTGGCTTTGCGCGTGACAACAACAACATTCGCAAAGAGAAGTACTACACCGCAGGTGGTGAAGGTGGCGGTAAAACAGCCATTCCTATCTGGATCGACTTTATGAAGGTCGCCCTTGCTGACGTACCAAAGAAAAATAAGATCGTACCTTATGGTATTACCCGTGTTCGCATTGACCGAGCAACAGGTAAGTTGTCAGATGCACAAGATGGCAGCAGCATCCTTGAGTACTTTATCAGTGGTACCCAACCTACGGTAAGTGTCTCAGAAACAGGCTCTGGCGGTATTTACGGCGGCGATAGCGCAACCGATAGTATCTTCTAAGCCTCTTGCTGATTATCCAAATAAAAACGCGCTCATTGAGCGCGTTTTTTTATTTCAGCAATCTATGCCTATCAGCAAATCACAAGTGAGGTTAAACCAAAGGTTGAATCGTCTCGCTAATCACTTTTGCCAGCGCTTCAAAACGAGCGCGTAGCGGCGAGCCAGGGCGGTATGCCAAGGTCACATGACGACAAGGAGAAACACCTCTGGCTTTGAGATACACCACATGGTCATTACATTTATCTTGAAGTACCGCCAAGCTTGGCAATAAGGTAATGCCACTTTCTGCTGCCACCATATTGCGCAGAGTTTCTAAACTCGTGGCTTTAAATTGCGGATCCTCTTTGGCGCCCGCCGCAAAGCAAAAACCCATAGCTTGATCGCGCAAGCAATGCCCATCGCCCAGCATCAGCAAAGTCTGGCCATTGAGCTGCTCTAGCACATAGTGATCATCCTTAGCCCAAGGATGCGAGAGCGGTACCGCCAAATGCATCGGCTCTTCATAAAGAGAGATCTCTTTAAACGGCTCTGTTTCTTTGACTGACGCCAGAATCAAGCAATCAAGCTGTCCCTCTTCAAGCTTCTCCACCAATTTATGAGTTTGTGCTTCATGCAGATACAAATTGAGCTCAGGAAAACGCTCACGCAACATGGGAACAATCCAAGGCAACAGATAAGGTCCAACCGTAGGAATAAATCCAATATGAATCGGACCTGCCAATGTGTCATGTTGGCCAGAAGCCATTTCTGTCAGGACTTTAATTTCCAGTAGGATTTTTTGCGCCTGCCCCACCAACTCCATGCCGGCATCAGTGAATAAAACCTTGCGGCTAGTTCTCTCGAGCAATACCACACCTAGCTCTGTTTCCAACTTTTTAATTTGGCCGCTGAGTGTCGGTTGACTCACAAAGCAAGCTTCTGCTGCTTTTCGAAAGTGTCGATGTTCGGCTAAAGCTACCAGGTATTCTAAATCGCGAATGTTCATTGCATGGCTCTATCGGTAAAATCTATCACTACTATAGCAAGTAACGATTATGCCTATCAAAGAGAATTCGCAATACTAAGTCCATCAAAACAACAGTGTTTTTCGATGTACAAAACAACTGATTGGAAGACCACGGGTCAAAACCGAATTTACTTTCTCACGGAGATCAGATTATGAGCATCAAAGAAGGCCAAGCAGTACCTCAGGTTACCTTCCCAACTCGCCAAGGCGATCAATGGGTTAACGTGAGCACTGATGAACTATTTAAAAACAAAACAGTGATCGTATTTAGCCTGCCAGGCGCATTCACCCCGACTTGTTCATCAAGCCACCTGCCACGCTATAACGAATTGTTCCCAGTATTTAAAGAACACGGCGTTGACAGCATTCTTTGTGTCTCTGTGAATGACACCTTTGTGATGAATGCTTGGAAAGCCGATCAAGAAGCGGACAACATCACCTTTATTCCTGATGGTAATGGCGAATTTACTGATGGCATGGGTATGTTGGTTGAGAAAAACGACCTTGGTTTTGGTAAGCGTTCATGGCGTTACAGCATGCTAGTGAAAGACGGCATTGTTGAGAAAATCTTTAGCGAGCCAAATGAGCCAGGCGACCCATTCAAGGTTTCTGATGCCGACACCATGCTGAAATACATTGCACCTGAGTATCAAGTGCAAGAGTCAATCACCGTATTTACTAAGCCTGGCTGCCCATTCTGTGCTAAAGCAAAACAAGCATTGATTGATAAAGGCTTGCAATACGAAGAAGTGGTTCTAGGCAAAGATGCCACCACAGTGAGCCTACGCGCTGTTAGCGGTCGCAGCACCGTGCCTCAAGTGTTTATCGGCGGTAAACACATCGGCGGTAGCGAAGAGCTTGAAGCCTACCTCGGCTAATCACTTTTAAGGCGGGGCAACCCGCCTTTTTTGTGTCCAAATTTTGAAAGATTGAAAAGAGAATAAGAACGATGAAACAACGAAACGTCGATGTTGCCGTCATCGGTGGCGGTACTGCAGGTCTTGGCGCTTATCGCGCAGCAAAAGCTTATACAGATAGCGTCGTGATGATCGAAGGCGGCCCTTATGGCACCACCTGCGCGCGTGTTGGCTGTATGCCCTCTAAATTGCTTATTGCTGCGGCTGAAAGCGTCCATCAAATCGAAAAAGCACCAGGCTTTGGGATTCACCCGCAAGGGGAAATCCTAATCAATGGTCGTGAAGTGATGGATCGCGTAAAGCGCGAACGTGACCGTTTCGTTGGTTTTGTACTTGAAGGTGTCGATGAAATTGCCGCTGAAGACAAAATCCAAGGCTATGCCAAATTTATCGATGATCACACCCTACAAGTGGATGATCACACCACCATTCAAGCAAAACGTATCGTTATCGCCACAGGCTCACGTCCTGCCTACCCTGGTGTATGGAACGAACTTGGCGATCGTCTTATCGTCAATGATGATCTCTTTGAATGGGATGATTTACCTCAATCTGTTGCGGTATTTGGCCCAGGTGTGATTGGTCTTGAATTGGGTCAATCACTCCACCGTCTAGGTGTTGATGTGAAAATGTTTGGCTTAGGTGGTCAAGTGGGTCCTCTTACTGATCCACAAGTGATGGCCTATGCACGCGACACTTTTGCCAGCGAATTCTATCTAGATGCTGATGTAAAAGTTGAACGCATGGAGCGCAAAGGTGATGTTGTTGAAATTGACTTCATCAACCATGATGGCGTACTTGAAACCTTTACCGCAGAGTACGTCCTTGCCGCCACAGGTCGTCGACCAAATGTCGATAACATTGGCCTTGAGCACACCTCGCTTGCGCTTGATGCGCGCGGCGTACCAACGGCAGACCAATACACACTGCAAACTTCAGTACCGCATATTTTTATTGCGGGCGATGCTAGCAACCAAATCCCACTGCTACATGAAGCGGCAGACCAAGCCCGTATTGCGGGTGACAACGCAGGTCGTTTCCCTGATATTCGCGCAGGACTTCGTCGCTCAGCAATTTCAGCTGTCTTCTCTGACCCACAAATTGCCATGGTTGGTGAAACCTATCAGCAAATCAGTCAGCGTCTTGGTACTTGTGGCTGCTTTGCAATTGGTGAAGTGTCTTTTGAAAACCAAGGCCGCTCACGTGTCATGCTTCGTAACAAAGGCATGCTGCATGTTTACGCTGAACAAGGCACAGGTCGCTTCCTTGGCGCAGAGATGATGGGACCCAATGCAGAGCATCTTGCACACTTGCTTGCATGGGCGCACCAAAATCAAATGACCATTTCGCAAATGCTAGATATGCCTTTCTATCACCCAGTGATTGAAGAAGGTGTGCGTACCGCGCTACGTGATGTAAACGCTAAACTGAACCTTGGTCCTGAGATGATTAAACACTGTCTCGATTGTGGCCCAGGCTGTTAATCAGCTTTCTATCACCACTAAAAAAGCCGAGGTTTCTACCTCGGCTTTTTAGTGCCTGCGTAAAACTCGCCATGCGACTGAATCACAATAACCCAAACCTAGCTGATAAGCCTGAACTGTCGTTTGCTCATTCGAGCAGTGCACATTGATTCTCTACATATGTCTTGCATAGGAGCAAACCATAAATCGCAGGCAAAAAAATACCAGCCCTTAGGCTGGTATTTTCCAATCATCGAGATCGACGATTATGCTTCAGCAACAACGCTTACTTTCGCAGTTGCGAAAACGTCAGAGTGAAGTTGTAGAGAGATTTCGAACTCACCTACATTACGTAGCGCGCCTTCTGGAAGACGAACTTCGCTTTTCACTACTTTAACGCCAGCTGTAGTGATTGCATCAGCGATATCACGAGTACCGATAGAACCAAATAGTTTACCTTCGTCACCCGCTTTAGAAGCGATTACAACAGCTTCAAGAGCTTCAACTTGCTCTGCACGTGCTTGTGCAGCTACAAGTGCTTCAGCAACTTTAGCTTCTAGCTCTGCACGACGTGCGTCGAACATTGCTACGTTGTCTTTGGTAGCCATAACTGCTTTACCTTGTGGGATCAAGAAGTTACGTGCGTAGCCAGCTTTAACAGTTACTTGGTCGCCTAGGCTGCCAAGGTTTGCGATTTTATCAAGCAGAATAACTTGCATTACCTTATCCTCTTTAACTTTTGTTAAGACTTACCAATTACTGATGTTTGTCAGTGTATGGAAGTAGAGCTAGGTAACGAGCACGCTTAATAGCGCGAGCTAGTTGACGCTGATATTTAGCGCGAGTACCTGTGATACGGCTAGGTACGATTTTACCTGCTTCAGTAATGTAGTTTTTAAGAGTTGCTACATCTTTGTAATCGATCTCGTTCACGCCTTCTGCAGTGAAACGGCAGAATTTGCGACGACGGAAGAAACGTGCCATGGGCTTATCTCCTGAACTATAAACTTTCAATGTGCTCGGCATGCAAGACTAACATGGGCAACCCCTGGTTGGTCTTATGTTGTGAAACGAATCCCACAACACGAATGCTTTTACCGATGACTAAATTTTCTGTGAACGCATGTGACGCAGCACCGCTATACACCACTGGCATTCGACAATAGGCTTGTCGACTCAATCCAGCTTCCTGTTGATTAGAGCGATGCTCTAACCAAAATTTACAGTGCTGAATACCTGCGGGGCTTTGGTGTCGAATGGGGCCTTTGACGAGTGTCCCGTCAAGAACCATTCGATTGGTCACAATAACTTACTCAGCTGCTTCTTGAGCTGCTGATTCAGTTGCGCGATCTTCACGCTTTGCGTAACGCTCTTCTTTAGCCTTCATCATTGGAGATGGCTCAGTGATAGCGCCTTTAGTACGCATGATCATGTTGCGGATAACCGCATCATTGAAGCGGAAGTTAGTTTCCAACTCGTCGATCACTGCTTGCTCAGATTCAACGTTCATAAGAACGTAGTGAGCTTTGTGAAGTTTGTTGATTGGGTAAGTCAATTGACGACGGCCCCAATCTTCTAGACGGTGGATTTGGCCACCTGCATCTTTGATAGCACCGGTGTAACGCTCGATCATGCCAGCAACTTGCTCGCTTTGATCTGGGTGCACCATGAATACGATTTCGTAATGACGCATTTGTTGCTCCTTACGGATTAATCAGCTTCCGACCATGGGCCCTAGTCAGCCACTGGAAGCAAGGAACGGAAAATAGATGACTAGGAATTAAGGACGCGAAATAGTACAGAATTACACCGTTTGACGCAATCCATTTTTACTGCTTTCACAAATAAAAATGCGTCCACCTAAGTGGACGCATTTGCTGTTCTGCCGCGCTTCACCAAGCGTTTTACTATGCGCTACGACGCTGACGAACCACTTCAAATAAACAGATACCCGTAGCCACAGAAACGTTCAAACTTGAAACGCTACCGGCCATAGGAATGCTGATCAATTCATCACAAGTCTCACGAGTGAGGCGACGCATCCCCTCGCCCTCTGCGCCCATGACAATCGCCATAGGACCCGTCAATTTGGCTTGATAGATATCATGGGTGGCTTCACCCGCTGTACCCACAAACCAAATGCCTTTTTCTTGCATCTCACGCATGGTCCGCGCCAAATTGGTCACGCGAACCAAGGGCACGGTTTCCGCTGCGCCGCAAGCCACTTTGCTAGCTGTGGCATTAAGCTGAGCGGAGCGATCTTTTGGCACAATCACCGCAGTCACACCCGCCGCATCAGCATTACGCAAGCAAGCACCGAGGTTATGTGGATCAGTGACGCCATCCAGCACTAAAAACAGTGGTTGCTCAGCTTTGCTCAGCAGCGCATCTAAATCATGCTCATTAAACTGCTTGGCTGGTTTAACACGCGCCAAAATACCCTGGTGTGAGGCACCTTTGGCTTTGTCATCCAGCGTTTTGCGGCCCACTTGCACTATGGTAATACCGTATTGCTGCAGCTGATTTAAAATCGGCAGTAGACGCTCATCTTGACGACCTTTGAGCACCATCACTTCGATGATGCGCGCCGGATCAGTGCCAAGTACTGCGTTGATGGCATGAATGCCATAGATCATTTGATTACTCATGGTTCAACCGTATTTCGTTATTGCTGGCGAGCACGCGCATTGGATTTTTTCTTCTTGGCCTTTTTCTTACGCGCTTTCTCAGCCTTGGTTTTCTGTTTTGCCGGATTGGCTTTCTTCTTTGCCGGCGCTTTGGTGGCTTCAACTTCAGGCTCTGAGCGACGACGTGGCGCTTTCTTCGCGCTCACTTTCATCTCAGCACTTGCCTGACCACGCTTGGTTTTATCCTTGGCTGTTTTGCCTTTGCCGCGCACTTTACGCGTACTGCTGACTAATTCAAAGTCAATTTTACGATCGTTCAAATTCACCGAAAGCACTTTGACTGTCACCGTATCACCCAAGCGATAAACCTGACCACCACTCTCACCGACCAAGCGTTGGCCGACCATATCAAAACGGTAATAGTCATTATCCAAGTTAGAAATATGCACTAAACCATCGATGTGTAATTCATTGAGGCGGACAAAGAAACCAAAGCCTGTAACATTGGCGATCACCCCTTCCAGCTCTTCACCAATGTGATCCTGCATGTACTCACATTTGAGCCAATCAGCCACATCACGGGTTGCATCATCAGCACGGCGCTCAGTCATAGAGCACTGCTCACCCAACACATCCATCTCGTCAAAGCCGTAATGATAACCACCGGTTGGCGTCCAACGATCTTGGTTTTGCCCTTGCTCTTTAGCCAGTAGGTATTTAATCGCTCGGTGCAAGAGCAAATCTGGGTAGCGGCGAATTGGCGAGGTAAAGTGCGCATATTGCTTCAGCGCCAAACCAAAGTGACCGACGTTATCCGCCTGATAAATCGCTTGCTTCATCGAGCGTAGTAGCATGGTTTGAATCAGTTCACGATCATCACGACCCTGAATCAAATGTGCCAACGCAGCATAATCTCGCGGAGATGGCTCTAAGCCGCCAGATAGTGGCAAGCCAAGCTCACCCAAAAAGTCGCGGAAAGCCACGAGGCGCTCTTCACCAGGGGCTTCATGCACACGATAGAGCGCAGGCTCTTTGAGTTTTTCGACAAAACGAGCCGACGCAATATTGGCTGCAATCATGCACTCTTCAATAATCTTATGCGCATCATTACGAACTGCAGGCACAATGCGTTCAATTTTACGCTCAGCGTTAAAGATAAATTGCGTTTCAACGGTTTCAAACTCAATGGCACCGCGCGCTTCACGGGCTTCCTTGAGTACTTGATACATCGCATTGAGCTCTTCAAGATGCGGCACTAGTGGCGCATAACGCTCACGTAATTCTTCATCTCCCTCAAGGATTTTGGCCACCTTGGTATAAGTCAAACGGGCATGTGAATTCATCACCGCTTCATAATGGCGATAGCCCGAAAGCTTGCCGCTATCGGAGATGGTCATTTCACAAACCATACACAGGCGATCCACCTGTGGGTTCAATGAACAAAGGCCATTGGACAGAACTTCAGGTAGCATCGGGATAACTTGCGATGGGAAATACACTGAGTTACCACGCGCAATGGCTTCTTTATCAAGCGCAGTACCAGGGCGCACGTAATAGCTCACATCTGCAATGGCTACCCATAGACGCCAGCCGCCGCCTTTTTTCTTTTCACAGAATACGGCGTCATCGAAATCTCGGGCATCTTCGCCATCAATGGTCACCAAAGGTAGCTCGCGCAAATCGACGCGACCTTTCTTCGCCTCTTCAGGCACTTCTTCGGTTAAATCTTTGACCTGCTTTTCAACCGCTTCTGGCCAAGTATGTGGAATATCATGAGTGCGCAGAGCGATATCAATCTCCATGCCAGGTGCCATATTCTCACCGAGCACTTCCACCACACGACCGACGGCATTGTATTGACGATTACCACGCTGGGTAATTTCTACCACGACCACATGGCCCATACGCGCGCCATTACGCTGATCTTGCGGAATCACAATATCTTGCGAAATACGACTATCATCGGGTACCACATAACCCATACCATCTTCGATAAAGAAGCGACCGACTAACTCGTTTTTACGCTCTTCGAGAATACGCACCACGCGCGCCTCTGTACGGCCACGCTTGCTATTGCTTGGAATCGGCTGTGCGAGTACATAATCACCATGCAGCACTTGGCGCATTTGATGTGCCGGTAACAGAATATCGTCTTCTTTTTTACCTGATTCTGGACGAAGAAAACCATGACCATCGCGGTGACCAATCACATAGCCTTTCACCAGATCCATACGTTCAGGCAAGGCATAACATTGACGGCGGGTAAAGATCAGCTGTCCATCGCGCTCCATGGCACGCAAACGGCGACGTAAGCCTTCATATTGCTCATCGCCCGCCAATTGTAAGTAAGCAAATAATTGGTCGCGGCTGACGGGCGCATTGTGCTCTGCCACCGCTTGAAGTAAGGCATCGCGATCAGGAATCGGGTGCTCATAGCTGTTGTTATCTGTATTTGAATTATTTTCGCCCTGAGACATAGTGTGTTTCCTTGCGGCTACGCGCATTTGCGCTGAAGAATAGTTAAATTGTAGGGACTTGGGATGGCAAAAGATACTACCTGACGCACGCAATTTGGCTTGCTACAAGGCAACAGAAAAGCAATTAAGTGATTTGTGAGACGTAAGCAATGAGCACTGCAAGCACAGCACTCATTGCCTATTGAGAACTTGATATATAGTGCTATTTTTCTTTTGATTCAGTGTGTTGACGGAAATATTGCCAAGCATCCACACGGGTACCGTCAGCCAGATGACAAAATCCAACAACCCCAGTATCGGTATTTTCGGTCTGATATTGTCCGCCTTGGTCCAGACAAAATGTTGCCGCTGGATTGGCTAGATTGGCATTAGAACTGTCTTGCGGTTTGTTTTTTGCGTCACAACCCACGAGCAACATGATAAAACAGAAAGGAAGTAAAACTCGCATTCGGCACCCTCTTTCATCGATATGGTACCACCAGCATAGCTTAATTTAACTATTACCAATAGGTATCACGCTTTTTCGCTCGCGCCACAATATTGGCAGGCATTCGCCGCTCAAGCCCATTACGAAGCATGGCAATTTGTCGATGCGTCTTTCGATCATCGGTCACGGTATGATACAACCAACGATAAGCATCTTCATAATCGAGCGGGCTACCCACGTCATCCAGCAAGAGTTGCGCCAATAAAATACGGGCTTTGACACTCCCTAAAGATGCCGCTTCACGCAGATAAGGAATCGCACGTTCACGGTCCTTTTGCACCAAAGTGCCATGCGCGTAATAACGACCCAACTGCTCTAGTGCATCGGGCAGACCTTGCTGCGCAGCCAATTCAATATAGTAAAGGCCCTGCTCAACATCACGATCTACGCACACACCCCAAGTCAGCATGTCGCCCCAAAGAAATTGATAAGCTGGATAATCCACACGTAAAGCACGCGCCTGAATATCTTGCACCAACTGGCAGTCATCCGCTTTCACCTGCTTTAAATGCGCATTGGTGGCGAATTGTCTGAGCAATTGGTCTTCGCTATAGATTTCAACAGCAGGCCCCACCTCGGTTAAGGCGTGCGCTGTGGTCGAAAACAGCATGGCAAATATTAAGGTTCGAAGCTTCATCAGTTTCTCTCTTACGCTATGTAAAAGGTTATCGTCCGATGACGGCGAATCTTTAATGTTTTCCCATGAATTTTGGCAATAAAAAAGCCAGCGCTTGGCTGGCTTTTCTCAATCATTATTTGGCAAATGGATGCACTTTAATGATGGTCTCGTTACGGTCAGGACCGGTCGAGATAATATCAACTGGAATACCAGTCAACTCTTCAATGCGCTTGATATAATCCAATGCTGCTTGTGGCAATGCATCGATAGTTTTCGCACCGAAAGTCGTCTCACTCCAACCAGGCATGGTTTCGTAGATTGGGGTGATGTGATCATAGGCATCAGCAGCCATTGGTGATACATCAACCACAGTACCGTCAGCAAGCTGGTAACCAGTACAGATCTTCAGCTCTTTCAAACCATCAAGAACGTCAAGCTTGGTCAAGCAGAAACCAGAGATTGAGTTGATTTGAACTGCGCGACGCAGTGCAACTGCATCGAACCAACCACAGCGGCGTTTACGACCAGTGGTTGCACCAAACTCATGACCCACTGTACCTAGGTGATTCCCAACTTCATCTTCAAGTTCAGTTGGGAATGGACCTGCGCCAACGCGAGTACAGTATGCTTTTACGATACCTAGAATATAACCAAGGTGACGTGGACCAAAACCTGAACCTGCAGCAACGCCACCCGCAGTGGTGTTTGAAGAGGTTACATATGGATAGGTACCATGGTCGATATCAAGAAGTGTGCCTTGCGCGCCTTCAAACATGATTTTCTCGTCCGCTTTATGCGCAGCATCAAGCTCGCTAGTCACGTCGATAATCATTGAAGTTAGCAAATCAGCTTGGCTCATCACTTGCTCTAGAACTTCGTCATAGCTAACTGGTTCAGCTTTGTAGAAATGCTCTAGTTGGAAGTTATGAAGTTCCATTACTTCTTTTAGCTTGGCTGCAAATGCTTCACGGTCAAGTAGGTCACCAACACGAAGACCGCGGCGAGCCACTTTATCTTCATAGGCAGGACCGATACCACGACCTGTGGTGCCGATTGCTTTTTTGCCACGTGCTTTTTCACGCGCTGCATCTAGTGCTACGTGATAAGGCAGAATTAGAGGACATGCTTCAGAAAGGAACAAACGCTCACGAACTGGTACACCACGTGCTTCAAGCTCGCTCATCTCTTTGATCAGCGCGTCTGGAGAAAGTACAACACCATTACCAATGATGCATTTTACATTTTCACGAAGAATACCGGATGGAATCAAATGAAGTACGGTTTTTTCACCGTCAATGACTAGCGTATGACCTGCATTGTGACCGCCTTGATAGCGAACCACATATTTTGCATCTTCAGTTAGAAGATCGACGATCTTCCCTTTACCTTCGTCACCCCACTGGGTGCCCAAAACGACTACGTTGTTACCCATCTTCCCAAAGTCAGTTAGTAGTTAAAAATGGATTCTAGCACCGATCGTCTTTAGAAGGCAGCCATTTTTTAATCAACATTATTTTTGGCTGCTATTTCATTTGGTTACAGTGAAGTATTTTCTCTGCACCACTTTTGTTAAACGCTCCCTGCTGGCCCGCACCACATTAAAAGCAGCCAACCAAGCAGCATCAGCAGTAAGGATCCCATTCGAATTTTCGACGCCGGTAGTTGAATGAACTGTAATAGCAGCATCTGCCATTTTCGCGGGGCAAGCGCAGGTAGTAAGGTTTCAATAATCACAACCGTAGCCAACACACAAAGCCAAAACTGCATCCCCTATTCCTTTTGATATAAAAAAAGACAAGGCCAACGCCTTGTCTTTTTCAATGAGTAAAATCGCTTACTTGCCTTGACTGTCTTTCATATAACGGAAGAAGTCCGTTTCACCATCAAGTACCAGTACATCGCTCTTGTTGTTAAAGCTCGCCTCGTAGGCTTGAAGTGAGCGCAAGAATTCGAAGAAATCGGTATCTTGTGTATAAGCATTGGCATAGATTTCAGCTGCTGTCGCATCTGCTTGACCACGAATAGTACGAGCGTCACGGTCAGCTTTGGCCATAATGGTTGCCACTTCAAGGTCGGCTGCAGCCGTGATCTCCTCAGCTAGCTTCTTACCGGTTGCGCGGTGGAAAGCCGCCACACTTTGACGCTCTGCACGCATACGCTTGTAGATCGATTCGTTAATCTGATCAGGCAAGTTAATACGCTTCACACGCAAGTCAACAACGCGAATACCAAGATCGTCTAAGGCACTTTGACGTAAACCTTTAAATGCATCAGGGTTGGCTTTGAGCATGGTTTCTTTCTCTTCAGGTGTGAGACCTGAAGGATCAATCCCGTCCAACACATTTTGCATTACTTGTTCACGTTTTTCAGAAACGATCTCTTTAATCGTTAAACCACCGATCTGAGCACGCAAGCTGTTTGAAAGTTTTACCATCAAAATGCGCTGTGCTTGGGCAAAATTGCCGCCCGTTGCAAGGTAGAACTTACCAAAGTTTTCGATTTTCCACTTCACGTAAGAATCGATGATCACGTCTTTTTTCTCGACGGTCACAAAACGGTCCGCCTGATCATCCATGGTTTGAATACGTGCATCCATGGTGCGAACAGTATCGATAAACGGCAGTTTAAAGTGCAAGCCAGGCTCATAGAGCACATCTTGGTTTTGATCGTTTTTCAAGATCTTACCAAAACGAATCACAAAGCTGCGTTGGCCTTCTTGAACAGTAAACATTGAAGAAAGCAGAACCGCCACCAGCACTACCACCAAAGGTAGAAGTAACTTACGCATATTAATATCTCCTTGGCTGCGTTGACGTGCTTTGCTGCACCTGAGTTACCGGTGCTGGACTCGTGTGATGTACCGATGGCGTCGGTTTAGGCAACACACCATGTTGCGGTTTCACCGCTGTGTGTTGTTCTTGCTTCATCATCTGATCCAGAGGCATATACAGCAGATTACCTGACGCTTTCGCATCAATCAGCACCTTGCTGGTACGCGCATAAATACGTTCCATGGTTTCAAGGTAAAGACGCTCGCGAGTAACTTCTGGCGCTTGACGATATTCAGGCAACAGCTTCACGAAGCGCTGCACATCACCTTGGGCACCATTCACAATGCGTTCTGCATAGGCATCCGCTTCACGACGAACACGCTCTGCCGTACCTTCAGCTTCAGGTACCACCTTGTTACGGTAAGCTTTTGCTAAGTCTTGGACTTGCTGCTCATCTTCACGTGCTTTAATCGCATCATCAAAGGCTTCTTGAACTTCTGCCGGTGGGCGCGCTGCTTCAAAACTCACATCAATGATTTCTAAGCCCATGTTATATGGCTTGATAATGTCATTGATGGTAATCAGCGTATTATCACGAATCTTTTGACGCTCTTTGGTAATGATATCGTCCATGGTGTTATCACCAATCACCGCACGCAACGCTGAATCGGTTGCTTGGCGCAAGCTATCATCAGCATTGGTCACGTTGTACAAGTAATCACGCGGGGTCACTACTTTGTATTGAACGGTCATGCCAATCACCACGACGTTTTCATCTTTAGTCAGCATCAGCTCACTTGGACGTACACGTTGCTGGTTGGCAGGTCCCACATGCAGCGAACGAATCTCACTGATGTTGACCTTAGTCACATCATCAATCCATAACGGACGCCAGTTTAGACCCGGCATCACTGTCTCTTTATAGGCACCAAAACGTGTAACTACACCACGCTCAGCTTCACCAACGGTATAGAAACCGAAGAGGCCCCATACCACCAATGCAACACCGAACAGTGCAGCGATTCCGCCCATTCCAGCACCGCCAGATTGACGACCACCACGTTTGTTGCCACCACCGAACAAACCACCAAATTTACGGCTGAGATTACTGAAAAACTCATCTAAATCTGGTGGACCCTGATCGCGGCCACCACGGTTATTTTTCCACGGATCCTTGCCGGGATCGTTATTATTGTTTCCGGGCTCATTCCACGCCATTAGCTAACTCCATCAATATGATATGACGACTCAAAATAACTCTAGCAGTCTAATGAGACAGGATAAAGCTATTCAGTTCTGCGTCTTCTCGTTTCACCAATCGCTGCCAATCAGCTTCGGCCAAACGGACTTCCAGCAGCAGGCTGCCGTCGGGTTCAAACTCTTCTCGTACAATACAATCGAGCTGACACAGACGACTACGGACACGACCGCACGCCGCCGGTGGAATACGCAACTGATAATGCACCATGTTCTGGCGCAATCGCTGCGATAGCGCATCAAACAGTAGTGAAATGCCATCCCCTGTTAGAGCCGAAACCCAAACAGTGCGCGCAACCCCTTCATCGTCATAGTCGACACGAGGCTCACCCTGCTCTAATGCATCAATTTTATTCATCACCAATAAGGTCGGAATCTCATTGGCTTCAATCTCTTCAAGAACCACATTGACCGCATCAATGTTTTCACGAAAACGCTCATCACTGGCATCAATCACATGCAGTAGTAAGGTTGCTTCTCGCGTTTCTTGAAGCGTTGCTTTAAACGCCGCCACCAAATCATGGGGCAAATGACGAATAAAGCCTACGGTATCAGCCAGCACCGAGGTGCCAACATCGGCCACTTCAATACGACGCAAGGTCGGATCCAGCGTCGCAAAAAGTTGGTCCGCGGCATACACGCCAGCTTCCGTAATTCGGTTAAAGAGGGTGGATTTACCTGCGTTGGTATAACCAACGAGAGAGATGGTTGGAATCTCAGCACGATTTCGCGCACGGCGCCCCTGCTCGCGTTGCTTCGCCACACGATCAAGTCGACGTAAAATCGCTTTGATTCGTTCGCGGAGCAATCGACGGTCCGTTTCCAACTGGGTTTCCCCTGGGCCACGCAGACCAATCCCACCTTTTTGTCGCTCAAGGTGCGTCCAACCGCGAATCAAGCGGGTCGACAGATGACGTAACTGAGCCAGTTCAACCTGCAATTTACCCTCATGGGTACGTGCACGCTGAGCAAAAATATCTAAAATCAATCCAATGCGGTCAACGACTCGGCATTGAAATAGGCGTTCTAAATTGCGTTCTTGTGCGGGCGAAAGCGCATGGTTGAAGATAACAATATCGGCTTCGAAGCGCCTTACTGCATCTGCAATCTCTTGCGCTTTGCCTTCACCAACAAAATACTTGGGATGAGGCGACTGACGGTTACCCGTCACCATGGCTAAATTGCTAACGCCGGCTGAATCCACCAGCATCGCGAACTCATCACGATCGTCGCCATCATCTTGTTGTTGGTTGAAGTTGATATGAACAAGAATCGCTTGTTCACCTGCTTCGTAACGGTCAAACAAGCAATCAACTCCTGTGTATTATTCTTCAGTTTTATCTTGGCTACGATCGCCAGTCGCTGGACGATCACCATTAGTGTGGTGGTTGACCGGACGTGCTGGAACAACAGTAGAAATTGCATGCTTATACACCATTTGGCTCACGGTGTTTTTCAGCAGAATGACGAATTGATCAAAAGACTCTACTTGTCCTTGAAGCTTAATACCGTTTACCAAATAGATTGAAACGGGAATACGCTCACGACGAAGCGCGTTCAAAAATGGGTCTTGTAAAGATTGCCCCTTAGCCATGTTCTTTTTCCTTATTTATTTGTAGTTGTTGTTCACAAGCAAGAATAAAGTCATACGTCCCGCCCAGCAGTATACAAGTTTGATCGGTCACTGACTGAGTGAGTTTGTGATCATTTGTAACGCTTGGGCTTCATCAGCGCTGTCCAACCAAGTCAAATTATCCCAGCTACGAAGCCAAGTAATTTGCCGTTTAGCAAGCTGACGGGTGGCGCAAATACCTTTGTAAATTGCTTCATCACGTGAACACTCCCCCGCAAGGTAGTCCCACATTTGGCGATAACCCACACAACGAATCGATGGAAGATCGGGGTGTAGATCACCGCGCTGAAACAGCGCCCGTACTTCTTGCTCAAAACCCGCTGCCATCATCTGCTGAAAACGAAGTTCAATCCGATGGTGCAGCACAGCCCTATCCTGTGGCGCGATAGCAAATTGCTTCACGTTATAAGGTAGAGGCTCTCCTTGCGTTGCAGTGAGCTCAGTTAAAGTTTTACCTGAAATACGGAAAACTTCCAATGCTCTCGATAATCGTTGCGGATCATTTGGGTGAATCCGTGCAGCAGATACCGGATCGATCACCTTGAGCTCATCATGCAATACCTGCCATCCATGTTCACTGGCTTGGCGTTCGATTTCCGCTCGTACCTCAGCATCCGCTGCGGGTAGGGGCGAAAGTCCCTGCAATAATGCCTTGAAATACAACATTGTACCACCCACCAACAGAGGAATTTTTCCCTCTGCGACAATGGTCGCCATCTGCGCTAAGGCATCACCTCGAAAATCGGCGGCTGAATAACTTTGCGCCGGATCGAGAATATCAATTAATCGATGTGGTGCCGCGGCTTGCTCTGCCGCATCCGGCTTTGCGGTACCAATATCCATACCGCGATAAATCAGTGCCGAATCGACACTAATAATCTCAACAGGAAGGCGTTTTCTCAATTCAATCGCTAGACCTGTTTTACCTGAAGCCGTTGGCCCCATTAAAAAAATCGCGGTGGGTAAATTATGCGTCATGTTCAAAAAATCGAATCAATGCTTGTTCATCAATGCTATGCAAAAAAGCGGCAGATTGCTGACTTAATTGTCGGTGCCAGCGCTGCTCAAGATCGCTCAGTAGCGACACCACTTGCGCCATATTGGCAGGCATTGGCACAGCTAATTGCTGAACAAGATGTTGTAAAATAGTCTGACTTGTCGCCTCATCTAAGACCGATGAATGCGATGCAAGTTCCGTGAGTAATCGGGGTAGCCAGTGCTCAATCGGATGGTGGCGAAGCGGTTGGCATACCGTTTGTACGATCACTTGTTTGCTTTGGCATTCTAAACCGATACCAAATTGTGCCAACCAGGATAAATTGCGCTGCGCGCTTTCAACTTGAGCTTGAGTTAAAGACAAACTCATTGGAATCAGAAGCGGCTGTGGTTTTAACCCCTGCGCAAGACCATGATAAAGCTCAGCCAAAATCGCCCATTGCTGCGCTCTTTGGCTATTCATCAAATGCCAATGACTTTGGCTGCGCAATAAGACGCGCCCCTCAGCTAAAATCGCTACCGGCTCTCCCAATGGGGCATCATGCGCGATATGTGCCTGACCGCTGATAGCGCGCCTTTCTTGATGCGCTGTTGCGCTTGTCTCAACTAATGCTGCGACTTCATGTTCACGCACTGCTGTGTGCGGCGGTGTAGAAAAAAGCTGCTGATACAGCGCGCTCACCACTTGGTTTGAAGTCCCCGCCGGATGCTTTGCACCTTCGAATCCCGCGCTCTTAACCGAGCCTGAAGATGACATCGAACGACTTGCCTGATAGGAAGATGCCGACTCTCGCACCTGAGGCGATTGCGCAGTTTGTGACGTCTTGGTCTCAGATGCCTTGTGCACAAATACCTGGGACGCAGATGCTTTAGGCGCAAAGACGCTTGCCGCTTGATGCGGATAATAAGGCTGTTCTGGTTGATCCTGCTTGGGTAACAAATCCAAAGGTTGCGCTTGGCTTTTCACCTCTCGCAACGCTTCAAAGACGGCTTGGAAAATAAAATCATGCACCAAGCGCGCTTGATGAAAACGCACTTCATGTTTGGCTGGATGCACATTGACGTCGACATCATGCGGCGATAACTCAATAAACAATACATAGCAGGGATACTGCTCGGCATTGAGTAAACCATCATAGGCTTGGCGAATGGCATGATTAATGACTTTGTCACGCATCATTCGACCATTCACATAGCAGTACTGCACATCAGGCTGAGCGCGCGCAATATTAGGCTCACCAACCCAACCATGAATGCTGAGCTCCGCTTGTTGCCAGCTGAGTTGCAACGCTTGCTCAGCAAAGGCTTGGCCGCAAATCGCAGCCAATCGTCGCCGCTGCATCACTTCATTGTTGGCCGCGCGATACTGCCGTACGGATTTGCCATTGTGCGACAGCGTAAATGTCACCTGCTCGCGACTTAAAGCAATGCGCTTGAGCAGCTCATCAATATGCTGAAACTCAGTTTTATCAGTTCGTAGAAATTTGCGGCGCGCTGGCGTATTGAAGAAAAGATCGGCCACTTCCACAGTACTACCCACAGGGTGCGCAGCTGGTAATAAGCGCACCGCCATATCACGCCCTTCAGCAATGGCAGACCAAGCTTCCGATTGATGCGCAGGGCGAGAAGTTAGCGTTAAGCGAGAAACCGAGCTGACCGAGGCCAAAGCCTCACCACGAAAACCGAGGCTGGTGATCGCCTCTAAATCATCAAGATGGTGGATTTTTGAGGTCGCATGGCGACTGAGCGCCAGCTCCAATTCATCTTTTTCAATACCGCAGCCATTGTCACGAATGCGAATCAGCTGGCTACCGCCCTTTTCGATATCGATATCGATACGTGTCGCGCCCGCATCAAGGCTATTTTCAACTAGCTCTTTAACCACAGAGGCGGGTCGCTCGACCACTTCCCCTGCGGCAATTTGGTTAGCCAGTCGCGCTGGCAATATACGAATCGGCATTTTAGTGACTTGGAATAATTAAAACCTGACCCACATACAGGGTATCACGTTTTAATCGATTCGCTTTTTTTAGCGCTTGCATGGAAACGCCATAGTGATCAGCAATACCAGACAAATGCTCACCGCTTTTCACTTTGTGCTTCACTGATTTGCTGGCTGGTACGGCAATTTTCAATTTTTGACCAATCGCCAATTCATCAGATTTCAAGCGATTCAAAGAACGAATACTGGCAACAGAAACGCCATATTTTTCAGCAATTTTACCAAGAAACTCACCGCGCCCTACCACATGAACTACAGTGCGTGTTGCTATGGATGTCGATGCTTTCTGCTGCGTCGATGGCGGCGTAATCAATCGCGCTGATGGAATCTGCAGCACCTGACCAACGCGAAGCTGGCTTGATTTAAGCTTATTGGCAGATTTAATCGACGCCACAGAGGTACCATATTTTTCAGCAATCACTGACAGTGATTCACCAGATTTCACCTTATGCTTTCTCGGCTTACTTGACGCGAAACGCGTACCTTCCGGTGGGTAATCTCGAAAATAGCTCAGCACCCCTTGATAGATGGCATTAGCCAGCTTCTCTTGGTGGCTATTTTGAAACAGAAGCTTCTCTTCACCCGGGTTTGAGATAAAGCCGGTTTCCACCAAAACCGATGGAATATCTGGTGACTTGAGTACCGCCAAACTGGCGTATTCAGGTTTGCGCTTATGCAGCACCGTCACCTTGCTCATATTTTTCAAAATACGCAGCGCGACCTCATTGCCCTCTTTGGTGGAGTTAGCAAATTTCAAATCAAGCAAGGTTCGGTTGAGGTTCAAATCTTCAGTGTTTTGCGCAATGACATCGCCACCACCGAGTAGCTCAGATTGCTTTTCATGATCCTCAATCCAGCGACCAATTTCACTGTTTGCACGACGTGTTGATAGCACCCAAACCGAACCACCTCGTGGCTGTGGCGAACGAAAACCATCAGCATGAATAGAGATCAACATATGGGCTTTTTTCTGACGAGCAATTTCAGTACGACGGTTTAAATCCACGTAGTAATCACCACGGCGCGTCAGTACGGCTTCCATACCCGGCGTTGCATTAATTTTGGCCGCCAAACGTCGCGCAATCGCCAGCGTTGCATGCTTTTCATATTTACGTTTTGGACCAATGGCTCCCGGATCTTCACCGCCATGGCCGGCATCAATCGCCACAATGATATTGGCCATCCCCTGCGGCACTTTCGCGGCTACTGCGGTATTAGCGCTGTCTTTTTGATCACTAGCCGCCACCGCGCCGCCATGGGGTAAATCCACCACTAAGCGATGACCATAGTGACCATCAGGCGTTGGTGCGAGCGGAAAAACATTGGCCAAGGTGCCCTTTTTCAACTCAAACACCAAGCGCAGCGTGCCCTTTTCTGGCGCACCACTGGTGCGAATCTTGGTTAAGATCGGACTATTGGTGACCGTCATCGGCAGCTTCGACTTTAGACTGGTGTCGTGCAAATCCACCACCAATCGATCCGGCTTCACCAATGGGAAATAGCTATAACTGACCTTTTGGTCGAGATCGATGACTACACGCGTTTTATTTGGATCTGGCCAAACACGCGCACCTTTAAATTCAGTAGCTTGCGCTACACCATAAAACAAAGACAAACAGAGCAATAACCAAGATTGCCAACGACCCAACTTAATCAAAGCGACCCCAACTGTGCGAGAATTTGTTGTCCATATTCACTAGCAGCGTCAATGCGAGCTTGGCGCTGCTCACCATCATAATGAAGATGAATAATCAAATCAGGGTTTGGTAATAACCCCTCTCCCTTTTGCGGCCATTCAACCAAACAAAGGGCATCCTCAGAGAAGTAATCACGAATTCCCATAAATTCCAACTCTTCAGGATCAGCAAGTCGATATAGATCAAAGTGATAAACCTGCCAGCGGCCTAAATCATAGGGTTCAACCAAAGTGTAAGTCGGACTTTTCACCGCCCCGGAATGGCCCAATGACTGCACAAAACCACGACTTAAGGTTGTTTTCCCAGCGCCTAAATCCCCGAGCAAATGGATTGTGGTTTGTTGCTGACACAAACTCGCCAATTTTGCGCCAAGTGCTTGTGTTGCCACATCATCAACGAGCTGACATTGGAAGGTTTGGCTGTTCATTCTTTTCTCTTTCTTTTTTGGTCATCGATTTTGCCGCGAATATTAGCAAACTTTTCAGCAAACAGCGCCTATTTAGTAGTCATCCACAGCGAGTTTCCACCTAGCTTGTGATAGACTAATCAAGTCTGTTTACTGTCTTGTGTCATCCCATGCCATCATCCATTCCAAGTATCGATTACACCGCCCTGGCCGAAAAAATTAAAGGCTGGGGAAAGGAACTTGGGCTCGATCAAGTGGGTATCTGCGACGTTGATTTAAGTGCCCATGAACCACAGCTACTGCGTATGATTGAGCAAGGTTATTTTGGTGAAATGGATTGGATGGCACGCCATGGCACCTTACGCGCCCGACCCGATGAGCTTTTACCTGGTGCAGTGCGCGTCATTAGCGCGCGGTTAAACTACTTACCACCACAAGCAGGGTTTGCAGATAACCTCAACAATCCGCATCGCGCCTATATCAGTCGCTACGCATTGGGACGTGACTATCATAAATTAATGCGCAATCTGCTCAAGAAATTGGGCCAACGAATCGAGCAAGAAATTGGTGAATTTACTCATCGTCCTTTCGTCGACTCTGCGCCGATCTTAGAAAGACCGCTGGCACAAAAAGCCGGATTAGGTTGGACCGGTAAACACTCACTGATTCTCAATGAAAATGCGGGCTCTTGGTTTTTTCTTGGCGAGCTACTGATTAGTTTGCCACTCCCCGTGGATACACCTCATCAAGGCAGCTGCGGCAATTGTGTGGCGTGCATGACCAGCTGCCCAACCCAAGCCATAGTGGAACCTTTTACTGTGGATGCCAGACGCTGCATCTCCTATCTCACCATTGAATTTGATGGGGTCATTCCTGAAGCCTTTCGCCGCGCCATGGGCAATCGCATCTATGGCTGTGATGACTGCCAGTTGGTGTGTCCGCACAATCGCCAAGCGCCACTCACCGAACAAAAAGATTTTCATCGCCGCGAAGCCCTGCAAACCGATGAGCTTTTAGCGCTATTCCTCTGGACTGAAGCTGAGTTTATGCGCCACTTTGAAGGCAGCGCCATTCGTCGCATTGGTCATTTACAATGGCTACGCAATCTCAGCATCGCCATGGGCAATGCCCCTTACCACCCTGATTACACGTCAGCCCTTGAAAGTCGACGTGGTCTCAGTGATGTATTAGATACCCACCTCGACTGGGCAATCAACGAGCAGCAAAGTAAACAGCTTGATGCCGACACCCCACTCAATCGACAAACGCAACGATTAATTCGCATAGTCGAAAAAGGCCTGCCACGCGATGCTTGATCTTTGATCCCTATCTCATATTTTCGATGTGAATAACCATCGAACATCGTTCGATTTCGATCAAAAAAAACGCACAAATCAAAGCTATCCACATCATCATGTGAATAATGCGTCGATAACCATAAAATAACGGGAATAGGCTGTGTTTAAGCTGAGTATATTTGGTGTAAAGCCTGTTATTTTGGCTTTTTCACTCAGCCAGCTTTACATTAGGATAATGTGGATAAATTGAACACATTCTGTGCATGAAGTGATTTTGCACATAGTTACCCACAGAAATACGTAAAATGATCCACATCAAGTGGATTGTGTATAACTCTGTGATTATAAAAAAATGTTCTAAATGCTGATAAGTTCATAACTCATCATGATTTGACCGCAAAAACAGACAAACACACCGCCTTATTTACCGGAGTAAATAAAGCGTCAATCACATGATTGTAAAGGGAAGAAATTGGAGCGACACACGAGGTTCGAACTCGTGACCTCAACCTTGGCAAGGTTGCGCTCTACCAACTGAGCTAGTGTCGCATTCTGAATTGTGTCAAAGAGCGGAAGTCGTGTACCCACGAGTTCAAAATTTGGAGCGACACACGAGGTTCGAACTCGTGACCTCAACCTTGGCAAGGTTGCGCTCTACCAACTGAGCTAGTGTCGCATTTGTCTTGAAGCATGTTGACTTAAGACGAAGCCTTTCGGCGCGAATGCAGCAAAACCACATTCAAAAGAAATTGGAGCGACACACGAGGTTCGAACTCGTGACCTCAACCTTGGCAAGGTTGCGCTCTACCAACTGAGCTAGTGTCGCAAGTGTCATAAAGACAGTGCCTTTCGGCAGCCAGCAGCCGAAGCTACTGAAATCAAATTTGGAGCGACACACGAGGTTCGAACTCGTGACCTCAACCTTGGCAAGGTTGCGCTCTACCAACTGAGCTAGTGTCGCAAGCGTCATAAAGACAGTGCCTTTCGGCAGCCAGCAGCCGAAGCTACTGAAATCAAATTTGGAGCGACACACGAGGTTCGAACTCGTGACCTCAACCTTGGCAAGGTTGCGCTCTACCAACTGAGCTAGTGTCGCATCTAGAGCGGTCAAAACAATAAAGCTTTCCTCTCTACGGGCTGCGAATTATACGAGGAAATTATTCCGATGCAAGCCTTTCAATAAAAAAAATTCACGCTTTCGTTTGATCGCTCAAGGAAGCATCAAAGGTTAATAAAATGTTCGCGGTAGTAGGCCAATTCAGCGATGGATTCTCGAATATCATCCAATGCCAAATGACTGCCCTGCTTTTTAAAGCCTGGCAAAATCTCTGGCTTCCAACGACGCGCTAACTCTTTTAGGGTCGACACATCTAAATAACGATAGTGGAAATATTGCTCCAAGAGCGGCATATGGCGATATAAAAAACGGCGATCTTGGCCGATGCTATTACCGCAAATAGGCGATGCACCTTTCGGTACCCACTGCTCCAAAAAAGCAATGGTTTGTGCGACAGCTTGCGCCTCTGTGATGGTGCTTGCTTGCACGCGCGCCACCAAACCACTATTGGTATGCGTGGTGGTACACCAATCATCCATTTTATCTAGTTCTTCTTGCGGCTGATGAATGGCGATCACTGGACCTTCAGCCAAAATATTCAGCTGCGCATCAGTGACGATGGTCGCCATCTCAATAATCTTGTGCTGCTCTGGGTCTAGACCAGTCATTTCCAGATCGATCCAAATGAGGTTTTGTTCGCTTCGCACCATTCTGCTGCCTATTTATCGAAGAAAAGAGGTATCATACTAAGCTAAAGATGATCGCCAACCAAGAGTTGCACCACGTGGCAAAAAAGAAAAAATTGACCAAAGGCCAACTGCGCCGTGTTCGCTCCAATCAAAATCGACGATTAGAAGAGCGCGACGAATCCCAGCAATGGGATGAATCCTTGTTGGGCACAGCCCAAGAGGGACTTGTGATCTCTCGCTTTGGTCAGCATGCCGATATTGAAGATGCCGATGGCGTCATCCACCGCTGTAACCTGCGTCGAAGTATTGAAAGCTTGGTCAGTGGCGACCGTGTGGTTTGGCGTCCAGGCGCCGAAGCCCTCGCAGGCATTACCGGTATCGTAGAAGCCGTGCACCCACGCCAATCTGTACTCACCCGTCCAGATTACTATGATGGCGTAAAACCTGTGGCAGCCAATATCGACAATATCATTATTGTTTCTGCGGTATTGCCAGAGCTGTCTTTTAATATCATCGACCGCTATTTAGTGGCCTGTGAACAGCTGCATATCACACCAATTATTGTGCTCAACAAAATTGACCTACTCAGCGACGAAGAGCGCAGCTTCTTTGATCAGCAATTTGAGCTCTATCGCCAGTTGGGTTACCAAGTCTATTTTGTTAGCCGTAATAGCGGCGAAGGCGTTGAAGCCTTTGAGGCGCTACTGAAAGATAAAATCACCATTTTTGTCGGCCAATCAGGGGTCGGTAAGTCCAGCTTAGTCAATGTACTCTTGCCAGAAGTGAACGCTGAAGAAGGCGCGGTTTCTGAAAACTCAGGGCTGGGCCAGCACACCACTACAGCGGCGCGTCTTTACCATTTAAGCCATGGTGGCTCGCTGATTGACTCTCCCGGAATTCGTGAATTCGGCCTTTGGCATTTAGAGCCAGAGCAAGTGACCGAAAGCTTTATTGAGTTTCGTGATTATCTTGGCGGCTGTAAATTCCGTGACTGCAAACACTTAGATGATCCGGGCTGCGTGATTCGTGAAGCGCTTGAGCGGGGTGATATCGATTCACGTCGATTTGACAGTTACCACCGTATTCTTGATAGCATGCTGGAAAATAAAGCCAATCGTCAGTTCTCAAAGAACAAACAGAATTAATTGGGCATTGCCCGCATCAACAGGTAGGACACCGTGTTAGATAAAATCAAAATCGCTTTTCAATATTGTTTACCAAAACGCTTGGTCACTGAGCTGATGGGCAAATTCGCCAGCGCCAAAGCGGGCGGCATGACCACCGCATTTATTCGTTGGTTTATCAAACAATATCGCATTGATATGAGCGAAGCTGTGATTGAAGAACCAACTCAATTTGAGACCTTCAATGACTTTTTCACCCGTGAGCTCAAACCGGGTCTGCGCACTTTTAGCGATGATGCACAAGAGATTGGCCACCCTGCCGACGCGCGCGTAAGCCAGCTTGGAGCCATTGAGCAAGGTCAACTCATTCAAGCCAAGGGCCATAGCTACAGCGCCCTTACTCTATTGGGTGGTGATTACCGTTTGGCAGATACCTTTGCTGATGGCCAATTTGCCACGCTTTATTTATCACCAAGTGATTATCACCGCGTACATATGCCAATGGCAGGTACCCTACGCCAAATGATCTATGTACCGGGCGATCTATTCTCGGTAAACCCACTGACCGCTGAAAACGTGCCTGACCTATTTGCGCGTAACGAGCGCGTGGTCTGTATTTTTGATACCGCCATTGGTCCTATGGCGCAGGTTTTAGTAGGCGCAACGATTGTCGGTAGCATTGAAACCGTTTGGGCTGGCACCATCACCCCACAACGTCGCCCGACCATCCATAAGTGGGATTACCCTGCCGCCGGTGAAGAGGGTGCGATTACCCTTGAAAAAGGTCAGGAAATGGGCCGCTTTAAACTAGGCTCAACGGTAATCAACCTCTTTCCAAAAGACACCATTAGCTTTGATGAGAGCTTGGCACCTGGCATTAAAACCAGCCTAGGCACCCCTTACGCGCGCATTCAAACAAACTAACGCGCACAATTTGCAGCGCAATGGTCGCTGTGAAGTAATGCACAGACTGACAAACGGCTTCCTTAGAAGCCGTTTTTTAATCACAAATTTAACGCAATTCAAAACATTTCATAACCAACTCTCGTATTCTGGTGGCAATTGATTCACATGAGTGAGCCATCATGCCAACCTTATCTGTGTCGCAACTGCTTCGCTTGGGGGTCGCCTTTGGCCTGCCCCTGTTGGTTCTTTTACTGCCCCGTGAACTGATTCCACTGGATGAGCTCACCACGGTGCAACATCGACTGCTGGCGATTTTCCTACTCGCAGCCCTGCTTTGGGTACTCGAACCCATTCCTGTTTTTGCCACTTCCATTTTGATTATCTGCCTTGAGCTGGTGATGATTTCCGATCAAGGACTGAGCCTTCTCACCCATGACACCAGCGCCGCTGATTTTGGCGTGCTGCTGCATTACAAAGATATTTGTAACGCTTTCTCATCGCCCATCATTATTCTGTTCATGGGGGGTTTTGCGCTGGCCATTTCTGCCTCCAAATATGAATTGGACAACAACCTTGCCCGCGTTTTGCTCAAACCCTTTGGCCGTCAACCGAAATTTATTATGTTGGGGCTGATGCTGATCACCGCGGTGTTCTCAATGTTTATGTCCAACACCGCCACCACAGTGATGATGTTGGCGCTACTCACGCCCATTGTCGCCGCCGCGCCCAAGGGTGATTTAGGCATTAAAGCGCTGGTACTGTGCATTCCCATCGCCGCCAATACCGGTGGCATTGGTACCCCCATTGGCACGCCGCCCAACGCCATCGCACTGCAATATTTAACCGGTGATAACCGCATCGACTTTCTCACATGGATGAGCATGGGCATCCCCTTTGTGGTGATCCAACTAAGCATCGCGTGGCTAGTGCTACAGAAACTCTTTCCATCACAGGAAAAGGAGATGAAGTTAAAACTTGATGGCACCTTTCAAACTGGCTGGCGCGCTATGGTGGTTTACGCCACATTTGCCATCACCATTTTGCTGTGGATGACCACCAAGCTACATGGCATGAACTCCTATGTGGTGTCATTAATTCCACTAACGGTGTTCACCATGACTGGCATCATGGGTAAAAACGAGCTCAAGCTGATTAACTGGGATGTATTGTGGTTGGTTGCTGGCGGGATCGCGATTGGTATTGGTCTTGAAAATACAGGCTTAGCCCTGACCTTGGCCCATGCCATCGATTACAACACCCTTACCCCATTTGCAGTGATTGTATCGCTCTCCATGGTTTGCTGGCTGATGGCTAACTTTATGTCCAATACCGCCACCGCTAACTTATTGATGCCCATCGCAGCAGCGATCGCCACTTCCATGGATAGCTTGGTGGCCTACGGCGGCATGCAAGGCTTACTGGTGGTGGTCGCCTTCTCGGCATCCTTAGGCATGATTTTGCCAGTATCCACGCCACCAAACTCTTTGGCTTACTCGACAGGCCTTGTAGAGAGCAAAGATATGGCCAAAACTGGCGTAATTTTAGGCATCACTGGCTTGGCAATTGTCTATATTGCGCTGCCTTTACTGACCTAAGCCACAAACAAAATATACGCAGTTGATAATGATTTGCATTTATGGGTTGTTTTCGCTTAAAGTAATTGAGCGGTCAGACACCTTAAAAGCCTTAAGACTGATTGTATTTTGATATATCTCCCCGAAAAAAAAGCGCCGTTGTTTGGCGCTTTTTCTCGTTTCACCTTTTTCTCATTCACTTAGGCGCGATGCAGCGGAAAACTCAGCACCTGATCAATATGCTCAGCACCAAGCGCTAGCATCACCAAGCGATCAATCCCCAGCGCCACACCCGCGCAATCCGGCATACCCGCAGCAAGCGCCGCAATCAGCTGATGATCAATCACCTGCGCTGGTAAGCCCATGGCTTCACGCTGCACATTGTCAGCTTCAAAGCGGGCAAGCTGCTCCTTGGCATCAGTCAGCTCATGGAAACCATTGGCCAGCTCAATCCCTTTAAAATAAACCTCAAAGCGATCAGCCACGCGCGGATCATCGGCATTCAGTTTAGCCAGCGCCGCTTGTGAGGCCGGAAAATCATAGACAAACACCGGTACACTTTGGCCAATTTTCGCCTCAATCACGCAAGAAAATAGCAGTTGTAACACCCCATCGCGATCCAGCTGCAATGCCACATCAGCCAAGTCATGCTGCGCCGCGCAAGCTTGCAATTCTTGCAATGAAGCCTCCAGCGGACAAATCCCACACACATTTAAAAACGCCTGTTGGTAGGTTAAACGTGTTGGCGCTTCGCAAGCCAAAATCAGTTGCAACAGTTGCGCCATCTCATCCATCAATTGGTGGTGATCAAATCCCACCCGATACCACTCCAACATGGTGAACTCAGCATTATGGTGACGGCCGCCCTCTTCATTGCGAAACACCTTAGAGAGCTGATAAATACAGCCAGAGCCCGCAGCCAACAAACGCTTCATATGAAATTCAGGACTGGTCATTAAATTAAGCGGCGCACCTTTGGCATAACCCGGCCCATAAAAGGTGGTGGCAAAGGTGTGCAGATGCACATCCGTCACCCCAGCATGACTTAAAGTCGGCGTTTCCACCGCCAGCACATTGCGCTTGGCGAAAAAGTCACGAATGCTTGCCATCACAACGGCGCGCTTACGTAAATTGTCAATGGACGCCGTCGGTTGCCAAGTCATTTGGCTTTGTGAATCAGCCACAAAATCAGTCATTGCTATTCCTCCAGTACGAGAATGCTGCGCTTATTATTTGCCACGCAATTTTGCCGTCAGTGTACTCAGTTTCCCCATGGGTACAAGCGCCGCAAAAGCGGTTACTCAGCACGATATGCGCATAAAAATGCAGTGATCCAGCTCACAAGCCGAGTCGAAATCATGGTCTTAGACACGTTTTCACATTTAAATCCGCGCCAATATCAAGGTTTATTGATCACCATTTCATTACAATTTTGTGCAGGCTTTTAAGGTGTTGATTGCGCTTAGCGCACATCATCAAATACTTCTCTGACCGTGGAGGATACTGTGCAAACGATAACCACAGATATCGCTGTCATCGGCGCCGGTGGTGCAGGCTTACGAGCTGCCATTGCCGCTGCCGAGGCCAATCCTGATTTGAACATCGCACTGATCTCTAAAGTTTACCCAATGCGCTCACATACTGTGGCCGCAGAAGGTGGCTCGGCTGCTGTGATTAAAGAGGAAGACAGCTTAGATAACCACTTTAACGATACTGTTGGCGGCGGCGACTGGCTCTGTGAACAGGACGTGGTGGAATACTTTGTTGAAAATGCAACGCGCGAGATGACCCAACTTGAACAATGGGGTTGTCCATGGAGTCGTAAAGAAAGCGGTGAAGTCAACGTCCGTCGATTTGGCGGCATGAAAGTCGAGCGCACTTGGTTTGCGGCCGACAAGACCGGTTTCCACATGTTGCACACCCTCTTTCAAACCTCGATCAAATATCAGCAAATTCAGCGCTTTGACGAATATTTCGTGGTTGACCTCGTGGTCGTTGATAACGAAGTACAAGGCCTGATCGCCATTCATATGTCGGAAGGCGAGCTGGTTTGCTTCAAGGCCAAATCTGTCATTTTGGCAACGGGCGGCGCTGGTCGTGTCTATCACTGCAATACCAACGGCGGCATTGTTACCGGTGATGGTATGGCCATGGCTTATCGTCACGGTGTGCCACTGCGTGATATGGAATTTGTTCAATATCACCCAACCGGCTTGCCTGGCACAGGTATCTTGATGACCGAAGGTTGTCGTGGTGAAGGCGGTATCATCGTCAACAAAGATGGCTATCGCTACCTACAAGACTATGGCATGGGCCCTGAAACCCCAATCGGTCAGCCTAAAAACAAATATATGGAGCTCGGCCCACGCGACAAAGTATCGCAAGCATTCTGGCATGAGCAACAAAAGGGCAACACCATCAAGCACCCACTGGGTGATGTGGTACACCTTGACCTACGCCATTTAGGCGAAGCCTATCTACATGAGCGCTTGCCGTTTATTTGTGAGCTTGCCAAGGCTTACGTCAACGTCGACCCAGCCAAAGAGCCGATTCCAATTCGCCCAACCGTGCACTACACCATGGGCGGTATTGAGACCAACAACAAAAACGAAACCCGCATCAAGGGTCTGTTCGCGGTTGGTGAATGTTCTTCTGTCGGCCTCCATGGTGCCAACCGTCTTGGCTCAAATTCACTGGCAGAACTTGTGGTCTTTGGCCGCGTTGCGGGTGAAGGCGCAGCAGCGCGCGCAGCAGAGTTCCAAAGCTTTGATACCAAAGCGATTCGCGCACAAGCTAAAGAAGTACAAAAACGCATCGACGAGCTACTTGCACAAGAAGGCGATGAGAACTGGGCGACGATTCGCACCGAAATGGGTCAAACCATGGAAGCGGGCTGCGGCATTTATCGCCAAGAAGATCTAATGCAAGCCACCATCAAGAAGCTCACTGAGCTGAAAAAACGCTATAAACAAATCAGCATCAAGGACAAGGGCAAGGTATTTAATACCGACCTACTCTACGCCATTGAAGTGGGTTATAGCTTGGATATCGCTGAAGCCATGGCGCACTCTGCGATTCAACGTCGCGAGTCTCGCGGTGCGCACCAACGTTTAGACGATGGCTGCACCGAGCGTGATGACAACAACTTCTTGAAGCACACCTTGGCTTACTACAACGCCAAGGGCGCACCAAAGATTGACTATAGCGATGTCACCATCACCAAATCGCAGCCCAAAGCGCGTTTGTATGGTGCCGAAGCGGAAGCTGCAGAAAAAGCAGCCAAGCAAACGGAGGAGCAAGCCTAATGTCTGGTACACGTATTCAGAAAGTATCGATTCTGCGTTACGACCCAGAGCGTGATGCTGAACCCTACATGCAAACCTTTGAAGTCCCTTTTGATGACACCATGTCGGTACTCGACGCATTAGGTTACATCAAGGATAACTTGGATAAAGATCTGGCCTATCGCTGGTCTTGTCGTATGGCCATTTGTGGCTCTTGCGGCATGATGGTGGACAATGTGCCAAAGCTGGCTTGTAAAACCTTCCTGCGTGACTATCCAAAAGGGCTCACCATTGAACCTTTGGCTAACTTTGCCATTGAGAAAGATTTGATTGTGGATATGACGCCATTTATTGAGCGTCTAGAAGCAATCAAGCCTTACATTATCGGTAACGATCGCAAACCAGAGGATGGTCCAAACAACCAAACCCCTGAGCAGATGGCGCGCTACAAGCAGTTCTCTGCTTGTATCAACTGCGGTCTTTGCTATGCGGCATGTCCGCAGTTTGGCCTCAACCCTGATTTCTTAGGCCCTGCCGCCCTCACCCTTGCCCACCGCTATAACCTTGATAGCCGTGACAATGGTAGTGCTGAGCGCATGAAGTTGATCAATGGCGATAACGGCGCTTGGGGTTGTACCTTTGTGGGTTACTGCTCTGAAGTGTGTCCAAAACATGTGGACCCAGCTTCTGCGGTCAACCAAGGCAAGATTGAATCATCGAAAGATTTTCTCATTGCCATGATCAAACCCCAGCCACAGGAGGCCTAAAGATGAGTCATCGTAAGCCTTATGTTCGCACCATGAACCGCACTTGGTGGAAAGGTCATCCTTTCTATCGTTTCTACATGCTGCGTGAAGCCACCGTACTACCACTGATCTTTTTTACCCTGTTCCTGACTTTTGGTTTAGGTTCATTGGTTAAAGGTCCGGTCGCTTGGCAACATTGGTTGGAATTTATGGCCAATCCAGTAGTGGTTGCGATCAACATCGTAGCGCTACTAGGTAGCCTATTTCACGCGCAAACCTTTTTCTCCATGATGCCGCAAGTGATGCCGATTCGAATCAAAGGCAAAACCTTGGATACGCGTATCATTGTACTCGCTCAGTGGGTTGCCGTTGCGGCTATCTCATTGGTCGTACTACTGATTGTTTAAGGAGATAGACATGATTAACCAAAATCCTCGTCGCTCCGACGAACCCATTTGGTGGGGACTCTTTGGCGCTGGCGGCACATGGTTTGCCATGATCACCCCAGTCACCATTTTGGTCTTAGGGATCCTCATTCCTTTCGGTGTGATTGATAAAATCAGCTACAAAGAAGCAGCAACTTTTGCCACCAGCTTTATTGGCGCGCTTTTTGTCATTGGCACATTGGCACTACCGATGTGGCATGCGATGCACCGACTTCACCACGGTATGCATGATCTCAAGATCCATAGCGGTGTGCTGGGTAAAGTGATCTGCTATGGCATTGCAGCGCTTATCTCTGCCTTGGCGATTATTTTTATCTTTATGATCTAATCCGCCATCTATGCATGCAGAAGATGCACGCAAAAGCTGTGTTCAAAAAAGGCTTGGCATTGCTAAGCCTTTTTATTGAATCAATCACTGAGCCGCACGCCTCACCAGAAAGCCACGCACTGCGTGGCTTTTTTTGTTGCTTCTAGCGTGCATTGCAACACCCTGTGATAAATCCAGCAAAACCATCAAGCTATCTCTCTAAGCTTCGGAACTCGCTGTAAGATAAATAAAATTTAAGTCAATCGACTGTTCAATCAGGGAGAAAATGGATGAAATGCCCAGCGTGTAGCCATCAAATGAGTCATGTCGAAGTCGGAGGCGTTGAGGTCGATGTCTGCCGTGGCGGCTGTGGTGGCATCTGGTTTGATACCTATGAATTTAAAAAATTTGATGAGCCTCATGAGGAAGCCGGAACCAGCTTACTGAACATTGAAGTGAATCCTGAAATAAAAGTGGATCACAGCGCTCGTCGTCACTGCCCTAAATGTGAAAATCAGCCACTGCATCGTCATTTCTATAGCATGAAGCGTGAAGTTGAAATTGATGATTGCGTACGTTGTGCAGGTGTTTTCCTTGATACTGGTGAACTCAACATCATCCGCGGTATGTACAACACAGAAGAAGAAAAGCGTGAGGCAAATGTCGAGGCGATCAATGAAATGTTCAACGAAGATGTCATGAACATGAACGCCAAGCATCAAGAGAACCGTGAAAAAGCACAGCGCTTTGCCAACATGGTTCGCTTCCTTTGCCCATCAGCCTATATCGAAGGCAAACAAAAATGGGGCGCTTTCTAAGTTAAGCCCCCATTTCGGCAAATAGCCCACAACTAGAAAGGCGCGACTCTTTCAACGAGTCGCGCCTTTTTCTATCTTGACAGCTTATTTTGCGTCATGTGTTGCTTGATATGCTGCAACACAGCTTTGGAAAATATTGGATGTGCCACAAGCCTGAATCTCTTGTTGAGAATATTCAGAAACCGCTGCTGCTGTTGTTTTTGCAGGTTCAGCTTGTACACCAGTTGCAAACAAACCAAACGCCATCATCATTGCTACGAATACTTTTTTCATCATCATTTCTCCAACTGAAGCAGCATCTCTTTTGAATACTGCAATTCTCGTTTGAGGCGATACTACTGAACTCGTCTCGTTTTGATGGGTTCATCATAGGTTCGCCGCACTGAACAGAAACTGAACAATGTGACTAGAATCACATACAGAAGAAAAACAATGAAACAGAACGGCATTCTTTTATCGATAGCCGCACAAAATAAGTAAGCCCAATATGATTATTGGTTTTCAAATAATTCAAGGGGCTTAAGAGAAAGTAAAAAACAGGACATTTCGTCCTGTTTTTTACTTTGCTAACCACGATAAGATCAGCCGTAATTTATTCGAGGCAGAAGGTTTGATATTGAATCCCTTCCATCTCCACATGGCCAGATTCAATCTGCGTTTCAGCTGAACGCTTCTTCAATAAAAATCCATGTGCATGATAGGTGTCAATCCATTGGCTGACGTCCCCATCTTTGCCATCTAAGCGCTTATGTTGCTCTCGATTTTTATCATCAAAACGAACGGTCAGCGTGCCATAGGGTTCATTGTTTTGATCAAAATAGACCATCTCAAGGACGCGTCCTTTCTCATCTCGTTTGTTCACACGCATATTCATCAAGGATGTATTATTCGACAATAGCTCAATGGACTCGAGGTAACCTTGGTCATTGTGATGGTAGATCTCTTGGCTTGCACCAAACTCTGTTTTTTGGGCTAAAAATCCCCCGAGATGTTGTTGATCGCGAATAAAATCTGCGTCATTGGCGTAATGCAGCCGCATCGACTGCCAATTTTCACATTCACTCGCACAATATTCCATCGTCAACGTATGCGTTTGTGAATCATAATGATGACGGCGCTGATTGTGCGTTTCACTCTCATTGTCCACCCAAACGTATTAACTGGGATAGGTTAAACACTGGCTTGCTTCATCGGTATTTTTACAAGCCGGTAAAAGCGCAAGAAGCGAGATTGCACCCACAAATTTCAGGCGCAATCCTATTTGGTTAGCGTGTATCATCCTTGACCTCACGTTCATTAAAATGGGTTATTTCATACAAAAAATTTGTGTTTGTACTGAACCAGGTTTTAAGCGCTCAGTCAGTCGATTGGCATTGAGATCATAAAATTCAGAAACCAGATTTAACTCGTTTTTCACTGTCAGCCACTTACTTGCTGGCATATTGGGAAGGGTAAACTCGCGAAACTCTTTGTTGCCCTCAAAACGAATCAACATCTGCCAATTATCCACAGGGTTAAATAGTTGCGTCACACGGCCTTGCTGATCATAGGCTTTGACTTCAAGCTTAGTTTCGGTGTCTTCCTGATAGGATTGAATGGCAATGGCTCGTCCTTGCTCATCATGCTGATATTCTTCTAAATAGCCATTTTGCTCGAATTTTTTCGCCAATAGCTTTCCAGGTAGCAATTGATCAGCAATAAAATCCTGATCATTGGCATAGACAAGTTCAGTGCGCTGCCAATCACTATCCTCACCACAATCCTTGGAACAAATTGTGGTGATTAGGGTATGTTTTTTCGAATCGTAGGTAACACGGTGGGTCTTGGTATCAAAAATTTCACCATCTGAATCAAGACGTTCGATGGTATAAACCGATGCATAGGTTAAACAACCCTCTGATGTCTCTTCGCTCTGGCATCCCACCAATAACAGGGATGATAAGCCAAGACAGGTTGCAAGCTTCATATGAGTTCCTTTATTCATCGCGACATCCTTACGGGTTAAGGGCTGAAGCTATCGCATAAATAACTTATAAATCAAATATTAAACACGTTTTTCTGACCCGCTCAGCAATCTTAGCAAATACCCATCAGTGATCGACCAACGTCATCCTTTTCTCTACTGCATGTCACAACCTTTACTCAAAAAGAACTCAGTTAAATTTTGAAACAACGCGTAAATAGCGAACTTACTAATTTATAAATTACACGGCCCGTGTGAATAAATGTGCATGGCTAAAAATAAGAGTTGAAAAAACAACAGTCTGTTTTAAATTTAAAATTTAAGAGGGTTATTATCATGAGAAAAATAATTGGGTTTATCACAATCATTTTATCTTTAATTACATTGCTAATCGTCATCTCAAGCTTTCTTAACACAAGCAGCAATATATATGGAGTAAGCTATAAGGATTACATTAAATATATTTATAGAATTTTTGTGGGCTCAATGGCTACTATTTCATCTCTTGCAATATTTATTACACTTACATTGCTTGCCAAGCCTCAAGCTAGTCACTCAGTAATATCATCGACCTCAAATCAGCCTGAAAAAGAATCGCCACAACCAAATAACCCAGATAAAAATACAGCTGATGACTTTGAATTGTCATTTAACGAAGGAATTAACAAAGAAATATCCAAACAACAATTGAAACGAGACGAAGGATAGCTACATATGTTTATCTTTATTATATGGATCATATTTGCCGTAGTTGTGGGCGCGATTGCAAAAGGGAAAGGGCTATCTGGTATCGGATTTTTTCTACTATCGATTCTATTGTCGCCATTAATTGGGCTGATTGTTGCATTGGTTATTCCAGCCAATAAACAGAGCTGTTCGTAACAAAATGGACATGTAATTAATCATCATATTATATGTAGAGATACGCACAGAATACATGCAAGCCTAACAACATGTGTGTCTCTTTTAATCACAATAGAGAGCTGGCAAAATGAAAAAAGATTACGAAAGCCTCATTATTCGCGGCACAATGCTCACCATTGCTATCGCATTTCTAATATATCTAGGATTAAACCTTTGGGAGATAGCATATCACGATGACACCCTTTCCAATCGTGAATGGGGTTATTCATCTTATGCTGAAAATGGCATTTCACTATGGCAGTGGCTCGAAATGCTCCAGGCAACTCTATTATTCTCAATGCTTTCTGTTTTGGCTATAAAACCAAGCTCAATCCAACATCATCAAGTATTTTTAGCCATTTCAATCGGTCTTATTATAAGTATATCTATCACAACCTATAACACCTACGAATTTCTAATCAACATTACAAAGATGAATCCAAGAGAACAAAGGTGGATAGCAAATGCATTTATTAACAGTACATGCATAGACTTCCTGATATATGCACTTATCATCTATCGTGGTCAACTATTCAAACAGCACCAGCGTTTTTTTGGTAAAAAAGTAGCAACCCCAGTTGATGCCTAAATAAAACGAACAATAGATAGAAAAAGCCACAACTGTGGCTTTCTCTATTTTGCCTCATCACAAATTTCATTCAGGCCCTGCTGCTATCTTTCGTCATCATTGGCTAACATGTGTCATGTAAATCACAGTCCACGGCTTTTAATATATCTGTTTTTGCAGATAAGAGCTTTTGACCTATGGCGTTCCAAAAGCTCAAAATACTGCACACAACCAATAATTTCATATCAATTTTCATTAAAAATAATGTGTTAGCGCAAAGTTATCCGCTTTATCAAAGCATACCGATTGCGCAGAATCGGCCATCCCACTTACTCTGTAAACGGATCAGATGATGGAAGCTGTGAGGGTTCGGTGATGGAAAGTAAAGGGTTCACGCTCATTGAGCTGGTGATCGGGATCCTATTGGTTGCCATTTTAAGTGTAACCGCAATCCCTAAGTTTCTGAGCATGCAGAAAGATGCGCGTATTGCGGTGCTTTATCAGGCAAAAGGTGCCATCGCGACAGCGAATCAACAGCTCTATGCCAAGGCGATTATTCAATCGCAAGATAAAATCGACAGCACTCGCCTGAATATCGACCTTGACCATGATGGTATCAAAGATGTCGCAGGCTACTTTGGTTTGATCAAATACGTGAATCCAGCACGCGAACTTGCTGGCTTAGATCCACGATTAAATATACGCAAGGGCAACATCAATAACCCCGATGCGCCCTATTTTTGGATTGGCTTTACCGATCGCCCTTCAAGCACCCAACATCAGTGCTATGTCGCAATCTATTACCCACCTGCGGCCGGTGGTGAAGTGCGCTACAAAATGTTTAGTGATGATTGCTAATATCGACGGCTAGATAAGTCCTAATATTTAACTCTTACCTTCTGCAAGTTTGTAAAAATCACCACAGAATGTTTTTTGGCTCTCTTTGCTCTCAGCCAAAAACTGTCCACTTAGCGCATTGATATGTATCGCGAACACTTTACTTTCTTGCTCTGGCCAATGCTCAATATCGGCGTAATGCGGCGCAAATTGCTCCCATGAATCACCAATCACCTGCGCTCTTTGTTGATCGCCCATATCCAAATACAGAGACTGACACAAGCTATGGGCACTATACAAAATCGCCAGCTCTTTCATCTTGTCACTTTGTTGCGTGACCTGTGATGCAAATGCCGAAGAAGCCGTCGCCACGCTCAAAATCAATCCTGCAATCCATCCTGTTTTCATTGAACCTCCAAGCTCTATTTATTGATGCTTGTTGGTAAATTTAGGCACCTTCGGGGCAATTCACTGCCTCATCCCTGCAACATCGAGGCAGTTTGCAATTCAATAGATGTTTTGGACCATGCCAAGCCTCACATCGGTGATAACTTGAAATTACAATCACCACAGCTATTGCCGATGGTTAGCCACGACAAAAAAGCCGCTTTCGCGGCTTATAAAAATAGTTCATCACCCTATCCACTACGGGTAATTATGGCGCGGCATTCATTCCCAGCGCCTCGCGCATCACATGGTAGATATAGTGCTGTTCCACCACGCCTTGGAACAACCAAGCTTTAGGGCCACTGGCTAAAATCGCCACATCCTCACCTGAGTGCGTTTCTGATGCTGCCAGTGGGACCAGTGCTTGCTGCAAATAATCCAATTGCTGCACCTGCTGCTCATTGAGCTTGCTTCGTTCACCCGCTTGCGCGCCTGGGCCATTGCCGTAGGCAAGCGTGGTGTAAGGTTTGCCGTCATCACCCAAATTCAGTTTGCCCTGCTTTTTCGACAAGCCCAAAATCGGGTTACCGCGATCAGCGTAGCCATTGGCGATTAGAGTATGCGCATGGTCAGCGGTGACGATAATCAGGGTTTCTTGTGGATTGGTCATGGCAAGCGCCTGCGCTATCGCCGCGTCAAAAGCCAAGGTGTCCTGCAACGCACGGGCAGCATTGCCGGCATGGTGCGCATGGTCAATGCGCCCCGCTTCCACCATCAGCACATAACCTTGCTGATCGCGTGAAAGCATCTCAACCGCAAGTTTTGTCATTTCAGCAAGCGATGGCTCTTTGCTTGAATCGCGATCCGCTTCGTACTGCATATGGCTTGGTTCAAACAACCCCAGAACTCGCTCAGGTAGATTCTTCGAGACCGCATCAAAACCAGCCTTATTCCATACATACTCACCCTGAGGATAACGCTGCTGCCACTGGGCAATCAGATCTTGGCCATCTTTGCGTTTCCCTTTTTTATCCGCATATTCAGGGTCGTTTTGACTATTAAGCATCAACTCTCGACGCCCGCCACCCAAAACCACCTCAAGGCCATTGCCCCAATCAAAATCCACCAGCTGCTGAGCGATATCCACACAGCCCTGTTTTTTGGCAATTGGTGTCATTGCAGCATCATTTTCCCAGCCGCGATCAGCGCTATGTGCATAGGCCGTGGCCGGTGTTGCGTGGGTAATGCGCGCGGTGCTCACAACACCAATGGCGCGTCCTTGCTGGGCGGCACTTTCAAACAAAGTTTCCACTTGGTTACCCTTGAGGGTATTACAAAAACCCCGCTGCACTTTGTCGTTACCGCTAATCACCCCTGCTTTGGTTTTTACCCCTGCGACCATGGCCGTCGCGGTACCCGCTGAATCCGGGGTTTGCATATCGGTATTGTAGGTTTTAGAAAGCGCTACATGGGGTAAGCTTTCCAGCACCAAGCTGTGCTCTTCACCTGTCATGCCCTGCTGCTGACCTTGATAGATACGCGCTGCTGTTAAGGTGCCTACGCTCATCCCATCACCGATAAATAGGATGATATTTTTTGCGGGTTTATCGATGGGACGTTTTGCTTTGGCCGCAGCAAGTGCTTGCTGACCGCTTTGATACCAACTGTCTTTGACCTGCGGTAATGCCGCTTGAGATAAATTGGCATTATTTGGCATAGTTGCCGCTGTTGCACAGACCAGCGCACTGGATGTCATCAGCATAGTTGCTAAACCGATGCGTTTCATTGCTCACTCCTTTGTTATGATTGCGCTCAGCTTGGCCAAAAAAAATGACACCGAAGTGACAGGTACTTCGGTGTCATGAACAATTCATCATGTGACAGTTGCGTGACTATCAATCCCGCTTAAAGAGCACGAGATGATTCGGCTATCGTCAATCTCACGCCATCAATCTCAGGCAACGTGATGGCGGCTGATCAGCATCTCCTGATCCAGCACAATCTCCAAGGCCACTTCATCACAAGCATGTTGACGTGGGCAGCGATCGCAATCTTTCATCACTTTTTCTGGCAGCAATGCTTTTGAGGTAGCGCAGAATCCCTGCTTCATAAAGAATTCAGGCACTCGCGTCAGCACAAACACTCGGCTAATCGCCATTTGACTGGCTTTGCGCAGCATATGCTGCACCAATGCCGCGCCTTGCCCTTGATTTTGCCAGCCGGCTTCCACACCCAAAGAGCGAATTTCGGCTAGGCCAGAGTCATAGACATAAAGTGAGGCACAGCCCGTCACTTCACCATGCTGCTCGGTGACCGCAAATGAGCCCACATCGCGCACCAATTCATTGCGGTTGCGTGGTAGGTTTTCACCTAAGTTCGCCCAGTAAGAAACCATGCCCTCAATGGCATCCAAGTCGGTGAGACGAGCCGCGCGAATTTTCACCTGAGGTGAGTAACGCGCTTCCAAACGTTTCTCCGCTTGCTCGATAGCATAGGCCACTTGATGTGGTGCGACGCCACCTTTTGCCGAGCGTTTTTGCAGGCAAGACTCAATGGTCAAAATTGGATAGACATCATTCTCAATGACGCTTGAGAAGGCTTTGAGTTCAGCCAGAGATAACTCTTCCAAAGCGCAACCTTTGGCAATAGCACCAACCACAGCGACACCAACAATATGGTGCGCTTCACGGAATGGAATACCCTTGGCAACCAAGTAATCCGCCAGCTCTGTGGCATTGGCGTAGCCTTGCATCGCCGCTTCTAAGGCGCGCTCTTTGTTGATTTGAATGCCATCAAAGCACAACGCCGCCATCTCGATACAATCATGCCAAGTATCCAAAGCGTCAAATAGACCCTCTTTGTCTTCCTGCATATCTTTGTTGTAAGCCAATGGCAGAGCTTTCACCGTCATCATCATGCCCGCCAATGAACCATAGACTCGGCCACATTTACCGCGAATCAGCTCTAAGGCATCTGGGTTTTTCTTTTGTGGCATCAAGGATGAGCCAGAGGTGACGGTGTCAGACAACTCAATAAAGTTCGACTCACCGCTGTTGTAGAAGATCATATCTTCTGCAAGACGCGAAAGGTGAATCATGGAAAGCGAGGCAACGGACATCAGCTCCATCACATGGTCGCGATCAGATACGGAATCCAAGCTGTTGCGCGTTGCGCGAGCAAAGCCTAGGCTGTGCGCCAAGGCTTCGCGGTCGATCGGGTAAGCGGTGCCCGCAAGCGCACCTGAACCCAATGGACAGGTATCGAGACGCTCCAGCGCATCTTGCAAACGCGAGTAATCACGCTCAAACATCTCGACATAAGCTAAACACCAGTGCGCAAAGGTTACTGGCTGCGCACGTTGCAAGTGGGTGTAACCCGGAAGAACCGTGGCTTGATGTTCTGAAGCCACACGTACCAATTGAGATTGCAGCGTATCCAAGGTCAGCAGCAATTGCTGACCTTGCTGACGACACCACAATTTGAGATCCGTCGCGACCTGATCATTACGCGAGCGACCGGTATGTAATTTCTTACCCAAATCGCCGACGCGGTTGATCAACTGCTGCTCGACCCAACTATGAATATCTTCGGCATCGGATTGGAGAATCTGTTCAGGATCCTCCATCACCGCCAATTTGATTTCATTGAGGGCAAGTTCAAGCCGCTGCTGCTCATCCTCACTTAGCACATTGACTTGGCATAGGGCCTTGGACCATGCAATTGAACCGACAATATCTTGCTCGGCCAATCGGTAGTCAAACCGAAGCGAATCATTAAACTGCTTAAACCGCGTATCTGCTGCTTGACTAAACCGTCCACCCCATAACGCCATGGTGATTCTCCTTGTTACTCAACTTGCTCAGTGCTGGTGTTATTTATTTGTTTTTTTCGTTTAGTGCGCGAATACGACTTGCCAATGAGTACAGGCGAATGAAGCCTTCCGCGTGGCTGTGATCGTACACCTCATCCTCGCCAAAGGTAGCGAACTCTTCGCTGTACAGGCTATTGGTTGAGCGTTTTTGGACGGCGGTCACTTGGCCCTTGTAAAGTTTCAGCACAACATCACCGGTCACGCCCTGTGCCAATGAATCTGCTGCGGCCAAAATTGACTGGCAAAGTGGTGTAAACCAACGGCCATCGTAAACAAGGTGAGAAGCTTTAAGACCCAACTCTTCGCGGAACATAAAGGACTCTTTGTCCAATACCAACTGCTCAACCGCGCGCAGTGCTTCCATGATGATGGTGCCCCCTGGGGTTTCATAGCAGCCGCGAGACTTCATGCCCACCAAACGGTTCTCAACGATGTCGATACGACCTACGCCATGTTTGGCACCTTTGTCGTTCAAGGTTTTCAGCACTTGGTATGGGCTCATGGCAACGCCATCCACAGAGATCACGCGACCATTTTCAACGCCCAATGTCACCAACTCGCTTTGATCCGGCGCTTGCTCTGGATCTGTGGTCCATACCCAGCAAAGCTCGTTCGGTTGGTTCCAAGTATTTTCAAGCACGCCACCTTCAGTGGAGATGTGCCATGCGTTAGCATCACGTGAATAGATTTTCTCTAGGCTCGCAGTACATGGAATCTGACGCTCAGCCAGATAATCAAGTAGCGCTTCACGGCTACGTAGATTCCACTCACGCCATGGCGCAATCACTTTCAAGTTTGGCGCAATGGCAGCAAAAGCACCTTCAAAGCGCACTTGGTCGTTACCCTTACCAGTACAGCCGTGACATAGCGCATCAGCGCCAAGTTTTAGCGCCAACTCAGCTTGTGCTTTAGCGATAATCGGACGTGCCATTGAAGTACCCAGCAGGTATTTGCCTTCATAAAGGGCACCTGTGGTGAGCGTTGGGTAGATGTAATCTGCCACCATCTCTTCTTTCAAATCTTCGATATAGCAAGCAGATGCGCCTGAGGCGATCGCTTTGGCTTCAATGCCTTCCAGCTCAGCTTCACCTTGGCCGACATCGGCGACAAAGGCGATTACTTCGCAATCATAGTTTTCCTTCAACCATGGAATAATGGCTGAGGTATCCAAACCACCTGAATAAGCTAGAACCACTTTATTAATCTTGCTCATTGTTTTTTCTCCTTGGCGGGCGCCTGATTACTGAGCAGTCGCCGATACTGAAATTTGTTCCATCATGTGTGTTTTTGCTGGTGAAAATTGTGTGCCAATGGCCTCACCTGCAAACAGTGCATTCAGTTTTTGAGCATCGCGCCAACTGGCGATCTCAATGGTCTTTCCTAAGGCGTTGGCCGCTTCAAATGCCGCTTCCACCTTGACGATCATGCCGTCAGTAATGACGCCATCATCGATCATCTGTTGTGCTTTCTCTTCGGTCAGGTGACTTTGCAATACGCCTTGGCCATCCAATACCCCAGGGACATCGGATAAAAACACCAAATCAGCTTGAATCGCTGCGGCAACCGCCACCGCGGCTTGATCACCATTGACATTCATCAGCTGACCTTGGTCATCGAGGCCAATACAACTGATGATGGGCAATACGTTTTGCGCTAAAAGCGCATGCAGCAAGGTGCCATCACCTGCTTTGGCATCACCCACGGCGCCGAGCGCAGGATCCATTTGGCTAATGTGACACAAGCCACCATCAGCCAAACTCATGCCAATGGAAGGAACCGCCGCACGTACCGCTTCGCCTTGCAGCAGCTTATTGGCGGTACCCGCTAGGGCGCCCGCCATATAAGGCACTTGCTCAAAAGGGGTGACGCGCAGACCGTTGCGCTTTTGGGTGGTAAAGCCAAGCTTAGCGCTCAGCTCATCGACCAGATAACCACCGCCATGCACGAGCACTAAAGGGCGATTCCCTTCACTGCGATAGCTGGCAATGGTTTGAAATAACTGACTCAGCAACGCGGTATCTGCAAGCACCGCGCCGCCCAATTTCATCACTAAAGGAGTGCTCATCCTTGCACCTCACTTACAACTGAATTAACCCAAAAGGGCGGTGGTCATGGCAAAGCCAAAACGAATATTCAAGCACTGCATCGCTTGGCTTGAGGCACCTTTGAGCAGGTTATCAATGGCTGATGACAAAATGATATGTTGGCCTTTGACCTGCCAGCCAATATCGCAAAATGGCGTTTGTTGCACATTTTGTAGCTTGGCCATGCCTTCAACCAAACGCACTAAAGGCTGCATTTGATAAGCATCAGCCATTACAGCATTCACTTGCTCAAGGGTCACGTTATGTGCCAACTTGGCAGTAATGGTGGCTAAAATGCCGCGCTTAAAATTGCCCAGATGCGGGGTGAAAATCACTTCGGTCACCAGATGCTCAGCGATCTCTGGTTGGTGACGATGGGTAAAAACACCATAAGGATGTAGGCTGACTTCGCAAAAGCTATTGGTCATGCTGGCTTTACGACCCGCACCAGAAACACCACTCACGGCGTTAATCACAGGCCATTGCGCTAAATCCAGTAAGCCACCTTCAATCAAAGGCTTGAGTGCTAATTGCGAGGCCGTTGGGTAACAACCCGGCACCGCGATCAGCTGCGCTTTGGCGATCGCATCGCTATTCCATTCAGCCAAGCCATAGGCTGCTTGTGCCAACCAGTCTTGATGCTGGTGTTTAAAACCATAAAACTCATCGTAAAAACCACCGCGCTGTACGCGGTAAGCACCTGATAGATCAAACACCACACAATTGGCAGCAAGGAAAATCGGCGCCAAGTCATGGCTTACTTCATGGACGGTGGCCAAAAATACCACATCAGCATCCGCTGCAACTGCGGCTGGATCTGTCAGGGGTAATACCGGCGCATCCACTTGACCAAGCAAGGTACCGTGCAATGCACTCATCGCTTTGCCGGCATCTTGACTGCCCGCAGACACATATAAACCATCTAATGAAAGGTGTGGGTGGCGTTTAACCATTAATGCCAGTTCGGCACCTGTGTAACCGCTCGCACCAATAATCACAGTTGATAAAGTGATTCCGTCCATGAATTTCTCTCGTATTCCGTTATGCTGGGGTGTGAATGTGGATTCAGTCAGGTATGCTGCCTAATCAGGCGTCTGAACAATCCAAGGGCAAGCCATCGGCCAATGCTGATTAGCATCGTCGAAGGGAATGAATAGTTATGATGGCTTGGTGATGCATCGAATGTCCCTATCGCTTTTCCGCTAGCTTTCCGCTAAATACGCAGACAATTCAAATTTTCCTTTTATTGAAAAGCGGTCTGTGTATTATTATTCACTAAAAATGCATTTGTATGTTTACTTATTCACCTTCGTCTGTCAACAGGAATGACAACAAAAAATCAGGGATGGTATAAAAATGAAGTTACCGCAATTTACCCAGCTCTACAGCCAGTTGATTGGCACCGCATCCATCAGCGCCACCGAGTCCAGTTGGGACCAAAGTAATCAGCAAGTGATCGCGCTTTTAGCCAGTTGGCTCAGCGATCAAAACTTTCAGTGCCAAATTGATGAAGTTGCGCCGGGTAAATTTAATCTACTGGCCAAACGTGGCGAAGGCGATGGTGGCCTGATGCTTTCTGGCCACTCAGATACCGTGCCCTTTGATGCTGGCCGTTGGGACACTGACCCTTTTACGCTCACCGATAAAGATCAGCGTTTTTATGGCTTAGGTACCGCCGATATGAAGGGATTTTTTGCCTTTATTGTTGAGGCGCTGAAATCCTTTGAAGGCCAAGCATTTCAAAAACCTCTCTATATACTGGCCACCTGCGATGAAGAAACCTCCATGGCTGGCGCGCGTTACTTTGTTGAACATCAACCCGTCAAACCTGATTTCTGTGTGATTGGCGAGCCCACCGACTTAGTGCCGATTTTTGCCCACAAGGGACACCTCTCCACCGCCATTCGCATCACCGGTAAATCAGGGCACTCCTCCAACCCAGCCTTGGGCGTCAATGCGCTGGAGATTATGAATGAAGTGCTCACCGTGCTGCTGGCGGCTAAGCAAACGCTGCAGCAAAAATTTAATCACCCCGGTTTTACCATTCCACAACCGACCTTGAACCTCGGTCATATTCACGGCGGCGATAGCTCCAATCGCATCTGTGGCTGCTGCGAATTGCACTATGATATTCGTCCACTACCAGGGTTAAGCCTTGCGGCACTCGATGAGATCATTGAGCAAGCCTTAGCACCCGTCAAAGCGCGCTGGCCTGGCCGTATCGAAGCTTTTGCCCTACATGAGCCCATTCCGGGTTACGAGTTTTCTGGCGACCCAAGCTATCTTCAACAACTCGCAGAAATCAGCGGACAAACGCCCACCAGCGTCAACTACTGCACCGAAGCAGCCTTTTTACAAGAAAGTTGTCCCACCTTGGTGCTTGGCCCCGGATCCATCGACCAAGCGCATCAGCCCAATGAGTTTATCGAGCAGCGCTATATCGCACCGACGATTCATCTTATTAGCCAGTTGATTCAGCGTTTTTGTTGCTAAATATGTGCGCCGCCAAACCTTGTTTTGGCGGCAAAATCACCCTAACCCCTTCAAAATGACGGTGAAAGTTACTTTCACTGATATTCAGGATTCCTGATAAAAATCAAATATCGCTCACTTTTTTCTGCATTTTTGCGAACGGAATTGACCTTTTAGCGTGAATTTAGCTACATTGTATTTCCGCCTCAGTGACGAGGTTGTAATTAATTTACGGGATGGAGATGTTATGAACGAAAAATATGCGGCGCTGCGTGGCAATATCAAAATGCTCGGCCGCCTGTTGGGTTCCACCATTAAAGCTGCACATGGAGAGGCTCTCTTCAACAAGATTGAAGATATTCGTCGCCTTTCTAAGTCCGTTCGTGACGGTAATGTAGATGATCGCGCCAAAATGATTGAAGAGCTGGAAAACCTGCCAGACGATCAACTACTCCCAGTCGCTCGCGCTTTCAATCAGTTCCTCAATCTGACCAATATTGCTGAGCAATACCACACCATCTCTCGCCACTGCAACGAAACCAGCTGCAGCCCAGATCCACTTGACGATTTGATGAATAAGCTTGAGCAACATGCCATCGATGATGCGGCATTTGAACAAGCGGTTGCTGAATTGGATATCGACTTGGTACTGACTGCGCATCCAACTGAGATTGCCCGTCGCACCACGATCCACAAGCTGGTTCAGGTCAACAAATGTTTGACCAAACTTGATTCTGGCTCGCTGTCTGAAAAAGAACACGAGCGCACCGAAGCACGTCTTGAGCAGTTGATTGCCCAAGGCTGGCACACTGACGTGATTCGTCAAAACCGCCCAACCCCAATCGATGAAGCCAAATGGGGCTTTGCGGTGGTTGAAAACTCACTTTGGCAAGCGGTGCCTGAGTTCCTGCGCGAACTTGATGTGATGATGCAAAAACGTCTAGGTAAACGCCTACCCATTGATGCTGCGCCAGTGCGCTTTGCATCTTGGATGGGTGGTGACCGTGACGGTAACCCATTTGTCACCCATAAGGTAACCCGCGAAGTGATGCTGCTTTCTCGCTGGAAAGCGGCAGACCTTTACTTAGGTGATATTCAACAATTGGTCAGTGAGCTGTCTGTTGTTGAGTGTAATGACACCCTGCGCAAACTAGTTGGCCCAGAAGCCCACGAACCATACCGCGCAGTACTCAAAGATCTACGTGCCAAACTGAAAAACACCCTGGAATACCTAGGTGCACTACTTAATGGCCAACGCGTAACTGAGCCTGAAGACATCATTACTGATGTTGACCAGCTTTGGACACCGCTTCTCACCTGTTATGAATCACTACACGAGTGTGGCATGGCGATCATCGCCGATGGCCTACTACTCGACGTGCTTCGTCGTATTCGCAGCTTTGGCGTGCACTTGGTGAAATTGGATATTCGCCAAGAAAGTACTCGCCACTCAGATGTATTGTCTGAGCTTACCCGCTACTTGGGTCTTGGTGATTACGATCACTGGAGCGAGCAAGACAAAGTGGCCTTCTTGGTCAAAGAGCTTTCGTCAAAACGCCCACTGCTGCCTGCTGACTGGCAGCCAAGCGCAGAAGTGCAGGAAGTGCTCGATACTTGCCGCACCATCGCGCTGCACCCACGTGAAGCCATTGGCGCCTATGTCATCTCCATGGCGCGCACCGCATCAGACGTGCTTGCCGTGCATTTGATTCTCAAAGAGTGTGGCTACCGCCATCGCATGGATGTGTGCCCACTGTTTGAAACCCTTGAAGATTTGAACAACGCAGAAGCAGTGATCCAACAGCTATTTAGCATCGATTGGTATCGCGGCTTTATCCAAAACTTCCAAATGGTGATGATCGGTTACTCCGACTCAGCCAAAGATGCTGGCGTGATGTCAGCGGGTTGGGCGCAGTACCATGCCATGGAATCTTTGGTCAAAATCTGTGACCAAGCAGGCGTTGAGCTGACACTATTCCACGGTCGTGGCGGCACCATTGGCCGTGGCGGTGCACCCGCCCATGCAGCGCTACTGTCTCAGCCTCCAGGCAGCTTGAAAGGCGGCCTACGTGTGACTGAACAAGGTGAGATGATTCGCTTTAAACTGGGCTTGCCGGATGTGGCAATCAACAGTTTGGCGCTCTACACCAGTGCGATTTTGGAAGCGAACTTGCTCCCACCACCAGAGCCAAAACAAGAGTGGCGCGAAGTGATGGATGTGCTATCTGAGATCTCTTGTGAAGCATATCGCCGCGTGGTGCGTGAAGAGCCAGACTTTGTGCCTTATTTCCGCTCCACAACGCCTGAAATGGAATTGGGTAAATTGCCACTGGGCTCCCGCCCAGCCAAGCGTAATCCAAATGGCGGCGTAGAAAGTTTGCGTGCGATTCCATGGATTTTTGCTTGGAGCCAAAACCGCCTACTGGTGCCAGCATGGCTCGGTGCTGGTGAAGCGCTGCAATATGCCATCGATAAAGGCCACCAAGCGCTACTCGAAGAGATGTGCCGTGAATGGCCATTCTTCTCCACGCGCTTAGGCATGCTTGAGATGGTGTACACCAAGGCTAATAAGCCATTGTCTGCACACTATGATAAAAAGCTAGTTGACCCATCACTGTGGGCGCTGGGTGATCGCCTCCGCGAACAATTGGACAAGGATATCAAAGCGGTACTAACCATTGATAACAATGACCATTTGATGGAGCAAGACCCATGGGGTGCTGAGTCTATTCGCGTGCGTAACACCTATGTGGAGCCACTAAACTTGCTACAAGCGGAGCTACTCTATCGTACCCGCAGTGCAGAAGTGGACAGCGAAGAACATGAGGCCGCCTTGATGGTCACCATCGCTGGGATTGCCACTGGTCTTCGTAATACCGGCTGATTTGCAATCAAGCAAAGCTGCTTTGCAAGCAACAAAACGCCAGCAATCGCTGGCGTTTTTTTATGGCATTTTTTGCTAGTTGAATCGGCGAAAATTAGTAGTAAGAGTGATCACCAGGCGCATGCTCAGTCATATCACGCACGCCACTCAACTCTTCAGGGAACTGATTCAATAGCTCTTTTTCGATGCCTTCTTTCAAAGTGACATCAACCATTGAACAACCATTACAGCCACCGCCGAATTGCAGAATGGCAACGCCATCTTCAGTGATCTCAACGAGACCCACAAAACCGCCATGGCCGGCAAGCTGTGGGTTGATTTGTGATTGAATCACATACTCCACACGCTCAATCAAAGGCGCATCATCCGCAACTTTGCGCATCTTGGCATTCGGTGCTTTCAAGGTGAGCTGAGAGCCCATTTTATCAGTCACATAATCCACTTCTGCATCTTCAAGAAATGGCAGGCTGGTTTGATCAACAAAAGCAGAAAAACCATTGTATTCAAACTCAGTGTCCGCAGGCTCCACACCTTCTGGTGGGCAGTAAGAGACACCGCACTCTGCGTTTTGCGTGCCAGGATTGACCACAAACACACGAATGTTCGTTCCTTCGGGCTGCTTTTCTAGCAGAGTGCGAAAATGCGCTTGCGCGGCTTCAGAAATATTTAGATTCGACACGACAAATACCTGACTGTTTTAGTATGGTTTTAGTTTACGCTGATTTTTTCGCAAAATCATCCATGGCGTTCATTTGCATCATACGTCATTTTAGCGCCCAGTCGAATCACTGGGTGGTGGCGTTCTTGCCACTGCATACACAGAAATTTGCGTGGCCCCATGTCGGCGCAATAATTTGGCAAGCTCACTAACCGTCGTGCCCGTCGTGACAATATCATCCACAATACCAATGTGGGCCTTGGGCACCGCGCCTTTGAGCTGATAGGCCTGCTTTAAATTTCGCCGCCGCGATTGCGCATTGAGCTGGTGCTGAGTGGCGGTGTAGCGGCAACATCGAATCCCTTGCCATAGCGGAATCTGCCAGCGGTCACTGAGCTGCCAAGCTAAATGCGTGCTTTGATTAAAGCCGCGCAACCAACGCTTTTTCCAATGCATGGGCACCGGCATCAACCAATCAGGTCGCTCACTTGGCACTGGAATTGATGCACTGAGCGGCTGCGCCAACCAAAAGCGCCGTTCAAACTTATATTGCGCCAATAGGCTCGCCCAGATCCCATGATACTCCCCAGCCACGGTCATCCGCTGCCAAATCGGCGGCCGCTTTAAACAGCCACCGCACAAATTGAGTCCGCCCTTTATCTGATCCACGGGCAGCGGTAATGCACAGCCCATGCAACGCGAACGCTGAGCCAACAAAGGTTGGCAATGGCCGCATAGCACAGTAGATAGAATGGGCATCGATGATGGCGCTGTCTTGACTGGCACGGATATGGGCAACCGACAAAATAAGCAGCTTTGCCCAGTATGTGCATTTATCCATCGGGTTATTCGCGCTAGACTCATGACCACCTCCATTGTGTTCAAGGAAGAGTATAGATGGCTCAGTCCAACCCTCGCCCCGCCCTCGTTTTAATTCATGGCTGGGGACTTGATAGCCAAGTCTGGCGTCCACTCCTGCCCTTACTTGAATCGCACTTCGATGTGCAATGCCTTGATTTACCGGGCTATGGCCAGCACCAGCAAGTTTCTGCTGATAATTTACTCGATTTGGCATCACACTTGCTTAAATTATCACCGTCTGCCGCATATTGGCTCGGTTGGTCGCTCGGTGGCTTGGTCGCCACCCAAGCGGCTTTACTTGAGCCCACGCGCTGTTTGGGCCTCATTACAGTAGCCCATTCACCGCGTTTTACGGCAAACGATGACTGGCAAGGGGTTGCCCCAAGTATTTTGGCGCAATTTATTGCAGATCTTGAGCACAATCCATCCGCCACCTTGGCGCGCTTTGTGGGTCTACAAGCCCTCGGCAGCCTAACGGCAAGGCAAGATGTAAAGCAACTCAGGGCTGCAATTCAGAATCAGACCATGCCTGATCATCAAGCGCTTACTCTTGGTTTAGAACTGCTTGCCCGCTGCGATCTCCGTAGCCAGCTGGCGCAGCTTCAACCACCATGGCTTCGCCTTTATGGTCAGCATGATACGCTGGTTCCCGCTTGCTCTGTGGTGGCCACAGATCAACTCGCGCCACAATCGCAACGGCAAGTGTTTGCCCATGCCTCCCATGCGCCTTTTATTAGTGAGGCGGAGGCATTCGTCAAACAGCTGAAGCAGTTTGTGAACGAGTAATCATTGCCACCCGTTTGTTGTGAACGATGACTTAAGTTTGCCGATCTTTGGTCGATAGCATATTTAGGTCACCTTCTAAACTTGGAGGCCCAATGACCATTCATGGAGTTGGACAAAATTACGCAATGTATGCAAAACCGTTCTCACCTAGGCAAAAACCTATGGTACAAAGCGACGCGCAAACCAATGCGAATCCTGCGCTCATGGCTAAATCGCCGATAAGCGCAAAGCAACAACCAACGGAACAACAAACAGCAGCCGGTGAGAAACCCAATAATCTCGAGTCATTTACCTATGGCGCGCTTGGGATGGATCACCCAGAAGACGTGAAAAAGAATAACGACGAGTACTACACCGCAGGGCAATTTTTATCTGCCGCGGCAACCGTCGGCGGTATTCTTTTAATGGTGGTATAACCGTCTTTTGTTGTGGCATGGCTCATTGGAGTCATGCCATAGGCTGATGGTGGGAGATCACATCAGCATGCTTTTATCACCTAGCAGTATTAATGTGCCGGTTTTAACCCCGACCATTAATCCGCCAACGGAACAGGCCGCGCGGGACAATCGCACACGCGAGAAAATTGTGCCACCAGCCGAGCTGGCAAAAAGCAAATCGGACAGCGCTGTGACTCTAAAAGAGAAGCAACGTAAGCGCCAAGGATGGGATCCCAGCGAGCATCCTGAATATGAACAGGAGCCAGTCATTGACGAGCGCTCCGGTGTGCCCAATCCCTATGAAAAAGATCATGCCCTTGCTCTGCTGCAAACCCTACTGACCAGCGGCTTTTGCGACTGCCAAGATGGCGGCTACTGCATGACCTACAAATTCCCAATCAAACTGCTTGAAGCCATTGATCGAGGCAACGTCATGGCCCAGCGCCGCGTGGTTATCGATCATCATTACAACTATTCCACCAGCCCAAATGTTGAAAGCAAAATGCTGATGATTCTCTAGATTCACTGACTAATGCTGGTATTCACGCAATAAAAAAGAGCCCATGGGCTCTTTTTTATTGGTTTCCATATGCAATGAATCATTCAATCCAAACTATCGCTTGCGCTGGTTAGCCTTGGCAAACGCATCGGCAAAGGCACCTTGCAGTGGCGATGACGATGGCGCGCGCGATTGATGACTACGCTGCCCTTGCGGATTGGCAACGCGGCGCTCGCGATCACTTCGTCCTGATTCGCTACGTGCTGATGGCGCCGTTTTTTCAGGTGCTTGCCCAGCTTCATCACCCATACGCATCGACAACGCAATGCGGCGGCGTGGCACATCCACTTCCATCACTTTCACTTTGACGATTTGTCCGGTTTTCACCACTTCACGCGGATCTTTGACAAAGGTGTCACTGAGCGCCGAGATATGTACCAAACCATCTTGGTGTACGCCGATATCCACAAAAGCGCCAAAATGGGTCACATTGGTCACCACCCCTTCAAGCACCATATTGAGTTTGAGATCAGTGATTTCATGTACCGCATCATCAAACTGCGCCGTGGTAAAGGCCGGACGTGGATCGCGCCCAGGCTTATCCAGTTCACTGATAATATCCAATACCGTTGGGCGGCCAAAAGCCTCGCTGGTGTAGTCATCGGCATTGAGCGCTTTGAGCACCGAGCTATTACCAATCAAGGCGCCCACATCAAGCTGAGTTTTATCGGCAATCGCAGTCACCACGCTATAGGCTTCTGGGTGCACTGCAGAGGCATCCAGCGGGTTCTTGCCCTGCATCACACGTAAGAATCCAGCACATTGTTCAAAGGCTTTTGGCCCCAAACGTGGCACTTTTTTCAGAGTGCTGCGCGAGTTAAAGGTGCCATTTTCATCGCGATAGGCCACGATATTGCTAGCAATGGTGGCATTCAAACCCGCCACGCGCGTAAGCAATGCAGCCGAAGCACTGTTTACATCGACGCCCACTTTGTTCACGCAGTCTTCAATCACGGCATCCAAACGCTGCGCCAACTGACTTTGGCTGACATCATGCTGATATTGACCAACACCAATGGCTTTAGGCTCGATTTTCACCAGCTCGGCCAATGGGTCTTGCAGGCGGCGAGCAATCGACACCGCCCCTCGCAGCGACACATCCAAGTTTGGAAACTCTTTGGCTGCCAGTTCAGACGCGGAATAAACCGATGCGCCCGCTTCACTGACCATCACTTTTTGCGCTTTATGGCCGCTATTTTTCAGTAACTGCGCAACAAAAGCGTCAGTTTCACGCGACGCCGTGCCATTACCAATGGCAATCAATTCCACCTGATAACGCTCAAGCAAAGCCGCGATAGTTTTTGCTGATTGGGCGAGCTGTTTTTGTGGCTGATGCGGATAGATGGTATCGGTCGCCAATAGCTTGCCAGTGCCGTCAACCACGGCAACTTTCACCCCAGTGCGCAAACCCGGATCAAGACCCATAGTGGTTTTTAGCCCCGCAGGCGCTGCCATCAGCAAATCGCCAAGGTTGTCTGCAAAGACATCAATGGCCCCCGCTTCTGCTTGGTCGCGCAAACGGCTCATCAGCTCAGTTTCTAAATGGGTAAAGAGCTTCACGCGCCATGCAAAAGTCACCACCTGTGCGCGCCAGCGATCGGCTGGTTGTCCAGCTAGGCGCATCTCACAGTGTTCGAGAATCATCTGCTCGCAAGGGTGGCGCTCGCTGTCAAAATCCACCACCAAGTTCAAGGTCAGCACATTTTCATTACGACCACGCAGCATCGCTAAAGCGCGGTGCGATGGCACACTGTGCCAAGCTTCTTGATGCTCAAAGTAATCTTTAAACTTAGCACCGCTTTGCTCCGCACCTTCCACCACACTGGCTTTGAGCTGCGCATTCTGCTCGAGATAACGACGTAATTTGGCAATCAGTGACGCATCTTCTGCCAGCTGCTCCATCACAATGGCGCGCGCGCCATCTAACGCCGCTTTGCTATCAGCAAATCCCAATTCAGCATTGAGATAAGCTTGCGCTTCTTGCTCAGGATCCAACGCAGGGTTTTGCCAAAGCGCATCGGCCAATGGTTGCAACCCTGCCTCAATGGCCATTTGTCCCTTGGTGCGACGTTTCGGTTTATATGGCAAATAAAGGTCTTCAAGCTCAGTCTTACTGCTAGCCATGGCAATGGCTTTGGCCAAAGCATCGGTCATCTTGCCCTGCTCAGTAATGGAAGCGATGATCACTGCACGGCGATCATGAAATTCACGCAGGTAAGTCAGACGGCTCGCCAGCGTTCGTAGCTGAGTATCATCTAAACCGCCCGTGACCTCTTTCCGGTAACGCGCGATAAAAGGCACCGTATTACCTTGATCAAGTAGCGCAATGGTGGCATCAATTTGGCGCGCATGAACCGACAGCTCCTGCGCAATTTGTTGGGAAATAGAAGTTTGCATAGAGCCTATTTTCATCCTGCAATGTAAGTCTTGTGCAATGGCGCGAGTATACGTTGCCTTCATCATGGAGAAAGTCATTCAAAAGTCAATTTTGGCGGGGGTCACAGAACATCGCAGTTGGCGGCGATTCAAGCACAGGAAACTCGACAAAATTCACCACCTCTTGTACCGTGAAAGCAGTCAACATAGCTGCTACTTATTGCATGAAAACCAACCTCATCACTCGCGAAGGCTATAACCAACTAGCGGCGGAACATGACCACTTATGGTTTGAAAAACGCCCAGAAATCACCAAGATTGTCACTTGGGCTGCCAGCCTTGGCGATCGCTCTGAAAACGCTGATTACACCTTTAATAAACGCCTGCTGCGACAAATTGATCGCCGCGTTCGCTACCTGCGTAAACGCCTTCCTGAGCTCACCGTGGTCGATCCCCATCCAGATCAAGAAGGCAAAGTGTTTTTTGGCGCTTGGGTGGAGATTGAAAATGACGCCGGTGATATTCGCCAGTTTCGCATTGTCGGCCCCGATGAAATCTATGGCCGCAATGATTACATCTCCATTGATGCGCCCATGGCGCGTGCGCTAATGAAAAAAGAGATGGATGAGGAATTTGTGGTGCGCACGCCAGAAGGCAACCGCGAATGGTGGGTCAACCACATATCCTACCAAGTGGGTGGCGACAACCCATTTGCTGTAAATCCCAGCGCAGAATAAGCCCATATCAAGGACATAATCGGTAACAAAATTGACCATGCAACGGACTCGGCGCAGGGTATAGTAAAGCCTGATCATGGATTGGAGAGAGACTCATGACGCAAGCACAAGAAAATCATAAAATTTTAGTCGTCGATGACGATATGCGTCTGCGCAGCTTGCTTGAACGCTACCTATCAGAGCAAGGATTCCAAGTTCGCAGCGTCGCCAACGCCGAACAAATGGATCGCCTATTGGGCCGCGAAACCTTTCATTTAATGGTGCTGGATCTGATGCTACCCGGTGAGGATGGCCTATCCATTTGCCGTCGTCTGCGCCATGCAGGCAACATGCTGCCCATTCTTATGCTCACCGCCAAGGGCGATGAGATTGACCGTATTGTGGGTCTTGAAGTGGGCGCTGATGATTACCTGCCCAAGCCCTTTAATCCACGCGAACTACTCGCCCGCATTCGCGCCGTACTACGCCGCCAAGTGGTGGAAGCCCCCGGCGCACCAAGCGCGCAAAGTAAAGTGGTGAGCTTTGGTGAATTTAGCCTTGATCTCGGCACCCGCGAAATGTTCCACCAAGGTGAGCCGATGCCACTCACCTCAGGTGAGTTTGCGGTGCTAAAAGCACTAGTCACCAATGCAAAAGAGCCATTGTCACGCGACAAGCTGATGAATATGGCTCGCGGCCGAGAATACTCCGCCATGGAGCGCTCCATCGACGTGCAAATTTCTCGTCTGCGCCGCATGATTGAAGAAGACCCAAGCCGCCCGCGTTATATTCAAACGGTTTGGGGATTGGGCTATGTCTTTGTCCCTGATGGTGAGAGCGCCTAATGCATCTATCGCCGCGCAGCACCTTTGCGCGCACCTTAATTTTGCTGGCTTTTCTGCTGATCAGTAGTCAGCTTCTTTCCTACTTGGCGATGTTTCGCTTTGCCCTGTTGCCCAGCCTTAAGCAATTTAATCAGATCATCGCCTATGAAGTGCAACTGATGCAGGCTGATGATTTCGGCGTCGACGAGCAGGGGCAAATCATCTCCATTGCACCGCAAACACGCCGCGCACTACTCGAGAAACTCGGCATCACCCTACACAGTGAAAGTGAACATCTGGCCCACCAGCAAGCGGGTGGTGAGGATCACCAGCGCTTTCAAGATGCCACCGCCATTGATTATCTGAGTCATTCCATGGCCGAGCAGCTTGGTGCGCCAACCGAGGTGCGCCTATCCCTGCATAATGGCACCTATGAACTATGGCTAAAAAGTGATGCCCTGCCCGGTTATTGGATGCAGGTACCACTATCGCAAATCACCGAAAACGACTTCTTTCCACTGTTTCGCTATAGCCTGTTTATCGCGCTGATTATTATCGCTGGCGGTTGGGCCTTTATTCGTTGGCAAAACCGTCCTCTTGTCGCTCTAGAAAAAGCCGCGCAGCAAGTGGGTCGCGGTGAACACCCGGATCCACTGCCGCTACGCGGCGCATCAGAAATTCGCGCAGTAACCCTCGCCTTTAACCAAATGGCCAAGGGGATAAAAAAACTCGACCAAGACCGCGCACTGCTGCTGTCTGGGGTCAGCCATGATCTACGCACCCCACTGACCCGTATTCGCCTTGCCACGGAGATGATGGGGCTGGAAGATGATTATCTTGCCGATAGCATCATTAAGGATACCGAGGAGTGCAACGAGATTATCAGCCAGTTTAGTGATTATCTGCGTGCCACCAGCTCCCTTGAGCATACCCATTTTTCACTCAATCAACTGCTCAATGAAATTGCCCATTCAGAAGCCAACTACGGCGCGCAATTTGATTTGCAGCTGGCCGATTTTGAGCAAACTTGTTACGGCAATCAGGTGGCGATTCGACGGGCGATTACCAACTTGGTGACCAATGCCATTCGCTATGGTGGTGGCTGGATTCGCTTAAGCTCGGGTATTTCAGCCGATCGCAAATCCATGTGGTTTACCGTTGAAGATGATGGTCCTGGAATCCCCAATGAGTTGCAAGAGCATTTGATGCAACCTTTTACCCGCGGCGATCAAGCGCGCGGCAGTCAAGGCAGTGGTTTAGGGCTCGCCATCGTGCAGCGCATAGTTGAGCAGCACCGCGGTGACATTCATCTCGCCAATCGCAGTGAAGGTGGTTTATTTGTACAGGTACGCTTACCTGTGAAATTGGAAAAGCCAGAACCGAGCAAAGCAGAAAACACCTCCGTGTTAAAACGTCGTTAAGGCTTTACAGAGCAATAAATGCCATAAAAAAACGCGCCCTTGAGCGCGTTTTTATCATTCAATCAAAAAGCCTAAATACCATCACCCGCCATAAAGGTGTGGTAAGGGTCATTAAAATCTTGGTCCATCTCAAGCGATGGTTTTTCACAGCAAGGGCGACCGATAATTTTCGCTGGTACGCCTGCCACTGTGGTATGTGGTGGTACCGCTTGTAGCACCACGGAACCAGAGCCAATCTTAGCCCCCTTACCCACTTCAATATTACCCAGCACTTTCGCACCTGCCCCAATCATCACCCCTTCACGAATTTTCGGGTGACGATCGCCGCCTTCTTTGCCCGTACCGCCCAAGGTGACGCCTTGCAAAATGGAGACATCATCTTCCACCACCGCCGTTTCACCAATCACCACCCCTGTAGCATGGTCAAACATAATCCCGCGGCCAATGCGCGCCGCTGGGTGGACATCCACCTGACAGCTCACCGAGATTTGGTTTTGCAGATACACCGCCAATGCCGCGCGCCCTTGGTGCCACAAATAGTTGGCAACACGGTAGCCTTGCAGTGCATGAAAACCTTTGAGGTATAAAAGCGGTACCGCATACATCGCCACCGCAGGATCGCGCGTGACCACAGCTGAAATATCTGCCGCGGCATCTTCCACCAAGCTTGGGCGATTACGAAAAGCCTCTTCGACCACCTCGCGCACCGCCATCGCTGGCATAGAAACCGTCGCAAGCTTATTGGCTAGAATGTAGCTCAGCGCCATCGCCAAATTATCATGCTTAATAATGGTGGCATGATAAAAACTCGCAAGCATCGGCTCTTGCTCGGCTTGTTCTCGCGCTTCTTGAGTAATGGCTTGCCACACTTGGGCTTGCAGCGACGCTGACATTCAGGCTTCCTTTGGTGTGAATTTGTTCTTTGCTTCACACTTTAACTTGCTGGTAAAAAAAAACAACGCGATTCAGAGACTGAACCACGTTGTTACATTCGGTGCATACGCTAAATTTAGCTCAGTTCATTTTTCTTTTCACGAGCTAACAAATCTTGCGCAGCTTGACGCGCATCTTTGCCTTGGTAAAGCACCTGGTAGATCTGCTCAACAATCGGCATCTCGACGCCATGACGCTCAGCCAAATGCCAAACCTCTTGGGTGTTACGATAACCTTCAACCACCTGACCAATTTCTGCCTGCGCAGTATCCACATCTTTGCCTTGACCAAGGGCCATGCCAAAGCGGCGGTTACGTGATTGGTTGTCAGTACAAGTCAGGACCAAGTCGCCAAGACCAGCCATCCCCATAAAAGTTTCATGTTTTGCGCCCAATGCCGCGCCAAGGCGAGACATTTCAACCAGACCTCGAGTGATCAACGCAGTGCGCGCATTGGCACCAAAGCCGATGCCATCAGACATCCCAGCGCCAATAGCAATCACGTTTTTCACCGCGCCACCCAATTGCAGGCCAACAAAATCATTGTTGCTGTAGACACGGAAGCTCTTGCTGCAATGCACGAATTCCTGCAGATCCTGCATAAATTGGGCATCGGTTGAAGCCAATGAGATTGCCGTTGGCATCCCCACCGCAAGCTCCATCGCAAAGGTTGGGCCAGACATCACCGCTAGCGGTATTTCATGGCCTAACACATCGTAGGCTACATCCTGTAGCAAGCGTCCAGTATTGGGTTCAAGACCTTTGGTCGCCCAACATACACGTGCATCTGCACGAAGATGGGGCTTGAGTTGATTAAGCACTAAACCAAACACATGGCTTGGTACTACGACCAACACATCACGGCTCGCGGCCATGGCGGTTGCGAGATCAGGCTCAACAATCAATGACTCAGGAAAAGGAACACCAGGTAAAAACTCTTGGTTACAGCGGTCAGCTTGTAGGCGAGCCATATGGTCCGCCTCATGCCCCCAAATCATCACTTTGGCGCCATTACGGGCCAAAGCAATCGCGAGAGAGGTGCCGTAAGAGCCGGCACCCACCACTGTGATGGCAACATTACTGCCACAGGTGCAATTATTCATTAGGCTTGTGCTTCTTCTTGCGCTTGTTTTGCTGCTTGTTGTTGCATGAAGTTCATGAACAAAGCATCAAAGTTCACTGGCGCAAGGTTCAATTGTGGGAAAGAACCTTTGTTCACCAAGCTTGCAACGGTTTCACGTGCATATGGGAACAAAATATTTGGACAGAATGCACCCAAGCAGTGCGCGAGTTGTTGTGGTTCCATTTTCGCAGTGAAGATACCCGCTTGTTGTACTTCACATAGGAATGCAGTGTCGCCGTCGTTTTTCACAGTCACAGTCACACGCAATACCACTTCATAGACATCTTCGCCCAACTCACGGCTTTGGCTATCAAGATCGAGATTCATCTCAGGTTTCCACTCTTTTTGGAAAACCTCAGGAGAGTTTGGCGCCTCAAATGACACGTCTTTTAGATACACGCGTTGAATTTGAAATGGAGTTTGTGGCGCTTCTTGGGTTGCTGCTTCAGCCATGGGTACATTCCTTCATCTGTTAAACTGCCCTTGCGGACATCAAACGCTGACCATCCGTCAGCCAAAATCGATTTGTTTTGAACTTACTTTTTACCCTGAACTAGCGGCATATTGGCTTCACGCCATGAGGCTAGGCCATTTTTCAAAACAAAAACTTGCTCGTAGTTCGCTTTGGTCAAATCTTCAGCGCTTTTCACCGCTGCCATACCGCTGCTGCACACAAGGATAATGGGGGTCTGCTTGTATTTTTCAAGTAAGGTGTTCTTACCTTGCTGGATTTCACTTGGCAAAACTTGGATCGCGTTCGCAATATGGCCTTGACGGAACTCATCACGCGTACGTAGATCGAACACCACTGCATCATGGCGGTTGATCAGCTGCGACAAACCGTTGTGATCAACGAAATGGTATTTCGCCATCTTCATCTTAATGGTGGTGTGAATCAGGGCTACGAAAATACCCAACCACGCCATGCACCAAACCGGATGCGCTTGAAAGAATGAAATATAGTCTTGCATTGTTATTTCTCGCGTAGATAACCATCGCCTAAAAAGGAGTCTGAGTATACCCTGCCATACTGGCAAGTACAGTGTGCATTTGCGATTCCGCTAGCACGCTCACGAGGGCAGTGACCTTGATCACACCCATCTTCGTCCCCACCTATTATACCAATAGCAAATATTCAATTTCATTCATGTTGCAGCAGTGATATGAATAAAGTGAACAACATCAAGGCGAAAGCAGCGCGATTTTGTTTGATCTTTGCCTACAGTTTTACCACCAACCTGTAGTAAAATTACGCTAATTTAACGCTTTCGATTTTAATTTATCTTACGAGAGGACAGGTTATGTCGGCGAAAAAACCACTTGCTTTGGTGATCCTAGATGGTTGGGGTTACCGCCAAGATGCCGCGAACAACGCCGTTGCAAACGCGAAAACACCGGTACTAGACAGCCTAATGGTTGATGGTAAAAACACCCTGATTTCTGCATCAGGCATGGACGTTGGTCTACCAGATGGCCAAATGGGTAACTCAGAAGTCGGTCACACCAACATCGGTGCAGGTCGCGTGGTTTATCAAGACCTGACTCGTATCGACAAAGCGATCCTAGACGGCGAATTCCAAACCAATGAAGTGATTGCAAAAGCAATGGACAGCGCTGTAGCCGCTGGTAAAGCAGTTCACATCATGGGTCTGATGTCTCCTGGTGGCGTACACAGCCATGAAAACCACATCGCAGCCGCTGTTGAAATGGCAGCCGCACGTGGCGCGGAAAAAATCTACCTACACTGCTTCCTTGATGGTCGTGACACCCCACCACGTAGCGCCAAAGCATCACTTGAGCGTTTCGATGCACTCTTTGCAAAATTAGGCAAAGGCCGCACCGCATCTTTGATCGGTCGTTACTATGCAATGGACCGTGACAACAACTGGGATCGCGTACAAAAAGCCTATGAGCTATTAACTGAAGCGAAGGCTGAGTTCACCTTTGATAGCGCTGTTGAAGGCCTAGAAGCTGCATATGCTCGCGACGAGAACGACGAGTTCGTGAAAGCAACTGAACTTCGCACTGCAGATCAAGAAAGTGCAGCAATGCAAGATGGCGACGCAGTTCTATTCATGAACTTCCGTGCTGACCGTGCGCGTCAAATCACTCGCACCTTCTTGCCTGAGTTTGATGGTTTTGCTCGTAACGTATTCCCAGCATTGAACTTCGTGATGCTGACTGAGTACGCCGCTGACATCAACCTACCTGCAGCATTCGTTGCTGAAAATCTAACCAACACCTTGGGTGAGTGGTTGGCGAAACAAGGCAAAACGCAGCTTCGCATCTCTGAAACAGAGAAATATGCGCACGTGACCTTCTTCTTCAACGGTGGCGTTGAAGATGAGTTCAACGGTGAAGAGCGTTCATTGGTTGCATCACCAAAAGTAGCGACCTATGACCTACAACCAGAAATGAGCTCTGGCGAACTAACCGACAAACTGGTTGCTGCGATTGAAAGCTGCAACTACGACATGATCATCTGTAACTATCCAAACGGCGACATGGTTGGCCACACTGGCGTTTACGATGCTGCGGTTCAAGCTTGTGAAGCGGTTGACCACTGTATCGGTCGCGTTGTTGAAGCGATCAACAAAGTACACGGTCAGCTTCTGATCACTGCCGACCACGGTAACGCAGAGATGATGATCAACCCTGAAACTGGCGGCGTGCACACTGCGCACACCAACTTGCCTGTTCCATTGATCTACGTCGGTGACAAAAACTTGGCACTGAAAGAAGGCGGTAAGCTTTCTGATTTGGCGCCAACCATGCTTTCTCTCGCGGATATGGAAATTCCTGCAGAGATGACTGGTAAGGCTCTGTTTGATCTGAAATAATCTTTCCCCATGCGGGTGATGAATTGTTTTAGACAACGAATTAGCGCCAGCGCATTATGCGCTGGCGTTTTGTTATGCCTGCAATTTATCACGCCCCAAGCCAAGGCAAGCCAGCTCGATGGTCTGCAACAAGAGATCAAGCGACAAGAAAGCCTGGTTGGCACACAGAAAAAATCCTTAGCCTCACTGGAAGCCGACCTCAAAAAACATGAAGTCAGTATGAGCCAATCGGCCAAGGCGATTCGTCAGGCAGAGCAAGATATTCGCGTGCTCAACCAATCGATGAATCAACTCGAACAACAGCTTGATGAGCTAGAAGTCTCATTGAGCGACCAAAAACGCCTATTGGCCGAACTCCTCAATGCCCGTTATCGCAATGGCCACGACAGCCAAATTAAGCGTCTTTTAAAACAGCAAGATTTAGCAGAGCTTGATCGCATGTCGGTCTATGCCGAACTATTGGGGCAAGCTCGCCAACAAGTGATCGAGGACTTGGCACAAACCACCCAAAGTCTTGAACACAAACGTGCCGAGCTTGCTGAGAAACGAGCGAGTCACCAAGCAACATTGAATCAGCGACAACACCAACGTCGTAACTTTGATAATGAGCAGCGCAAACGCAAACTCACCTTGGCCAAAATGCGCGAAACCGTCAAAGATAGCGACAGCTATCTTGAGCAGTTACGCTCCAGTGAAAATGCGCTGAAAGCGCAGCTATCGGCCGCTGCAAAACACGCCCAGAAAAACCAAGTACGCATGGATGGCTTGGCGCGCTATCGCAAAAAGCTCAACTGGCCGATCAAAGGTCGATTACTGCATGCCTATGGTGAACAGCAAACCAGCCAACAACGCTGGAAAGGTTTGGTGATTGCCGGTAAAGCAGGCAGTGAAGTCAAAGCGATTCGCGGTGGTAAGGTGGTCTTTGCTGACTGGCTACGCGGCTATGGTTTAGTGCTGGTGCTTGACCACGGTAAAGGCGATATGAGCCTTTATGGCTACAACCAAAGTTTGCTGAAAAATACTGGCGATTTAGTCAAAACTGGCGAAGCTGTGGCACTAGTTGGCGATAGTGGCGGCCAAGAGCGTCCAAGCCTCTATTTTGAAATTCGCCGCCACGGCAACACCGTGGATCCTATCGCTTGGCTCAAACGTCGTTAAACGCCCTCGAACCCAATCTCGATCACGATTTTCCCGCAATACATTGAAATACATCGCCATTACTTATATAAACCCAAAAATATGGGCATTTAATATAAGAATTATCAATAGTGGAATTTTCAATGAAACGCGCACTTTCTTTCTCGCTTGTCGGTGCAATGACGCTCGTTGCAACCAGTTCTCAAGCCGCCATTGGTTATGATAGCCGCAGTATGGCGATGGGTGGTACTGGCGTTGCATCAGCAAGCTATCTTACCGCTGCCTTCTATAACCCAGCACAGCTAACCAATTACGATGACAGCGATGATGTCGGCCTGCTCTTTCCAAGTGTTGGCCTAAGTGCGTCTGATCAAAACGACTTACTCAATAAACTAGATACTTTCCAAGACATCGATAAAGAGTACACGCCGGGTCACAAGGATGAGTGGGATGCGGCGCTAAAAGCACTCGATAATTCCACTGTCGCTGTAAACCTTAATGTGGGTATGGCTATCGCCATTCCAAACCAATATCTAAGTACCGCATTGTTTGTCCAAAACCAAACCAATGTCTTTGCACAAACGCATATTGATAGCCGTGACTTTGGCGCGGGTTTTACGCCTGTGGCAAATCAGATGAACTCAACGGTTCGTGGCCTTGCCGGCGGTACTTTAGATATTGGTCTAGCCATGGGTAAAGCTTTTGACGTGAAAGATCACCACTTCTCTGTGGGTATCACGCCAAAAATGCAGACCCTTTATATGATCAACTACGGTGGGACACCTGCTGATTTTGAAATCGATGATTTTGATTACGACAAAAACGGCAATGACAAGAGCACCTTTAACCTTGATTTAGGTGCAAGCTACCAAGCGACAGATAGCATCACCATCGCGCTTGCGGGCCGTAACTTGATCAAGCAATCCATCGAGAACAACCTAGATGGCGATGCCACCTATGTGGTTGAACCAAAATTCACCTTAGGTGCAAGCTATGACATCAGCTGGCTGCAGTTGAACCTTGATGTGGATCTAAACGAAACCAAGTACTTTGAGCAGATCGATTACAGCACCCAATATGTTCGCCTCGGTGCTGAGCTCAACGCTTGGGATTGGGCGCAGCTTCGCGCAGGTTACGCTGCGAGCCTAACCGATGCAGGCAGCATGCTCACAGCTGGTATTGGCCTGCACCCATTTGGTGCCTTTGGTATTGATTTGGCGGGGCAATATAGTACAGATAACGGCTATGGCGCATCTGCGCAACTCATCTTTACTTTCTAAGTTCTGATTTAGGACAGATTACAAGCCACAAAAAAGCCGCATTTTTATGCGGCTTTTTTATTGTGCAAATCGCGTGATCAATCCCAGTTCAAAATCACTTTGCCTGATTGACCCGAGCGCATCACATCAAAACCCGCTTGGAAATCATCAATCGCATAGTGATGGGTAATAATCGGGCTAATATCTAAACCTGATTGCAGCAAGCTGGCCATTTTGTACCAAGTTTCAAACATCTCACGGCCATAAATTCCTTTGATGATCAGCCCCTTAAAAATGACCTGATTCCAATCAATGCCCATATCAGATGGTGGAATGCCAAGTAGCGCAACCTTACCGCCATGATTCATGTTACTTAGCATGCTATTAAATGCAGAAGGTACACCTGACATCTCAAGACCCACATCAAAGCCTTCAGTCATTCCCAGCTCGGTCATCACATCTTTTAGATCGGTATTGGCCACATTCACCGCGCGGGTCACACCCATTTGGCGCGCTAGATCCAAACGGTACTCATTGACATCGGTGATCACCACATGGCGTGCGCCAACATGACGTGCCACCGCCGCAGCCATAATACCAATGGGGCCTGCACCAGTAATCAGTACATCTTCACCGACTAAATCAAAAGACAGCGCAGTGTGCACTGCATTACCAAATGGGTCGAAAATCGAAGCAAGATCATCACTGATACCTTCAGGAATCTTAAAGGCATTAAAGGCGGGAATAACCAGATACTCGGCAAAAGCACCTTCGCGATTCACACCCACACCCACGGTATTACGGCATAAATGCGTACGACCTGCGCGGCAGTTACGACAATGCCCACAGGTGATATGACCTTCGCCAGAGACGCGATCGCCAATAGCAAAACCGCGCACCTCTTGGCCCATAGCCACCACTTCACCGACATATTCATGACCCACAACCATGGGAACAGGAATGGTACGCTGCGACCACTCATCCCAGTTGTAGATGTGCACATCGGTGCCGCAAATGGCTGTTTTACGAATTTTAATCAGCAGATCGTTGTGACCCAAAGTTGGCTCATCCACTTCGGTCAGCCAAATCCCCGGTTCCGCTTTCAGTTTGGCAAGGGCTTTCATACTCATGCAATCACCCCAAGCTCTTTACCCACAGCAATAAAGGCATCAATCGCAAAGTCGAGTTGCACCATAGTATGCGCAGCAGACATTTGCGTGCGAATACGCGCTTGCTCGCGTGGCACCACTGGGAACGAGAAACCAACAACATAAATACCGCGTTTAAGCATGCGATCAGCAAACTCAGCCGCTAATTTCGCATCACCTAGCATCACCGGAATAATCGCGTGATCGGCACCTGCAAGCTGAAATCCAGCGTCACTCATACGGCGGCGGAAATGCGCTGCATTGCGCCATAGGTTATCGCGCAGCTCACCACTTTCAGCAAGCAGGTCAATCACTCGGGTTGAAGCCGCCACAATGGCTGGCGCCAGTGAGTTGGAGAAAAGATAAGGGCGTGAGCGCTGGCGAAGCCAATCAATGACAGCCTTTTTCCCTGAGGTATAACCGCCAGAAGCGCCGCCCATGGCTTTGCCTAAAGTACCCGTAATAATATCGATGCGATCCATTACATCATGATGCTCGTGAGTACCACGACCATTGGCGCCCATAAAGCCCACGGCGTGAGAGTCATCGACCATCACCAGCGCGTTATATTTATCAGCTAAATCACAAATAGCAGGTAGATTTGCAACCACCCCATCCATAGAGAACACGCCATCAGTAACAATCAATTTGTGGCGCACACCTGCAGCATCAGCCGCTTGCAACTGCACTTCCAAATCAGCCATATCATTATTAGCATAACGATAACGCTGCGCTTTACATAGACGCACACCATCAATAATCGAGGCGTGGTTCAATGCGTCCGAAATAATCGCATCTTCACCATCAAGCAGGGTTTCAAAAAGACCTGTGTTGGCATCGAAACAAGATGAGTAAAGAATGGTGTCTTCCATACCCAAAAAGCTTGAGATTTTTTGCTCAAGATTCAGGTGCGCATCCTGCGTACCACAGATAAAACGAACCGATGCCATACCAAAACCATGGCTGTCCATACCTGCTTTTGCAGCAGCTATCAGCGCCGGATGATTGGCTAAGCCCAAGTAGTTATTGGCACAAAAATTAAGAACTTGCTGCTCACCAACGGCAACTTGTGCTTGTTGAGCAGAGGTAATGGTGCGCTCTGATTTATACAAACCATCGGCTTTGACTTGCGCGAGCTGTTGCTCGAGCTGTTGATAAAATGCGGCAGACATTGCGTACTCCAAAGACGCAGTGATTTAGCATAATTTTTGCACATATTCTCACTGCGTGGCGTGTTATATGGTAGAAAGCCGCATTTTAAGGAGCTTTTGCTTTGGGTGTCGATATGACAACGAAGCCTTATTGATCCTGATCTCGGTATTTTTGTTCTAGCTGAGCAATATAGCGACGTCCCGCATCTGTCGCGATAGGTCGAATGACCCCAAGTTGATGTTTTACACCGGCGGAGATCACCGCTTTATCAATACTGCCACCACATTGCGCGCTGTGATAGCTGATCCAACTTGACGCAACAATCTTCAAAGTCGCAACAAAATCATCTACATCATCATTACGCAGCTCAATCAAACCTTCAGCACGCGCAGACTCGACCAAGGCGGTAATTTGCGTTGAGAGTGTGCGTTGAGTTTGCGCGTAATCTTGCTGCATTTGCTCATTACGACTCAAAATATCAGGCAAGTTGGCGTAGAAAAAACGGTAGCGCCACATCAGCATAAACAACGCATCAAAATAGTCAGACATGTGTGCCACGGTACTGGCCTGGCTGTCCTGCGGCGAAAAGTGGCTAAGAAGATCGTCACTGTATTGGCGTAGAATTGCCGCCAAAATCTGTTCTTTGTTGCGAAAGTGATAATAGAGATTACCAGGGCTCATATTGAGCTCAGCGGCAATGTGGTTAGTGGTAATGGCACGCTCTCCGCGTGCATTCATCAATTGAAGCGCGGCATCCAAAATGCGCTGTTTGGTACTCATGACGATTGGCATCCCGTAAAATTGAATCGTCAGTTTATCATGAAATTTCACCGCCTCCGCCAGTTCTTCTATCCCTATATATGGCACGCAATCATCACTATTCTGATAGCAAAGTTACTGGTCAAAATATGGTTTGCCTGACGCTTCAATGCTATAGTCGCAGCAACGCATTTTCTGGCGAATAGGTAGAAGTATGATTATTGTCACTGGTGGCGCCGGCATGATCGGCAGCAACTTGGTTAAAGCGCTGAACGAGCAAGGCTTCAACGATATTTTAGTGGTCGACAACCTAAAAGATGGCACCAAGTTTGCCAACTTAGTGGACCTCGACATCACCGACTATATGGACAAAGAAGATTTTCTGGTTCAAATCATGTCTGGTGAAGAGTTCGGCCCAATTGAAGCGGTTTTCCACCAAGGTGCTTGCTCTGCAACCACTGAGTGGGATGGCAAATACATGATGCACAACAACTATGAGTACTCAAAAGAGTTGCTGCATTACTGCCTTGAGCGCGAAATTCCATTCCTATACGCATCATCTGCTGCGACCTACGGTGGCCGCGACCATGACTTTATTGAAGAGCGTCCCTATGAAGGTGCACTAAATGTCTATGGTTACTCTAAACAGCAGTTTGATAATTATGTTCGCCGCCTATGGCTTGATGCCGAAGCGCATGGTGAAAAACTATCGCCAATTACAGGTTTTCGTTACTTCAACGTCTATGGCCCACGCGAACAACACAAAGGCAGCATGGCCTCTGTCGCGTTTCACTTGAATGGTCAAATTCTTAAAGGCGAAAATCCAAAACTGTTTGAAGGCAGCGATACCTTTAAGCGTGATTTCGTTTATGTCGGTGACGTATGCAAAATGAACCTTTGGTTCTGGCAACACGGCGTTTCAGGCATCTTTAACTGTGGTACAGGCAATGCCGAACCGTTCCGCGAAGTCGCCAACGCCGTGATCAAATTCCATGGCAAAGGTGAAGTGGAAGAGATTCCATTCCCAGAGCACCTAAAAGGTCGTTACCAAGCCTTCACTCAGGCTGATTTAACGAAAGTGCGCGCCGCAGGTTACAGCGAAAGCTTCAAGTCCGTTGCTGAAGGTGTTGCGGAATATATGGCGATCATCAACAAATAAGATAATGGAGGAGCCATGCTCCTCCCCTTTTCTATGCATTCCAATCCAGACTCAAAACTTTTTAATCCCACCTTTGAATGGCGATTTTTACAGCCCAAATTTTGGGGCGTATGGCTGGCGATTCCACTCGGTGTATTGATATCCCTAACGCCATTGGCTTTTCGCCGCTGGCTCGCTGGGAAAATAGCCAATCGCTTGGTTAATCTCAACAACCTAGCTAAACGTCGCGCCATGGTGAATATTGAACTTTGCTTTCCGGAAAAAACGGAAGCGCAAAGAAAAGAGCTGCTGCGTCAAAGCTATCATGTCGCTTGTGCCATGGCGCTGAGCTTTTGCGCGCTTTGGATTCGCTCACGCAAACATCTTGATCGCATCACCCATATTGAAGGTGAGCAACACTTGATGCCACTTTTAGAGCGAGGTGAGAAGATCATCTTGCTGGTACCACACACTTGGCCCATTGATATTCCTGCGATCTATTTTGCCAGCAAAGGCTACCCGATGTTGGCAATGATTCGTCCGCAGAAAAACCCAATGGCTGATTGGCTGATGCATCGTCAGCGTATGCAGTATGGTGGCCGTATATTTCCACGTGATGCGGGGATTAAGCCGTTTATTCGCTCTATCAAAGAGGGTTACATGGCTTATTACTTACCGGATGAAGATCATGGCCCAGCGCAAAGTGAGTTTGTGCCTTTTTTTGCCACTGAAAAAGCAACTTTAAAAGGCTTTGGTAAACTAGCCCGCCTTTCAGGCGCCACAGTCGTGCCATTGATGCCAGGTTATGATTTGCAAAGCGGTCAATTTACCATGCGCATCGACCCGCCCTTCACAGATTTTCCAACGGGCGACGAGCATAATGATGCACAGCGCATGGCCAAACAAATTGAAACCTTTATTAGCGATGCACCAGAGCAATATATGTGGATTTTGAATATTCTGCGCAGTGCGCCGGATGGTTCCATTCGCTATTAGCATAACGCCGTAATATGCGGCGTTATGTACACTAATCGGAAAAATACTTGTTCATCATAGTTCCGATTTCTTTCGCAGGATTCCCCCCTAAGATCACTTCGGCAGGATAAGAGGAAACCACATGAGCACCTGCAGAAACAACGGAGTTATCGCCAAGAGCAACCCCTTTCATCACTGTCGCTTTTGCACCAACCCACACTCGATTACCAATGTTAATGCTACGATTTTCATTTAATCGAGAGCCATTCTCGTCCATGATTGGGTGAAAATCCGTATCCATAAACAATGTGTTCCATGAAACCAAGCAACCTTGACCAAAGGTAATTTCACGCGCACATACAATAGATGATTCACCACTAAAATTACACCGTTCACCAAAGCTCAACTTGCCAGAAACATACAAGCGGCAACCCGTACCAATCTTAACTCTATTACCAAAACTAACCTGTGCGTTCTTTTTTAAAGACCAGATAAACCGTGAATATCGATTATCAGCAATTTGAACCTGACCAAATCCAAGTCGAATTTTTCCAAATTTAGCATCTGCAGGAATTGATACCCGCCCCCCTAACTTGTCAAATTTTGTACGGTGACAGACTAAAATTGGCATTCTGATTGCCATTAAAAATGGTAAATAATAAAAATTAAAAAATAAAGATTTAGGAACACACCGAAGATAATAATAAAACTTACACACAGTTATTCTCAACAAAATAAACCTGTAACACTAGTTGTAATAATATACTCATACTATTTGTGATATACAAACAAATAGACGTTGACCAAATCGAAAATTAAACCCAATCTATTTGAATTCCCCTCTTCCTAACATTACAATTCGAAGGTTATCTAGAGAAAATTCATACCAGTTTCGGTGCCTCGAATCAAAGACGCATCACGCAAGGAGTCGTTATCCGTGAAAATTTTGGTTATTGGTCCATCATGGGTCGGCGATATGGTGATGTCGCAGAGCCTCTACCGTGAGCTCAAACGCCTTCATCCAAATGCACAAATTGATGTAATGGCTCCAGGCTGGTGTAAACCCATTTTGGCACGCATGCCTGAAGTCAATCAGGCGATTGAGATGCCACTAGGCCATGGCGCTTTTGATCTTAAAACTCGCTACCAACTAGGTAAATCGCTACGCCAACAAGGCTATAGCCAAGCTTATGTGTTACCTAACTCAGCGAAATCTGCATTGATCCCATGGTTTGCCAACATCCCAACTCGTACTGGCTGGAAAGGAGAAATGCGCTACGGTTTGCTCAATGATTTACGACCAAATCGTAAGGTCTTTCAATATATGGTTGAGCGCTATGTCGCCTTGGCGCATTCAAAAGATACCATGCTTGCAACCGTACACCTTGAAACATGCTTAACCCCGCTGCTCACAAGCACGACAGAGCAGCAGCAACAAGCCATGCAAGCACATCAACTAAGTGATGAGCGTCCAACATTAGGACTTTGCCCTGGCGCTGAGTTTGGCCCAGCAAAACGCTGGCCTGAACAGCACTATGCCGCGGTGGCGCGCGATGCAATCGAGCATGGCAAGCAAGTGTGGCTATTTGGCTCAGCCAAAGATCGCCCCGTATGCGATGCGATTCGCAATCAACTCACACCTGAGCAGCAGACCCATTGCGTTAATTTAGCCGGTCAAACCAGCCTTATTGAAGCCGTTGACCTCATTGCGCATTGTGAACAAGTAGTGAGTAATGATTCAGGCTTGATGCATGTTGCCGCTGCTGTGGGCTGTCAGCTTGTTGGCGTTTATGGTTCAAGCTCACCCAAATATACACCGCCACTGGCAAAAGAGTTCGCCATGGTACATACCGATATTGAATGCCGCCCTTGTTTCAAACGCGAATGCCCCTACGGTCATTTAAAGTGTCTGACTGAACTTGAACCGCAGCGCGTGATTGAATCACTGAAAAAATTGGCAGAAAAAGCATGATTCGCTTTTTATATACCCTGCTACTCAGCCTGATTAGCCCAATCTTATTATTTGGGCTGTATCGCAAGCGGCCGAATAAACCCGCCATCGGTCCACGCTGGGTCGAGCATTTTGGCAACGTCAAAGCGTGCACTGAGAATCATCAAAAGCCTATTTGGTTGCATACGGTCTCTGTGGGCGAAGCTATTGCTGCAAAGCCTTTAATGATTGAGCTACTAAAACAATATCCGACGCGCCACCTATTGGTCACCACCACCACCACCACGGGCGCTGCAGAAATCGCAAAAATTCAACAGCAGCTTCAAAAGCAAAGCGAAGACCAAGCACAACGGCTCCATCACCGTTACGCACCTTTGGATTTTCCTTTTGCGGTGAAGCGCTTTTTATCACGCATCAACCCAAGCTCGCTGCTAATCATGGAAACGGAGCTGTGGCCAAATCTTTTGACGCTCACAGCAAAAAAAGAGATCCCAATTACCATTCTCAATGCGCGCTTATCTGAAAAATCTTGTCGCAACTACGGCAAAATCAAGCCGCTTTTTAAACTCATCGCCAAACAGATCAGCCAGATTCTTTGCCAATCACAAGCGGATGCTGATCGCTTTGCGCGTCTTGGCGTAGCAACAGAAAAACTGCATGTCACGGGCTCCATCAAGTTCGATATTCAAATTTCAGATGAGACTAAAGCCGCAGGGAAAGCACTGCGCCAACAATTAGGACTAACGCGTCCAATTTGGATTGCCGCGAGCACACACAAAGGTGAAGATGAACAAGTGCTTGAAGCGCATCGGCAGGTACTTGAAGCGCACCCCAATGCACTGCTCATTTTAGTCCCGCGCCACCCTGAACGTTTTGATGATGTATTCACGCTTTGTCAGCAGCAGAACTTCCACATCATTCGTCGCACAGGCAGTGAAACTGTCAACGAGCAAACTCAAGTTTATCTTGGTGATACCATGGGAGAAATGCTCACTCTAATCGGTGCAGCCGATGTCTGTTTTATGGGCGGCAGCTTGTTAGGTGATAAAGTAGGCGGCCATAATGTACTCGAACCTGCGGCGCTTGGCGTGCCAGTGATCACAGGGCCTAGTTATTTTAATTTTCAGTTCATTATAGATGAAATGAAAAAAAACAATCGTATTACTTTAATAAACAACGACTCCGATTTGTCTGCTGCTATTTCAGAAATAGTCAACAATAAAAAACAGAACATTGTAAAAGCAGATTTCACTCGTTTTACACATACTAAAATAAGCTCTGTATCTATCAGCATAAAGCACTTAGTCAATTATCTATGAAAGTCATAATATTAAACCTGCCTCGCTCTATTGAAAGGCGAGAACGTATGATTAAGTTAATAAATAATCGTATTAACGTCGAGTTTTTCCCTGCAATTGATGCAGCTGAGAGCGATTTTCTATACAAAGAAAGGAGCCAACCGGAAATCACAAAAAAAAGATTTGGGTATGTACTTTTGGACAGTGAAATCGCATGTTTCTCAACTCATATTACAGCATGGGAAAAATGTGCCCAACTAAATAAGCCTATAATCGTCTTGGAAGATAATTGTGAAATTGATGACGTTTTTTTTGATTCATTTAGTCGAATAATTAAACTTGCATCAGAATATGATTATATTAAGCTTGCAGCGACCAGACCCAGAAAATTTAAAATAATAAAAGAAATTTTTGACGGTTATTACATTGGTAAATATAATTCTCGTTGTTGTGGTACAATTGGATACATCATTACACCTAGAGCCGCAAAAAAATTTATTGATGCATCAAAGCATATTGTTGAACCTGTTGATGATTTTATGGAAAAAACATACAAGCATGGCATTCACACCTATTGTATAAAACCAAATTTATTACATCGCGCTGCCGTGCCATCTACAATTGGAACAATGCGGAAGAATAAATCTAGCATTTCCTTTATTGATAAAATCTGTATTGAAATATTCAGACTATACGAACAATATAAAAGCCGAAGGCAGTAATAAATGAGCAAACATATTTTAGCATTGTTACCAATTGGTACTCACAGTCCAAACATAGAACTGACAATTTGCTTTATTAATGAAAAAATACAACAAGGGTATAATTTAACTATCTTGACCTGTTCAGGTGATGGGGACGCTTGTTTATATAACCCTCTCGGCTTACCTTCTACTTGCCGAAGATGTAAAAAAAGAACCCAAGATGCACTTAGCCATATCAAAGGTGATTTCACACTTAAATTCACACAAAAACAAAATGAGTTCGCATTTGATTATCAATCGATAGAAGATCTTAAGTCACTCAAGCATTTAAATTGTCATGTAGGATATTCTGCATTATCTACATACGCCACATTAACTAGAAGTGCAGACATAAACTTCCAGAACGCAAAGACAAGAAAAATAATCAACCTGTATCTTCAAACAGCCTCCCGATTAGCTGAATCTACATTTAACATCATTAACAACTACAACATTGATGAATTTGTTTTATTTAACTCAAGATTAAATACATATCGTTCTTTTTTCGATTTAGCCATCGAAACAGGTAAAGCAACATCTGTTCTTGAGTTTGTTGCATCACAAAAGAAAGCTATAATATTCAAAAACGCGATGCCACATAGCATTGAATACAACTCGCTATTAATTCAAGAGTTATATAAAAACATCGGTCACTTAGAAACCATAACTCGTGGGCATGATTTTTTTGAACGCAGACTTAACTCTCAATTTAGTAATGAAGAATCATACACTAAGCATCAAGATACAAATACACTCCCAATTGAATTCAATGCTAATAATAAAAATATATCTATATTTAATAGCTCGGAAGACGAGTTTATGGCTATTGGCGGCAGCTGGGAAGATAATCGTCTATTTAAAACTCAATATGAAGGTCTCAAATTCATATCTGAATATGCTAAGGATCATTCAACTGTTTTTTTCCTTAGAATCCACCCGAACTTAAATAACACACAGGCATCTTACTTAGAAAAACTATCATCATTGTCTCATGACAAATTTATAGTCATTCCAGCCGATAGCCCCATATCCACGTACACCCTCATGTTGAAGTCTGATGCTGTAATCACATTTGGAAGCAGCATTGGGATAGAGGCAACATATTGGGACAAACCATCAATCCTATTAGGAAACTGCTTTTACCGCCACTTAGGAGTGACCCATACACCAAATAGCATTGAGAAATTAACAAAACTGCTTGATATAACCCCAGCACCGATTAATAACAAATTAGGCTGTTTAAAAATGGCGAGTCACATGATCAATCCAGATGTTAACGTCTGCGGCTACTCCTTTGATGGGAAAAATGCTTTCGTTGATGGTAAATTATTAAAGAGAAAAAAACACCTATTTCAAAAGATAGAATCGAAATATACCAAATGGTACACAAGGGAATTGAGATAGTAATACCCTCTTTAAAGTGCATACGCTTTTAAACACAATCCAAAGCGTATGCATTAGCATGGAGTTTATATTATTTTAGTTGATGAAATTCAGAACCAGATATATTTCAACAAAAAACTAATCCATTTTAACACATGAGATTTCGCTATTATAACACCAATATTAAACACACAATTCAATATACCGAAATCCATATATGAAATTAAATCGTCTATAAGTAATACCTTTCGTATCTCCCCATGAAAAACAAAAACTAGAGTTATTTACCATTGCGATAAGTGTACATATCTAACACTTATACCAAAAATAAATTCACTACTATATTCCATAAAGCAGAAACTATATGATTTCATAAATCACATAAGTTGTTCACTTTATTAGCGGGTAAGTTCTTGATGAAAACATAGAGAAACTTAATAAGTTTACACGAAAAACACCCTCTAAAAAAACACTCAAGGTGTCACCTCCATCAATCTCATATTAAATAAAAAGTATACGAAACTTGCAATTTAGAACATCACATCACCAATCCAATAAACCACTACAACAATTGCTTTTCAAAATAGGGCTTCATTTATCTATAAATGCTTTTCCAAGTTATATAATAATATTAACTGGCACACATGCTGAAACATCAAAAGAACGCTATCGAATAGCATGCCCTATACTAAGCACAATATTTAAATTACTCCCCTATGGTTAATATCAGAGGGTGTTGTAAGAACTCTCCGTTCAACTCTAAGAAAAATGTGAAAATTTCAATGGCGTACCGAACTTTAAATCTTGGGTAGCTTTAGAACCTAAGACAAAATCAAGATATTTAGGTAAAATACCATTACCAGGGCGGATTGAGCGCACATGCTCAGATGTAAACACTTCACCTTGCTTAATATCCTTCACTACGTACAAAGAGCGACGGTGACACTTAGTTTGTAATTCTGCCTCAGTGCTAATAAAGTTTGGCTCACCGAATGCTTCAAATGCCATGTTACAATTCGTAACCAATGCCTTTAGTTCTTCTTTCTCTAACGAGAATGCAGAATCAACACCACCATCAGCACGAGCTAATGTGAAGTGTTTTTCGATAACGCATGCGCCAAGAGCTACAGCAGCAACAGATACGCCAATGTCCATGGTATGATCTGATAAACCAACTTCAACACCAAAGGCTTCTCGCATTACCGCAATGGTCGAAATATTAGCTTGTGAGGCTGGCGTTGGGTAACCGCTCGTACAATGCAGTAATACAATGTCTTCTGCTCCGGCGGCTTTTGCTGCTGCAACCGCTTCTTCAATCTCACCTAAGTTAGCATTACCTGTAGACATAATGATTGGCTTGCCTGTCGCTGCGACTTTGCGAATAAGCGGTAAATCGATCAACTCAAAAGACGCAATTTTATAAGCAGGTGCACCAAGTTCTTCTAGAAAATCCACGGCAGTTGGATCAAATGGAGAACTAAAAATCGTGATTCCTACTTTTTTAGCTTCATCAAACAGAGTCTTGTGCCACTCCCAAGGCGTATGTGCTTGTTCGTACAAGTCATACAGTTTTGCCCCATCCCATAAACCACCACGAATCATGAACTCTTCGCTATCATGATTTATCGTGATGGTATCAGCAGTATATGTTTGTAACTTAACAGCATCAGCGCCAGCTTCTTTTGCCGCTTTAATCAATTCAATTGCGCGATTGATATCACCGTTATGGTTACCTGACATCTCCGCAATAATATATGGCTTATAGCCTTTACCAATTTCTCGAGTTGCAATTTTCATTTTATATCTCTATTTGCTAGTCAGGTATGTGTCTATTTTTTCCAGTGAATCCAAAGCAGGAAGATCTGATGCCGAAACACTCACTTCAAATTCTTTTTCCACTTCCATAATGAAAAGTAGGTGTTTAAATGAATCCCACTCTTCACACTCGGCCATAGAAAGTTGCTCAAAAGGACAATTTGTCTCCGAAACAACATTTTTGTAAATAGACAACAATTTATCTCTTATTGCACTGCTTGGCTTCTGCATAACCATGTTAGAGTCATGAACAATAGAGTTGAAACCTTTAGGATAAGCCTCTAAGAGCTCAAACAAACCATGCACAGGGTGACTTAACATCACGATTTCTCGTCCATCAAAAGCGAAACTCGCCTGAGAAGCTACGATTTCTTTAGCACCGAACTTTTGTATCGCTATCTGTTTTGCCGCGGTAAGATCTTGAACAGCAAAGCAATGGTAAGCATTACCTACCTGACTAAAAATCCCTTTGATTGGTGATGAGTCATCCGCTGAAGATAAAATCTTTATTACACCCATCCCATTCAGATCCACAAATGCGTAGTAGATGCCTTGTGATAGATCGTCTCCCGGCCCTCTTAATAAACGAGCACCTGGAATTGACAAATAGTCTGTTAGTGCAGCGTTTAGGTCTGATGTTATCACCGCAAAGTGATCAACATTGAGCACACCTAAAGCTGAATACATTGCATTCATACTTTCTCTCTATGCATTCCAGTGTATTCTCATAATATTGGACATATCTGGTGAAGTTTGAGTATTTAGATCAAATAACCAGTGATTCCCCTCACCTTGAGAAAAGAGATTATCTTTATACAAGTCCTTTACAGGCAGATTTTTGGCGCTGGCGATATAGCGCCCCACAACCAATCCAACACCTGATTTTTGAGCTTGATATACTAACTGCCCAAGTAATGCTTTTTCAATATCACGCCCCATCACTCGACAAGACATAACAAAGTTGTCAATCACCCACCGGTTTGGTTTGCAAATGATCACTAAAGCAGCGACACCTTCATATTCGTCAGAATATTTATCCTTGGAACGAACGTGCAGAACTCTATATTCTTTCAATGCCATCCAACGCTGCAATTGTTCTTTCGTGTAGCGTGTCGTGGTTGTATTAAATTGATTGGTTTTGTTAAACAACTGAAAAGTACGCTCAAAATTGTCGTTAGACAACGCTTCAATACAAACATCCATATCTAGACTTCGAAGGAAATCGCTGCGATCCGTAAAACTTGTCTGAGCTTTTTGAATATCCACTCGTTTTTTGTATAGCTCGGCACGTCGCTTGTCCGACTCATTAACTTGGCTGACGAAAAGCTCAGGTAAGTGACAAATAAACTGATACCACTCAGCTGGATCATCAGGTAGTTCAGGAACAAACACACCAGGAACATTTCTTCGAACTTCTTCCCTTTCTGCAGGGTTATCATCAATAAAACACAATGATTGCACACCAAGGTTTAGTTCTTGTGCTAACTCTTTAATGTTTTGCGATTTAGGATTCCAGTTAATTCGATGACTAACAAAATCGTCATTTCTTAAACGCATTTCTGGATGAGTAGCAATCGCATCTAACGCTATCTCTTGTGTATTCTTACTGCAAATTGTGAGCAATATGCCTCGTTGTTTTAATGAGTAGAATAGCGCTTGAAGCTCTTTGTATATGTTACCTGGATAATCCCCACCCAATGCAATACCATCTTTACCATCATCGCCAATAATACCTTTCCAAAGTGTATTGTCTAAGTCTAAGACTAAAGCTCTAGCAGACAGCGAATGAGAGGCTAAAATCACACCAATAATGCTCTGACTATACGCTTGCAAGAATTGAGCAGAAAACGGAGCTCGAGCCACATACCAATACTTATTTGAAAAAGATTGGCCTGTACGATGCATTACGGCTGAATACGGTAAAATTTCAATCAGATTTTCAGCTCGTAATTGATAAAGCGTTTCATTCCATTGTTGGATTATCTGATCGATTTTCGAACCTTCCAATTGTTCTTCAATGGAAGAAGGAAAACCTTTTTGAATCGCAAAATCTGCCACATAAACTCGATTTCCACGCATAGCTATCTGTCGAATAAATGACAGATAAGCCGCAATACGAGCTTCGACGTTTAGTAATGACTCTTCCGTGGGTAACGTATAGATATCAGCAAAGAAATCTTCGATACGTTCCAAGAAAATGTAACATGACGAAGGTGTATTTAGTTCAACACGGGCTTTGTCAAGCAAGTCAACTTGATAACGAGCAAAATCAATTTGCTTAATTTGATAGGGAAATTGTGAATATGCCTTAACTTGCTTACGCAGACTCTCAGTCAGAAAATCCGTATTATGTGATGCAAATAAATACAATCCTGCCCGCAAATCCGCTTTATTTTCTGCCCAAACATATTTAATAAAACGCACATTTCGACTACTTTCTACGACGCCTTCCGGAGCTGCACATTCAATAAAGCCAAATTTTTTATGTAGTAGCCAAACAGCTTCGTTTTCCGCAACGACATCACCATACAACTCATATAGACCTAAAACTCGCCCAGCATAGTCAATAACCGCTTTTTCGGCTTCAATCCACACTTGAGTCTTTTGATTTGGGCGTAATGATGCATTATCGAGGTAAAAGCCCCACCAAGCAGTTTTCTTTTCTGCATCAATTCGATTAAAGATGATAACGCCAACTGGAGTATTAGAATCTTGTAAGATCAAAACTCTACGGTCAGAAGATGCAAGCGTTTTATTCCACCAAACTAAATGTTCATCTTCAGATATAACATGACCCGTCAGCATCACTTTACGAACATCAGGATGATTGCGCCAATTACGCACCATCCACTTGTCGTTATCGTCAGCGAGCCGTAAACTAAAATTGGTCATAAATTGAAATCTCTTCTAACTGCCTCACAACTCGCTCACAACCTAATCCATCAACCAGTTGAGAACATTGTTCTGATTGCTTAATCAAAGGCTGAACATTCATGAGCAACTGCCGATATGCATTTTCATAATCATCAGGTGTCAATTGCCCATTTGATCCGAGATAGCTATGACCATTGATTTCATTGAGATCTTCTGCAAGTTGTATTTGATTATGAGCAACCGAACATACTAGGCCAGGAAGCGCTAAAACACATCGTTCCCAAGTCGTTGCACCAACCGCACCGACGTATAAATATGAGGCCGCAAAATAGTCCATCATATTACTAACCTGAATATACAAGGACACTCTGTCGGCATTAATGTCACAAAAGTCTTGCAGTTGCTCTTTATTGGGATTGTTGCTCCCGATAATGACATCAAAATGGTCAGTGCTTTCAACACGCAATAGCCCTTGCAACGCCTTCATGGTTTCATTGGCAATATCAATACCACCAAAAAACAAAACCACCCTACCTTGTTCTAATCTGTGTTGATAAGGAGATAAATGAGATCGAGTCAGACTAAACTCATCTCTGAGTAAAGCGTATTGAGGGCCACATAACCGTGTTGCTGAGCTCAATAAGAGATCGTCATATCGACTTTCCCCTAAACGATAGTAGTTTTGATCCAACAATAGATCGACGCAATGTTCTCTATCAGCCAAATCATCGACTTGCATTGCAAAGCGATAGGTGCCCTTCAATCCGATTTGATATTGTTTTTCGATTGCATAGTGATCGATAATTAGCCAGTCAAACTTCGATTCCGCTCTGTCTGATAAAAATTCGATTAATGCATTTCGGCTTTGATCTATTTCTGACAGATAGTCAACCTCTAGCCAAGAACCATGATTACAATGTGTATTTGAGCACTCTACGTGGTCATCAGGAACTGCTAGCTCAATAACAGGGAAATCTTCACGAACAAAGGCAATAAGATTTCCTTTTAACTTACGACAGACAAATACAACCTCATGCCCTTTTCGCTTTAGCTGTTTTGCTAAGGTCAGCATACGAAAGGTATGACCCGTTCCCACTTTGAGAGACGCATCGACTCGAATCGCAATTAACACTTAAACCTGTCCTGATAGAACTTTAGATAACAACAAAGCGTATTCCCAATCCTCTGGAGTATCTAAATCAACTACTCGTTTTCTTGATATTGGATATGCAATCGCCTTGTTAGAAAACATAGGAATCCCGGCTCGATACGCCTCAGGTTTACCCCAATAAAACTGACCGACATCATGATAGCCAGGCTCTAAATCTTGAGATCGCGTATTAAAATGCTCAGGCTGAAACATTTCCACTCGCCCATTCACAAGCTTTACGCCTCGCTGAATAGGGAACGGAAATTCACATACTGGAAAACAATACTCAGCCGAAGGATTATCGATTAGTGATTGATATGTTGCTTTAATGTCACTCACGTCAATAAAAGGGGCGGTTGCATAGATACAACACAAGTATTCAATTTCCTGCGCTTGCTCTGCAAACCAATCTATCGCATGCAGCAAAACGTCTGCTGTTGTCGCATAATCGTCCGACACATTTTCAGGGCGAAGAAATGGCACCTGAGCACCGTATTGCCTCGCCACCTCTGCGATCTCCTGATCGTCAGTAGAGACAATCACCTGATCAAAACAACCTGATTGTAAGGCCGCCTCAATCGAGTAAGCAATTATCGGTTTACCATTAAAATCTTTGATGTTTTTTCGTGGTATCCGCTTACTACCACCTCGAGCTGGAATAATTGCGATTTTCATTAGCACCCCTGCAAAATTTCAGTAAGCACCTGAACAACTGTATCTTGCTGCTCATCTGTCATTGCATGAAACATCGGCAATGAAATAGCTTCGCGATAATACTGCTCTGACTCAGGAAAATCGCCTACTGTAAAGCCCATTTTTTGGTAATAAGGTTGAGTATGAACCGGAATATAGTGAAGATTTACACCGATTCCTTTCTCTCGAAGACTATCAAATACTTGCTTGTGAGTTAGATCTATCTTGTCTAACTGAAGGCGGATAACATATAGATGAAGCCCTGAATAAGTATTTTTGAGCTGATATGGCAATACGATTGGTAGTAATTTCAGCCGCTGATTATAACGTTCCGCAAGGCGATGGCGAGCCGTAACAAAGCTCTCTAAACGCTTCATCTGAGAAACACCAAGTACAGCTTGAAGCTCGGTCATACGGTAGTTAAAGCCCAAATCAATCTGTTGATAATACCAACCACCGTGGCTTTCACCTTCCATTTGTTCAGAATCTCGAGTGATGCCATGACTACGCAATAAAGCCATTTTATCAGCCAATTCTTTTTGATTCGTCATGACAGCGCCGCCTTCTGCTGTCGTGACAATTTTAACTGGGTGGAAGCTAAATACTGTAATGTCTGAGTATTCGCAATTACCTATCGATAAACCATGATATTTACCGCCAATCGCATGAGATGCATCTTCTACGATTTTAAAACCATACTCTTGCGCTAGCTTGTGAATAGCTTGCATATCACAAGGCTGGCCGCAAAAGTGTACAGGCACCACGACTTTAGGAAGAGTGCCATTCGCTTTAGCTTGAACTAGTTTCTCTTCCAATTTTTTCGGGCACATATTATAAGTCGCAGAATCGATATCAACGAAATCAACCTGCGCACCGCAGTACAAACCGCAGTTAGCTGACGCAACAAAGGTAATTGGTGTCGTCCAGAGCCAATCACCTTTCCCTAACCCCAGCGCAAGACAAGCAATATGTAATGCTGAAGTTGCACTATTCACAGCTAACGCATAACGCGCACCAGTCTGATCTATAAGCGCTTGCTCAAATGCTGGCACTTGAGGCCCTTGAGTCAGAAAATCCGACTTCAAAACATCAACAACACTATCAATATCTTGCTGATTTATATCTTGCTTACCGTAAGGAATCACAACCATTCTCACACTACAAAGTTTGGATCAACGTGCGCTTTAATTAGCTCGCGTAGGCCTTCAACACTTTCCCACTCTGTGTTGGTACCAGAGTTATATTTAAAGCCAAACGGTACTTTCTGTGCTTTATGGTGCTCTAAGTATTCTTGCTCTGTGTATGTGAACGATACCGAAGGCAAAATCGCGTAATACTTACCCAAATCAATTGTATTCAACGAGTCTGTATCAGTGATCATCTCTTCATGAAGTTTTTCACCAGGACGAATGCCAACCACTTTGATTTCACATTCAGGGGCAACGGCTGCTGCAATATCTAAAATCTTATAAGATGGGATTTTCGGTATGAAAATTTCACCACCAAGATGATTTTCTAGTGCGTACATCACCATATTTACACCATCTTGCAGTGAAATATTAAAGCGAGTCATATCCTCATGAGTAATAGGAAGCACGCCTTCCTTACGCTTTGCTAGGAAGAATGGAATCACGGATCCTCGAGAGCCCATCACGTTTCCATAACGCACAACACTAAAACGAATATCTTTTGAACCTTTGATATTGTTTGCTGCTGTAAATAATTTGTCAGATGCTAATTTCGTTGCTCCGTACAGGTTGATTGGCGCACACGCTTTATCCGTAGATAATGCAACAACATTTTGTACCCCACACTGAAGCGCAGCCTGAATGACATTTTCTGCACCCGTAATATTGGTTCGAATACACTCGGTTGGATTGTATTCGGCAGTATCAACCTGCTTAATTGCTGCCGCATGAATAATGACATCCACACCTTCACAAGCTTGAACCATACGATCACGATCTCGAACATCACCGATAAAGAAGCGAAGCTGAGGGAAAGTCCTCTGAGGATATTGCTGCTTTAGCTCAAACTGCTTTAGCTCATCTCGAGAGAATATGATAATTTTTTTAACCTCAGGATAACGAGCCAAAATAGTTTTCACAAATTGCTTACCGAAAGAGCCTGTACCACCGGTAATTAACACCGATTTGTTATTTAACATAGAGTTACAATCCAATATATCAAGCATTACGCAACGCAACGCTAATTTCGTTCAGTATACTCACAATCAAATACAATTGTGAGTCCTTGAGTCTCAGGTACCATTTCACAGCAAAATACAACTCACCACACCTTTCTAGTGAGAACAAACACCTTAATGGTTATACCGACTAATCACTTCCATCGCTTGTTTGAGGTAGTCGTAATTGAGTTGAGTATCATTGGGATGGTTAGTGCTATCTAAATTTTGATAGCCACCCGCGTTATTAACTTCAACAATGCCATCCTCACTGATCACCGCGTAGCCGCTGTAATTTGAGCTCATGATCCAAGGGCGCGCTTTTACTTGAGCTGGGTCAAGCAAATCAAGGCCATTGGTGTAATCACGCATAGGCGATGTTGCACCTAAATAGTGATGCAATAATGTTGCGCTCACATCTTCATGGCTGGTGCGTGCATCAGCGGCATTCCATGGGTTTGCCTGACCGGCTTCTGGTGTAATTCCTGCACCAACAAGCACAAATGGAACATGAACCTGCGCGTCGGTAAAGTTACCGTTGTGCCCCCAGAAGTTCAGACCATTGTCGTTCATCTCTTGGCTGTGATCACCTGTAATAACCACCAGCGTGTGATCGAGCTCGCCAGAGGCCTTCAGTGCATCAATCACCTCTGCTATGAGGCTATCGGTAAAGTGAACACTGGTGCGATAACGGTTTTTCATCAAGGTCGCATCAAAATCATTATCCAACTCAAGGTAATTCACGCTATCGACCATAGGCTCAAAGCGGTGAGCATAGTCACTTGGGAAGGCGTAACCATGTGGTGAATCGTAAAACAAGAAGCTAAAGCTTGGTTGATTCACATTGCGGTGTTTAAACCAATTGAGCCAATCTGCGGTAATTTCACGATCACAAGCGACATTGCCTTTACAATCGCGGCGCGTTTTTAAATTTGGAAGATTGGCAAATACAGTGCGATTAAACTCTGGTTTTTCCAACTGCGCCGCAGCAAAGACACCAATTTGATAATCCAACGCCTGCAGGCGATCCATCAATACCGGTGCAGTTTGGTTACTTAGCGCAGCATGCCAGTAGGTTCCCGGAACGCCATAGAACAAACCAAAAATACCGGTACGAGTCGCATTACCGGTAGAAGTATGGCGGTCAAACACCATCCCTTGTTTAGCAAAAGCAGCCATATTTGGTGCATCCACTTCATTTAAAGTGTCGTAACGCCAAGAGTCCACCACAATAAACACGATATTGGGTGGTGTGACGGCTTTAAACTGCACAGGGTTCAGTGGATAGGCAAAATCGCTTTTAGTCGATACCGTCATAGCGCGCTGTTTGGCTAAAGCCTCTTCATCCATCCAACCGTGTTTTTTCATAAAGCTTGAAGCCGTTGCAGGATAGAAAAGCGGTAAATAACGGGTCACATTGGTAATCGGCTGATAAGCATTGGCCGCCGCCCAAATATGCACTGCATTGGTTGCCAATAAAGCTAGAAAAATCACCAGCACAGATTTACGACCAATACGCTTTTGCATCACTTTCGGTTCACGACCAAGATAGCAATATAACCAAGCTTGTCCTGCGAGGAGCAGTACAACACCGCCGATTACGGTGATCCAAGTAATGAGCGGGAAAGACACAATCTGGCCCGCTAGGATCATCTCCAGCACCATTGCATTGATGTGGAAGCGATATTGCGCGAAAACAAAGGTATCAATGACCAAGGTTGCCAATGCCACACTGCCCACAACAGCCATGATGGGTAAACGCCAACTTAGGCGCGGTAGTAACACCACTGGTAGCGTTAGTAGCCCCACAAGCCCGCAAATTAAGCTCATTTGACCGATGACAGCGGCCACAATATAGGCCAAAGTCGCAGCATCAGGCGTAGCGGGCAAATAGCCAAAATAGCGAACAGAGATCAGCATCGCCAAAATCGAGTTCACTAAAATAAACCAACCATGCTGGTGTAAACGTTGTCGAAGCGTTGTGGTCATGACCACGCAATCCTCTCTAGTTAAGCGAAAAAGTTAAACGCACAGCGTTTGTGAATGTAGTCAGTCAATCACGACTGGTGATAACCCCTAAGCAATGCTTGCCAATCGTCAAGTTGCCAGTGGATTTGTCGTTTTTTTTTGCTCCTTGATAAAGGAGCGCTGCAGCCGAGCAAGGTTATCCGCTTTCCAGCCCTCACCTTGCTTTGAACCGCATTTATCAAAATCAATCAGCCATAATCGCCCCGACTGATCCTGTAAAATATTGTGGATATTTAAATCCGTATGGCAAATCCCAGCATCGTGCAACTGACGCACAAGGCGGCCAATTTGCTGGTAAACCTCAGGAGTAAGCGGCTGCGCCTGCAAAGTTGCTACCAGATCTTGTGCACCTTCAATACGCTCAACCAAGATATCAGCACGATAAAATACACCGCAACGCTGCACCCGCGCTGCAACAGGTCTTGGCACCGGAATATTGAGTGCGCGAAGCTGCGCTAACAGCGCAAACTCCTGATAGCAGCGTGTCTGCTGCCAACCATGGAACAGATATTGATCGCGCACCAATTTACCAAATAATCCACCGCGATAATAATGGCGCAGCGCCATGGGCAACTGCCCCTGAACAAACCAGGTCGTTCCTCGTCCCTTTGCGCTTCCTAAAACCGCTTGTTTTTGTTGCCAATAGGCAATATCAAACAGCCCTTCCAGTGCCGCTTCATCGCTGGATAGGAGAGATGGATCATGCCAAATTACAGTTTGATTGAGACGTGTCTCAACGATATTTGCACTAGTCATGGCTTATTTTGTCCCCCACCCTAAAATTGGTCGGCTTATTTTACAAGCTGTTAGCCAAACTGCATAATTTAGCGCAGATTCAATTTCAAAGGCCAACCTATGCCGGCTCTGTTTCAACACGCACCTCAATCCCTGTGCCTTCTTCGCCTCTCTGCGATCGGCGATGTTTGCCATGCAGTCGCCATGGTTCAAGCCATTCAGCGACAGTGGCCTAGCACGCAAATCACCTGGGTCATTGGAAAAGTGGAAGCGCCACTCATCGCACCTTTGCCGGGTATTCGTTTGGTGGTCTTTGATAAAAAAGCAGGATTAAAAGGGATGCGTTCCGTATGGGCTGCGCTCAAAGGTCAGCACTTTGATGCCCTCATCCATATGCAACTGGCACTGCGCGCAAGCGTTCTATCCATGGGAATTAAAGCAAAGTATCGTCTTGGTTTTAATCGTGAACGCGCTAAAGAAGGACAATGGCTATTCACCAATCGCAAAATTGAAGACACTGAGTCCAAACATGTGGTGGATAGCTTTATGGCCTTTGCCAAAGCGCTGGGTGTAAGCGATACAAACCCGCAATGGCAGATGCCAATTAGTGATGAGGAACAAGCCTTTGCCAAAAGTAAGCTTGGCACGCAACCGACCCTACTGATTGCGCCTGCGGCGAGTAAAGATGAGCGAAACTGGCTACCTGAGCGCTATGCACAAGTTGCCGATTTTGCACATCAACAAGGATTGCAAATCGCCATTTGTGGCGGCCCAAGTGAGCGCGAAAAAGCACTGGCGCAACAAATCATCAGCGCAATGCAATATGATGCCCTCAACCTTGTTGGGCAAACCAGTTTACGCCAACTGCTTGCACTCATTGCGCAAGCACATGTGGTGTTAGCACCCGATTCAGGCCCTGCGCATATGGCGACCACCCAAGGGACACCCGTCATTGGGCTTTATGGCCACAGCAATCCAAAACGTACTGGGCCCTACTCGGCTCAACAATGGCTGGTTAGCGTCTATGCGCAGCATGTTGAAGCGCAGCATCAAAAACCATTGGAAGCTTTACCATGGAGCACGCGCGTCAAGGGTGCACATATCATGCAAGATATTAGCGTTGATGCCGTCACTGAAAAGCTCAGCGATATTTTAAACATTCATCCTATTCATCCTACCCACGCTTAAAGGGCAATTTCATGAATCAAACACCCAGCCTAAGCCAAACACAGAAACAGCGTCCTACTCTTGCTGTTGCGCTGATCGTGAAAAACGAAGCAGCCAATCTAAACGCTTGCCTTGCCTCTGTCGCGGAATGGGTCGATGAAATCGTGATCCTCGATTCTGGCAGCACCGATGACACCGCGCAGATCGCAGCGCAATATCAAGCCAAGTTTTTCGTCAATGCCCAGTGGCCAGGTTTTGGTCCACAGCGCCGTCTTGCACAAGGTTATGTGGAAAGTGATTACGTACTCTGGCTCGATGCCGATGAGCGCATCACACCAGAGCTTAAAGAGAACATTTTATCCGCAGTAAGTGCAGACCAGCCTAACACCCTATATAAAATCAATCGTCTAACTTGGGTCTTTGGTCGTTATATTCGCCACTGTGGATGGTATCCAGATAAAGTGGTTCGCCTCTATCGCACCAAAGAAGCGCAATATGACGATGCGCTGGTTCATGAGAAAGTTGAAATGCCGGCAGGCGCCACTGTGGTCGAGCTACAAGGCGATGCCATCCACTATACCTATAACGATCTGCACCACTATCTCGTGAAATCTGCAGGTTATGCCAAAGCATGGGCAGACCAGCGTCAAGCGCGCGGGAAAACAAGCAGTCTCAGCCAAGGTATCCTTCATGCCATCTCTTGCTTTGTGAAGATGTATATCGTCAAAGCGGGATTTTTAGATGGCCGCCAAGGTCTACTACTGTCTATTTTGTCTGCCCATTCCACTTTTATTAAATATGCAGACCTATGGATTCGCACGAAGGCTGCCAAATGCCCTGAATAATCCAACTTAAAAAGGCAACATGTTTGAAGCAAAAAGCCACGCAATTGCGTGGCTTTTCGTTTTTATTTGCTTACTCATCTTGCGGTATTTTATCCGCAACCTGTGAGCGCAAATAGTAATCCTGCAGTTTGCGATACTCAGCGGCCCAAGTACTGTTTGGATTGTGTCGTGCCTGCGTCTGGTTATAGAAGGTCATGCCCTGCCACGGATAGAGATATTCCGGCAGATTATTGTCATAAACGCCATCCTCAGTCACAGTGCGTGTCGCGTTATAACCAATGTTATCCACACCATTAATCGACAAGAGGTCATCGCCCCCCAAGCTCACGTAATCGGCATCAGATAAGCTCACATTGTAAAGCGTTGGGAAGATATCGCGATGTGAGCCGATACGCTTATTGTCATAGCCATAGGCTCGACTCGCGAGAATCGGTTTGGGCACGTACAAATAAAACGGCACGCCCATGGCGATGGCTTGCTCAGTTGGTGTGCGAATCGCTAAATACCGAACGCGATGGTCACCAGATGCGGCAATCACTGTTCGATTAGCCAATGGCGATGCTTTTATCCGCGCAATAAATTGGCCCAACATATCATTGGCATACTGATAGGTCAGTAGCAAATTCGCCGCATCATCTTTCATTGGCCCGAGCAGCGTTTGGATTCGCGGCGTGACCTCTACAGGCTTAGCTTGATAGTTATCCGGCAAATGATAAGGCGGATGGTTGGTAATGGTCAGAATAAAAATAAAGGTTGGTTTGGTCGCTTCCGCGAGCACCTTTTCTGCCATGCGATAACCATATTCATCAGGCAAACCCCAGGTATCGAGATGCGCCGCAGCCTCAGGGAAGGCTTTAATAATCGCCTTATCATCAATCATGCGATCAAAACCCTGCAGCGGCAGGTAATTATCCAAATTACGCCAATGCGCATCGCCCACAGTAATATACACAGTTTCATAGCCCGCCTTTTTATAAGGCAGCACCGCAGAACTGGCCAAGGGTACATGTTTGGCAACCGAATGACTGAGCGTGGGTACATTGCTGTGAAACAACATCATCGCCATGCTATCAATGGTCGCCGAGGCGCCCGCAACAAAACGTTGGAACACAAAATCCGACTCAAACGCAGGGCGCAGTGCACGCAGCAAATCCGTCTTCTGCGGGTCATCTTCCAACATCATGCTGGTGCCCATGCCTTCCATCAGCGCAAAGACAACATGCGGCTGGTTCTTTTCTAAGTAGGCGTTCGCTGGCGTTTGATATTCTGGTGTTGGTTGACCAAGCACCTTCTCCATTTGTGCGGTGACTTCTGCGTCACTGATCGGCTCAAACTCCCCCTGTTTTTGATAATCAATCGTTGCCCAACCCAAAGCCACCAACGCATTGGGTGTGGTTTTATTGATCACAGGATAATCAGAGACTTTCACCTGATCGCGCTCTTTGGGCTCACTTAAAATCGCAGCCTGCGCAAGACCAATATAGATGGTAATGACCGCCAAACTTAAGATTGAGTGCCACCAACGACCACTACCCGTTGGCTCACCAAGCGGCCTGCGCCCCACCAACCAACGGCTGGCAAATAGGCTGATCAATATGCTCGCACCAATCATGCGAAAGAGAGGAAAATCCTCCATGGCGCTAGACATAATGGCTTCGGTGTCATCATCAAATACACCAAATAAAAACAGATCGTAGTGATTGCCATAGCTGGTGTAATACAAGTAATTACCAATCGATGCTAAGACGATCAAAAAGAAAATGAACTTGGCATAAACCGGTTCAAAACGATAAAAACGAGGAAAGTGTTGAGGTCGCCACAACGCAAAACCCAAACCTATGAGTAGCATGGGCAAAAACATAAAGGCTGCGGTTTTCAGATCAAACAAGACGCCAACTAAGGAACTGCGAAGAAAATCCATGCCTCGCCCCGCCAAAATGTCGGCATCGACAATGGCTGCGAAGAAAAGAATGCGACTAACAAACAAAATCAGGACGGCTGCGATGATTTGTCGCAACAGAGTTTGATTAAGCTGACGAATATAATGCTGAATTAACATAGCAAATCACTTATTGATCGATGACAACCTCAAAATTGAGCAAGAATAGTGTGAGGTAATGACTGCTAATGTTCTGCACTGCGTATCATGTGCCACTAGCAGTGCGATCTATTTGATTTTTATAAAAATGGTACGCAAGCGAATGAAAAATTTTATCACTTCAATGCATCAGCAGCAAATCCATGCGCCAATTGAGTGAGCACCTTATCAATATCAATTAAAGCCATATTGGCTTGGTCGGCCCCTTGAACATCTTGTGGTGGCGTAAATGCCAAATGGCGCTCCGTTGTATTTAAAGGACGCCAACGCAAAGGCGTAGAGGAGCGCTTACTTGGGAAAAACCCCACTGTCGGTACATTTAATGCAGCCGCCATATGCAAAGGTCCAGTGGATCCCGCGACAAACAGTGCCGCGCATGCTAAAGAGCGGCCAAAATCAACCAAACCATCGTTTTTCGCATAGATAACCGCAGAATATTGCATCAGCTCAGCAAGCTCTGTTGCTTGCACTTCCTCGCCTGGACCGGCGGTGATCACCACCTGCGCTTGTGGCTGCTGTTCTAAAAGACCATCTAACAACTGCGCATATTGCTGCATCGATAGGTTATTGGCTGAACCGCCTGTACCTGCATGCACCATAATCCATGGACGCTCGCTGTCTAATGTCAGCATCTGCGCCAATTTTTTCCGCTGCTCTTGCAACTCACTCACGGTGAATTGCCAATAGGGTGCCTGCGGCTCCACAACGGTTCGCCCCTGATCTTGAACAAAGCGACGAATCAGATCGAGGTTATATTCAAATTCAGGTTTTTCCGAGCGAGAACGACGCTGAACAACTCGTTTGTTGTAGGCCAGCTGCGCTAATTTCGTTGCTGGCGCAAGGCGGTATGGAATGCCCGCGCGCCAGATCAATTTGGCGTTATAACCGGTGGAGAAAATGCTAATCACCGCATCGAACTGCGCATCGCGAATGCTTGTTTTGAGTGCATGTATTGCACTTTTTTCCGCGTTTTTAGTCGGATCGAGCAATACGTGATCAATCCATGGGCAAGCTTGTGCCAGTGCTTGCGTATAACCAGGCACAAGAGCGGTGACTTCAAGCTCAGGCATCGATTGTTTCAACATCGCGAAAGCTGGCCATGCCAACATAAAATCGCCAATTTTGTCGTTTCGAATAACCAGAACTTTTTTCATAGGTGGCCGCGCCTTAGCAATCAACTGAATTGAAATTTCTGGCCCTTATGATACCCGATTCAAGGATAAAACTAAGCCTAGAAGAGACAAAATTTGCTATGATGCCGGCAGTTCAATCAGCGAGAGTTTGTTATGACCACGGTGATCTATCCCGGTACATTTGATCCCCTCACTAAGGGCCATGAAGATATTATTGCGCGTGCGGCTCGTCTTTTTGATCGCGTAATTGTGGCCATAGCGGCTAATCCAACCAAGCAGCCTTTTTTTGATTTGCAACAACGCACTGAGCTTGCGCAAAGCGTGCTCGCCCATCATCAAAATGTTGAGGTGTTAGGCTTTTCTGGACTGCTGGTTGATTTGGCCAAGGCGCACGGCGCAACCGTATTAATTCGAGGATTACGCACCGTCACTGATTTTGAATATGAGTTTCAGCTTGCGAGCGTCAATCGCCATCTCTATCCCGAGCTTGAGAGCATCTTTTTAACGCCAGCAGAGCAATACAACTTCCTTTCCTCAACCATCGTCAAAGAAGTGGCCATTCATGGCGGCGATATTCGCGATTTTGTCTCGCCCATCATCGCCACTGAGATGCTAAAAAAAATCGCGGCGCGCATTTAAAATTAATCTGCTAATTTTTCACTGCTCTTTTTGGCCGCTGCACACTCGCACCACGGCCAATGGCGTAATAGTAAAAGCCGCGATGCTGCATGCGCTGCGGCTCATATAGATTACGTCCATCCACCAGCACAGGATGCTTGAGCGCAACAAGCATGCGCTCAAAATCCGGCGCCCAAAACTCTTTCCATTCAGTACAGATCACCAAGGCATCGGCGCCATTCAAGGTCGCATATTTATCATCACAATATTGAATGCCTTGCTGCTGCCCAAAATAGCGCTGGGTATTGTCCATTGCTTTGGGGTCATACACTTGCACCCGCGCCTGCTGCGCACAAAGCCCTTGAATCAGATCAATACTTGGCGCATCACGAATGTCATCGGTATTGGGCTTAAAGGCCAATCCCCACACTGCGATGGTTTTGCCTGACAGCGTCGAAAAATGACGTTGCAGGTGGTGCAGCAGTTTTTGCTTTTGCGCGCAGTTCGTCGCATGAACTGCATTGAGAATATTGGTGGGTACGTGATGCGCCGCGCCGCTATGTGACAGCGCTTGCACATCCTTGGGAAAACAAGATCCGCCATAGCCGCAACCCGGATATATAAACTGATAACCAATGCGTGGATCAGAGCCAATCCCATGGCGAACTGACTCCACATCCGCGCCCAATTGCTCCGCTAAGTTGGCAATTTCATTCATAAAGGAGATTTTAGTTGCCAGCATGCAGTTAGCCGCATACTTACTAAGCTCGGCTGAGCGCCGATCCATCAGCAAAATTTTATCTCGCGTTCGGTTAAATGCAGCGTACAACTCGCGCATCTGCTGCTCTGCATAATGGCTATCTGTACCGATAATAATGCGATCAGGTTTAGCGCAGTCATTAAGCGCCGAGCCCTCTTTTAAAAACTCAGGATTAGAAACCACGGCAATAGTGAGACTTTGCTGACGGGCGGTTAGTTGCTGCTCAATGATCTGCTGAACTTGATCGCCCGTCCCTACAGGAACTGTCGATTTAATCACCACGACGGCATCTGAAGTCAGCTGCTCACCAATATTTTTTGCCGCTGCAAGTACATAGGTAAGATCCGCTTGGCCATCTTCTGCTGTCGGTGTCCCAACTGCGATAAATAGCACCTGAGCAAAGCGAATCCCTGCACCCAAGTCGGTAGAAAAAGTCAGTCGCTTATCCCGTAAATTACGGACTAACAAGGCTTCAAGGCCGGGCTCGTAAATCGTCACTTGCCCTTGCCGCAATCGCTCAATTTTATGCGCATCAATATCAACGCAATGGACATCATGGCCGCTATCAGCCAAGCACACCGCTTGCACCAGCCCGACATAACCAACGCCAAAAACCGTTACACGCATATCAATCTCCCTATTCGCTCAATATCGCAAGCGCACTTCAACAACCGCTCTATAAGCCTAGTTATCTTTTGCTATTTCGTTGCTTTTCTGAGAGTTACAAATAGGAAAATCGCATGATGCCAAAATGACAGCTTAGCGATGATTCAATGAAAAAGATGAATTAATTAAGATGCTTAGAATGAGAACAAGAAAAGCCAATAAGTCAGCTAGCGTTGGCAATGCGCGCAATAGCTGGTCATTCGCCCAGCGATTTTCACCCCTTTCAAGGGTGCGCCGCATTGCACGCAGGGCTTACCCATACGGCCGTAAACTTGCAATGTTTGTGCAAAATAGCCCGGCTTACCATCAGCCTGTAAAAAGTCTTTTAAGGTGGTGCCACCTTGCGCAATCGCGGTGCTGAGAACAGATTTAATTGATGCGACTAAAGCGCTCACTCTTGCAGCGCTAATACGTCCACCAGCGCGCTGAGGATGAATACCCGCCATAAACAGTGCTTCATTGGCGTAGATGTTACCAACGCCAACCACCACAGCGTTATCCATCAGCAGTTGTTTGATAGCTGTCTGCTTGCCTTTAATTTTTTGCTGCAAGTAATCGGCATTGAAATCATCAGTTAAAGGCTCTGGGCCGACTTTGGCAAAGACCGAATGAATTTGCCCAGCGGGCTGCCATAACCAAGCACCAAAACGGCGTGGGTCGTTATAACGCAAGCGCGTACCATTGCACAGCACCAAGTCGATATGATCGTGTTTTTGTGCAGGCGCTGGCTGCTCAAGTATCCGCAAATTACCCGACATTCCAAGATGGATGATAATGCTACCTTGCGCCGTATCGAGCAGCAGATATTTTGCACGTCGGCGAACCCCAGTGATCTCAACATCAGCAAGCGTATAAAGCTCAGCAGCCACCGGCCAACGTAATTTGTCTTGGCGAATCTCGATGGATTGAATGGTTTGCCCTTCAAGATAAGGTGCAATCCCCATGCGGGTCACTTCAACTTCTGGTAACTCAGGCATGATGGCTCCTTACTTATCAGTCGTTCAGCAATCCTTCAATGCGATGCGTCGCCTTAAGAATCGCTGCTGACTTCAGTTGTCGTTTCAACGGGAAAGGGGAAAAGATAATCAGTGGCAACGGAAACTGCGAGCCATTTCCCTTCACAGGTTTGCATCAGCCAGAAGTTACCAAAATCAAAATAGGTTAAGCGAACAGGATCAGCCTGCTCTTTTTTCACCGTCAAGGTGGCAGGCATCGGCGCGCGTTCCATCAACTGCTGTACTTGCTCTGCATTCACCGCAGTTCCGGTAAGACTTAACCAACGGTTTGCCAATGTTGCTGGCGCGACAGTCAATTTCACATCGCTGGCCCAATCGCCCTCTTGAATACTCAAGTGGAACTGATTGGTGGTCAGGCTTTTCACACCGGCGGGATCGCCAATTAAATCCAAATAGGGCGATTTGAGCGGCGCATCTTGTTCTGTCGTTTCAGGCTCTTGCTGAGCGCTCATCAACAAGCGGTCCAAGGGTTGGCGATAGATCAGTTGAATCACCCCAAGAAAAACCACAATCAGAATAATAAACGCGCTGTTCCATTGTCGCCGAGTTAAATGTTTCATCACCGCTCCTTTAGGCAAGCCCTCAGCCTAGCAGATTTTAGGCAATAAAAAACCCAGCATAGAGCTGGGCTTTTATAGAAACCGGAATCAATTACTTGATTTTTGCTTCTTTGTACATAACGTGTTGGCGAACAACAGGATCGTATTTTTTGATCTCCATTTTGCCAGGCATGTTACGCTTGTTTTTATCAGTCGTGTAGAAGTGACCAGTGCCAGCAGATGAAACTAGCTTGATCTTCTCGCGAATACCTTTAGCCATGACTTATCTCCTTACACTCGCTCACCGCGGGCACGAAGTTCGTTAAGAACAACTTCGATACCTTTTTTATCGATGATGCGCATACCTTTAGTAGATACACGTAGTTTAACAAAGCGTTTTTCGCTTTCTACCCAGAAACGATGAGTTTGCAGGTTCGGCAGAAAACGACGCTTGGTGGCATTATTTGCGTGCGAGCGGTTGTTACCCACTGTAGGACGCTTGCCAGTTACTTGGCATACTCGTGACATTACTGTCTTCTCCAAATCGTTTCAGCTCGATATCAACCCTGGCTGCAGACTCTAAAGACACCGACCACGTCGGCAGCACAACCAAGGCTATCAAAGGCCGCGCATTATACTAACTCCGATGCCATTGCTCAAGTCCCGAGCAGATCCTTTCTAAACTTTTTTGATCCTTTCAGGCGTGGCGGGCATCCAGCCTTGCTCTGCGAAGGACAATACCGCGCCTTCTCCCACAATAAAATGGTCTAAAACACGAATTTCTACCCACGCAAGGGCCTCCACTAACAATTTTGTTAGCTGATGATCGGCGCGACTGGGGTCAGTATGACCTGAAGGATGATTATGTGCCAGCATCACCGCAGCCGCATGATGATCCAAAGCGCGCTTGACCACTTCGCGTGGATACACGCTAGCCGCATTTAAAGTGCCTTCAAATAACATCTCACTGGCAATCAGTTGATGTTGTTGATTTAAAAAAAGCACCCAAAAGGCTTCGCGATGGCGGCCGCGCAGCACACTGGCAACATAAGTTTTCGATTGCTCAGCGCAGGTCAGAGCATCGCCCTTCTCTAGCGACTCGTACAAATAGCGTTTGGTCATCTCCATCGCAGCCTGTAACTGCACAAATTTTGCCTGCCCCATCCCCTTGATTTGGCAAAACTCAGACTCACTAGCGGTCAATAGTCCCTGCAAGGAACCAAAGTGAGTGAGTAGATACTCCGATAGCGCCACAGCGTTCATGCCTGGCACCCCAACACGCAAAAAAATCGCCAATAATTCTGCATCAGAAAGCGCTTGTGGCCCGCGTTGCAACAGCTTTTCGCGCGGTCTTGAGTCTTTGGGTAATTGAAGAATTTTAACCATGGCTTTTCATCCTGAAATAGCGCTTAAAAGCGAGGTAAGCAATCACTTGCATTCCACTAAAAGTAGTCAAGACAAAGACCATTTGTGGTAGAGTGTGCCGATATTTATGGCAGTCATTGATGGAACAAAAGAGCAATGAGCTTAGCGAATCGTAAAATTTTGCTGGGGATCAGCGGCGGTATTGCCGCCTATAAGTGCGCCGAACTCACCCGTCGGCTCAAAGAGCGCGGCGCCGAAGTGCGCATTGTGATGACCGCGGCTGCCAAAGAGTTTATCACCCCACTCACCCTACAAGCGGTGAGCGGCCATCCAGTCAGCGATAGCCTATTTGATCCAGCGGCAGAAGCCTCCATGGGTCATATTGAATTGGCCAAATGGGCGGACTTAGTGCTCGTTGCACCAGCCACCGCTGATTTAATCGCGCGTATGAGCGCTGGCATGGGTAACGATCTACTCTCGACACTGTGTCTTGCCACCAGCGCACCTATTGCCGTGGCGCCAGCAATGAACCAGCAGATGTATCAACATATTGCGACACAGGCCAATATTGCGACCCTCGCAGCCCGTGGCGCGATGATCTGGGGTCCAGATAGTGGTGAGCAAGCCTGCGGCGATGTCGGCCCGGGGCGCATGCTAGACCCCATGGGTTTAGTGCATCACTGTGAACAATTCTTTGCAGCCATCCTTACACAGAAGACCCTCTCTCACCTTAAGATTGCGATTACCGCAGGACCTACTCGCGAGGCGCTGGATCCTGTGCGATTTATCAGTAACCACAGCTCCGGCAAGATGGGCTTTGCTATTGCCAAAGCTGCCGCGGCGCTTGGTGCGCAAGTCACTCTGATTAGCGGTCCTGTCAATCTAGCCACACCAACGGGTGTCACACGCATTGATGTGGAAAGTGCCGAGCAAATGGCACAAGCCGCACTGAATACTGCCAGCACCCAGCATATTTTCATTGGCTGTGCTGCGGTCGCGGACTATCGCGCTCAGCAAATTGCCGAGCAGAAAATGAAAAAACAAAGCGGTGAGGAGACACTGACCCTCACCCTAGTGAAAAACCCAGATATTATCGCCACTGTTGCTGCGCTCTCGCAAAATCGCCCCTTTACCGTGGGCTTTGCTGCAGAAACCGAGCAAGTGGCAAAGTACGCACAGGACAAACTGCAGCGTAAAAATCTTGATCTCATTTGCGCCAACGATGTGTCGTCAAAAGAACAAGGTTTTAACAGCGACCAAAATGCACTTCACCTCTATTGGCAAGGCGGCGACAAAGCACTGCCCCTTTGTCATAAAGAACAATTAGCCCAACAACTGATCACCGAAATTGTAGCGAGATACCATGAAAGCCATTGATCTTAAAATCCTTGACCCACGTGTCGGCACCGAATTCCCTCTACCAGCATACGCCACCGAGGGCTCTGCAGGTCTAGACCTTCGTGCTTGTATCGATGCACCGCTGACCGTGGCTCCGGGCGAAACACATCTCATCCCAACAGGAATAGCCATTCATATTGGCGATCCAAGCCTTGCTGCAACCATTTTGCCGCGTTCTGGGTTGGGCCATAAACACGGCATAGTGCTCGGTAACTTGGTGGGTTTGATTGATTCAGATTATCAAGGTCAGTTGATGGTTTCTGTATGGAACCGCGGCGACACCACATTCACCATGGAGCCAGGCGAGCGTATTGCACAATTGGTGATCCTGCCTGTAGTTCAAGCGCAATTTAATATTGTTGATGACTTTGCCCAAAGCGATCGCGGTGAAGGCGGCTTTGGCCACTCTGGCCGCAGCTAAGTCAAATAGAATAATCGCTTTGTGACAGCGGTGTTCAGTTTGGCTGACACCGCTGAATTGACTGTGAGTTCACACTCACTCACAAACAGTATTGAGCATCAAAATTCAATCGCTACAATAGCTTGAGTTTGGCGCAAGAATCTTTCAAACCGCCCTGTGAAATCATGAATAGGAAAGACACGCATGACAGCGACGAAAAAAAATCGACGCGATGAAATTCTGCAAGCCCTAGCGCAAATGCTGGAGTCCCGCGAAGGCAGTCAGCGCATCACCACTGCAAAGCTCGCAGCACAAGTGGGTGTCTCTGAGGCGGCGCTTTATCGCCACTTCCCTAGCAAAGCACGCATGTTTGAAGGTTTAATTGAGTTTATTGAAGATGCGCTGATCACTCGAATCAACCGCATTATCGATGAAGAAAAAGACACCCTGACCCGCCTGCGCCTGATCATTCAGTTGCTGCTCGCCTTTGCTGAGCGCAACCCAGGCTTGTGCCGCATCATGACAGGTCACGCTCTGATGTTTGAACAAGAGCGTTTGCAATCTCGCATCAACCAATTGTTTGAACGCATTGAGATGCAGCTTCGCCAAGTCATTCGCGAGCGTAAACTGCGTGAAGGCAAAGAGTTCCCTGTGGGAGATAACGTGCTAGCAGCGCAGCTTTTAGGGCAAGTTGAAGGTAGTTTGAGCCGTTTTGTTCGCTCTGATTTCAAATATTCGCCTACCGATCACTTTAGTGATTACTGGCAATTGCTCAGTGCTCAGCTGCAATAACCCGCCACATTTTAATATCAGTCGATTATAAAAAAGCGCCTCTCCTTTCTATATAGGTAGGCGCTTTTTTTGTACTCAGTTTTTGGGTACTGAGCCGCTTAGTGCTTCAGTGACTTATGCCACGCCATATTGCGCGCGGTAGGCTTTCACCGCTTCAAGATGCTCAGCTTGGTCGCCTTGCTCTTCAAGGTAGGTGATTAAATCAGTCAAAGAAACAATAGAGATCACTTTGCAATCAAAGTCGCGTTCCACTTCTTGAATCGCCGAGAGCTCACCCTTACCTTTTTCTTGGCGATCAATCGCCACCAAAACACCCGCCAAGTCCGCTTGGTTGGCTGCAATAATTGCCATGGACTCACGAATTGCAGTACCAGCCGTGATCACATCATCCACCAGCATCACACGGCCTTTTAGCTCACTGCCCACCAAGTTACCACCTTCGCCATGATCTTTGGCTTCTTTGCGGTTAAAGCAATATGGCACATCGGTGTCATGATGCTCAGCAAGCGCAACGACCGTGGTGGTGGCAATTGGAATGCCCTTATATGCTGGACCAAAAACCAAATCGTAATCCACACCAGAGTCAGCTAAGGCTGCCGCGTAAAAGCGCCCCAATTTTGCCAAATCACGGCCAGTGTTAAACAAACCCGCATTAAAGAAGTATGGGCTCTGACGACCAGATTTTAAGGTGAACTCACCAAACTTAAGCACCTGCTTCTCCAGGGCAAATTCAATAAACTGGCGCTGATAGCCTTTCATACTCACTCCTTTACAACTTTCAGTATTCAATGGTTTTTTGTTAAAAAAAGAGCGACTCAAAAGCCGCTCAATTCAATCAATTAGTCAATGCCGCTTTCTGCGCGGTCACAATGGCCTCAATGCCACCCTTGGCCAGCGACAATAATGTCAGCAGCTCTTCATGCGTAAATGGCTGACCTTCTGCGGTGCCTTGCACTTCAATCATGCGGCCATCTTCAGTCATCACCACATTCATGTCCGTTTCAGCTGCCGAGTCTTCTACATATTCCAAATCACAGCGCGCTTCACCATCCACAATACCCACAGAAACGGCGGCAATCATCATGGTCATTGGGTTTTCAGCCAGTTTGCCTTCAGCCACCAATTTATTGAGGGCATCTGCCAGTGCCACACAAGCACCTGAAATAGACGCCGTACGCGTACCGCCATCGGCTTGAATCACATCACAGTCAACAGTGATGGTGTAATCGCCCAATTTTGTCAGATCGACCGCAGCGCGAAGACTACGCGCAATCAGACGTTGAATCTCCATGGTACGACCGCCCTGCTTGCCATTGGCCGCTTCACGTCGGTTACGGGTATGGGTTGCACGTGGCAACATGCCATATTCGGCGGTGATCCAGCCTTGACCTTGACCACGAAGAAAACGAGGCACACCCTCTTCAATTGAAGCGGTACAAATCACCTTAGTATTACCAAACTCAACCAACACAGAGCCTTCTGCATAGGCAGTAAAGTCGCGGGTAAAGCGAATCGGGCGAACGTGCTGCGGATCTCTTTCATTAGGACGCATGGTCATGTCTCTTTCACTGGCTCAAATTAACTGGCGATTATAGTCACATCTCGGTGCTAAAGCACGAAAAAGGCGCACGAAAAAAGGTGTGTTTTCATACACCTTCTCATGCAATATTCAGCTTAAAGAACCGCAACTTCAGCGCTGCTATGGCAACGATACGCGCCGCCCATCAGGGTGACTGAACTTAAAAAGCCAAAGGGTTGGTAAAGATAGAGGGTATCGCCCCCCTTTTCGGCAACCTTAATGCGCATTTCATTGACCGCGCCCCACACCATATCGCGGTCTGCATGCAACCAATAATCATAGAAGTGACCTTCAGAGCCGATCACCATCCCTAAGTTTTCACAGCCGGCGATGGCCTGACTATGATCCCAATACACTTTGACTTTTTCTGATTCTGGCGTTGGAAAGGTGACACAACCAGCCAAGGAAAGCGTGGCAAAGATTGCACTGAAAAAACGCAAAACTGATTTCATATCGTTTACTACATAGACAAAAACGGCGCGAATTCTAGCCGTAAAGTGCGTTCAACGCACTCTAAATTATCTACTTTTGCTCAGCCTATCATTTCTGTCATTGCACTCTTATAATCAAGCCGTTACCGCATCAGAAACTGAAGTGATAGATACTGATGCGCCAATCATAATTCAAATAGATAGAGAGCATCTGATGATTTACAGCATGACCGCCTATGCCCGCCAAGAAATTAAAGCGGATTGGGGCACCGCCGTATGGGAAATTCGCAGCGTTAACCAACGCTACCTTGAAACCTACTTCCGCCTACCAGAGCAATTTCGCAGTCTAGAGCCCGTGCTTCGCGAGCGTTTTCGCAAAGGCCTGGCGCGCGGTAAAGTCGAATGCATGTTACGCTTTGAAGCCAACAATGCGGCGAAAGGCGAGCTAAGCATCAACAAAGATCTCGCCGCGCAAGTGATCCATGCCGCCAATGAGGTCATGGAACTCACTGGCGAAACCAGCCGTATTAATCCATTCCAGGTGATGCAATGGCCGGGTGTCATGGAAACGCCAGAGCAAGATTTAGATAGCATTAACCAAACCCTACTGGCTGGCTTTGATGAAGCGCTCAAAGAGTTTATCGCCGCTCGTGGCCGTGAAGGCGACAATATGAAAGCATTGATTGAGCAGCGTCTTGATGCGATTCAAGTGGAAGCAGCTAAAGTCCGCGCGCATATGCCAACCGTCGTGAACTGGCAGCGCGAACGTATTTTGGCTCGCTTTGAAGAAGCCAAAATCGATTTAGACGCCACGCGCGTTGAGCAAGAGCTCATTTTGCTCGCGCAAAAAATGGATGTAGCAGAAGAGCTCGATCGCCTCGACTCACATGTCAAAGAAACCTACGCCACCTTGAAAAAAGGCGGTGCCTGTGGCCGTCGCCTTGATTTTATGATGCAAGAATTCAACCGTGAATCAAACACGCTGGCTTCAAAATCAATCAACACTGAAGTGACAGCCTCTGCAGTGGAACTGAAGGTTCTGATTGAGCAAATGCGCGAGCAAATTCAAAACATCGAGTAAGCCTTTCTCGCCGAATAAATAAAACCGCCACAAGGGCGGTTTTTTGTTACACAGGAAAGTACAAAACCTGATGTAGCTTGCACCCATGAGATAAAATCAATAAAGTGCATTTTAAATACAACTATTATCTGAGCGCTCTTATGACAACCACAACTGACTCCATTCACGGCCATGACTTAATCCATTATGTCGCCGAGCACCAACCCACAGAATCTGCGCTCATCGCGCACTTTATGGCGCAGTACGGTGACACACTACGCTTTCATACCTGCAGCCAACAAAATATCACGATCGAAGAGTTACTGACTTTTCTGAAAAAGCGGAAAAAAATCGTCGAACATGGCGGTGTACTTCAAGTGAATGCTGAGCGTCTTTGCCAGCATTAGCATCATAAAGACAAAAAGCGCTCAATGAGCGCTTTTTGTCCAGCATGGTCAACATTATTTTTTTACTGCGTCACCACGACCACTACCAATAACTGTCATCAAGATATAGTGAAAGTAGTTTTTCAACGTCATGGTTTCAATCATCTGTCTATCAGTATTAGCCAAAAGCTCAGGCGTGGACATATCAATATTTTGTACCTGTGCCAATCCTGTAATACCCGGTAAAACATCATAGATACCTTGCGCTTGACGAGCCTCTATCAATTCTTCTTGGTTGAAAAGGTTGGGTCTTGGCCCCACCAAACTCATCTCACCTTTGAGCACATTAATCAATTGAGGCAACTCATCTAACTTCGTTTTACGCAGAAAAGAGCCCAGTTTAGTAATCGACGTGCTGCTTGATAAATGACTGGCAACAGACTCAGTATCCTTTTGCATGGTTCTAAATTTCACTAAACGAAAGGGCTTTTGGTTTTTGCCGACACGTGTTTGCACAAATACAGGTGACCCCGTATCGAATAAGCCAATGACAACCACAATCAGCATTACTGGCCATAAAAATAAAAGGCCGAATAGTGCGGCGAAAAAATCAATCATGCGAAACATCGGAAACCTCTGGTTGCTCAGATAAAAACGACATCGCCTGTGCCATCGTATACGGCGCTCGCCATCTTAATACATCATATAAATTTGAAGAATCGACTTCTAAATTACCCAATAGCTGCTCAGCCAATGCCGGCTTTCCTATCAATTTTGCTCCGAATTTCATTATGCTGAGTGGTATTGGTATTTGCCATACGCGCTTACCCAAGCCGCGAGCGATCGCATTTGTAAACTCACGAGTTGAAACAGCCTCACCCTCAGATGCCAAAAATATCTGCCCTGCAGCTTTTGGTGCGCACGCGCAAGTCATCAATAAATGGCATAGATTTTGTACTGAGATAAAGTGGCGACGATTACAAACACGACCAAACGGTAAGATCGGTAACTTGCTCACCAATTTTGCTAGCAAACCAAAATTACCTGGTGCACAGGGACCATAGACCAAGGTAGGACGAACGATCACTATTTCAATTCCAGCATGCATACCAAGCTCAACCAATTTTAATTCAGCATCATACTTTGACTGAGCATACTGATTATGTGGGGAGGGTTTTGAATTTATAGAGAATGCCGTTAAGTCTGTGCGTTGACCATTAACACCAATTGAACTCACAAACACAAACCGCTGAACACCTGCTTTCGCAGCTTGCTGTGCTAATGCGAGCGTTCCATCCACATTTACTCTTTGATAGTCTTCTTGGGTATATGTGGATGCATGAGCAAGACCAGCCAAATGAATGACAGTATCAATACCATTAAAGGCACCATCCCAAATTGTCAAACCACTTAAACTATTGATTTGAAAATTATCCAAACATGGACTTTGCTCTCTGGTGCGAACAACGCACCGAGAGACTGGGTACCTTTGTACAAAATGTCGACCAACAAAACCAGTTGCGCCCGTCAATAAAATTTTTTTCTCTGAAGGAAAAATTGAATTACCGTCTGACATTTTAAGATTAGATTTATATGTCCTGATATAATTTGTGATTATAAATTTTAGACTCTATTGCCATATTATAATCATTCACATTGTCTACTTCATAGCTAACTATAGGATATGCAATCAATGGGAATTTTTGAATTTGTTTATAAACGGATTCGCCCTCCATAACGAGGTATGAAGTATCAATGTGACAGATATTTGCCCACTCATAATTAGTTGCACTCTTTCGATTAAAGCCCAATACATTCATATGCAAATCCGTTTTAACATATACTGCATCATCAGTCTTAGCCTTTGTAACACCAATTATTGATCTGTCAGATTTATTACAATTATCAATAAATTCAGCAAATGATTCAGGACAAAAGATAATGTCCGCATCTACATATAAGCACTTACCTTTTATCCCAAAAGAACCCAGATAATAACTTGTTAGAGTGGATGTAGTTCTATACGCAGGATTTCTTACAATAATTGCATCCGACCTAATTGACTTGACAAGAGGTATAACTAAATGCTCTTCAAAACCTACAACGATACGTACGTCTTTGATACTCTCAACCAATTTTAATAAATATGATATTAAGGGTTTACCTCCAATCTCTAACAAACATTTTGGCTTTCCAAGTCCAAGCCTAGAGCCTAAGCCAGCAGCGGCAATCACAACATGTTCAATACTCGACATAGCGCCCTCTCATCATATACAATATAATCTGAAACATTAATCAAACTCGCATGTGGCTCATGTACTAAGCCACATGAAATATTTACATCTGACGATTCAAACATTGGGATATCATTATATCCATCGCCAATGGATATAATCCTAGAGTTAGGATATTTACATCTCAAATCATTAATTGGATCACTTTTATGCATAATATATTCAACACTTGCTAATACATTATCGTTCGCTAAAGCAATTGATGAATAAAGTCCACACCCAATTTTCTCATGTATCAACCTAACCCAGACATCCAAATTCCCTGTGACAATATAACATACATCCGGACGAGATTTAATAAATTCAACCACACCATCAAATAATGGAACGCTTGCAACAATTTTCTGTACTGTAGTGATAGGAATACTACGTAAAATAGCACAGCGTAATCTCATTGAATCCTCGAAAGGGATAACACCATCCATAGTTAGTCTTGTCAAAACATTAAATTCATGCATCAAATCAACTTCAGTTGCAATCAGGGGAAGCAGCTCTGTTGTTGTAATAGTGCCATCCAAATCAAAGCAAAAAATATCATTCATACTCTTTCCAAAATAATATAACGCTGAGATGTATCCTTCCTATTGTTCAGTTCAAGTGGATACAGCCATTCATCCTTGTGAATCTTAAAACCAGAACTAATAAGGGGCGAAAGAAAACCTTTTATTTCATCAACTGTACGATATATTGCGCTATATTTTGCCTGTAGTTCGTCTGACCAATAATCATTCAAGGTTAATCGCTCCAATAAAGCCATTGGCTCTCTTATATAAATCAACGAACCATTTTCATATAAACAATCGTTAACCCTGGAAAGAAACAACTCTAAAGATGAGTCATTTAAATATAAAAACACGCCTGAAATAATTAGGTGTGAGAATTTATCTCGCTCATCAATAGAATCTAATGTTATATGTTCTGCAGCCATGACACTAAATCTTACATTAGAGCGACCTTTGAATTCATCACGAGCAATATTTATCAAAGACTGAGAAAAATCTACGCCGTGATATTCCCCACCATTATCAACTAGGAGCTTGCACCATCGCCCAACACCACAGCCCACATCAAGATATCTTGATGTTTCAGAGAGTTTCAGCAAAGGTAATACTAATTCTTTTTCATATGCATCCCTGATTATTGCAAGCTCAGGTGTTTTATCTTGATACATAGTAATATTTAATAAGTTATCTGATCTATTTTTGGCTCTACACTCAAAAAAATCATGCGTATGCAATAAATCAATATCAAGCTTATGCCCGTAAATCCTAGATTTGCTCATAAATACCCTTATTAGAATTTAGTTTACATCCTTAAGTTAATCTAATTTATAAAACGACTTAATAATTCGAGATATTTCGACACCTGTACCGTTTGTTGGCAAATAGAGCTCTTCATGAATCCGTTTAAATCTAATCTCTAATTTACTATCATTACCATTTAATAAATTTGTGACACACGACTCTAATTCCACACCATCAGACACCACATACAATGAATCCAAAAAATTAACAGAGTCATTTAGTCCAGGTCCTAGCAAATTGTTTAAATATATAATAGGCTTTCCTAATGGGAGATATTCCAAAAGAAAAGACCCCGCATCCGCTAATAATAAATCTGATTCATGGAATAATTCCACATATGAATCATCAGGTTCTGAGAGAGTCACATTATCAAGCTGTTTAATTTTGTTCAAAACAAAATCAAATTTATCCTTGACCTTACCTCCCATCATATTGATACGCGTATAAAATAATGGATGCGGACGGATAACAAGTTTAAAACAAAATTCCTCGGCCAGTTCAATTATTTTCTCATAAAATATATGAAAAGTTGACCACCCTCCATCTTCAATTGAAAAATGCGGAGTCCATAAAACGGTCTTAATATCTCTATTCAGAATGTTTTCACGTGTTACACCCCGACAGTCCAATTGATCAAATTTCGGGTGTCCAGTAACATAAACGTGATCGTTACCTTTACTACAGTATTTGTTATAACATGATTTGTGTAATTCGCTACGCACAAAAATCCATGTAGCTAAATTATGACAGTCTAAATCATATTGCCAACGCAAATTATCGTTGCCACCGCCACTATCTAGTCCGTATGGGATATAGGCAATTCTAGCCCCAGACCTAGCAACTAGAGACGGATAGATATTCTTTGGTAAAGTTGAATCATAAGGTGTCTGGTAAAAAACAACATCTGCAGAATAAATAATATCTAATTCTTTTTCACAAAACTTATTATATGGTATATTATTAGTATCTAAAAAAGATGTTGCTGCAACATTATCTACAATATCTTCATCATGATAAAACGGACTAACTAATAGTTTTACATCAAAGCAATCATCCGCCAACATTACTTCATAGACACTTTTAAAACTATTCCACAACGAAACTTGTTGGAAAACATATATTACGGATATTTTCTTTGAGAAGTATCTAATGTTGTTTCTTCTAAGCTCATCAACAACTCTTAAATTTTCTTTTTGGATCACTGCAATCAAACACTCAAGGTTTTCAATCTTTGCATCCGTCTCATTAAAACGCTGATGTTCAGCTCGAAGAAGTTTTCTTTTCACTTTGCTTAATATTTTTCTTATATGCATGTTTTACTCCCTAAATCCGACTCTTTCGATTAAGTACAATGTAAAAAAACTTCAATAGCCTAAAAAACCATTTACGAGATGAAAAAAATTTGAATCCCACCTTTTTAAATGCAAGTAAACTACTTCTAACGTCACCATTATTCATATGTGATAATAAATCATCATAAAGTGCTGTTGACGCAAATTCATCCGTGAATTTTTTATAACCATATTTTGACGAAACAATTGTCGCAGCTAACACACGCTCATCAGCAAATGTATTCAAATCAGTAATACTTGTTCCATGCTTTCTATATAACACTAAAACTTCAGGTATGTATACGACTCCACCTGACAATACCAATTCAACTGTAAACAGATAATCATTGATATACTTCAATCTATTATCATACTTAATTTTTTCGACTCCAGAACGGCGTATACATAATGTAGGTGTTGGTATTAATGATTCTGAAATAATTTCACCAACTTGCGTTGACGCGCGGAAAAAAAAATTAAAATGATTGATTATTTTTTTTCTGGTCTTACTATCAAACCATTCCATATTGGAATAAGAAACTAATACTTCTGGTTTACTTGATAATGAATCCACTTGTCGCTTAATTTTATTACGACACATGATATCATCACCAGCAAATGGAACAACATATGCAACATCATTATCCTGAAGTGCTTTATCAATAAGCAAGTTGTAATTATCAGCCACTCCTAGATTATTTGCATTGCGATTCAGATATACATTTATGATTTTGTGGTTTAAAACAAAATCAGATAAGACATCAAATGAGTCATCCGTTGAACAATCATCGGACACATACACAACCAAATTAGAGTAATTTTGTTCTAGAATAGATTGTATACATTCTATAATGTAATCCCTATGATTATAACAACCAACAATAACAGCAACCTTAGGTATTTCAGTTATTATTTTATCGAGCATCTTGATAGTTCTACCAACGTCTTAAATTTCTGATTTTCATTAATTAACTCATCAAAACTACCGACACCCGTTATTGTGCCATTATCAAAAACGATTAATTTATCTGCTTTAGCTAGAGTAGATAATCTATGCGCAACCATGACAATAGTGCGTTGACCTTTTAACCCTGCAATAACATTAGTAATGTCAAATTCGGTTTTAGTATCAAGTGCCGAAGTAGCCTCATCAAATAATATTATTTCTCTATTTAAATACAAAGCACGAGCTATTATTATTCTCTGCCGTTGTCCACCAGATACATTTTTTCCATTCTCACCCAGATGATAATTTAACCCACGTTCACAAACAAGATCATAAAGGCCAGCCATTTCTAATACATTAATAACTTCTTTATCATCAATATCTTCACTTGCAGCACCAAATGCTACATTCTCTCGAATACTACCGGTCAAAATGAATGGCGATTGACTTACATAACTCACATTATTTCTAATACCTTTATAATCAGTATAATTGACTTCTATACCGTCAACATAAATTTTACCAGACTCGATAGGTAATAGACCCGCTAGCAAATCTGCAAAAGTCGTTTTACCAGCGCCAGAGGCACCAACAATACCAACAAATTCGCCTTGGTTGATTGTGATATTAACATTGTTAATGCCTACATTTTTTTTTCCTTTGTAAGAAAAACAGACATTTGCCATTTTAATTTCCCTTCCGAATTCCAGTCTGTTTTTCGCACTATCATTTACCCCATTCAACGAATTAAACTCATTAATTATTGTTTCTACTGCATTACTGGATGATTTTATTTGCGAATAACAATAGAGCAATCGATTTAACATTGGTGCTAATCGAATTGCTATTGCAGATAATAGTGTAATGCTAACTATACCATCAGCTGGATTAGGCGATGTTAGTAAAATATAACTTATAAAAATAACTATTCCAAACATCAAAATTGCCTCACTCAAATATACAGGTATATATTGAATAAGCATATTTGTTTTATCAATTTCACTAACTTTGTAATTTGAATTATGATATTTTTTTAAAAAAACTGATTCTTTACCTGTTAGCTTAGTATCTTTTATTCCAGCCAAAGATGAACTAAGGATTGATATGTTTTCTTGACTCGCAATCACATACTTGTCATTAACATCTTTTGCTACACGCCTAATAACCCTCATCTGTGACCACAGCAAAATACCAACCACCCCGCCCGACACTAGAGAAATAACCGAGTACTTGATCATTAAAATAATTAAGAGAGACACACATACAATAGAATTTGATACGAACATTATACACTGTATCAAATAGGAGTTAACAACACGACTAACTACCGCAGTAAGGTTATTGATTATGCTTGCTGAACTCTTGGACAAATGATAAGTCAACGGAGCATTAACATACTCCTCCATTAACCGATTACAAATATCAATCCGCCAGTCTCTTACCATATCAAATTGAAATTTTTGCTGTAACAACATATACATATTTTTTGCTATAAATGACATCCCAACACATATTGCGATCAGCACAACAAAATGACGTGGCTCAGAAAATCCAAAGAAATTATAAACTATAGATACATATTCATTCTGAACCACAAAACTCGGATTCATGGCTACTGCAATTAAAGGATACAGCAATGCTATCCCCACAACCTCTAGTGAGGCAGAAATAACGGCAGAAAATAGCACAAACAGTATTCTCAATTTAAATTGAACCCCATGCCTTTTTACAAAAACAAAAAACAGGTTGAACATCTTATTTTTTTTCCATCATATTTTTTATCATATGATAATCTACATTCACTCCAATTAACATCATCATTTTGTAAATCGAACTCCAAAATCGTCTTGGCACAGCTGACGCCAATAACATAATAGATTGGTTAAAAATAACCGTACCTCTACTCAGGAAATCTTCGCGAGATAATATATTCAGACTACCAGACCCAACATTAATCAAATCAATACCGATGGCGGATTCAATTTCTAAAAAACGATGACTCCAGCGACCTTTATCTTCTATGCATTTTTGCGAACCCACTATAATATCATTACGATATTCAACATCAGCTATTAATTTTTTTGCTAAGTTATATGCCTCAGCTGGTGATTTATACATAGGGATATCAACATACCCTTTCGTGAAATTTACTAATCCAGGATTGTAGCTTGATAACAAGCACCCATTGGATGCCATTATATCCATTATTCGCCAAGGAAATCCGTCAATAGCTTGCGCGTGCGATATACTTAGACAAACTTTACTTTTATTATAAATACCCTGATTATGCGCAAGGCTATAAACATCTTTTCTCTTATACGAAAGAGCCAGGTATGGTGTAAAATCAGACACATCAAGCCAATCTTTACCACCAAATAAAGACAACCCTAAATCCTCCATCAGATTTAGAGTTAAAATTCTATTTTGAGCACTTTTAATCATCCCAAACTCACTTGGCTTTATATATTCAAGAATGCTCTCCAAACCCTGCCCAATTAAATATGATTCACTATCTAAGTAAAAATCATTAGCTATTTTTTTTATTGCCGATCTTACTTTATCAGAATCATCAGAAAGCAATAATGATTTTAGACCTGACGGACCTCTAAAGTTGCTACCAATAAAGCTTATATTATATTCATAATCTAATTTTTTTGCTTGGACCGCTGTTCCAGAGTTAATCATATATATATTTGAATCAGCCACACCTGTTGATATCAACTGTTCTCTTGTATTACTTGACAAACAAAAATAAGAATAACGATTGGGATTGTATTTTATCCCATCTTTATCATTGAAATATGTAAATGAATCAGCTTCCCAAATCACTATCGGACATTCAACAAGAGAATCCAAAAATGATGGCTTAACATTATTAAATGAAATGACAAGATTTGGATTAAATTCAAATATCCTATCTTTCAATTCATTTTTATCAATATATGATGACTCAATGTTTTCAGAATTCCAAGATTTCATAAGAAATTCCGCACCATTATACACCATTACGTCATTACCATTTTCAATCAATTCTTTAATCAGCCCCTCATAATAACAGACCAACCTGAAGTGATTATCGATGAATAAATGCGATGAAAAACACAATAATATTCTAGCCATAAATTCACTTAGTAAATGAGTTCACTGAGGCTATTACATGTTCGATTTCCTTATCAGTCATTACTGGACTAATAGGCAAACTTAAAACTGTTTCATGTAATAATTCAGTCACTGGAAGGTTTTTATCATTAAATACTTCGTATGCTTTTTGTTTGTGTGGTGGGATTGGATAATGAACTAACGTTGAAACCCCACAATAATTTAAATGCTTAATCAATAGATCTCTATAGTCTGTTTTAATTACATATAAATGCCAAACGTGTTCCTTAACATTGTTATTTAATGGCAATTTAATCAAGTTATTATTTATCTCGCACCCATAACGATATGCAATATGCTGACGACGTGATATTTCACGTGGTAAATATTTCAATTTAACAGATAGCATGGCAGCTTGAATCTCATCTAGACGACTATTTATACCTAGATAATCATTTTTATATTTAGCATGTGAACCATAATTACCCAGAGATCTAATTATGTTGGACAAGCCATTATCATTAGTAATTACCATACCTGCATCGCCAAGTGCTCCAAGATTTTTCCCTGGATAGAAGCTAAATGCTGCAGCATCCCCCCAGCAACCTGCTTTGACATTATTAATTTCAGCCCCGTGCGCTTGAGCGCAATCCTCTAAAACTAACAAATTATATTTTTTGGCCACCTCCATAATTGAAGGCATATTAGAAATATGCCCATATAGATGGACAGGTAAAATAACTTTTGTTCGACTTGTGATGTAAGTGGCTATTGTTTCCGCTGATAAATTGAATGTATCTGGATCCGGCTCAACAAAAACTGGAATCAAATTATTTGATGTAATCGCTAATATTGATGCTATATAGGTGTTTGCTTGTACTATAACTTCATCACCACTTGATATTAAACCCATTTCTTTCCATGCGCGAAGGACTAATGTTAAAGCATCTAGACCATTTGCAACACCTATACCATACTTTACACCACAATAATCCGAGAATTCTTTTTCAAATTTTTTTAGCTCCTTACCACAGATATACCAACCAGAGTCAATCACACGACCAACCGCATCTTTCAACTCACTTGAATATATTTCATTAATTTTTTTTAAATTTAAGAAATCAACTATTTTCATTTTACACCAATAATGCGATTATATTTCTTACGAACTATTGACAACTGTTCTTTAGAAATAGAAAAATAATAATTTTCAGAGTCTTCAGCTATTTTTTTTGCGCCAAATTTTTCGTGAAATCGAATTACTTTCTCGTTATCTTTTCTTACATCAAAATGTGATTCTACAAAACCTAAACAATCAAAACCAAACTGATAAACAAGAAGCGCGGCTTCTAAAGCAGCTGTTTTAGTTTTATTTTCATTTAATATCCAACTACCCCAGCAAAACGATTTATCATTAAAATCATATACTCTAACAGTTCCACATGGTTTTAAATCAGGAGTTTCAATTATGAAATAGAACTGTTCGCCACGACCCTCACTCTCTTTATAGCGCTTAATCCACTCCTCTTGCTCAGATACACCGCCATTAACATAAGATAAAAACTTATTGTAACGACTATCACATCTCAAAGTATAAATAAAAGAAGCATCATCTACTTCAACCAACCTTAGTTGAATTGTTTTTGATTTTAATTCCTGCATGCTAAAAACTCCTCGTAATTTCTTATGTAATCATCCTCAGAAAAATACTCGCTTGCAATAACACACAATACGCAATCATTACTAAAATCATGCATCTCTCGCCATATAAATGAATCAATTAGCAATCCTTTAGTTGGGTCATCAAGAATTAATTCCTCTCTAACTGAACCATCATCTAAAACAAAGCGACATGATCCTTTTAATGCAATTACAATTTGCTTTAATTTCTTATGAGCATGCATTCCTCTTGGAAAAAGTCCACTATTTTCGAAGAGATAATATACTCTACGAATTTCAAATGGGATATTTTTCTGTGATTCTAATGAAACTAAACGCCCTCTTTCATCATTAAAAGATTCAAACTCAATAATATTAATTAGTTTCATTTTTTTCCCTTACTAAAGACAGCAAATATTTACCATATCCATTTTTATCCATAGATTTTGCAATACAAACAATCTGTTCATCTTTTAACCAATCATTTCGCCATGCAATCTCTTCTAAACAGGCAATTTTCAAACCTTGAATATTTTGCAATGTTTGCACAAACGATGATGCTTCATGCAAACTTTCGTGCGTTCCAGTATCTAACCATGCAAAACCACGACCCAAAAGCTCTACATTCAATGACCCATCCTTCAAATACATTTCATTCAGGGTTGTTATTTCTAGTTCACCACGTGCTGATGGCTTTATTTTTTTAGCCAAATTTACGACACGATTATCATAAAAATAGAGCCCAGTGACGGCATAGTTTGACTTAGGATGCTCAGGCTTCTCTTCCAATGAAATTGCTCTCATATTTTCATCGAACTCGACAACGCCAAAACGCTCAGGATCTTTTACTTGATAACCAAATACCGTGGCCCCCTCTCGTTGTGAAGCGGCTTTCTTTAAAGTGTCGCTAAATGACTGCCCATAAAAAATGTTATCGCCCAACACCAAGCACACACTGTCGTCACCAATAAAACTTTCACCAATAATAAATGCTTGTGCCAGACCATCTGGACTTGGCTGAACTGCATACTCCAGATGAATCCCAATGTCGTGCCCATCTCCTAGCAAACGCTTAAAACTCTCGCTATCTTCTGGTGTTGTGATAATCAAAATATCCCGAATGCCAGCAAGCATTAGAGTAGACAAGGGATAATAAATCATTGGTTTATCATAAATAGGAAGAAGCTGCTTAGATATACCGCGAGTGATGGGGTAAAGACGGGAGCCAGAGCCTCCAGCTAAAATAATACCTTTCATTTTCAATGCCTCCACAATGTAGATGTACTTACAACCTACAATTAATTTTGACCTAGACGCTCGCGGCTATAGGAGCCATCCAAAACTCGAGACCACCAATCTTTATTATCCAAATACCACTGAACTGTCTTACGAATACCCGATTCAAAAGTTTCTTCGGGCTTCCACCCAAGCTCACACTCAATTTTTGATGCATCAATCGCATAACGGACATCGTGCCCCGGCCTGTCTTTTACGTAGGTAATGAGATCTTGATAGCGCACTATGCCCTTTGGCTTGTTTGGTGCTAGCTCTTCGAGCAGCGCACAAATAGTTTTCACCACTTCAACATTCGCCTTTTCATTGTGACCACCGATGTTATAGGTCTCACCAATTACACCTTCGGTCGCTACTTTGTAAAGAGCACGAGCATGGTCTTCCACAAACAGCCAATCTCTGATTTGCATGCCATCGCCGTATACAGGTAATGCTTTGCCATCCAAAGCATTCAAAATCATCAGCGGAATCAGCTTTTCAGGGAAATGATAAGGACCGTAGTTATTCGAACAGTTAGTCACGACTGTTGGCAAACCGTAGGTACGGTGCCAAGCTCGAACCAGGTGATCACTTGATGCTTTTGATGCAGAATAAGGGCTTGATGGTTCGTACGACGTTTTCTCTGTGAACAAATCAGTCGTATCTTTAAGGTCACCGTACACCTCATCTGTAGAGATATGATGAAAACGAAAATCGGCCTTTTTATCACCTTCCAGCGAATGCCAATATTGTCGCGCTACTTCAAGTAAATTATAAGTACCTACTATATTAGTTTCGATAAACGCAGCAGGACCATCAATCGAACGGTCAACATGTGACTCTGCAGCTAAGTGCATTACTACATTCGGCTGATGTATCTCAAATACACGTTTTAACTCTTCACCATCACAGACATCAACTTGCTCAAATGCATAGCGCGGATTATCAGAAACCGTTAGCAGAGACTCGAGATTTCCGGCATAAGTAAGCTTATCTACATTCACTACAGTATCTGTTGTTCGATGAATAATATGCCTCACGACCGCTGAACCAATAAAGCCAGCCCCACCTGTTACTAAAATTTTCATTTACACTTACATACCTTTTAAACATGCTACCGCCCTTAGGGCGTATGCCCAATGCCGCAGCCTCCGAAATTTAATTTACACAAATACCAAATGACTAGCTCATGAAAACAGCTCTTGATTTTCTATGGAAAATTCAATTTTTCTATCTAAAATCTCCATCAGTATGATAGAGCGACGCTCACCATCTTTTTCTTTATAAATCACATAACAGCCACTGAAAGGGCCTGAACAAATTTGTATTTTTCCCCATATGATGCGACTGGAACAATGTATCCATCGAGCTGTTTTGCACGAAGCTCAGTCATCAGTAAATCAGGCATTTTGACCTTGCCGCACAAAATCAACGACACCGCGAGTAGAGCGTATCGAGGTGTAAGCAATTTTATTCGGATCAAACAATACAAAGAGGTAACACGGGAAAAGAGGTTCTAGTCGTTGAATGCAGCGTCCTTTGCTGATTTTTTCAACCTTAATTTGGGGATAAAAACAACGCCCCCCTTGACGCTCAAGATTTAGAACAGCTCGCTTCTGCTCCCCTTGCTTACAATAATCAAGATGCCAAGATGTCATTACTAACTAATCACCATGCAATATGATTGTTTTTGATTTGTTAAATGATTGTTCATACCCCCTCCATAAGAAAGATCTATAGGATACAAGATTCGGTTCGTGCTATCGATGCGCGAGAGCACAATTTATCTGAGCGATATCACAATGTTCTACCATAGTTCCCATCCCCTCTGTAGAAATACTTTTGATAGATAGAACAATTATCACACGAAAAAAATACAAAACTGAATAATTACTGATAACCTCATTCTCTACTTGCTTGATACTAAAAATACCAATCATAAGGTTATCAATGAACGAATTCGACAAAATGCGGGCGGGACACAGTTACGATCCCAAAGCGCCTGAAGTCTTAGCTGTCAGCCAGCAAGCGCGTGAGCTGATGGCTCAGCTCAATCACAACCCTCATGCAGATGGTGGCATGCTCTGTCGTGCGCTATTTGATCAATTTGGTGAAGCGAGCTACGTCACGCCACCTTTTTACTGTGAATTTGGTAAAACGGTATCCATTGGTCAATCCACCTTTCTCAATATGGGGGTGACCATGCTGGATAATGCAGAAATCCATATCGGCAATAATGTACTCATTGGTCCCAATGCCCAGCTCTACACACCGAGTCATCCGCTGGATTATCGTCAGCGTCGAAATTGGGTCACGATTTGTAAGCCCATCATTATTGAAGATGATGTGTGGATAGGTGGCCAAGCGGTGATCTGCCAAGGCGTCACCATCGGTGCGCGCTCTGTCGTTGCAGCCAACGCCACTGTGACCAAGGATGTGCCACCCGATACCCTAGTGGCCGGCTCTCCCGCAAAAATTATTCGCCACTTAACTGAAAATGAGTCGCGTGAAGACATAAAACGCGATGATTAGAGTAGTAAAAAAGCGCTGAAATCAGCGCTTTTTTAATGATGCAGGGATGTATACAGCTATTTGGTCAGCACATCGGCATGGATACACTGTGAGCTCCAGCGCGCGGCGTCCATATAGCACTGCGCAGCCGCTTCTTTATTGATCCCTAGCTTTTCGTCATACATGGTCACCACGTCCCAATCGCCATGACTATAGGATTCAGCCAAATCTAGCAGCTCACCCAACAAACCTTGATGTTTCAAGATAGCATCCACCACAGATTGCTCTAGTGGCAGCATCTCAATGAGCGCTTCTAGGGGACGATCAAACAAACTATCGAGCATAGAGAACAAACCGACAATAAAGGCTTTGTCCATGGTGTCTTTGTCAGCAATTCGCTGCGCTAACAGTTCACACATACGCGCGCGCTCAAGCGATAACACATAAAGCGCCACAGGCTTATCAAAGGATGCATGGGCCATCACCACCAAAGAAACAAATCGGCGAAGATTGCTTTCACCCAGATAGATCACAGCTTGCTTAAACTTGGTGATTGGCGTTTCAAAGTTGGCCATATTATTCACAAAGCGCAGCAGCTGATAAGAGAGCGGCACATCCTGCATGATGATCTTTTCGATGCGATCAAAATTAATATCTTCGCGGCTCACCTCTTGCAGCAGTTGCACTGCGGTCAACTGAGCTGGCTCGACGCCACGCTTTTTGATCATCTCTGGACGGCGGAAAAAATAACCTTGGAAAAAATGAAATCCAGCGTCCTTGGCCATTTCAAACTGCGCTTGGGTTTCCACCTTCTCCGCTAAAAATTTCACCTTGAGCTGCTGGTTGTCTTTTACATAGGCAATGGCTTCAGGCAATGGCGTTTTCACCAAATCGATTTTCAAAATGTGCACATAGGGAATAAAACGCTGCCATTCCGGTGATGGCTGGAAATCATCTAGCGCCAGCACATAACCCTTTTTGTGCATAAACTTCACCGCTTCAAACAGCTCGTCATCTGGCGTGCAGTGCTCCAGAATCTCCACCACCAATTTCTCTTTTGGCAGTAAGGTCGGCACTAGGTTGACCAAGCTTTCATAAGGGAAGTTCACGAAACTACGCAGACCATCACTGATTTGCGCGTTATCGATATTGAGGAAGTTATCCACCACCAAACGGCTCGTTGCACGATGGGCATCGAGTTGTGGAAAGACATTGTGCGGGCTATCGCGAAACAGTAATTCATAACCCACGGTTTGGCTTTGGCGATTTAAAATCGGTTGCCGAGCAACATAACTATACATGACGACACATTAATAACATTGATAATGACATCAACACGATATGCCTTGAACGCCCTCGCAACAAGCCCTATCGCAAGGTAAAGTGACACTTTACGCACTTTCCCAGCGCATCCCTGCAATTTTTAGGCCGATTCAGTGCGCGCGAATTAGGTCCGCGCCTGTGCGAGCAAAACACCGCAACCCACAAACAAAGAGCCAAATAGACGATTCAATCGCTGCATCACTCGGGCACTCTTTAAGTAGCGACTCAGCTTGGCAGCCAGAGTGATGTAAAACAGCATCACGCAGGCATCCACCAAGACGGTAGTCACGCCAAGAATCAACAACTGCGGGGCCTGAGCGGCTTCTGGTCGCAAAAATTGAGGAAATAACGCAACCAAGAACACCACGGTTTTCGGGTTCGTCAGATTCACCACCAAGGCTTGGCGAAACAGTTGCCCAGCACTCACCTGAGCTCGCAGTGTCAGTTTGCTCGTGTCGCTGCTTTGTCGCCACTGCATCACCCCGAGCCACAATAAATACGCGACACCTAACCACTTAATCACAGTAAATGCTGTTGCTGATTGCGCAACAAGCGTGCCCAGGCCCACACCCGCCAGAATAATGTGCACCGATAACCCCAGCTGAAGCCCAGCGACTGATGCCAAGGAACGACGAAATCCGTAGTTCAAACCATTGGCCATGGAATTCACCGCCCCCGAGCCGGGTGACAAACTAAATAGGATGGCGGTGACTAAATAACCAAACCACAGCTCTAACGTCATGATTCATCAATCCTTATACATCATTCTCTTTTTGCAAAAAGCAGGGATACGTTAACATAGGCAATTCGCACAACCTTTGAGGCTGAGCGATAATCATCATAATAAAGAGACAGCTATGAGTCAGGCAGACGATGCTAGACTGCTGTCCAATATTCAAGAGAGCCCTCATCATGCCCAGTTTTGCTTCTGCTGTCGCAGCCACAGATCAAACCTACGCGAACTTTTTACAGTCGCAAGTTTCACCTTGGTGGCAACAAGTAGCGCAATCGACATTTAGCGGACGCAAAGACAAAAAAATTGCCTATTGCCATGCCAAGGGCGGTCATCGCCGAGTGATTATTGTGGTCAGCGGCCGCATCGAAAGCATGCTCAAATATCAACCACTTCTATTTGAACTATTTCAGCAAGGTTTTGATATTGTGGCCTTAGACCACCGTGGCCAAGGCCTTTCCGAGCGCCTCACTCACGATCCTATCATTGGCCATATCGACCAATTCAATTACTTTATTGATGATCTCAATAGCCTGTATGAGCAAGTCATCGCCCCCATGGGCTATGCGCAACACTATATGCTGGCGCACTCCATGGGCGGCACCATTGCTAGCCGCTTCGTTCAGCGTTATCCCCACAAAGTGGATCGTCTGGCACTCTGTGCGCCTATGCTGGGCGTTCAGCTGCCGCCAGCGCTAAAAATTTTTGCGCCGGTTGTCGCCCGTTGTCTTGATCTCTTTCAGCGTCAGCCACACTACGCCTTTGGTCAGGGGCCTTATTGCAATAAACCTTTTGCAGAAAACAAACTGACCCATGATGAGATTCGCTATCACGCCTTTCGCAATCAATACGAGCTGCACCCACAAATTAAGTTAGGCGGACCGAGTAACCGCTGGGTTTGGCAATCACTGCGCGCCTGCCATCAATGCTTTTGTGGCGCGCGCAAACATCGCACACCTACCCTACTACTACAAGCCGAGCTCGAACAGATTGTCGATAACCATAGCCAAGCGCGTTTTAACCAACTGATCAACCGACGTGGCGGCAATTGCAAGCTACATGTAGTTACTGGCGCGAAACATGAGATTTTATTTGAACAAGATGAGATTAGAAATCAGGCGATTGATCTGATTTTGCAACATTTTAAGGCGCCCAATTGAGCGCCTTAAAATGAGTAAAGAAATGATGTTGCGATGAGCCTAGACGAGATAACCAAAGATCAAATGTGCCATCAAGACAATCACAGGCAAGGTCACCAATGTGCGCAGAATAAAGATCACAAACAGCTCAAACACATTCACTGGAATCTTACTGCCGAGCATCAATGCACCAATCTCTGACATATAGATCAGCTGAGTCACAGAAAGCGCCGCAATCACAAAACGCGTCATATCGCTTTCAATGGTTGATGCCAAAATCGCAGGCACAAACATATCAGCAAAACCAATCATAATGGTCTTTGACGCTGCTTGCGCTTCTGGCAGATGCAAGGCTTCAAGCAGGGGTACAAAAGGCATACCCAACCAATCAAATACTGGTGTGTATTCAGCAATCATCAGAGCGATAGTACCCACAGCCATCACAATCGGCAGCACGCCAAACACCATATCTAAAGCGTTATGTAAGCCGCCCTGTGCAACACGCGTTAAGCTGGTGACTTCTGCCGCTTTATTCAAGCCACGATCAAGACCCACGCGCCACATGGACTCGCCAGCGTTAACATCCTCTTCGTGACCCGTTGGCACGCGGCCATCAATATAGCACTGACGTTTACGGCTCAGCGGAGGCAAGCGCGGTACGACAATCGCCGCGATCACACCGGCAAAACACACGGTGAGGTAGAAGTGCAAAAATAGCTCGCTCAGTTTCACCGTCGATAACACCACAAAACAGAAGGTGATCGAAACCGCTGAGAAGGTGGTACCAATAATCGCAGCTTCACGCTCCGTATATTGGCCCGCTTGATATTGCTTACTGGTCAGCAACACACCCACACTACCATCACCCAACCAAGAGGCGATACAGTTCACTGAGGCACTGCCCGGCAAGCCAAAGACGGGACGCATCAACTTAGTAAATAGCGTGCCAAAAAGCTCCAACAAACCAAAATTCAACAACAGAGGCAACAGCAAACCTGCCAAGGTAAAGACCGCCAACAATAGCGGCAACAGGTCATTGAGCACTAAGCCCCCCGTGCCACCGCTATAAATCATCTCAGTACCCCATTTGCGATAGGTCATCACGATGAAGATGGCACCCAAAATGCGAGTACAAAGCCATACTGGGGTCACCTCAAACAAACTAGCAAAGAAATGACAACGCAGTTTTTGACCCGTTTTCCAGCGATACAGGCTATAAAGCGTACTTAATATCGCACTCGCAACCACAATGACGGTCACGGCCAAAGGAAGATGTAAGGCAAAAGTAGCCTTTAGCCATTTCGCTAATGCAGCAATAGGAATGGTGACACCATCCGCCTGCTGAATTGGCACCATAAAGAGAAAAACCCCCATCAAAGAAGGGAGCAAAAAAAGAAGCCAGTGGCGCAAGCTGTGGCGCGTCGCTGTTTCAGTTTGCTGCATCGTGTATATCCTAAAGGGCAAGCAATGACGGTGTGAATCCAATTGCACGCAGAACAATCAAAAATAGGCCGCACAGGATACTGATCTTATATTCCAAAAGGAATAGATAATCACAAAATATAATGCGCTATTATTCTCAATTTTAAGTTCATTATTTTATATATTTGATTTTATTAGAATTTACACTCTAATAATGCATATTCCATGTATATAAAATAAACAGCAAATGCATAGCTGTGCAAAATCATCTGTGCCATATCTGAAACTTGCAGTAAATGCCTAAAATCTAAGCTCAATCTGGGCAATGAGATTGAAAAATATCCAACTTCAGATACACTCAGCATCAAACTCAGATGACTTTGGAGTATCACATGAGAATGATGTCACTATTGGCTTGTACCTTGCTGCTTGCAGGTTGTGCCAAAAGCATCGACGAACGCGCCGATGAGTATATGGATGTAAGTTTCGAGCTTTGCGGCATGAAAGTTCAAAGCTACTCACACAGCGACGATGGTAAAATTCGCATTCTTTGTGAAAATGACAGCTACTTCCTAGTCAAAGACCAAGATACCCTTCGCTATATGCAAGAGCTCAACGGTGCCTACTGTAAAGGCAAAGGCTTTGCCGCATTCCAAGAGCGCAGCAACTACTTCACCTTTAGTTGTAACGGCGGCGCTAATTTCAACATTCCCAAAAATTAAGCCACAAAGTAGCGAACCACTCTCAAAACGCGCCCTACTTGGCGCGTTTTTATTGGCATTCCAGAACAAAGAAAATAATCTAACCGCATGATTTAAATGGATATAAATTATGCACACTGAAACATTTCTCGGCACAATCTTGCTACTTGTCAATGCCCTTAGCATTGACGCTCAACCCACAGGTATTCCCCAACAAAAATGCGCTATCGAGCGTGAACAACCCGCTGATGGCTCAAACCAAATCATGCGTGGCACCCTGAGCATAAATGTCGACGCTGGCACAGCAACACTCACACTCTGCGCCGCTCAAGATGCCATTGCCCTAGAAATTGACCCAGGCACCATTGCCTTTTTAATGGAACATACCGCTAGCCCTGAGTTTTATATCGAAACCGATGTGGCCTACCATGCACCCGATTATTATTTAAGTGAAATCTCCTACGCCTCAACCGAGATCGACCCTTGTAACCAGCCAACTTGGCGCATCAATGGCACTGAGCCATTCTGGCAACTGACTTATCAAGACGGATGGCAATTTGATTTAATGGGCGAGATCACCCCAATGCAGGTAGAACGTATTGAGCAGAGCACCGGCCACCAGCTTTTTGTCGGTAACAACGGTAATCGCATTCACCTCAATCAGGGTGACTGCAGTGATGGTATGTCAGATTCGATTTTTACTTGGCAAGCAGAAGTGGTGGTTGATGGTCAAACCTATAAAGGCTGCGCCATTTTGCCTGTCGATATGCCGCTGCCTGAGAAGTAATTTTCACAGGTGAGCATTGGCATGAATCAAGCAACGGCATGATGAATGTGATTTGCAGCAAAGGCAGGGAGACACTATCCTGCCTTTTTCTCCGCTTATTTGTTACGATAAAAGTGCCGATGTCGACTTGCCCTCAATGCCATTTTGAAAAGCTCTACTGCTATTGTGCCGCCATACCAAGGCTCAATAGCCAAGGGCAATTTAGTCTGCTCTATCATGATAGTGAATATGGCAAGTTAACCAATACTGGCCGCCTAGTACTGCAAAGCCTAAAGCAGCATAGCCAAGATTATGTCTGGCAACGCAAGGTGCCGAATCCCGCCCTGCTAAAAAAACTAGCCGATACCAGCTTACAAAGTTACCTGCTTTTCCCCGCAGATGAAGCGCAACCAGCACATACGCAGTTCATCAATGCGCTGCCACCACACTTTGTGATTCTGGATGCCACTTGGCAGCAAGCACGCAAAATGGTCAATCGCAGTCCTTATCTACAGCAACTGCCGCGACTTGCGCTCTCGCCTCAGCAGTTATCGCAATATCAATTGCGCCGCAATCAACCTCAAGGCCATTTGTGTACCGTTGAAGTTGTCGCTGCGCTGTGCGAGCAATTAGCTGAGCCCCACAACGCTGCCCAGCTCAAGCAGTTGCTTCGCCATTTTATGCATCATTATCAGGCGATGCGCGATCACCAGCCCCTTTAATCAGCGGCCAGCACTTACGCACAGATAAAAACCCAGGCAATAAAAAAACCGAAGCATTACGCCTCGGTTTTTTTATTGCGATTAAGAGACTGGATCTATGCAACGCGCTTGGTTGGGCACGCCATCCAGTAATACTGATTACCGTTAAAGCCAAAATCACGCACCACATCCAGCTTGAGCTTGCGAGAATGCGCGGCAAATGAGCGCGGGTTTTTATGGTTCACAAAGGTGATCAACACATCAAAGCGTTGGCTCATATGCGCCAATGCAAAATCAAACATCTGCTCCAACACGCCATGGCCGCGCACTGATTTATGCACACAGACAGGGCCATATTGATAAGAGTTGTCACAGTTCACCGCAATCTCACCATAAGGCGTTTCCGGCAGCAGACTGATCATATGTTGGAACATCGGCCAAGCTGACCAAAACTGCCAAGATGCCGCCATCACATAGCCCACCAGCTCGCCATCATGAAACGCAAGAATCAAACCTTGCTCCTGAATCAGAGCAGTCAGTTCTTCGACGCTAAAATTGGTGGTCACAAAACCATCAGCGCGATCTTCCTCGGCAATGGTATCCACTTGATAACAGCGGTGCAGCGCCAAGACTGCATCGATATCTTCAATATCCGCAAGGCGAACATTCACTTTTACTTGAGGCTTTTCCAACTGTGTCATGCCAGCTTCCTTTTGACTGCTTATTCTTTTACTCGAGGCTTTATAGCGCCTCCAATTTGGCAAACTGCGTCACCAACCATTTGATGCCTTCGCCATTAAAGGCCACCTGAACCCGACTTTGCGGACCACTACCTTCAAAGTTGATAATGGTACCTTCACCAAAAATGGGGTGCTTCACTCGCTGCCCAAGATTGAATCCGGTTTCATTAAAACGCGCGACGGTTTCAGTTTGACTAAAACGTCCCGCCTGCTGCGGACGCGTGACTTGCGCGCGAACACGCACCTCTTGCAAACACTCTTCTGGCAGCTCTTTAATAAAACGCGATGGCTTGTGGAACATATCTTTACCGTAAACACGGCGCATTTCCGCGTAGCAAAGATATAATTTCTCCATAGCACGCGTCATGCCAACGTAGCAAAGACGACGCTCTTCCTCAAGACGCCCAGCCTCTTCAGTGGACTGCAAGCTTGGGAACATGCCTTCTTCCACGCCGACCATAAAGACTACGGGGAATTCCAAACCTTTGGCACTATGCAACGTCATCAATTGCACCGCATCACTAAACTCATCGGCCTGTCCTTCGCCCGCTTCCAAGGCAGCATGCGACAAAAATGCTGAGAGCGGAGTCATATTCTCCGCCTCCTCCGGCACCTCAAACTGACGCGTGGCGGTAACCAGCTCTTCCAAGTTATCAATGCGCGCCTGCGCTTTTTCGCCTTTTTCCTGCTCGTACATCAGGCGCAAACCTGAATCACGAATCACGCGGTCGGTTTGTTCAAATAGCGCTAAATCTCGGCCGCTATCTTCTAGGGCATCAATGAGCTCAAGAAAACGCGCCAGTGCATTGGCCGCGCGACCCGCCAAACCTTTTTCAGCCACCAGCTGACGCGATGCTTCCCACATGGTGGTACCGCGATCACGAGCGGTATGACGTACGGTCTCTAGGGTGCGATCACCCAAGCCACGCGCAGGTGTATTGACCACCCGCTCAAAAGCCGCATCGTCATTGCGATTGGCGATCAGGCGTAAGTAAGCCAAGCTATCTTTGATCTCTTGGCGTTCAAAAAAGCGCATGCCACCATAAATTCGATAAGGCAAACTCGCCTGAATCAATGCCTCTTCAAGCAAACGTGATTGAGCATTATTGCGATATAAAATGGCGCAGTCATTAAGTGAGTTGCCCTGCTCAAACCACTGTTTGATTTTGCCCACCACAAAGCGCGCTTCGTCTAAATCGTTAAAGCCCGAATAGAGCGAAATCTTTTCGCCATCACTGCCATCGGTCCACAGCTCTTTACCCATACGCTCCGCATTATTGGCAATCAAGGTATTGGCCGCTTGCAAAATATTACCGGTGGAGCGGTAGTTTTGCTCAAGGCGGATCGTCGTCGCACCTTGGAATTCATTGAGAAAGCGCTGAATGTTTTCAATCCGCGCTCCGCGCCAGCCATAAATTGATTGGTCATCATCGCCAACAATCATCACTGTGGTATTGGGGCCTGCCATCAAGCGCAGCCAAGCATATTGAATGTTGTTGGTGTCTTGAAATTCGTCGACCAAGATATGGCGAAAACGGTTTTGATAATGCTCGCGAATCGCTTTGTGATCGCGTAATAGCTCCTGCGCGCGCAGGAGTAGCTCAGCAAAGTCAACCAAACCCGCGCGATCGCAGGCTTCTTGATAGGCTTGATACACTTTGAGCCAAGTTTTCGCAGTATTGTCGTGGTACACCTCGACATGCTGCGGACGCAAACCTTCATCTTTCTTGGCATTGATAAACCAAGCAGCTTGGCGCGCAGGCCAATGCTTTTCATCTAGGTTTTGCGCTTTAATGATGCGACGTAATAGGCGCTGCTGATCTTCACTATCCAAAATTTGAAAATCTTCGGGTAGCTTGGCATCGAGATGATGCGCTCGCAAAATACGGTGACATAGGCCATGGAAAGTACCATTCCACATTCCCGCCATGGAGCCCCCCATTAAGGACTCAATACGCCCACGCATCTCAGCGGCCGCTTTGTTGGTAAAGGTCACCGACATAATCGCGTGCGGCGAAGCATGCTCAATTTGCATTAACCAGGCAATGCGATGCACCAACACCCGCGTCTTACCACTACCGGCGCCGGCCAGAACTAGATGGTGCCCCAATGGCGCCGCCACCGCCTCACGTTGGCGATCATTTAAGCTGTCGAGAAGATAAGAAACGTCCATTGAAATCGTGCACTGGTTATTTATACATAACCGCCAGTATATCAGCTCTTTTTTCGAGGCGGCACGACGCAATCGCAAAAAAAGAACACTTTTTCTGCAACACCACCTCGGCACCCCGCAATTTTTGGCTAGTCTTTAGCATACGCACCCCATAAAGGCGCGCCCGCTCAGCGCAATCACCTCGGGGGCGAGGCCAAATTGGCCGCATAGCCATAACTTCAAGAGGAACATCAGGATGAAAAAGACCAATCTAGCACTCGCAACTGCCGTGACCGGCCTGCTTGCCCTTGGTGGCACCGCATTGACCGCAAATACCGCGGCCGCTGCTGAAGGAAAAGAAAAGTGCTACGGCGTGGTAAAAGCCGGCAAAAATGACTGTGCGACTAAAACCAGCTCTTGTGCTGGAACCTCAACGGTTGATAGTCAAGGTGACGCCTTTGTCGTAGTCCCCAAGGGCCTGTGTGAGCGCCTTAGCGGTGGCAGCCTAGAGCCGCATCCAGAGAAGAAATAAGCGAGATGCGCCTGACGCCCAAGGATGTGGGCATAGGACTTCGCGCCCCACATCTTCAGCACGTCCTCACCACGCGACCTCCCGTCGCGTGGTTTGAGGTTCATAGCGAAAACTATTTTGGTGGCTATAACGCGCAACGTGAGATGCTGCAACAAATCGCCAAAGACTACCCCATTAGCTGTCACGGCATCGGTCTCTCACTGGGCTCAAGCGATGCGATCAATACCAAGCATCTGGCGCAGCTTCGCCACCTTGTCGATTTGATTAATCCGGTCTTTGTTTCCGATCATCTCAGTTGGAGCAGCATTGATGGCGAATACTTCAATGACCTACTGCCTATTCCCTATACCCTAGAGGCGCTCGCGATCATCAGCGATAACATTGCACAAGTCCAAGATACTCTGGGGCGCCCGCTGCTGATTGAAAACCCATCGAGTTATCTTGCCTTTAGCCATTCACAAATGCCGGAATGGGAATTTCTAATGCAGCTTCAGTCGCGAACACAATGCCGACTCCTACTTGATCTCAATAACGTCCATGTCAGCGCCTTTAACCACCAATTTGATGTTAGCGACTATCTGAGCAATATCGACCCACAGGTGGTTGATGAGATTCATCTCGCTGGATTTTGCAAAAAAGAACTCGAACAAGGCGAAATTTGGATTGATACCCATAGTCGCCCCGTCAGTGATGAGGTGTGGGTGCTCTATCAACAATGGATCAACCAACACGGCCCATGCCCAACGCTGATTGAGTGGGATATGGAGATTCCAGCATTTGCCGTGTTAGAACAGGAAGTGCAGCGCGCAAAATCGCATATCGCGGAGATGTGCCTATGAGCCAACCACCGAGCCTGCGCGAGCTACAACGTCAATTTGCACGTAGCCAACATTATCAAAGCCACCAACTCAATGACTGGATTCAAAGTCAGTCTTTTTCTGCCGATGACAAACTTCAGCTCTATCGCAATAACTACATTATCAGCCTACAAGATGTCCTCGCAGCTACTTATCCCTGCACGCAAGCTTTAATTGGCGAAGCCGGCTTTGCCAGTGTCGGACGACATCATATTTTACATCACCCACTTCAAGTTGGAGATGTCAGTGACTACGGTGAGGGCATGGCTGCGACCATCGCTAGTCTGCCAAATCTCGTTGAACAAGCGCCCTACCTAGTCGATATGGCGACCTTAGAATGGAAGATTGATTGCTGCAATCGCAGCTCCCCCCACGATGCAAGACTACATCAGCGTGCGATGCACCGTTTTGCACAGTGGCAATGGCCAGATATTCAGTTGCATCCCAATCGCTCCATTCAAACCTTAGTGAGTGAATTTGCCGTGGTGGATCTATGGCAAGCCATTCGCGAGCAAACCCCCGTTGAGCAAGTCAACCTAGCGCAAGGGCAGTCTGTCGCACTGCTCCATCGCCAAGATGGCATTCATTTTTTACCCCTATCCAATCCAGCACGGCTACTCATTGAAGCCTGCCAACGCGGTACCTCGCTTGGCAATATTGATGCCGCACTTTGTCTTGATGGTTTAGCTGAGTGTATGAAGCTGGGCTTATTTAGTGATCTCACATTGCAATATAAGGACCATTCCCATGCGAACCCTCCTTCATAGCTATGACCGTTTGGTACAAACCAGCCAAGCCCTATTGCAACCAGTGGTGTTATTGCTGGCCCGATTGTGGGTAGCCTGGGCTTTTTTCCAGTCGGGGCTGCTGAAATACAACAGCTGGGATAGCACCCTCTACCTCTTTGAGTTTGAGTATCAAGTACCGCTGTTTCCTTGGCTTTGGGCTGCTTATCTGGGTACTGCTGTCGAGTTAATTGTGCCAGTATTTCTCGCACTAGGTTTACTCACAAGACCCATGGCTTTGCTTTTATTTGTATTTAATATCATGGCGGTGGTGTCTTACCCAACGCTCTGGGCTGGCGGATTTTATGACCACAAATTCTGGGGAATGATGCTACTCATTAACATTGTTTGGGGCGCGGGTGCGTGCTCGGTGGATCGGATTTTGACCCAGCACCTTACGCTTTTTGCGCGAAGTTAAATGCATTCAATGAAAATATAAAAATAGAAAAGAGCGCATTAGCGCTCTTTTTTACTGCTTGATTCAGATTCTCGAGCACCGCGTTTGCGCGCACGCGGATGCGCCTGATCATACACTTTGGCCAAATGGTCAAAATCCAAATGGGTATAGATTTGTGTGGTGGAAAGATTGGCGTGCCCCAGCAGCTCTTGCACCGCTCGAAGATCGCCACTGGACTCTAGCATGTGCGTGGCATAGGAGTGACGCAATTTATGCGGATTGATATGACTATGAAGGCTCTGTTTTTGCCCCCATTCCGCCATCCGCTTTTGCACATTACGCTGGGAAATGCGCTGACCGCGCGATGATACAAATAAAGCACTTTCATCTGCAGCAGCAAATTGACCGCGAATCTTCAGCCAATTTTTTAACCAAATCACTGCTTCACCACTAATCGGACAAAGGCGCTGCTTGCTGCCCTTACCCAATACCCGCACTTCACCGGCATGAAAACTCACCGATTTCAGATCAAGGCCGGTGAGCTCAGATAAACGCAAACCAGCGCCGTACATCAGCTCCATCATAGCTCTGTCGCGAATCGACAAAGGCTCATCATCCGTCACATTGAGTAGCTGATTGACCTCATCAACATCGAGGTTTTTCGGCAGTGGTTTATCCGCCTTGGGCGCACTCACCCCTTTGGCAGGATTAGCGCTGAGCTGATTTTGTCGAATCAAATAATCTAAAAAACTGCGCAGCGCTGAAAGCTGAGTACGAATGCTGGCAGGTTTTAAACCATGTCGCTTACTCTGCGTCGCCAGTAAGCGCACATGATTAGGTTCAATCTGCTGCCAACTGGTGATGCCTAAAGAGACAAAATAGCGCGCCATATGCTGTAATTGGCGCTGATAATTTTGCACTGTGTGGGCACTTAGGGCGCGTTCACCCACTTGATAATGAGCGAATTGGTCCAGCCATTTTTCAAGCGAGCGAGGAATGGGTGCCAGCTCATTATTGCCAGTGTCAGTACCAGATTCAGTCACGACAGATGCCTAGCTGCTGCATCTGGGTTAATTGACAACTCACTTGCTCACCGAGCTGGGTAATAAACAGCGTATCCATTTGCGGCTGAAAGTGCGCGCCATCGGCACTGGCAAAAGCCAATACACCAAGCTCGCCACGATCGCCCAACTGAATCAAAGCCACAGAGCCAAATTCAGAGAATTGCTCAAACAATTGCTCCGCTTCCACTTTACGAATACGACCCAGATAAATGGGTCCCTGCATAAAGCGCGCTTTCACCACTGGGGCAAAACGTTCACGATCCAGCTGATGCTGTGGTCTTTGCTGATCATAAAGTCGCAAAGTCACAGATAAATTCAGCTGCTGCGCCAAGGTTTTTAAAATCAGATCAATGGCACCCAAATCGCGACACTGATGCAATTGATGTTGGGTTTGATAAAACAGATTGGCCAGCCTTTCATTGCGCTTAGCCATCTCCATCAACAGGGTGATCTCCTCTTCCAGCGCTTCATTACGCTGACGTAGGCGATTGAGCTGTAGCTCCACCAAAGAGACCGAACCCCGCTCTTGATGAGGAATTCGAAGTTCACGCGCCAAAGGCTCATGGCGCATGAAAAAGTCAGGATTATCGCGTAGGTACTGCGCCACCGTTGCATCGCACAGCGCTGGCGCATCACACTCTAAATCATGGCTCATAGGGAGATTTGACCATCATAAACATGCTCTGCTGGCCCCGTCATATACAAGGGTGCAGAACCACCTTGCCAGCGAATTAACAACTCACCGCCTGGCAAAGACACTTTCACTTTATGATCAAGCAATCCCTGTTTGATCCCGACGGCAACTGCTGCACAGGCGCCGCTACCACAAGCTTGTGTTTCGCCAGTGCCACGCTCATACACACGCAGACGAATAGCTTGACGCGATACCACCTGCATAAAACCAGCATTGACGCGTTCAGGAAAACGCTCGTGCGATTCAACCAATGGGCCAAAACCAGCCACATCCGCTTTATCGACGTCATCCACCACAGTCACACAATGGGGATTACCCATGCTCACCGCGCCACAAAACAGGGTGCCAAGCTCGGTGCGTAGCAAATAGGTGTTCTCCTGCTGATTGGCAGAGAATGGAATTTTAACCGGCTCAAAAATCGGCGTACCCATATCGACCATCACCTGCGTATCACTTTCGATATGCAGCATCATCTTACCCGACTTGGTACTGACCGAGATTTCATGTTTGTTGGTCAAACCTTTAATCTTCACAAAGCGAGCAAAGCAACGCGCGCCATTACCGCACTGTGCCACTTCACTGCCATCTGGATTAAAGATGCGATAGTGAAAATCAGTTTCCGGATCGTAGGGTGGCTCCACCAGCAGTAACTGGTCAAAGCCGACCCCAGTATTCCGGTCCGCTAAACGACGAATGCAGTCCGCCGAGAAAAATACATTTTGGGTCACGCCATCGACGACCATAAAGTCATTGCCGAGCCCATGCATTTTAGAAAAGTGAACGTGCATACCTATCCCTATTCGATGATATGTTCGTGCTGCCAGAGTTCAGCCAATTGCTCGCGGCGACGGACCACATGGACCTGTTCACCATCGACCATTAACTCCGCAGGACGGCAACGCGTATTATAGTTAGACGCCATGCTAAAGCCGTAAGCACCAGCTGAGCGCACCGCCAAGCGATCACCTTCAGCAATCACTAATGGGCGATCTTTACCAAGAAAATCACTGGACTCGCACACTGGGCCCACGATGTCATAGAGCATCGGCTCACCTTGACGCGCAACCACTGGGGTGATTTTTTGCCATGCCTGATAAAGCGCAGGACGCATCAAATCATTCATTGCCGCATCAACAATGGCAAAATTCTTATCTGGCGTTGGTTTGAGATACTCAACCGTGGTCACCATAATGCCTGCATTGGCAGCAATCGCACGGCCTGGCTCAAAAATCAGTTCCAGCGCCAACTGCGGATAGTTGGCTAAACGCGCCAACAAAGCGCTGGCATATTCTGATGGTTGCGGCGGGGTTTCATCGGCATAAGTCACACCAAGACCGCCACCCACATCAAGATGGGTCAAGACGATACCTTGCACTTTAAGCTCAGCGATCAAATCCAACAGGCGATCGGCGGCATCAATAAAAGGCGCCATCTCAGTTAACTGAGAGCCGATATGGCAATCCATTCCCGTGACTTTGAGGTGCGGTAGCTCATTGGCGCGGCGATAAACATCCACGGCGCGATCGTAACTAATGCCAAATTTGTTTTCACGCATCCCGGTTGAGATATAGGGATGGGTTTTGGCATCGACATCAGGATTAATACGAAGAGATACAGGCGCGATAAGATTCATACTCGCTGCCACAGCATTTAAACGCTCGAGTTCAGGCTCAGACTCGACGTTAAAACACTTGATCCCTAATTCAAGGGCGCGGCGCATTTCCGCTTCCGTTTTACCCACACCAGAGAACAGCACCTTAGATGGATCGCCACCGGCGGCAATCACACGCTCCAACTCACCCTGTGACACAATATCAAAACCAGAGCCAAGCTTGGCAAGCACACTCAACACACCAAGGTTGGAGTTTGCTTTGACGGCATAACAGATCAAATGAGGATGGTTGGCAACCGCTTGGTCAAAAGCATGCCAATGGCGCTCTAACGTGGCACGAGAATAGATATAAAGGGGGGTTCCATAGGTATCAGCCAATTGCTCGACGGGCACGCTTTCTGCCCATAGCTGACCCTGTTGCTCAGTAAAATAATCCAATGTCGCGTTTCCCTATCGCTTAACTTATCACTCAGGTTGGGTTTGTTGAACGTCATCAGCCGGATGATAAAGCGGACCAGTTTGTCCACATCCCGCAACCGCCAACACAGTCAGCAGCATCGCCGCCTTCAGTACTTTTGCCATCATGATGTCCATGATTTATTCAAGAAAGGCTTTATAATCGCACTAGCAGAATGTGAGCACAATAGGAATGGACCAATGAATGAAAGCAAATTCCACGAGTTAGCCGATGCCGCCATGCTGGCCATTGAGCAAGCCATCGATGATGCGGGTGCCGACATCGATTACGAAACTACGGGCAATGTGATGACCCTTGAATTTGAAAACCGCAGCCAGATTATTATCAACCGCCAAGAGCCAATGCGTGAGATTTGGCTGGCCAGTCAATCCGGTGGTTACCATTTCCAATACCAAGAGAATCGATGGATCTGCAGCCGGAGCGGTGAAGAGCTGATGACGCTCGTGAAACGTGAATGTGAAAAGCACGCCGAAGAAACCATTGATTGGGCATAATCGCTCACTGTTGGCTTAACCAACAAAAACCAAAAATGCGCTCATTGAGCGCATTTTTTATCTCATTGAACCATGGATGCTAGTGCGTCAGCACACGAACCACAGGTACACCTGAGAGCGATGCGGCTTCAGCAGAAGGCAATAACGCCTCATTAGCGGTGCAATGACAACGGCGATAACACTGAACAATCAGCTGACCATTCACGTCTCGAACTAAATCATAAAACTGTGGCAAGTTAAAATTACCCGATGCCTGTGCCAAATCCTGCGATGAGGTATAGAAGTGGTTCACTTGATTGACCATCTCATCTTTATTGGTGTGACACTGGTGATAGACCTCGGCGTCATTAGCTTCATCGAGAATATAGATGTTGTAGCACTGGTCAGCGCCCGATACCGCTTCAAAGAAAAACTGCACCAAACCTTCACTGGCGTTGGCATCTACCACCTCTGGCACCTGATGGTGTTCATCACGCGTCCATTGAATCGAGCCTTTATTCACCTTACTGGTTGAGATATGGCGATAGAAATCCACCGAGTTCTCAAGCTTTTGAATCGTCACACCTCGACGCTCAAAGAACATGCCGTAGGTCTTATTGGCCAAGCGAATCGCCTTAAAGGTGCGGTTTTTCTCAAACTCATCCACCGGCTTCAGGCGCATCTCAATACATTCAGCCAAAAGCTGGTATACACGGTTACGAATTAAGCCGCGTAGCTGCTGGCTATAGCAGAACACATCGACAGAGTGCGGTGGCAAAGCATCTTGGTGCATTTTACCCAGCACGGTTTTCAGCGCATCCAACATCGCATTGGGACCACTGAAATTCAAAGTTCGCACCTCATTCCAAGAGTTGCGATAAATCAGATCCACACTACCAACTAAACAATGTTCGCCGTGTTCGCCATAACTGAAAATATCCACATGACGCTGATCTTCACGACTTGTTTTCAGTTTGAGATGCTTCGTTGGGTCCTGCTCGATATTCACAAACAGCGCCAACTGACGAATTTCACAAGGGCTAGACAGCGCCTGCAAGCTTGGCTTGTCTGTGCGAATAGAGAAGGTATTACGAATATCACTCACCAACTGGTACAGCTTGTCGATATCCACATCCGCTTGGCGAACCACAGTATCTAGATGCGTTGAATCAGTGAGCAAGCCATTAAAAAAGGCCCACGCAATCAACTTGCTCAGATAACGGTTATGTTCAAGCGGCGCCCGGCCAATAATCTCATGCGGCACCAAGGCCTGCTTATAAAGATACCAGCCAGCACTGGTGCTATGACCTTTCGGCACCTGAATCAAGGTCAGATTGGGCTCGTACAGATCCGGTGATAACTGCGGATTGAGCAGCGTCACTTTACCCGGCAACACCTCAAAAGTGGCATACAGCTTGCGCGCCAGAATACTAATATCTTCAGGACTGACGCTTGAGGTAATGTTGTTGCGACGCGCAAAACGAATCAAATTACGGTAGCTGAGCATCAAAGCATCGAGCAGCTCGTTATGCGCGACTTTGACCTGCTCAACTTTCCAATCACGACGGTGGTCTAACTCAAAAATTTGCGTCTCAGTCCAGCCCCACTCTTGGGTGAGGCCTTGCAAGACTTCTCGGCGCCAAGGCATGGAGCCTAACTTGGCATTTTGGCTAAGTTTTTCGTGTGTTTTGAGATAGAAGCAGCGACGCACCAAATCCAAACGACGTTGGTCATTAATCATCGAAAGATAGCGCGTCACCTTATCCAGCATGAGGTAGTAAGCGTCATGTCGGTAGTCGCCAGCGGAGCTGGTCATCCAACGTTGCTTGGCTTCAATACTCAACAACTGGATATTGGGATATTCCCAAGAATAGGCCTCAAGAAGAAGAGCCTTGAGTACCGATTTATAAGGTGAGTCGATACTCTTGTAGAGCTGCCATAGGCTTGAGCCAAAATATTCCGCCGCAGGAATCGTTGGCACACCACCAAAATCAACCCACTCATCGCGGTTGATCACCCCGTCATCGCACAGGCGCTGCACATAGGCATCATATTGATGCTCATGCTCGACGGGAATCACCCGCCATAACAAACGACGCCCCGCCATTTTCACAGCAGAGCGATAGAATTCATCTAAGAGTAAGAAGTGCTGCGTCGAGCCGCAGTTATCCCCAGTGAGACTTTCAAAACGCTGCTGACGAAAACGACTTTCATCAACCACAAAGAAGTTGACCTCTAACCCCTTCTCCATGGCCCAAGCACTAATCAGCCCACTTTTACGCTCAAGTGCTTGGCGAGCTTCCATTGGGAAGCTTGGTGCGACACAAATCCAGATATCAAAATCACTGGTGAGACTTTGCCCCATGGAAGCAGAACTCCCCATGGAATAAAGCGCCAAAATATCAGGCGAGTGTACAGATTGCAGGGCAGGCAATCCCATGGATTGCAAATCTTGAACAAGCTCATCGCTAGCTTGGTATTGATCAATACCAAAGGGGATGGCACCGTCACAGTAACCGGGAAGTGCAGGGTGATGGTAATGCAATAAGGCAGGCACAAGCTCGATCACTTGCTGTTGCTTAGCAGAAAGCAACTCAAGCGCTCGACACATTCGCAATGCGTTATGCGCATCTAGCTGACGAATAAGGGAGGAAAGATAAGTCTGCAAGATACTCTTCCACGATAACAGGCCACAGCGCCTACGTTGTTTTTATCGGTCAATCTCACCGCTGATAAAAACGTGATCAATCTAACACTTTATACCTGACGGGTAAAGAAATCTGACGAAAAAACCACCAACAACGTCTGGCTATTCATCTGTACACCTGCGCAAAAATGCCCACCTACTCTAACCATTATTCTTATAATTTCTAGGGTTTTTACTGTCATTTCAACAAACTGTGAATATCATCACTCACCTAAAGTAGGCCAATTTTGCTTCGCTGTCGCAGTTCAAAAAAAGCCGTAAACGAGCATTTTTAAGCAACCAGTGATAGGATGAAAAGAACCAATCAGCCAATCAAAATAACTATGACTCAAGCCACGCTTCGTATTGCCACACGTCAAAGCCCGCTCGCGCTTTGGCAGGCGAATTTTGTCAAAGACGCACTCGAAAAAACACATCCAAATTTACAAGTAGAGCTCGTCACCTTTGTCACCAAAGGCGATGTACTACTTGATACGCCGCTCGCGAAAATTGGTGGTAAGGGCTTGTTTGTCAAAGAGCTCGAACAAGCACTACTCGATGGCCGCGCCGATCTCGCGGTTCACTCAATGAAAGATGTACCCGTTGAATTTCCGCAAGGCCTTGGCTTAACCACCATTTGTGCGCGCGGTGAACCAACCGATGCTTTCGTTTCTAATCAATATGACAACCTCGATGCCCTGCCTCAAGGCGCTGTGGTTGGTACATCCAGCCTACGTCGCCAATGCCAGTTAATGGCCATGCGCCCCGACCTTGAGATCAAAACCCTGCGCGGTAACGTTGGCACCCGTCTGAGTAAGCTTGATGCTGGTGAATATGATGCCATCATCCTCGCCAGTGCAGGATTGATTCGCTTGGGTCTTGAATCACGCATTCGCGCAATGTTAACCCCCGAAACAATGCTACCTGCTGTGGGCCAAGGGGTGATGGGCATTGAGTGCCGTCTTGATGATCAACAAACCATTGCGCTTCTAGAGCCACTCAACCATGATGAAACAGCGATTCGAGTCAGCGCAGAACGCGCAATGAATGCACGACTCAATGGCGGCTGCCAAGTGCCTATCGGTAGTTATGCCGAGCTCGACGGCGATGAAGTTTGGCTTCGCGCTTTTGTTGGTGAGCCAAATGGCAGCATCATTCACCAAGTCGAAGGCCGCGCATCGCATGCGCAAGCGACACAATTGGGTGAACAATTGGCAGATGAATTGCTTGAAATGGGTGCTGGAGAGATCCTTCGCCGCCTCTACGAGCAAGCATGAGTATTCTGATCACTCGACCTGAACCCAATGCCAGCGCAATTTGCCAAGCGCTGGCACAATTCAATATCGATGCCATCGCCGCACCCCTGCTTCAACTCTCTCCCTGCGAAAATCTGCACCAGCTCAGTCAAGCCATTCAGCACAGCGACATCCTTATTGCAGTCAGCGAACATGCAGTGCACAGCGTTGATCTCAGCCTTCAGCGATTACAGGTGCACTGGCCTTCACAAATTCAATATTTTGCTATCGGTGACAAAAGCCAAAAAACGCTACACAACTGCTGTCAAAGACCTGTGCTTTGTCCTACAGTGGGGGTCACAAGTGAAGCCCTGCTTGAGCGGAAAGAGTTGAAAAATATAGCAGGCAAACAAATACTTATTATCAGAGGCCCCAGCGGTCGCGATCTATTGTATGAGCAGCTCAGTGCACGTGGTGCTACGGTCCAATATTACCAAGCATATCAGCGTCATTATCTGCCCATTTCGTCGCAACAATGGCAACACTGGCAGAGTATCATCTCTCATTTAGTCATCACCAGTGGCGACATGCTGAACTATCTCTATCAACAATGTCCAAAATCAGCGCAAAACTGGCTCACTGACCGTACCCTATGGGTACCCAGTGAACGCATCAGTGAAATAGCAAAAGCGATTGGTTTTAATCGAATTCAAGTCGTGTCGCGCGCAGACAATGCAACATTAATCGCGGCACTAAGACAAGCGAAACAGGATGGGACGCTGTGATGAAACAACCAAACACAGATAAACAAAAAGCGAAGACGCAAAAGAGCGAAAACCCTGAATCAGGCGCTACGGAAAAAAATCCGCAGGCTGCAGCCGAAAAGCCAAGCCAAGACAAACCGGCAACTGAAAAGAAAAGCTCCCCCCATAACTCAGGGGCATCCGCGAGCAGCAAAAAAGCACCGCGTGAGCGTAGCCAACCAGCCAAGCAAAGGCTCGCATGGGTTGCCATTGCGCTCACCCTAGGCTTGGCCGCAACCATCTATTGGCATGGCCACCAACAGGTTCAAACTTGGCAACAACAAAACCAAGCACTGATTGGGCAAATTGATAGCTTAAAAGCGAGCCTCTCTGAACAAGCGAAGCAAAATATCAGCGCACTCAACCAAGCCAAAGAAAATACCGATATTTTGATCGCCCAGCAGCAGCAATCAATTGAAGCGCTGCAGCGTGCCATTCAAGAACAGCAAGGTCGTCGCCCCAATGACTGGCTCATTGCTGAAGCGCACTATTTAGTAAATCTTGCCGGTAAAAAACTATGGCTTGAAGATGATCCTGCAACCGCAGCGCAGCTTCTGTTTGCCGCAGATGCACGAATTGCTGAGCTCAATGACCCAAGCGTTACCCCAATTCGCCAAAAGCTGGCCAACGACATCGCTCAACTCAAAGCCATTCCAAGTATTGACCGCACTGGTATCGTCATGCAGTTAACCAGTTTGCAAAGAGAAGTCGCGAATCTACCTTTGCCAGAACACGTGATGGCCAGTGAAGCAGAAGCGAAGCTCGCGAATCCATCAGCCTCAGTCAAAGATTGGAAGAGTAACCTTGCACTTAGCCTCAAACGCTTTGGCAAAGAGATCATCAGCTATCAACGTATCGATCAAGATCAAGCTCCACTGCTGTCGCCAAAACAACGCTTCTTCTTGCAAGAAAACTTAAAGCAGCAGTTTGCCATTGCGAGCCAAGCAACACTTGAGCAAAACCAAGCGCTTTACGAAGATTCACTGAGTACAGCAAAATCATGGATCTCGGACTTCTTCGCAGCTCAAACGCCACAAGCAAAAGCAATGATTGCGAGCATCGAATCACTGCAACTGCAGAAAATCAGTGCTGATTATCCGCAACAGCTACAAGCGCAAGTAGCCATTGATGATTTGGTGCGCCAACGTTTGGATGCGAGCGTGATGCCAACACAACCGGCCGCAATCACCGCGCCAGCAAAACTCGTTCCAGCGCAAAAATCAACAGAACAGCCCAATACATCCGGTGCACCTGAACAAAACGAAGCACCTTCGACAGCCACTGAGGAGCCATCAGCATGAAGAAAATTCTATTGCTGATCGCCATCGCCATTGGCGGTTTAATTGTTGGTCCTTTCTTACCTGGCAACCAAGGCTTAGTTTTGGTTCGCTTAGGGCCACATCAAATTGCAACCAGCGTTGTCAGTCTGGTGTTGTTGCTACTGCTACTTTATGCGCTCTTACAGTTGGTCGGTTTTATTCTTCGCCCCATCTTTGCTGCGCGTGGCTGGCACAGTAAACATCAGCAAAATAAAGCGCTACAACAAACCCATGATGGTATGTTGCACTACCTATCTGGAGAATGGCGACTGGCGGAAAAACGTCTGCGTCAAAGCGCAAAACGTAGCGTCAATGCTGAACTCAACTATCTTTTAGCCGCTAAAGCATCGCAGAAACTGGGTCACGGCCAACAAGCACAGAACTACCTCAAGCTAGCCAAGGCTTGTCGTTCAGAAAAAGATTTAGCTACCACGCTCGTCGAATTGGATCTGCTAATTGAGCAGCAACAATTTGAGAAAGCACGTGAGGTGATGAAACCACTTCTCGCTGAATATGGTGATAATCCACGCCTTGTTGAACAGCAACGCATCATCTATCAAGCGCTACAAGAATGGTCATCATTGGCAGCCCTGCCTGAACCACAAATGGCTCAGCTACCAGCGCCACAAGCAAAGATTAGCGCTTGTATTGCATCGCTTGAAGAAGCAAAAAATCAGGGACATGACGCATTGCTTCAATGCTGGCATCGTTTTGATAAGACGACGCGCCGCGATCTTGAGCTTACAGTACATTACCTCACTGCATTGATTGAACTGAAATGCCCAGAGGATGCGGTGGCACTCCTCAAACGTCGGCTAAAGTCCAATCAAAATGAGCTGATCCCTTATTGTGCAAACGTGAAATCGGCAACGCACTACGAGGCCATGATCAAATTGATGAAACAAGCACTACGCCATGATGGCCGCAATGCTGATGCACATCTCGCCTTAGGCCGACTCTATGCACAGCAAAAACAATGGCCCGAAGCACAGGCTAGTTTTGAACAAGCGGTATCTTATCGTGGTCAGCCGCAAGACTATCGTTTCCTTGCACTGTGTCTCGAAGCACAAGGCAAGCTTGACGATGCGGGTAAAGTCGCACGCCAAGCACTCCACGCTTAATATTTCCTATCTATTTCAGGCGAGCCAAGTGCTCGCCTTTTTTGTCTCAACCATATGAGCGCATCACAATTTTTCACAAGCTGAGGGATTACTTAGCTAGGCTTTATGCAGGATTGAACGTTTGAAGGTGCGTCATATGTTGGCTCTCATCAATCGGGTAGGTAAAGCGCTTGAACCCTTTATGTTAATGATGGGATTGGTCAGCCCGCTTGCAACCCTACCTCAACTATATAAGCTCTATATCAGCCACAGCGAACATGCCGTAGGCTTATCAATGACAACCTGGATTCTTTACACCGTTATCGCACTTCTTTGGACTATTTACGGCTTATACCATCGCAATCCAACCATCTGGATTGGTAACTGTTTTGGTTTTTTAATGGATAGCGCGATGATTCTGGGGATCTATATTCATACCCCGTAAATTTATATCGCAAAAAGCAAGGTGCGCATGGATTGAAATAGGACATGAACGCGCCCGTATCTATACAAAGGGTGAGATACAAAGAAAGAGAAGACAGTGCAAAAGCAAAGGGAACACAGATAAACGAAAACATTCAGACGTAAAAAAGCCCAAGTCTTTCGACTTGGGCTTAGTATAAGTGGCGGAGCGGACGGGACTCGAACCCGCGACCCCCGGCGTGACAGGCCGGTATTCTAACCAACTGAACTACCGCTCCACTCAAGCAGATGCGGTGCATCAGCTTAAATTTGAAGCCTGGCGGTGACCTACTCTCACATGGGGAAGCCCCACACTACCATCGGCGCAGCTGCGTTTCACTTCTGAGTTCGGCATGGAATCAGGTGGGTCCACAGCGCTATGGCCGCCAAGCAAATTTGTTAAATCTGGAAAGCTTTATTCGACTAGTTCTTGCTTCGTTCTCAACACAATCAAGCTTGTGTACGTAAAACCCTCTTGGGTGTTGTATGGTTAAGCCTCACGGGCGATTAGTACAGGTTAGCTCAACGTCTCACAACGCTTACACACCCTGCCTATCAACGTTCTAGTCTCGAACAACCCTTTAGGAGACTTAAAGTCTCAGGGAAGACTCATCTTGAGGCTCGCTTCCCGCTTAGATGCTTTCAGCGGTTATCGATTCCGAACTTAGCTACCGGGCAATGCCACTGGCGTGACAACCCGAACACCAGAGGTTCGTCCACTCCGGTCCTCTCGTACTAGGAGCAGCCCCTCTCAATCTTCCAACGCCCACGGCAGATAGGGACCGAACTGTCTCACGACGTTCTAAACCCAGCTCGCGTACCACTTTAAATGGCGAACAGCCATACCCTTGGGACCGACTTCAGCCCCAGGATGTGATGAGCCGACATCGAGGTGCCAAACACCGCCGTCGATATGAACTCTTGGGCGGTATCAGCCTGTTATCCCCGGAGTACCTTTTATCCGTTGAGCGATGGCCCTTCCATTCAGAACCACCGGATCACTATGACCTGCTTTCGCACCTGCTCGAACCGTCATTCTCGCAGTCAAGCGGGCTTATGCCATTACACTAACCTCACGATGTCCGACCGTGATTAGCCCACCTTCGTGCTCCTCCGTTACTCTTTGGGAGGAGACCGCCCCAGTCAAACTACCCACCAGGCACTGTCCTCACCCCAGATAATGGGGCCAAGTTAGAACATCAAACATACAAGGGTGGTATTTCAAGGTCGGCTCCACAGAAACTAGCGTCTCTGCTTCAAAGCCTCCCACCTATCCTACACATGTAGGCTCAATGTTCAGTGCCAAGCTGTAGTAAAGGTTCACGGGGTCTTTCCGTCTAGCCGCGGGTACACTGCATCTTCACAGCGATTTCAATTTCACTGAGTCTCGGGTGGAGACAGCGTGGCCATCATTACGCCATTCGTGCAGGTCGGAACTTACCCGACAAGGAATTTCGCTACCTTAGGACCGTTATAGTTACGGCCGCCGTTTACCGGGGCTTCGATCAAGAGCTTCGAGTTACCTCTAACCCCATCAATTAACCTTCCGGCACCGGGCAGGCGTCACACCGTATACGTCTTCTTTCGAATTTGCACAGTGCTGTGTTTTTAATAAACAGTTGCAGCCACCTGGTATCTGCGACTCTCAGCAGCTCCATCCGCAAGGGACTTCACCATCAAGAGCGTACCTTCTCCCGAAGTTACGGTACCATTTTGCCTAGTTCCTTCACCCGAGTTCTCTCAAGCGCCTTGGTATTCTCTACCCGACCACCTGTGTCGGTTTGGGGTACGGTTCCTGATAACCTGAAGCTTAGAGGCTTTTCCTGGAAGCATGGCATCAATGACTTCACCACCGTAGTGGCTTCGACATCAGGTCTCAGTCTTAAGTGTCCGGATTTGCCTAAACACTCAACCTACACCCTTGAACCAGGACAACCGTCGCCTGGCCCACCTAGCCTTCTCCGTCCCCCCATCGCAGTTATCAGCAGTACGGGAATATTAACCCGTTTCCCATCGACTACGCTTTTCAGCCTCGCCTTAGGGGCCGACTCACCCTGCCCCGATTAACGTTGGACAGGAACCCTTGGTCTTCCGGCGAGGGAGTTTTTCACTCCCTTTGTCGTTACTCATGTCAGCATTCGCACTTCTGATACCTCCAGCAAACTTCTCAGTTCACCTTCAACAGCTTACAGAACGCTCCCCTACCCAATATACTAAAGTACATTGCCGCAGCTTCGGTGTATTGCTTAGCCCCGTTACATCTTCCGCGCAGGCCGACTCGACCAGTGAGCTATTACGCTTTCTTTAAATGATGGCTGCTTCTAAGCCAACATCCTGGCTGTCTGAGCCTTCCCACATCGTTTCCCACTTAGCAATACTTTGGGACCTTAGCTGGCGGTCTGGGTTGTTTCCCTCTCCACGACGGACGTTAGCACCCGCCGTGTGTCTCCCGGATAGTACTTACTGGTATTCGGAGTTTGCAAAGGGTTGGTAAGTCGGGATGACCCCCTAGCCTTAACAGTGCTCTACCCCCAGTAGTATTCGTCCGAGGCGCTACCTAAATAGCTTTCGGGGAGAACCAGCTATCTCCGAGTTTGATTGGCCTTTCACCCCTAGCCACAAGTCATCCGCTAATTTTTCAACATTAGTCGGTTCGGTCCTCCAGTTGATGTTACTCAACCTTCAACCTGCCCATGGCTAGATCACTCGGTTTCGGGTCTATATCCAGAGACTAAACGCGCAGTTAACACTCGCTTTCGCTACGGCTCCCCTAATCGGTTAACCTCGCCACTGAATATAAGTCGCTGACCCATTATACAAAAGGTACGCAGTCACACCACGAAGGTGCTCCCACTGCTTGTACGTATACGGTTTCAGGTTCTATTTCACTCCCCTCACAGGGGTTCTTTTCGCCTTTCCCTCACGGTACTGGTTCACTATCGGTCAATCAGGAGTATTTAGCCTTGGAGGATGGTCCCCCCATATTCAGACAGGATACCACGTGTCCCGTCCTACTCGATTTCATCTAAAGTGCACTTTCAGCTACGGGGCTATCACCCTGTATCGCCGTCCTTTCCAGGAACGTTCGCTTAGCACACTAAAAACTTAAGGGCTGGTCCGATTTCGCTCGCCGCTACTTTCGGAATCTCGGTTGATTTCTTTTCCTCGGGGTACTTAGATGTTTCAGTTCTCCCGGTTCGCCTCTTACAGCTATGTATTCACTGTAAGATACTTGCTTATGCAAGTGGGTTTCCCCATTCGGAAATCCATGAGTAGTAATGACTCTTACCGTCTCCTCATGGCTTATCGCAGGTTAGTACGTCCTTCATCGCCTCTGATTGCCAAGGCATCCACCGTATACGCTTAGTCACTTAACCATACAACCCGAAGAGGGCTATATGAACAGTCACCAAGATTTCTAGTTTTCGCCGTACTCAAGACACTTGATTGTGTTTTTGAGAACTCGTTTATTCATATGGGTATATGAATAAACATTTTTAGTTATTCAATTGAACTTACATTCAAATGAATTTACTAGTCAGCTTTCCAAATTTTTAAAGAGCAATGTGTTTTTCTCTTACGAGATAAGCACTTTCTAATATCTCTCGGCGTCGAAAATTCCGACTCAACAATTAAATCGCTGAATCTTCATCACTGAAAACCATTAGAGAGTGGTGGGCGATACCGGGCTCGAACCAGTGACCCCCTCCTTGTAAGGGAGGTGCTCTCCCAACTGAGCTAATCGCCCACTGTAGTCCATCTAGCTAAGAAGAGTAGATGGTGGGTCGTGCAGGATTCGAACCTGCGACCAATTGATTAAAAGTCAACTGCTCTACCAACTGAGCTAACGACCCATAGTGGCGTCCCGTAGGGGAGTCGAACCCCTGTTACCGCCGTGAAAGGGCGGTGTCCTAGGCCTCTAGACGAACGGGACACTTGGGATGTTTTGTTTACACAAAACGTCTCTTTATCTTTATAACCAAATCAATCTGTGTGGACACTTGTCAGTAGTCTTTAGGTAAGGAGGTGATCCAGCCCCAGGTTCCCCTAGGGCTACCTTGTTACGACTTCACCCCAGTCATGAACCACAAAGTGGTGAGCGTCCTCCCGAAGGTTAAACTACCCACTTCTTTTGCAGCCCACTCCCATGGTGTGACGGGCGGTGTGTACAAGGCCCGGGAACGTATTCACCGTGGCATTCTGATCCACGATTACTAGCGATTCCGACTTCATGGAGTCGAGTTGCAGACTCCAATCCGGACTACGACGTACTTTTTGGGATTCGCTTACCATCGCTGGTTCGCCGCCCTCTGTATACGCCATTGTAGCACGTGTGTAGCCCTACTCGTAAGGGCCATGATGACTTGACGTCGTCCCCACCTTCCTCCGGTTTATCACCGGCAGTCTCCCTGGAGTTCCCACCATTACGTGCTGGCAAACAAGGATAAGGGTTGCGCTCGTTGCGGGACTTAACCCAACATTTCACAACACGAGCTGACGACAGCCATGCAGCACCTGTCTCATAGTTCCCGAAGGCACCAAAGCATCTCTGCTAAGTTCTATGGATGTCAAGAGTAGGTAAGGTTCTTCGCGTTGCATCGAATTAAACCACATGCTCCACCGCTTGTGCGGGCCCCCGTCAATTCATTTGAGTTTTAATCTTGCGACCGTACTCCCCAGGCGGTCTACTTAACGCGTTAGCTCCGAAAGCCACTCCTCAAGGGAACAACCTCCAAGTAGACATCGTTTACGGCGTGGACTACCAGGGTATCTAATCCTGTTTGCTACCCACGCTTTCGCATCTGAGCGTCAGTCTTTGTCCAGGGGGCCGCCTTCGCCACCGGTATTCCTTCAGATCTCTACGCATTTCACCGCTACACCTGAAATTCTACCCCCCTCTACAAGACTCTAGATGACCAGTTCCAAATGCTATTCCCAGGTTAAGCCCGGGGCTTTCACATCTGGCTTAATCATCCGCCTGCATGCGCTTTACGCCCAGTAATTCCGATTAACGCTCGCACCCTCCGTATTACCGCGGCTGCTGGCACGGAGTTAGCCGGTGCTTCTTCTGCAGCTAACGTCAAATGATAAGAGTATTAATCTTACCACCTTCCTCACTGCTGAAAGTGCTTTACAACCCGAAGGCCTTCTTCACACACGCGGCATGGCTGCATCAGGCTTGCGCCCATTGTGCAATATTCCCCACTGCTGCCTCCCGTAGGAGTCTGGACCGTGTCTCAGTTCCAGTGTGGCTGATCATCCTCTCAGACCAGCTAGGGATCGTCGCCTTGGTGAGCCTTTACCTCACCAACTAGCTAATCCCACCTAGGCGTATCCAGTAGCACAAGGCCCGAAGGTCCCCTGCTTTGCTCCAAAGAGATTATGCGGTATTAGCCATCGTTTCCAATGGTTATCCCCCTCTACTGGGCAACTTCCTAGGCATTACTCACCCGTCCGCCGCTCGCCGCCCATAAACACACCCGAAGGATTGTTTATGTCGCTGCCGCTCGACTTGCATGTGTTAGGCCTGCCGCCAGCGTTCAATCTGAGCCATGATCAAACTCTTCAATTAAAAGTTTTTTTGGTCTTTCGACCGACTCAATGAATACTGATTACATTACTATCGTAATGTGAATTGACTGTGCCAAATCTTTCGATTTGTTTGGTCACTCAGTTCATTGATTTAAATCTTTCGACTATCAATAACGAGTGCCCACACAGATTGATTGGTTACATTGTTAAAGAGCGTTGACTCAGCAGCTTCGCTGCTTTGTCAGGGAGGCGTATCTTACGCTTTCCTAACTTGAAGTCAAGAAGAAATTTTCAATTTATTTTCGAGTCATTCTCGAAATCAAAAACATCTTGTTGACTTCGCTTTTTAGTGACTCAAGTCACTCTCAAGCGAGGCGGCCATTCTACTGAGAAGAAAGTCAGTGTCAAACACTTTTTTGAATTTTCTTTTCCAGCTTCAAGCCTTACTGGCTCTGGCTTCGTGCTTTGTTTGCGTCCGCCGTGTCAGTGGGGTCGCATTATAGGGCGACGATTTTCTTTGACAACCCTTTTTGTGAAAAAAATCACTTTTTTTCGTTGTTCGGCGATTATTTACTCAAAGGTGGTCATTTTTGAATGTTTAACGGACAACTTCGGGCAAATTCAGCCACTTTTTGCCAATCGGTGTAGACCAAGCTTTTACTTGTATCGGTTTCACCACCAGTAATCTTCATAATCAGCTGAATCATCATGCGATCGAACCAACGATAACTCGGATAATCTAAAGCACCGGCAAAGACCCCCATATAAGCGGGTTGCCATGGCGAACGCTTTAAAAAGGTGCGCACATAGGGACTAGTCTCTGGCGTATTACGATTTGCCTTTCGCGCAGTGAGATTCACGCAAAAGAAAGCGGCATTGGCTTGCGCAAGCGCCGTTTGGTTTTGCGCAACGAATTGATAGAAGGCTTTGCTTAAATGCCCATAACGAATCGACGCGCCAATGATGACTCTTTTATAGCCACTGAAATCCATTGCTCCTCGTTCATGCACATTCATAATCTCGCAAGGCTCTGCCAATGTCTCTTCTATATAGTGCATGATTTTCACGGTGTGGCCATCGGTGCTGGAGTACAGCAGTAGATTACGCTCGCTCACGTTAATTTCTCCAGAAAGTTGGTGTCAGTAATACCAACAAGGTAAATATTTCCAAACGGCCAAAGAGCATGGCAATAATCAGCACCCATTTGGCACCAGCATTGACCTCACCAAAGTGCACGGCCACTTCACCCAAACCTGGTCCAAGGTTATTGAGCGTTGCCGCCACCGCAGAAAAAGCAGTGAGCTCATCAATACCCGTGGCGATCAAGCCTAGCATACAGACCACAAAGACCAAGGCATAAGCCGCAAAAAATCCCCATACCGCATCAACTACTCGTTGTGGCAAGGCGCGATTGGCAATCTTGATGGTATAAACCGCTCTTGGGTGAATCAGACGTTTTAACTCACGCTGCCCTTGCAACATTAAGAGCAAAATACGAATCACCTTCATACCGCCGCCCGTTGATCCCGCGCAACCACCAATAAAAGCAGAGAACATCAAAAGCACTGGCAAAAAGAGCGGCCATTCGGAAAAACCTGTGGTGGTAAAGCCCGCGGTGGTTGAAATCGACACGGTTTGAAACAGCGCTTGATCAAAGGCTTCAGTCCAAGTGTCATAACCTTGGTGATAAGCCAGTAAACCAAAAGTCACCAACAGGAGTAATAGCTGGAACCCCATAAAGGTGCGAAACTCAGGATCACGCCAGTAAAAATGTAGATTTAATCCTCGGGTAGAAAATGCCGCAAAATGCAGTGCGAAGTTACAGGCTGAGATCAACAGGAATACCACGGTAATCATATTGATTGTGGGGCTATTAAAGTGCCCCATGGATGCGTCATAGGTAGAGAAACCACCAATCGCCACTGTGGAAAAGCTATGGCAAATCGCATCAAAGGCCGACATCCCTGCAAACCAAAAGGCCAGTGCACACAGGATCGTCAAGGTTAAATAGATATACCACAACACCTTGGCTGTCTCAGCGATACGCGGCGTCATCTTACTGTCTTTGACTGGGCCTGGAATTTCAGCGCGATAGAGCTGCATGCCACCAATGCCCAAGACAGGCAAAATGGCGACCGCCAGTACAATGATCCCCATCCCGCCATACCATTGCAGCACTTGTCGATAAAACAAAATCGCTTTGGGGAGGCTTTCAAGATCGGTCAACACCGTGGCACCTGTGGTGGTTAAACCGGAGAAGGATTCAAAAAAAGCATCGGTGACTGAGATATCAGGATTCGGTGACAACAAAAAAGGCAGTGAACCTGCGCTGCCCAGCACCGTCCAAAACAACACGACAATCAGAAAGCCCTCACGCGCTTTCAGTTCTCGTTTGTGATAGCGATTGGGAAACCACAGCATGCCACCGAGGATCAGTAGCACAACAAAGGTCGTCACAAAGGGAACGCCCGCACCATCGCGATAGATAAATGCCACCAACGCGGGTACCAGCATAGTCAGGCTAAATAACGCCAATAACAGGCCAACAATACGAATAATGGAGCGTATTTGCATGGTCGTTTCTTTTTTCCTTTTGACGTTAATTAGGGGTTATTTTCTTGAGCTTGATACAGCCATGGCTTTGGTCAAATAAACAGCTAGCAAAGGTATCGAAATCACGCACATCCACCAGCCATTCAAAATGAATCTGTTCACCGTAATCAGCAACTACAGTCTCTGCTTGGTAAGCTTGCGCCCACTTTTCCACTAGGCTCAATTGTGAATATTGGCAATCACAGGCGACTTGAATCAGCGGTTTTTTTAATTCAGTTTGCAGCGCAGCAAGTGCTGCCTGCACGCCACCACCGTAGGCTTTCACCAGGCCACCTGTACCCAAACGAATACCGCCATAATATCGTGTGACCACCGCACTAACCTCGCCGACACCGCTGCCACTCAACTGACCCAGCATGGGTTTCCCTGCGGTGCCCGATGGCTCACCATCGTCACTACAGCCCCATTGCATCGAGTCCGTTGGCTTTCCTGCAACAAAAGCCCAACAATTATGACGAGCATCGTGGTGTTTTGCTTTGATTTCAGCAATAAATGCGCGCGCAGCATCAATCCCGGGCGTATGCGCCAAGTAAGTAATGAAACGACTCTTTTTAATCTCTTCCTCAACCACACAAAGTGCGGTTGGAATGGGATAGGCTTGTTCGGCCATTTCATCCTCATGATTGGTTGATTTAATGCTAATTAGCGGCAAAAGTGCGCTAAGTTTCGAATTCTCCCATCCTTACTGCGCTAGCGCAATTATTCCGCCCTTACATTGCAATAATCACAAATGCGACTCACACTTTCTTAACAAGCTAAGCCAATGTCAGGGAAGGAGAAAGCGATGGGCTACATTTCCGAAACCATTGTTGTCAGGGAGCATGAGGATGCCATTGCTGAGCTTTGCTTTTGCGCACCCAGTCATGTCAATGTCCTCAGTCTAGATACCCTAGGTTATCTAGAGCAGGCAGTTGATTACCTACAAGCCCAGCCTCACCTCAAAGCGCTCATTCTGACCAGCGATAAACCCAGTTTTATCGTCGGCGCGAATATTCATGAGTTTCTTAATCTATTTTCCGGTCCTAGCGAGCATCTCAAGCTGTGGCTTAATCGTGCCAATCACGTGTTTAACAACCTATCCGCCCTGCCCTTTCCCACCATTGTGGCTATCGATGGTCATGCCCTTGGTGGCGGCTGCGAACTAGCGCTTGCCTGTGATTTTCGCATTGCCACACCGCGCGCTAATATTGGTTTACCTGAAACCAAACTGGGGATTATTCCCGGCTTCGGCGGCACGGTACGGCTACCACGGGTGATTGGCCTTGATAGTGCCATGGCACTCATCACCCAGGGTAAAACACTGCGAGCAACACAAGCGCTGGAGCAAGGTTTGATTGATGCCATCGTGGCGCCAGAGCAATTATTTTCCAGCGCCTGCAAACTTGCCCATAGCGCAATGACACTCGATCTCGACTGGCAGCAACGTCGCACAGAAAAAGCAGCACCACTGCCACTAAGCCAAGTGGAACTCACACTTTCAGAGCAATGCGCAAAATCCATTACGCTACAACAATCTGGTGGTCACTATCCTGCGCCTATGGCTGCAATTCAAAGCTTGATTCAAGGCGCTCCTTGCAATGCCGATGAGGCGCTGGCCATTGAAACCCAAATCTTTGCGCATTTGGTCGACAGCGACAGTACTCGCGCTTTGGTTGGTCTATTCCTCGCTGATCAGGTGATCAAACAGCAAGCCAAGCAATATGGTAAAACAGAAGCGCCTGAGCGTGTTGGTGTTCTAGGTGCTGGCATTATGGGCGGTGGCATTAGTTACCAAGCGGCACTAACTGGCAGTCATGTGGTGATGAAAGATATCGCGCAGCCTGCGCTTGACCATGGTATGAATGAAGCCAGCAAACGACTCACCCAACTAAGTCAACGTGGCCGAATTAATGCGCAGCAGCTCAGTGATACCCTCACCCGCATTCAACCCACCCTCAGCGAACAACCACTGGCCGATCGCCAACTGGTGATTGAAGCTGTGGTGGAAAATGCAGAGGTCAAAGCAAAGGTGCTGAGCCAACTTGAACAACAAGTAGATGCGCACACGATTTTAGCCTCCAACACCTCGACCATCGCTATTGACCAACTTGCTCAATCCTTACAACGACCTGAAAATTTCTGCGGCATGCACTTTTTTAACCCTGTCCATCGCATGCCATTAGTGGAGGTGATTCGCGGCCGACAAACCAGTGATAAAGCAATCGCGCAAGTCGTGGCGCTAGCGCAAAAGATGAAGAAAACCGCCATTGTGGTCGGTGACTGTCCCGGATTTTTCGTCAATCGCGTGCTCTTCCCCTACTTCCTTGCCTTTGATCTCCTGCTCGCACAGGGAGAGCCTTTGGAAAAAATTGATCGCATGATGAGCCAAAGCTTCGGCTGGCCCATGGGACCAGGTTTATTACTTGATGTGATTGGTTTAGATACCGCCCACCATGCTATGCAAGTGATGGCTGCGGGATACCCAGAGCGTATGCAAGGACGCGAAAACAACTTCATTAGCCAACTGCATCAGGCTCAGTGCTGGGGCCAGAAGAATGAACAAGGCTTCTATCGCTATCATCTGGATAAGCGCGGGCGCAGGCAACAGCAGATCAATCCGCAATTCCAGCAATGGTTCGGCGCACCTCAAGATCAGCTCTCCACCCAGCAGGTGATGCTGCGCATGATGGCCCCACTACTCAACGAAGTGGTGCGCTGCTTAGCTGAAGGGATCATCGACAGTCCAGAAGCAGCAGATATGGCGCTGGTCTACGGCTTAGGGTTTCCACCATTTCGCGGCGGCCCCTGTCGCTATCTCGACAGCATTGGTATTGCCCATTATCTCGAGCAAATCGCACCGCTTGAAGCGATCTCGCCACTCTATCAAGCACCACAAAAACTGCATGAGATGGCCGCTCAACAAACAGGTTTCTATCCCCTGACACAGGAGGTGGCTTATGCATGAAGTGGTGATTGTTGATTGTCTTCGTACGCCCATGGGCCGCTCAAAAGAAGGCGCTTTTCGACATGTACGTGCAGAATCACTCGCAGCTGATCTCATGCGCGCCATGATGGCTCGCCACCCTGAACTTAGTGATAACGCATTAAGCGATATTTACTGGGGCTGCGTCCAGCAAACGCGTGAGCAAGGTTTCAATATCGCGCGCAATGCGGCGCTACTTGCCGGTATCGCCAATACTGTCCCTGCCGTCACCGTCAACAGGCTTTGTGGCTCGGCGATGCAAGCGGTACATGATGCCAGTCGCGCTATTATGGTGGGTGATGCGCAGTGCTGCCTGGCCGGTGGCGTTGAACATATGGGGCATGTTGCCATGACTGATGGTATCGATTTTCACCCTCAGCTCAGTCGCCACCTGTCACAGGCCTCGCTGCAGATGGGACTTACCGCCGAAATGCTGGCGAGAATTCATGGCATTACACGCCAAGAGCAAGACGCCTTTGCCCTGCGCTCACATCAACTTGCCCATGCTGCGCAGCAGCGCGGCGAGTTTGCCGAAGTGATCGCCCCACGCGAAGGACATGATGCGGACGGCAATCTCTATCAAGTTCATGATGATGAGGTAATTCGTGCCGATGCGACCTTAGAACAGCTCAGCGCCCTTAAACCTGTATTTGATCCTGCCAATGGCACGGTGACCGCTGGTAATGCCTCAGCCCTGTCCGATGGCGCGGCAACCTTAATGCTGGCCAGCCGCCCCTTTGCTGAAAGTATGGGACTGCCCATTCGCGCAGCCGTTCGTGCAATGACAGTCACCGGCTGCGATCCAGCCATTATGGGTTATGGTCCAGTCCCTGCCACTCAGCAGTTACTGAAAAAAATGCATCTCAAAATGCGAGATATTGATGTGATTGAGCTCAATGAAGCCTTTGCCGCGCAAGCCATTCCCTGCGTTCGTGAGCTTGGATTGGCTGACCAGATCGATGATAAGGTGAATCTTCAAGGCGGCGCCATTGCGCTGGGTCATCCACTGGGTTGCTCCGGTGCCCGTATTCTGACCAACCTAGTACAAAACCTTGAGCTTAAAGATGGTGCCATGGGCATTGCCACTATGTGTATTGGTCTGGGTCAGGGCATCGCTACGCTGATTGAGCGTCTCGATTAAACACCCAGATAACAAGCAATAAAAAAGCCAGCATCAATGCTGGCTTTCTTTTCACACCTTAAATCTAAAATAGGCAGGGTTAGATTTCATCACCTACAGCCAGTTTTAGCTTTTTCAATGCGTTTTTCTCAAGCTGACGAATACGCTCTGCTGATACTTGGTAGTGATCCGCCAAATCTTGCAAAGTGGCTTTTGGATCATCCAACCAACGGGCGCGAATAATATGTTGGCTACGCTCATCCAGTGATGACAAGGCACGAGAGAGTTTATCCGTGGCGTGGTTTTCCCAGTTATCCGCTTCAATATTGGCTGCAAGATCGGAGCTTTTATCTTCAAGATAAAGCACGGGCGCGGCGATCATATCACCGCTGTCATCTTCCACTGGCATATCAAAGCCAGCATCTTGCGCCGATAGACGTGCTTCCATCTCACGCACATCTTTCACATCAACACCTAGCTCGCTGGCAACCATATTGACTTCAGCATCGCTAAACCAGCCAAGGCGTTGTTTATTTTTACGTAGATTGAAGAACAATTTACGCTGCGCTTTGGTCGTCGCCACTTTGACGATACGCCAGTTACGCAAAACATATTCATGAATTTCAGCTTTGATCCAGTGCACGGCAAAAGAGACCAAACGCACCCCTACTTCAGGGTTAAAACGTTTCACCGCCTTCATCAGGCCGATGTTGCCCTCTTGTACCAAGTCATTGAGTGGCAGGCCATAGCCTGAATAGCCACGAGCAATATGCACAACAAAACGCAGGTGTGAGAGGATCAGCTGTTTTGCTGCCTCGATGTCACCATGGTAATGGAGACGTTCAGCCAGCTCGCGCTCCTGCTCAGCCGTGAGCATGTCAAACTTGCTCACCTTCTGTAGATAGCTATCAATACTATCTTTTGGAACTAAAGCCATCGAATACATCTCAGTGCTCATTGATTCTCCTCAAAGGACATTCGGTCGATGATCAAAATCTAGCCTGTCATTATGAACGCAAACTGAAGCAAAGTTCAATCTATCGCTGCAATTTTATACCGGCTCAATTTCACGCAGATGACGATTAGATGCCATCTTCGCCGCTAGCCACCCCATAATGGTGGCCACCATTAAGAGTAGTCCGGTCTCATCTAGGTTCAGTCCGATTAGCGAAAAGTTGCCATCATAGAGCGATGCCAAATGCGCCACCGCGCCATCGAGCAAAATAATTGCAATGGCGGTAAAGACCCAAGCAGTAGCGGCTGAAAGCAAACCGAACCATACACCGGTATAAAGATAAGGCCGCAAAATAAAGCTATCTGTGGCCCCCACCAGCTTCATCACTTGAATTTCTTCTTTATGGCTAAGCACTTGCAAACGCAGGGTGTTACCAATCACCAAGAACACCGCAGCAAGCATGATCACCACAAAGACAATCACCAAGCGCTCGGCCAAAGACTTAATCGCGGTAAGTCGCTGTAGCCAATCACTATCGAGGCGTACCTCATCCACCAGCACCTGCTCGCCAAGCTTTGCTGCTAAGGCTTGCGCCTTGCCATTTTGCTGCCACTCTGGTTTTGGCAAAATGATAAATACACCTGGCAGCGGGTTCTCTTGTAGCAAGGTCACCGACTCTTCAAAACCAACGTAATCGCGAAACTGACGTAAGCCCTCATCAGGTGACACGTAATCGATGCTTTCAATCTCCGGCCACATCGATAGCTCTTGCTGCAGATTTTCAATGCGCTCAGGCATGGCGTTTTTCAGCAAATAAGCACTGAGCTGCGTGGGATGTTTCCAGCCAGAAGCCACCGAGGAGATATTCTTAGCCACCAAATAGAAAGTGGTCGGCAAAGTTAGCGCCAGCGCCAACACTAAAATCGTCAGTAGGCTACCCAGCGGACGTTGGCGAATATCATCAAAAGCTTGCTTGGCATGAATTTGATGCTGCGCAAAAAAGCCAACGCGCGCTGGCGCTTTTGCTTTGGCGGTACGCTTAGAACGCGCCATGAGTCACCTCACGTAAGTGGCCTTGTTGCAGATCAAAATGGCGGTGCTGATGTTGCCCGATCAAGGTTTGATCATGGGTGGCAATTAACACAGTCACGCCAGCTGCATTAAACTCTTCAAACAAAGACATAATTTGTCGCGACAACGCCGCATCCAAGTTACCGGTCGGTTCGTCCGCAAGTAATAACATGGGGCGATTGACAATCGCACGGGCAATCCCCACACGCTGCTGCTCACCACCGGAAAGCTGCATCGGCAAGCATTTGGTTTTATCCAATAAACCCACCTTATCCAGCGCGGCCATCACTCGTTTATTGGTTTCATGCTCTGGCATACCCTCAACGCGCAATGGCATCGCCACGTTTTCATAAACCGTGCGATTAAGCAGCAATTTATGATCTTGGAAAATCACGCCGATACGACGACGTAAAAAAGGAATGTGCTTATTGGGAATCCGTGTAATGTCGTGGCCATTAAAGCGAATCGCGCCATCGGACGGGCGTTCAATGGCGCAAATAAGTTTCAACAGGGTACTTTTCCCTGCACCTGAGTGTCCGGTTAAAAAAGCAATGTCCTTCGGCGGCAGATGAAAATCCACCTTTTGCAGCGCTTGGCGACCGCCGCGATAAGCCTTGCTGACCTGTTGAAACTCAATCACTCGCTACTCCTCGCGACTAAATAGTGCCTCGATAAAATCGTTGGCATCAAATGGGCGCAAATCATCAATACCTTCACCAATGCCGATAAAGCGAATTGGAATTGCAAACTGATCTGCGAGCGCAAAAATCACCCCACCTTTGGCAGTACCGTCCAATTTGGTCAAGGTAATGCCAGTCACAGGCGCCACTTCGCTAAATAGCTTGGTTTGGCTAATCGCATTTTGACCCGTGCTAGCATCAATGGTCAGCATAATTTCATGCGGCGCACTGTCATCTAATTTCTTCATTACTCTAACGATTTTGCGCAGCTCTTCCATCAAATTCGATTTGTTTTGCAAGCGGCCTGCGGTATCTGCAATCACCACATCAATGTTGCGTGCTTTTGCAGCTTGAATCGCATCGAAAATCACGGAGGCGCTATCAGCACCAGTATGCTGTGCAACCACAGGAACGTCGTTACGCTCACCCCAAACTTGCAACTGCTCAACCGCCGCTGCGCGGAAGGTATCACCAGCGGCCAACATCACTGATTTACCTTCACTTTGGAATTTCTTCGCCAGCTTACCAATGGTGGTGGTTTTACCCACGCCATTGACGCCAACCATCAAAATGACATAAGGCTTGTGTGCTTCGATTTGCAGTGGCGCATCCACGCGATTGAGCATGCCGGCCATTTCATCTTTCAGCAGGCCATACAGTGCTTCTGCGTTTTTGAGCTGACCACGACTGGCTTTATCCGTCAGGGTATTGATGATTTTTTGTGTGGTATCCATGCCCACATCGGCAATGAGTAGCTGCTCTTCTAGCTCTTCATAGAGATCGTCATCAATCTGCTTGCCTTTAAATAGGCTAAAGAAACCCGAGCCAATATTGCTGCGTGTTTTACTCAAACCACGACGAAGACGAGCAAAGAAACCCGCTTTCTTTTCAGCTGGCGCTTCTTCGACAACAGAAGCAACTTCAACGCTCTCTTCAGCGGCAACAGTTGCGTTTACAGCCTCAGTTTCTACTACAGCAACCTCTTCCTCTGCAGTAACAGCTTCTTCGACTTCCTGCGTCTCTTCGACTACTGCTTCTGTTGTAACGTCAGTACTTGATTCAGCGACCTCCGCGGCCGGTTCAATTTCTTCAAGGATGACTGGCGTGTCTTCAAGCGGCTCAGACTCAAGCGCCTGCGCTTCGCAGCTTTCAACCTCAGCTTGTTCCGCAACATCTTCGCTCGCGACCACTTCAACTGATTCAGTCATCGTCACTTCAGCAATCACTTCAGGCTCAGCAGCTTCAGGCGCTTGTGCTTCAACTTGCGCAGCCGCATGGTCAATGACCGCATCATGAGTCTCTGGTACTACGTCAGCCTCAGCTTTTACGTCGTGTTCAGTTTCTGCTTGGTTTTCGGCTTGCTCTTCAGCTTTACCTTCGATTTCAACTTCCGCAGCAACAGCATCAGACTCAACGACAGCTTGCGCTTCGGGCTGCGCAAGCTCAGCATTCACATCAACATTGTCTTCCGCTTTGAGTTCAGCATGGGTATCAGCCGCGTGGTCTTGCTCTGCAATCACATCTTGCGCAGTCTCAACCTCTTGCGCCGCAGTCACTTCTGGAGAAAGAATTTCAGGAGATAGCGCCTCAGGAGCTTGAGATTCAATACTTGACGTGACGTCATCGGTCACAGATGAGGCATCATTTTCTACCTCATTCACTGCTTGTTCAGTGCTTGCTGTTTCTTCCTGCTCTTTCTTTCCGAAGCCGAACCAAGAAAATAACCCGCGTTTCTTCTTTTCTGCCATTGGCAAACCCTAACCTTTGGTTGATACAATAATGACGCACAATTGGTTTATGGTATCACTTTCTCTACGGGCAAAAAATTCTATGGCGCCACGTCCTCGACATATTTCTCGCAGTGCGCCTCGCGCTGCATCACAAAAACCCACTGGGCAGATTCGAATTATCGCCGGACAGTGGCGTGGCCGTAAGCTACCAGTGCATGATGCACAAGGGTTGCGTCCCACCACAGACCGAGTCAAAGAGACGCTATTTAACTGGTTGATGCAGAAAGTGCGCGGCGCCCGTTGTTTGGATCTCTTTGCCGGTAGCGGTGGTTTGGGATTTGAAGCGCTGTCTCGCTATGCCAGTGAAGTGGACTTTGTTGAGAAGGAGTCGCTCGCGGCTAACCAACTCAAACAAAACCTCGCTAGTTTGAAGTGTGAACAAGGACGCGTGCACCACACTGATGCGCTGCAATTTTTGCAGCAACCCGCAAAACCTTATGATCTGGTGTTTCTTGACCCACCTTTTCACCAAAATCTACTGGCTGATGCCTTGGCTTTGTTGCAACAATCGGGTTGGCTTCATGAGGGGAGCTGGATCTATATCGAAACCGAACGCGATTTAGCCCTCACACTTCCGGCACATTGGCACTGTCATCGCGATAAAACGGCAGGCCAAGTCCATTATCGACTTTATCAATGCGAGCAGAAAAATGACGACGTTCTTTAATTGGCTAGCCAAGCTGGGTATGTTGGCGGTTTGGGGATTGTGGAGTTATAACTGGTTTGTTCCACTTGAGGGGCTAGCCAGTGCCATTCTTACGGGTATGGGCTTTCTCGTACTAGTCTTGCATCTACTTCAAGTGGCGCTAGCAGCCAGCGCAGTGAAAGCGATGAAACAGCAGATGACCGCTTGGGATAAGCTCAATGTACTACTGTTTGGTACTTTTGGTTTAATCGATATTCGCCGCAAGTACCTGCAAATGCCTAATGACAACAGCGTCAAAGCACCTTAAGTCAAAGTGCCTAAATTGCGCGTACATCTCCCCATTCTCTGGGCATAAAAAAATCCGCTATCACAGCGGATTTTTTGTATTCATTCTAATCAAACATGCCAGTGGCACATTAGATCATTCGCTCCGCTGCATAGGCTTGAAGCTCAGCTTGGCTGATTTCACCCATCAATACATCATCGATGTAAAGATGCATCATCTCACCCACACGTACGCCGTGAACTTTTTGCGTCACCCCATCTTCATAGGTGACTTGCATGCTAATGGCGTTATCTTCCACTGATAGCCATTGGGCTGATTTCACCTGTGGTGCATCGATTTTTGCCAATGGTGGGCGGGTTAAATCGCTGTCCACTTTTGAGTTTACTTTGAAAATGGCGCCAACAGGCTGATCCACAACCGCAGGTGATTTACCTGTGATGATGTTTTTACCAGTCCAAAACTCAATGGTGTTAAACAGGAAAAGATCGACTGTCGCAGCAGCACTGTAGACAGGTGACAACAACATAAACAAACCTGCACGTGCATAGCGGTTATCCACCACACTCAAGTTTGCTTTGGTCACTAGCTGGCTTAGACCCATTTGGCCCATACAGCCAGTCAGTAGCGTTGTTGCCAATGCAGCGGCAACCAATGATTTACGCATCGCTTTATACTCCTCGAAAAAAAGCGGCGCGATTATATAGTGGCGAAAAAAAATGCATATCAAAAAATCGTTAAGGTGACGATTTTTATGATTCTCTAAGCAACTGCGGATGCAACAACAGATTCGATACAGTCAACCCTGAAACTGTCGCACTTTTGGCCAAAGCTGCGTAGAATGCGCAGCCGATTCATGGGGAGTAAAACAATGCAACAGCAACAAGTGATCATCATTGGTGCCGGCGCGGCAGGCTTGATGTGCGCAGCAACCGCAGGTTATCGCGGCAAACAAGTCCTAGTGCTGGATAACGCTAAACAAGCCGGACGCAAAGTGCTGATCAGTGGCGGCGGTCGTTGCAACTTCACCAACCATGATGTGAGCGCGCACAACTATCTCTGTGCTAATCCTCATTTCACCAAAAGTGCGCTGGCGCGTTTTTCTAACCGTGATTTTATTGAATTGGTTGAGCGCCATGGCATCGATTACGAAACCCGTGATCATGGCCAACTGTTTTGCTTGGATAGCGCCAAGGATATCGTCAATCTGCTGCTCACCGAGTGTGAGTGGGCTGGCGCGCAAATTCAGCTGCGCACCGAAATTCTCAGCATTACTAAACATCCTGAGCAAGGGTTTGTCGTAACCACCAGCAATGGTGACTATCACTGTGAACAACTGGTGATCGCCACGGGTGGTTTATCCATGCCCAAACTGGGCGCGACGCCTCTGGGTTATCGTATTGCCGAACAATTTGGTATGGCGCTTTGCCCAACACGCGCAGGTCTTGTGCCCTTTACCCTACATGATCATGATAAAGAGCAGCTCGCAGCACTGTCAGGCATTGCGGTGCACAGTCGCATTACACCTGCGCAGGGACCAAGCTTTGAAGAGAACCTGCTATTTACCCATCGCGGCCTATCTGGTCCTGCGATTTTACAAGTTTCCTCTTACTGGCAAGCCGGCCAAGCCATTAGCGTTGACCTCTATCCACAGGGTGATATTGAAACTGCACTCAAAGCAATGGCAGAAAAACATGGCAACCTAAGCGTCAAAAACGCCCTCTCTCGCTGCCTGCCAAAACGTTTAATCGAAGCTCTCGTCTCAGCACACGCATGGCGCGAATTCAGCTTAAAGCAGATGCAGCATGCCGACTGGGATGCACTCAAAGCGCAGATTCATCAATGGCAAGTCAGCCCCAATGGTACAGAGGGCTATCGCACCGCGGAAGTCACTCTGGGCGGCGTGGATACCGATGGTTTGTCTTCTAAAACCATGGAAAGTAAAACCGTACCGGGTCTGTACTTTGTTGGCGAGGTAATGGATGTCACCGGCTGGCTCGGCGGTTATAACTTCCAATGGGCTTGGAGCTCAGGGTATTGCTGCGGCTTAAGCCTTTAGGGTTGTGTTGAGACAATAAAGATTGCCCGTAAGCAATAAAGTTAGCGCCTTTCATCGAAATAAAAAATGAGCGACTCAGTCGCTCATTTTTTTATCACGTCACTTGAATATTTATAGCTGTGAATGTGCGTTGAGCGGTGCCCAATCAAATAGCAAGTAAGCATCATGGACCCCTTGCAAGAACATCTGAGTGCCGATCACAGTCAAAATTAATCCCATTAAACGAGAGATCACCGAGACCAAATCCGGCCCCAGAATCGCCATCAAACGTTTACCTGATAAAAAGCAAAGAAGCGTGATCACGCAAAGCACCGCAAAGGCAATCAAGGTGGTAATGATATGACCCACACCGCCAGCCGCAGAGAAGTTCATCGCTGTGGCAATGGTGCCGGGGCCGGCCAAAATTGGAATCGCTAGAGGTGAAATCGCCAAATGACTGGCGTCGCTCTCTTGCTCGTTGGCTTGATGCAACTGCGAACTACCACCTTGCAACATGTGATAACCGATCAGCGCCACCAGCACACCACCCGCTAAACGCAGCGCAGGTAAGGTAATACCAAAGAGATGAAACAAGCCCTTACCAATCAAGCTAAAGACCGCAATGATAAGAAACGCACTCAAAATGGCCTGAAATGCCACCTTGCGCTGAGTGGCAGCCGCTAGACTACCGGTCAAACCCACGAAAACTGCGGTATTGGCGATGGGATTCATCACCGCAAAGAACCCCATAAATGCGGTCACTGCAGTGGTTATAAGATCGCTCATTCTTCCCCCTAAAAATGCGTCTCAAATTGAGTTAAAGTATAGAAATAGAACAGATTGACGTATGGTCTTATCTATCTGAATCATCTTTTATAAACCATACGCTGTTATCTTACCGCGTTTTGCTCGTCACGCGCGCTTTCACTTCCATTGAATAAGGACAGTCAGAATGCAGTTGGTTGTCGATACCCATACCCACACCTATGCCAGTGGCCATGCTTACAGCACCTTGCTTGAAAATGCACAGGCAGCAACCGAGCAAGGTCTACAACTCTTTTGCACCACAGATCACGCAGGATCCATGCCTGGCGCGCCCTATTATTGGTTCTTCATTAACCAACGGGTGATTCCGCGCAAACTGCATGGGGTTGGGGTGCTTCGCGGGGTTGAGGCCAATCTACTTAATGTGCAAGGCGACATCGATATACCGCTCGAGGTCGATCCGCACTTAGATTGGGTAATCGCCAGCTTTCATGAGCCGGTGTTTCGCCCACAGTCAGCCAAGGAACATACCGAAGCACTACTTCGTGTCATTGAGTCAGGCCGCGTCGATGCACTGGGGCATTTAGGGAACCCCAATTTTGATTTCGATTTTGCGGAAGTGGTGAGCTGCGCCAAAGCGCATCACGTGGCGATTGAGATCAATAACAGTTCATTAAAAGGCATTAGCCGCGTCGGCAGCCAAAGCCGCTGCCGCGCGATCGCGGAAGAAGTGATTCGCCAAGGCGGCCTCCTGACCACAGGCACAGATGCGCATTTTTGTACCGACATTGGTCAATTTGCGCCAACGCAAACGCTATTGTCTGAGCTCAATGTGGAGACTCAGCAAGTGATCACCCACAGCGTGCCGCAATTTCTTCACTTTTTAAATCAGCGCGGTCACCACGCCTGCGCTGATGAATTTGCCGCACGCTTTGATTTGTAATCTTGAGTGAAAGCGAAAGTTCAACACTAAAAACAACAAAGCCCGCAATTGCGGGCTTTGCTTTATTCTGCGGCGTCAGTAACAGCCTTAGTTTAGTGCGCCATGTGCTCGAAGCAGCGCTTCAATCTGGTTGGCAAACTCAGCATAGCCATCCGCATTCAGGTGAATCATGTCCGATTTATATTCACGCTGATAAAGCAGATCCCCTAGCATGCTCGGTGCATAAACCAGATCATATCGCTCAGCGAGTGCATCATAGAGCGGCGCGGTTTTCGACATCAATTTCTTCTCAGGTACCCCAATGAGCACCACTGGCACCAACTGCGCCTGTGCGTATTCAATCATCGCCGCTAGATTTTGCTCGGTCTGCGCCGCAGATTGTTGTCGCAAAATATCATTACCACCCATCAATAAAATCACCAATTGTGGCTGCGCTTGCTCAAAATTTTGCGCAAAACGTGCGAGCCCCTGCGCGGTGGTTTCACCAGAGACGCCGGCCGCCACCACATTGAGCCCAGTATTGCGCGCCAACACAGCGGGATAGCTTTGCTCAGCTGATGCGCCCACACCGGCAGTTAAACTATCGCCAAAAGCCAACACGGTATCACCCGCCAATAAAGGGTTTAAACGCGGCTGCGGTTCACTACAACCAAGCAATCCAGTGAAAACAAAAATCAGGGGAATCCAATAACGCATCAGCATGACTCATCACAATCCAAGATAAGTGTCATCAAAACATGAATTGGTTGATGAATCATGAGCCAAGAAAAGCTTGTGTGAGATGAAAGGAAAAAAGAGATGAAATGAACGTTTGTTAGAATGCAAAAAAGCCCGCTCAAAGAGCGGGCTTTTTCTGAATTTGGTCGGTGAAGAGGGATTCGAACCCCCGACCCTCTGGTCCCAAACCAGATGCGCTACCAAACTGCGCTATTCACCGAAATGGGGTGGCTAACGAGACTCGAACTCGCGACAACTGGAATCACAATCCAGGGCTCTACCAACTGAGCTATAGCCACCATAATTTTTCTACCGGAGTTTTGGCGCGCCCGAAAGGATTCGAACCTTCGACCTTTGGCTCCGGAGGCCAACGCTCTATCCAACTGAGCTACGGGCGCTTTGCCCTGTCGGCGGATGGGGATATTACGGATATCGCCCCCCCGCGTCTAGTCTTTTTTTCGATTTTTTTTGCAAAAACCTTTCGCTTGCTGCGTTTTTCATCACCTCGCAGAAAAAATCAGCGAAATGAGCAAATCCCCGCCGAGTGAATATACTCAAAGAAGGGTTCCAGCAGAGAACACAGTAAGCCTACTGAGGATCACAGGGAAGTACAAGTGACTATGACAAAGAGATACGGAAAGACTCACACATCAAACAGATTTTTGATACAAGCGCTTTTGGCGATCACAGGTTTGTGTATGGTGCCCTCGGCGCAAACACAAACCGCGCAAGATGCCGATCTAATTGAACGAATTCGCCCCATCGGCCAAATTTATGTCGCGGGTGAAGTGGAATTAGTGACCGCCGCACCTGAGGTGATTCCCACCACAGGACTAGAAGTCTATGAACAGTTTTGTGGTGCTTGTCATCAGGCGGGCATTGCGGGCGCCCCTATGATTGGCGATCAAGCCGCCTGGGCCCCTCGACTCGCCAAGGGAAAAGAGACACTCTACCAACATGCCATTGGCGGCTTTAATGCAATGCCAGCCAAGGGCGGCTGCAACAATTGTGATGATGCTTTGATTGTAGAGGCGGTGGACCACCTATTGGCGGCCCTTCCCTAAATTTAAAGCGAATACTTAGTCTTTTTTAAACATGGCGCGCAGGTTGGCAATGTGCGCCTTTCCTTTTTCCATGCGCTCTTCTTGAGTTTGCTGCGGTTTTTTACGCTGCCAGTCGAGATCGTCTTGGGGAAGCTCCTCCAAAAAACGACTCGGTGTGGGCTTAATCAATTCACCATATTGGCGACGCTCACGGCAAAGGGTAAAGGTCAACTCACGCTGCGCACGGGTGATCCCCACATAAGCGAGGCGACGCTCCTCTTCAACATTCTCTTCATCAATGCTGGTTTGGTGCGGCAAAATACCCTCTTCCATCCCGACCAAATAGACAAAGGGGAATTCCAAACCCTTGGATGCATGTAGCGTCATCAGTTGCACCTGATCGCTGTCATCTTCATCCTCACCGCGTTCCATCATATCGCGTAGCGTGAGGCGCTGGACCACTTCCTTCAGCGTTTTCACCTCTTGGTCATAGTTATCACCTTCCAGGTCTGCGGTGATCCAACTATAGAGATCTGAGACGTTTTTCATCCGCATCTCAGCAGCCTTAGGGCTTGATGAGGTTTCGTAAAGCCAATCTTCATAGTTGATATCGCGTACCAACTGACGCACAGCGGCAACACTATCACCGCGCTCAAGCTGATCGGCCAATTCCACCACCCAGCGCGTAAAACGGCGTAAAGACTCTAAACCGCGACCAGATAGGTGCTGCTCTAATCCCAGCTCAAAGCTGGCTTCAAACAAGCTCTTTTGTCGCATGTTGGCGTAGGTGCCGAGTTTTTCTAAGGTCACCGGACCAATTTCACGACGCGGTGTATTCACAATACGCAAAAAGGCATTGTCATCGTCATGGTTGGTCAGCACCCGTAGGTACGCCATGATGTCTTTGATTTCAGCGCGCGAGAAAAACGAAGTACCGCCAGTGATCTTGTAGGGAATACGGTTTTGCGTCAGGGCTTTCTCAAACAGCCGAGACTGGTGATTACCACGATACAAAATGGCGTAGTCTCGATAATTGGTTTTGCGCATAAAACGATGCGCAATCATCTCACCCACCACGCGCTCCGCTTCGTCTTCCTCATCCTTGGTTTGCATCACTTTAAGCATTTCACCATCAGGCAAGGCTGAGAACAGGGTTTTCTCAAACACGTGCGGGTTATTAGCAATCAAAATGTTGGCGCTGCGCAAAATACGCGAGGTAGAACGGTAGTTCTGTTCAAGCTTAATCACTTTCAGCGCAGGGAAATCTTGCTGCAATAACACCAAGTTTTGTGGACGCGCACCACGCCAAGAGTAGATCGACTGGTCATCATCACCAACCACGGTAAATCGAGCACGCTCACCCACCAGTAAACGCACCAATTCATATTGGCTGGTGTTGGTGTCTTGGTACTCATCCACAAGTAAATAGCGAATTCGATTTTGCCAGCGCTCACGCACCTCTTGATTGGTTTTCAGCAAAATCACCGGCATCAAAATAAGATCATCAAAATCCAGAGCGTTATAAGCTTTCATCTGACGCTGATATGCGTCATACAAAAATGCAAAGAGTTGAGCTTGCTCGCCTTGTGCCTGCGCTTTTGCTTGCTGCGGCGTCAACATATCGTTCTTCCAATTGGAGATATGTGAAATCAGTTGGCTCAGTAAGTCTTTATCCCCTTGCAGCTGCTTTTCGGTCAGCTCTTTTAACAATGCAAGCTGGTCTTGATCGTCAAATAGAGAGAAGTTGGCCTTTAATCCCAGCAGTTTATGTTCACGACGAATGATGTTGAGACCTAGGGTATGAAAGGTGGAGACCACCAAGCCGCGGCTCTCTTTACGGCCAAGGGTTTGGCCGACACGCTCTTTCATCTCGCGCGCGGCTTTATTGGTAAAGGTGACCGCTGCAATATGACGCGGCAACATGCCACACTGCTGCACCAAATAAGCGATTTTATTGGTGATTACTCGGGTTTTACCTGAGCCTGCACCAGCCAGCACCAAACAGGGACCACTGACATATTTTACCGCTTCATTTTGGGCTGGATTCAGTTGCATTGACGCGCCTTCTTTCGCTAATGGATGATGATTTAAAACCGCAGCATTGTAACGCGGTGCCCTGATTTGTCCATTTCCCAGCCATCCCATCCATACTCATAGATCTGAGTCAGTCCGCTTAGATGCAAGGAGGTCAAAGGATGATTGAAATCATCTCAGCATAATTCATCTTGGATAAGCTGGAGCCAACTCGCAATATCACCCAGCACGACAGCTAGGAGTATCACGACAAAAGATCGCACTCTTGCTGTTATCAATATTCTCATTCGATTGCGCTTCGCGACGATTATCGCAAAGGCGAATCTACATCAAAGCGAGTCACCCACGACCCTTTTTATTCCGCGATGAATTACCTACAATGCTTAACAAATATAATTCATGGGCCTTGTGCCCCACCATGAGGAATTTGCCCATGTTTGACCCGAAAAAATTGGAACAAATCGCCAAACAGATTCACGAGTCGATGCCACAACCCGTCAAAGAGCTGGGTAAAGATGTGGAGCAAAAGGTGCGCCAGGTCATTCAAAACCAACTTGGCAAACTAGATATGGTCAACCGCGAAGAGTTTGATGTGCAAACTCAGGTGCTCTTACGTACCCGCCAAAAACTCAATGACCTAGAGAAAAAGCTCGCAGAACTTGAAAGTAAATTAGTGGATAAAGCCTAAGCATCTTAACTAGCTGCTAATAGATACAAACTACGAACAACAACAAACCGTTCAATCAGCGTGTAAAAATGAAAAAGCCCCAAACAAAGTTCGGGGCTTTTTGCATTCAAAGCAGCGTGATTAATCACCAACAGCGATGCGTTTCATGTCTGTCATATAACCGCGAAGTTCTTCGCCGATATATTCAACTGGGTGATTACGGATCACTTCGTTCACGTGAATCAAAGTTGCGTTGTCCACTTGGTTTGATGCATTGCCCAAACCTTTACCAATCACATCGGTACCAACTTTTGGCATAAATTGATCGCGAAGCAGCGGTGTTGCAACATTAGCGAATAGGTAGTTACCGTATTCAGCTGTATCAGAGATCACCACGTTCATTTCATAGAGACGCTTACGCGCAATGGTGTTGGCGATCAATGGAAGCTCGTGAAGTGATTCATAGTAAGCTGACTCATCAATGATGCCAGATGCAGTCATCGCTTCAAATGCAAGCTCAACCCCTGCGCGAACCATAGCAACCATCAAAATACCGTTATCAAAGTACTCTTGCTCGCTGATCTTCGCATCAGTCACAGGATAGTTTTCAAAGGCAGTTTCGCCAGTTTCTTTGCGCCAGTTCAGTAGGTTCACATCATCATTGGCCCAGTCAGCCATCATGGTGCTTGAGAACTCACCAACAATGATGTCATCCATATGCTTGTTATAGAGCGGACGCATCAACTCTTTCAACTCTTCAGAAAGTTCAAATGCTTTGACTTTTGCAGGGTTAGAAAGGCGATCCATCATATGAGTGATACCACCAAACTTCAGCGCTTCAGTAATGGTTTCCCAGCCGTATTGCAGCAATTTACCTGCGTAACCAGCATCAATGCCTTCTGCAACCATCTTCTCAAAGCAAACAATTGAACCAGCTTGAAGCATGCCACATAGAATGGTTTGTTCGCCCATCAGGTCAGATTTTACTTCTGCAACAAATGAAGACTCAAGACAACCAGCACGATGACCACCTGTTGCAGCCGCCCATGCTTTGGCGATATCCCAACCTTCACCTTTTGGATCGTTTTCTGGGTGAACTGCAATCAGTGTTGGTACGCCAAAACCACGCTTATACTCTTCGCGCACTTCAGTACCTGGACACTTAGGTGCAACCATCACAACCGTGATGTCTTTACGAATCTGCATGCCTTCTTCAACAATGTTGAAGCCATGGGAATAACCCAAAGCGGCACCTTGCTTCATCAATGGCATAACGGTTTCAACGACATTGGTGTGTTGCTTATCAGGTGTTAGGTTCACAACAAGGTCTGCTTGTGGAATCAAGGTTTCGTAGCTACCTACTTCAAAACCATTGTCTTTGGCGTTTTTAAATGATTGACGCTGCTCATCAATCGCAGCTTGGCGAAGCGCATAGGCCACATCCAAGCCAGAATCACGCATGTTCAAACCTTGGTTCAAACCTTGCGCGCCACAACCAACGATCACCACTTTTTTACCTTTTAGGTAATCAGCTTCTGTCGCAAATTCGCCGCGATCCATAAAACGACAACGACCCAATTGGTCCAACTGCTGACGCAAGTTCAATGTATTGAAATAGTTAGCCATGATTTACTCCATGTAGTTCAGGCGGGCGGTATGCCCATTGCGATCATCCTAATCCAGCGCTAAGATTGCGGAAAGTGAAATATAAACAAGATATAGATGCATTAATCGCAATTATGAATATCAAAACACTGCAACTGTTTCTGCATCTATGTGATAGCCGAAACTTCGGACAAACCGCGCAGCAGATGCACACCAGTCCATCCGCGTTAAGTCGAATTATTCAACGATTGGAAGCGGATATTGGCCAAAGCCTGTTCTTACGTGATAACCGCAAAGTCCTGCTGACAGCTGCAGGTAAGCAGTTACTTCCTCACGCACAACGGATTGTTCAGGAATGGCAACAAGCCAAACTCAATCTGGAACAAAGTAAGGATTTACTGACTGGTGAGCTCTCGCTGTTCTGTTCAGTCACCGCCAGTTATAGTCATTTACCTCAGCTACTAAATAGTTTTCGGCAGCTTCATCCACAGATTGAAATTAAGCTCAGCACAGGCGATCCAGCGCAAGCCATTGAAGTCATACAACATGATCAGGCTGATATTGCGATTGCAGCAAAGCCCGCGCATTTACCAGAACCATTGGCATTTACTCAAATTGGCCAGATTCCGCTATCAGTGATTATTCCTGCAGGTACCTGTGGGTTTAGTGAGCACTTACAGTTGGGACAAATTGACTGGCAGCAAGTGCCGTTTATTGTGCCGGAAAGTGGCACCGCTCGTGAGCGAGCCAATGATTGGTTCCAGCAACAAAATATTCAACCCAATATCTATGCACAGATCGCAGGACATGAAGCGATTGTCAGTATGGTTGCGCTAGGCTTTGGTGTTGGGATTGCGCCCGATGTGGTGATTCAAAACAGCCCTATGAAACAGCACGTACAACGTGTAAGCGGAGAGGAAATCCCGCCCTTTGAACTGGGCCTTTGCTGCAAGAAGAGTCGCTTGAAGAATCCTCGATTAAACGCTTTTTGGCATCTCTTTGCCAGTCAGTCTGAACTATAGAACAGATATAAAAAAGGCCGCATGCGCGGCCTTTTTTATAACTTTTGTTCGTATCAATCGTACTTAATTCAAGAGTGCACGTTAAATCTTAAAAAATTGAAGACGAAAAAAAGCCCTTCACTTTCGTGAAGGGCTTTTTCGAATTTGAAGCCTGGCGGTGACCTACTCTCACATGGGGAAGCCCCACACTACCATCGGCGCAGCTGCGTTTCACTTCTGAGTTCGGCATGGAATCAGGTGGGTCCACAGCGCTATGGCCGCCAAGCAAATTTGTTAAATCTGGAAAGCTTTATTCGACTAGTTCTTGCTTCGTTCTCAACACAATCAAGCTTGTGTACGTAAAACCCTCTTGGGTGTTGTATGGTTAAGCCTCACGGGCGATTAGTACAGGTTAGCTCAACGTCTCACAACGCTTACACACCCTGCCTATCAACGTTCTAGTCTCGAACAACCCTTTAGGAGACTTAAAGTCTCAGGGAAGACTCATCTTGAGGCTCGCTTCCCGCTTAGATGCTTTCAGCGGTTATCGATTCCGAACTTAGCTACCGGGCAATGCCACTGGCGTGACAACCCGAACACCAGAGGTTCGTCCACTCCGGTCCTCTCGTACTAGGAGCAGCCCCTCTCAATCTTCCAACGCCCACGGCAGATAGGGACCGAACTGTCTCACGACGTTCTAAACCCAGCTCGCGTACCACTTTAAATGGCGAACAGCCATACCCTTGGGACCGACTTCAGCCCCAGGATGTGATGAGCCGACATCGAGGTGCCAAACACCGCCGTCGATATGAACTCTTGGGCGGTATCAGCCTGTTATCCCCGGAGTACCTTTTATCCGTTGAGCGATGGCCCTTCCATTCAGAACCACCGGATCACTATGACCTGCTTTCGCACCTGCTCGAACCGTCATTCTCGCAGTCAAGCGGGCTTATGCCATTACACTAACCTCACGATGTCCGACCGTGATTAGCCCACCTTCGTGCTCCTCCGTTACTCTTTGGGAGGAGACCGCCCCAGTCAAACTACCCACCAGGCACTGTCCTCACCCCAGATAATGGGGCCAAGTTAGAACATCAAACATACAAGGGTGGTATTTCAAGGTCGGCTCCACAGAAACTAGCGTCTCTGCTTCAAAGCCTCCCACCTATCCTACACATGTAGGCTCAATGTTCAGTGCCAAGCTGTAGTAAAGGTTCACGGGGTCTTTCCGTCTAGCCGCGGGTACACTGCATCTTCACAGCGATTTCAATTTCACTGAGTCTCGGGTGGAGACAGCGTGGCCATCATTACGCCATTCGTGCAGGTCGGAACTTACCCGACAAGGAATTTCGCTACCTTAGGACCGTTATAGTTACGGCCGCCGTTTACCGGGGCTTCGATCAAGAGCTTCGAGTTACCTCTAACCCCATCAATTAACCTTCCGGCACCGGGCAGGCGTCACACCGTATACGTCTTCTTTCGAATTTGCACAGTGCTGTGTTTTTAATAAACAGTTGCAGCCACCTGGTATCTGCGACTCTCAGCAGCTCCATCCGCAAGGGATTTCACCATCAAGAGCGTACCTTCTCCCGAAGTTACGGTACCATTTTGCCTAGTTCCTTCACCCGAGTTCTCTCAAGCGCCTTGGTATTCTCTACCCGACCACCTGTGTCGGTTTGGGGTACGGTTCCTGATAACCTGAAGCTTAGAGGCTTTTCCTGGAAGCATGGCATCAATGACTTCACCACCGTAGTGGCTTCGACATCAGGTCTCAGTCTTAAGTGTCCGGATTTGCCTAAACACTCAACCTACACCCTTGAACCAGGACAACCGTCGCCTGGCCCACCTAGCCTTCTCCGTCCCCCCATCGCAGTTATCAGCAGTACGGGAATATTAACCCGTTTCCCATCGACTACGCTTTTCAGCCTCGCCTTAGGGGCCGACTCACCCTGCCCCGATTAACGTTGGACAGGAACCCTTGGTCTTCCGGCGAGGGAGTTTTTCACTCCCTTTGTCGTTACTCATGTCAGCATTCGCACTTCTGATACCTCCAGCAAACTTCTCAGTTCACCTTCAACAGCTTACAGAACGCTCCCCTACCCAATATACTAAAGTACATTGCCGCAGCTTCGGTGTATTGCTTAGCCCCGTTACATCTTCCGCGCAGGCCGACTCGACCAGTGAGCTATTACGCTTTCTTTAAATGATGGCTGCTTCTAAGCCAACATCCTGGCTGTCTGAGCCTTCCCACATCGTTTCCCACTTAGCAATACTTTGGGACCTTAGCTGGCGGTCTGGGTTGTTTCCCTCTCCACGACGGACGTTAGCACCCGCCGTGTGTCTCCCGGATAGTACTTACTGGTATTCGGAGTTTGCAAAGGGTTGGTAAGTCGGGATGACCCCCTAGCCTTAACAGTGCTCTACCCCCAGTAGTATTCGTCCGAGGCGCTACCTAAATAGCTTTCGGGGAGAACCAGCTATCTCCGAGTTTGATTGGCCTTTCACCCCTAGCCACAAGTCATCCGCTAATTTTTCAACATTAGTCGGTTCGGTCCTCCAGTTGATGTTACTCAACCTTCAACCTGCCCATGGCTAGATCACTCGGTTTCGGGTCTATATCCAGAGACTAAACGCGCAGTTAACACTCGCTTTCGCTACGGCTCCCCTAATCGGTTAACCTCGCCACTGAATATAAGTCGCTGACCCATTATACAAAAGGTACGCAGTCACACCACGAAGGTGCTCCCACTGCTTGTACGTATACGGTTTCAGGTTCTATTTCACTCCCCTCACAGGGGTTCTTTTCGCCTTTCCCTCACGGTACTGGTTCACTATCGGTCAATCAGGAGTATTTAGCCTTGGAGGATGGTCCCCCCATATTCAGACAGGATACCACGTGTCCCGTCCTACTCGATTTCATCTAAAGTGCACTTTCAGCTACGGGGCTATCACCCTGTATCGCCGTCCTTTCCAGGAACGTTCGCTTAGCACACTAAAAACTTAAGGGCTGGTCCGATTTCGCTCGCCGCTACTTTCGGAATCTCGGTTGATTTCTTTTCCTCGGGGTACTTAGATGTTTCAGTTCTCCCGGTTCGCCTCTTACAGCTATGTATTCACTGTAAGATACTTGCTTATGCAAGTGGGTTTCCCCATTCGGAAATCCATGAGTAGTAATGACTCTTACCGTCTCCTCATGGCTTATCGCAGGTTAGTACGTCCTTCATCGCCTCTGATTGCCAAGGCATCCACCGTATACGCTTAGTCACTTAACCATACAACCCGAAGAGGGCTATATGAACAGTCACCAAGATTTCTAGTTTTCGCCGTACTCAAGACACTTGATTGTGTTTTTGAGAACTCGTTTATTCATATGGGTATATGAATAAACATTTTTAGTTATTCATTGAACTTACATTCAAATGAATTTACTAGTCAGCTTTCCAAATTTTTAAAGAGCATGTGTTTCTTTCGAAACCATTTTTAAAAGCACTTAAGCAAATGCGTTTAAAGATGGTGGAGCTATGCGGGATCGAACCGCAGACCTCTTGAATGCAAATCAAGCGCTCTCCCAGCTGAGCTATAGCCCCTTAAACTTATAACCAAATCAATCTGTGTGGACACTTGTCAGTAGTCTTTAGGTAAGGAGGTGATCCAGCCCCAGGTTCCCCTAGGGCTACCTTGTTACGACTTCACCCCAGTCATGAACCACAAAGTGGTGAGCGTCCTCCCGAAGGTTAAACTACCCACTTCTTTTGCAGCCCACTCCCATGGTGTGACGGGCGGTGTGTACAAGGCCCGGGAACGTATTCACCGTGGCATTCTGATCCACGATTACTAGCGATTCCGACTTCATGGAGTCGAGTTGCAGACTCCAATCCGGACTACGACGTACTTTTTGGGATTCGCTTACCATCGCTGGTTCGCCGCCCTCTGTATACGCCATTGTAGCACGTGTGTAGCCCTACTCGTAAGGGCCATGATGACTTGACGTCGTCCCCACCTTCCTCCGGTTTATCACCGGCAGTCTCCCTGGAGTTCCCACCATTACGTGCTGGCAAACAAGGATAAGGGTTGCGCTCGTTGCGGGACTTAACCCAACATTTCACAACACGAGCTGACGACAGCCATGCAGCACCTGTCTCATAGTTCCCGAAGGCACCAAAGCATCTCTGCTAAGTTCTATGGATGTCAAGAGTAGGTAAGGTTCTTCGCGTTGCATCGAATTAAACCACATGCTCCACCGCTTGTGCGGGCCCCCGTCAATTCATTTGAGTTTTAATCTTGCGACCGTACTCCCCAGGCGGTCTACTTAACGCGTTAGCTCCGAAAGCCACTCCTCAAGGGAACAACCTCCAAGTAGACATCGTTTACGGCGTGGACTACCAGGGTATCTAATCCTGTTTGCTACCCACGCTTTCGCATCTGAGCGTCAGTCTTTGTCCAGGGGGCCGCCTTCGCCACCGGTATTCCTTCAGATCTCTACGCATTTCACCGCTACACCTGAAATTCTACCCCCCTCTACAAGACTCTAGATGACCAGTTCCAAATGCTATTCCCAGGTTAAGCCCGGGGCTTTCACATCTGGCTTAATCATCCGCCTGCATGCGCTTTACGCCCAGTAATTCCGATTAACGCTCGCACCCTCCGTATTACCGCGGCTGCTGGCACGGAGTTAGCCGGTGCTTCTTCTGCAGCTAACGTCAAATGATAAGAGTATTAATCTTACCACCTTCCTCACTGCTGAAAGTGCTTTACAACCCGAAGGCCTTCTTCACACACGCGGCATGGCTGCATCAGGCTTGCGCCCATTGTGCAATATTCCCCACTGCTGCCTCCCGTAGGAGTCTGGACCGTGTCTCAGTTCCAGTGTGGCTGATCATCCTCTCAGACCAGCTAGGGATCGTCGCCTTGGTGAGCCTTTACCTCACCAACTAGCTAATCCCACCTAGGCGTATCCAGTAGCACAAGGCCCGAAGGTCCCCTGCTTTGCTCCAAAGAGATTATGCGGTATTAGCCATCGTTTCCAATGGTTATCCCCCTCTACTGGGCAACTTCCTAGGCATTACTCACCCGTCCGCCGCTCGCCGCCCATAAACGCACCCGAAGGATTGTTTATGTCGCTGCCGCTCGACTTGCATGTGTTAGGCCTGCCGCCAGCGTTCAATCTGAGCCATGATCAAACTCTTCAATTAAAAGTTTTTTTGGTCTTTCGACCGACTCAATGAATACTGATTACATTACTATCGTAATGTGAATTGACTGTGCCAAATCTTTCGATTTGTTTGGTCACTCAGTTCATTGATTTAAATCTTTCGACTATCAATAACGAGTGCCCACACAGATTGATTGGTTACATTGTTAAAGAGCGTTGACTCAGCAGCTTTGCTGCTTGGTCAGGGCTGTGAATCTTACCAGCCATCTTTCGAGAGTCAAGCGAAAGTTTAACTTTCTTTTTCCTCTCAACACCGCGCTGTTGTTGCCGTTGCGCCGTGTCAGTGAGGTCGCATTATAGGGCGCTTTGATCGGCGTGCAACCCTTTTTTTGTGATTTTGATCTGTTTGGTTAAAATACCAACAACCCGTGCTTTTTTAGGCCAATTTCTGCTGATTCCAGCGGCATTCACCCTAATATTGCACCTTGCATCATTACTCTTTGACGCTACCATGAGCGCCAGCAACTTAAATATTTACTGTGATTAAAATGAAAAATGCAGATCATTTCCTGGCAGCAGAGGGATTACGTTGTCCAGAGCCCGTTATGATGGTGAGAAAAACCATTCGTAAGATGAACGATGGCGAGACTTTGTTGATTACCGCGGATGACCCATCAACGACACGCGACATTCCCAGCTTTTGTCGCTTTATGGATCACACCTTGCTTGAGTCGCAAACGGAAAACCTGCCCTTTCACTATTTAATCCAGAAAGGACAAGTAAGCGCATAGCGCAACCATCTTAATCTATCGTCTTTTCTATATTGCTATATAGAGGGAAGAAAAAAGGCAGGGAATACTCCCTGCCTTTTGTTTATTCATTGCCCTGTGGTTTTAGTCGCGAAGGTACTCATCATTTTGGACATTTTCCACTTGCCGCAATTCACTTTGAATTCTCTTGATTTGCTTATGGAGATCGTTGAGGTCTTTTTTCATTGGAATGATGTGCTGAACACGAATCCAAGCTTCCACTGTTAAGCCTGTCATAATGATCGCACCGACCACCATGGGCAACCATAAATCAGTGAGCACCATACCCAGTAGGTTCAACACTAAAGCAAAGGTAAATAGATAGCTTTGTTTGCGAGGGGAGATCCCCATATAACGTGTCAACATAAGCGCGCCCTCCGGTTCCACTTACATCTTAAAAATAGCATGTGCTTTATGACAGTTATGTGTCATCCATCGGGTGATTTGGCCTTTATTGCAAAAGCTTGATCGACTCGATATATCTGAGCTGTTTATCTAACTTGCTTTGCTTCTTGCTTTTGTCCTTTAAGACGAATTAATTCCTTCCCCCTATCCTTACGCATGCAATCCATACTTCCTGGTTAAAAGAGCAACATTAGCGCTACTCGCCTGCGCCACATCAGGGTATACTTGTTCGTTATTTTTTCTTTATTTCAACAGATCGCGCGAAGCAGACTATGCAAAAATTCGATATCAAAACCTTTCAAGGGATGATCCTCGCGCTGCAGGATTATTGGGCCCAACAGGGTTGCACCATTGTTCAACCATTGGATATGGAAGTGGGAGCAGGTACATCACACCCGATGACTTGTCTTCGTGCGCTTGGTCCAGAGCCAATCGCTACCGCTTATGTTCAGCCATCTAGACGCCCAACTGACGGCCGTTATGGTGAGAACCCTAACCGTCTGCAGCACTACTACCAGTTCCAAGTGATCATCAAGCCGTCACCTGACAATATTCAGGAGCTTTATCTTGGCTCTTTGCAAGCGCTTGGTATCGACCCAACTGTGCATGACATTCGCTTTGTTGAAGATAACTGGGAAAACCCAACCTTGGGTGCCTGGGGTCTTGGCTGGGAAGTTTGGCTCAACGGTATGGAAGTCACTCAGTTCACCTACTTCCAACAAGTAGGCGGCCTTGAATGTAAACCAGTTACTGGTGAGATCACTTACGGTATCGAACGTCTTGCAATGTACATTCAAGGTGTCGACTCAGTTTATGACTTGGTATGGACAGATGGCCCACTGGGTAAAGTGACCTATGGTGATATCTTCCATCAAAACGAAGTGGAGCAATCCACCTACAACTTTGAACACGCTGATGTTGACTTCCTATTCACCTTCTTTGATCAGTGTGAAAAAGAGTGTTTGCATCTTCTTGAGCTTGAGAAGCCCCTACCGCTTCCAGCTTATGAGCGCATTCTAAAAGCAGCACATGCATTCAACCTATTGGATGCACGTAAAGCAATCTCCGTGACTGAGCGTCAACGTTTCATCCTTCGTATTCGCAATCTGACCAAGTCAGTTGCTGAAGCGTACTACGCATCTCGTGAAGCACTTGGCTTCCCAATGCTTAAAAAGGGTGAGGAGAAATAGAATGGCGAAAGAATTTCTAATTGAGCTAGGTACTGAAGAGTTACCACCAACGCAACTTCGCACCCTAGCGGAAGCATTTGCTGCGAACTTTGAAACTGAACTAAACGCAGCCGATCTCGCGCATGACGGTATCACCTGGTATGCAGCGCCACGTCGCCTTGCACTCAAAGTCGCAAACCTTGCTGAAAACCAACCGGACAAGATCGTTGAAAAACGCGGTCCTGCTATCGCTTCAGCATTTGATGCCGAAGGTAACCCAACCAAAGCCGCTGAAGGCTGGGCTCGTGGTAATGGTATTACCGTTGCACAAGCAGAGCGCTTGGTCACAGATAAAGGTGAATGGCTGCTATTTAAACAAGAAGTGAAGGGTCAAGAGACCAAAGCACTTGTTGTTGAACTAGCCGCAAAAGCACTGGCGAACCTACCGATTGCCAAGCCAATGCGTTGGGGTGATAAAGAAACCCAATTTATTCGTCCAGTGAAAACCCTCACGCTATTGATGGGTGATGAGCTTATTGCTGGTGAAATCCTTGGCGTCCAATCTGATCGCATCATTCGTGGTCACCGTTTTATGGGCGAAGCATCATTCACGATTGACTCTGCCAGCCAATACCCTGCGATTCTTGAAGAGCGCGGTAAGGTGATGGCCGACTACGAAGCACGTAAAGCGATCATCATTGCGGATGCACAAAAAGCAGCAGCTGCGGTTGGCGGTATTGCAGATCTAGATGATGACCTCGTTGAAGAAGTCACCTCATTGGTTGAATGGCCAGTAGTCCTGACTGCGAAATTTGAAGAGAAGTTCCTTAAGGTGCCAGCTGAAGCTTTGGTCTACACCATGAAAGGTGACCAAAAGTACTTCCCTGTTTATGACGAGAACAAGAAGCTACTCCCGAACTTTATCTTCGTTTCAAACATCGAGTCTAAAGAACCACATCATGTAATTGAAGGTAACGAGAAGGTTGTACGCCCTCGCCTAGCTGATGCTGAGTTCTTCTTTAATACTGACCGCAAACGTCCTTTGATTGATCGTCTTGCTGAGCTCGACAAAGCCGTATTCCAACAACAATTGGGTACCATCAAAGATAAGACTGATCGCATCACAGAACTTGCTGGCTATATCGCTGAGCAAATTGGTGCGAACGTTGAGCAATCAAAACGTGCAGGCCTTTTGGCAAAATGTGACTTGATGACCTCAATGGTCTTTGAGTTCACTGATACCCAAGGCGTGATGGGGATGCACTATGCGCGTCACGATGGCGAAGATGAAGCGGTAGCTGTTGCACTAAACGAGCAATATATGCCTCGTTTCGCTGGTGATTCATTACCAGCTGATGGTGTTTCTGCTGCGGTAGCGATGGCCGATAAACTCGATACTATCGTCGGTATTTTTGGCATTGGCCAAGCACCAAAAGGCTCAGATCCATTTGCCCTACGTCGTGCCTCTTTGGGTGTGCTTCGTATTATTGTGGAATATGGTTACAACCTTGATTTGGTTGATCTCGTTGCGAAAGCAAAATCACTCTTTGGTGATCGCCTGACCAATGCCAATGTTGAGCAAGATGTTATTGAGTTTATGCTTGGTCGTTTCCGCGCTTGGTATCAGGATGAAGGCTTTAGCGTCGACATCATTCAAGCCGTTCTTGCGCGTCATCCAACCAAACCTGCTGATTTTGATCAGCGCGTGAAGGCGGTTTCACACTTCCGTGATTTGGATGCAGCAGAAGCACTTGCTGCAGCGAATAAGCGTGTGGGTAACATCCTTGCGAAGGTTGAAGGCGAACTCAATACCGAGATTCAAGATCAGCTTCTTCAAGAAGCATCTGAGAAGACACTTGCGGCTGAAGTACGTCGCCTACAAGCAGCGCTAGCACCTGCTATTGCTGAAGGTAACTACCAACTCGCATTAAGCGAATTGGCTGCACTACGCGAGCCTGTAGATAGCTTCTTTGATAATGTAATGGTGATGGCTGATGATGAAGCGCTCAAACAGAACCGTTTGGCACTCCTCTTTGCACTTCGCCAATTGTTCCTTGAGATTGCAGATATCTCTTTATTACAAAAGTAATAACAGCAAAAGTTGCAAGCGAACATTTAAATCTAGCCCACCGCTCGGTGGGCTTTTTTATCCCTTTGATTATTTCATCATTTACTTTTGATTTTGCCCTTTTGCTGCCATCAATTTTTCTTCATTTGTGGTAGTTTATTGCGCACTGTCGATCGTTTGGATTTCTGTCATGAAGACTCGCCTCATTCCGCTGTTTGTTATCTGTAGCGGATTAAGCGCTTGCCAATTACTTTCTGAGCACGCGCAACCGACCCACCTCTATTCAGAGCACGACACCATGCCATTGATGGCTGATCCGTCGGGATGGTTTCACGTGAAACCATTGGCGCTTCATCAGAATTTCTACCTTTCAGGTCAAACCCCTTTTTGCCCAAGCGAAAACGCTGAACCACTTCGTGTTGGTCAACCCATTACGCTACAAAGCTGTGATAAGGCAAGCATGATTGCCGTGACTTTTGATTCACAAAATCCACACCGCTTAAAACTTGAATCGAATAATGGTCAGTGGCAATTGCAAATGGAAGATGAACGCAATGTACCGCATAGCGATCAGCTTGAGTTTGCAGAGATGCAAATGGTGACCATTGGAGAATCCGAAGCGGTAACCGATCAAACCGCAGCCATCGTCGAGCAGCCAAGTAACATCAATCAAGGCTGCGCCATTCCATCGAGTGGCCCTGTTACGGTCGATGTCAGTGGTCAGTTTATGGATGGCACACAGGTTCGCGATTACTACAGCGGCAAAATTGAAACGGTACGCAACGGCAAGGTCACCTTTACGCCAGAAACCTATAGCGGTGGTTTATTACTACTTGTTGCTGTCAACGCTAGCCAAGCCGTTGCCAGTGAAACCTTACAAAGTACCTATACGGTTCATCTCGATCGCTTCTACAATGGCGACCAAGAAAATGATTTCTCCTATGGTCGTCAAAATTCAGCGCAAAATCCCAATAGTTTTATGGGCGGCGACTTAGCTGGTTTAACTCAAAAACTGGATTACCTCGCAGAGCTTGGTGTCACCACCATAGCGATTCAAGCGCCCTTTGAACAAGTGCATGGCTGGCTACCGATCAAGCAGCAACCATTCCCCACCTATCCCATCGACGGTAAGCAAGTATTAGATTTCACAACGCTTGATGCCAACTATGGACAAGCACAAGATCTGCGAAATCTAATCGCCTTAGCGCATGGCCTAAATATGAAGGTGGTGTTTGATGTGGATCTAAGCCATGTTGGTCAAGCGACAGCTTTGGATATGGCGCAATATGGCTTTGGCGCACTTGAACATCCAACGCATAACGACCCAAGTCTTTGGACAAAACAAGCATTGGCTGCCTTTGAACTCAACCCAGATTCGGCACAATGGCAACATTGGTGGGGACCTTGGATTGAGCGTATCGATTCACCCGAACTTCGCTTGAAGCAAAACCCAAAAGTAACGCTTCCTGAGTTTTTCGCTCGCAAACCTGACAGTAAAGTCACGGCCATAGAGAACGCAAAGCTAGTGGATTATCTTGCCCAGTGGCTTGCCTACTGGCCAAAAGAGTTTGGTATTGATGGCATGCGTCTACAGGCAAATCTCACAGCTGAGCAAACGCAGCAAATTCAAAAAGCGACATCACAAGCACTGCAAGGCTGGAAGTCACAATATATTTTCCAGAGCGCTAACACCACCCCATTTGAATTAGCAATCAACAGTGCTGCCATCCCAGCCGCTTCAATCGACCCAAGCTGTATTAACCAAATCGATGGCTACTACCAAGCCGGCAATCAAAATAAATCCGCGGTCGAGCATTTCGATAGCAGCCAGCTGAACCTGAGCAATATTCAAGAGCGAGATCAAGCGACTTGGTTGCTACTCACCAACCGTCCGATTTCTATCAGTTATGGCAGTGAGTTAAACCGCCAAGCAGATCAGCGCGCTGATGCTTTTTATCCCGCACTGAGTCCTATGCCGTGGCAAAAAAATAACACTCAACTGCAATTGCACTGGCAAAAATTACTGCAATTTCGTCGCCAGTTCCCAGTACTTGTGACTGGCGATCATCAGCTTGTGCAAGCATCACCCTACTACGCGTTTGTTCGAGAGAATAACAAACAAAAGGTGATGGTCGTATTCGCGCCTCGATAATTTAGTATCTCTATTCTAAAGCGGCTTCGGCCGCTTTTTTGTTTCACGTGAAACTCAAAACACCAATCGACCTAAATCAAAGTGCTGGATTTGTTTCATGTGAAACACTCTGAAAAACACGCTGCTATCTTTACTTTGTTCTATAAAAAGGTATGTTGTTGGGAATAAAATTTGAACAACACAGACCAAGTACAGTGAGTAAAATGGATTTTTCAAACTTTGGTAAACGATTCACGTGTGATTCTGGAATCACACAGTTAATGGATGATTTAAATGATGGCCTGCAAAATCCAGACGCCATTATGCTCGGTGGTGGAAATCCAGCGCAAATCCCACAAGCGCTGACTCAGTTTGAAGCTGAATTAAGCCAACTCTTAAGCAACGGCAAGTTACTTCATAGTCTGACCAATTATGATGGCCCGCAGGGCAAAGATGTTTTTGTCAGCGCATTGGCTCAAATGTTTCATCGAGATTTTGGCTGGCCGATCAGCAAAGAAAATATCGCCCTCACCAATGGTAGCCAATCCTCTTTCTTCTACCTCTTCAACCTGCTTGCAGGTGAATGTCAGAACCAACATAAAAAAGTACTGCTACCTTTAGCACCTGAGTATATTGGCTATGCCGATACCGGGCTAAGCGATGAGATGTTTATCTCAGTCAAACCAAAAATCGACATGCTTAGCGATGGTCAATTTAAATATCATATCGATTTTGACGCATTAGAAATTAGTGATGATATTGGTTTAATTTGTGTTTCTCGCCCCACCAACCCAACTGGTAATGTGCTTACTGATCTAGAAATTGAAAAGCTCGATCAACTCGCGCGCGCCCATCAAATTCCATTACTTATTGATAATGCCTACGGCCTGCCATTTCCAAATATCGTCTTTACCGATGCTAAACCGCACTGGAATGACAACACGATTTTATGCCTGAGCTTATCGAAACTGGGTTTACCCGGCTCACGTTGTGGTATTGTGATTGCCCAGCCTGAAATTATTCGCGCACTCGCCAATCTAAACGGAATCACCAATTTAGCACCAGGTAGCGTGGGACCCGCCATCGCCACACAAATGATTGAGCAAAATCGTCTGCAATCTTTGTGCGATGACGTCATCACCCCCTATTACCAAGCCAAAAGCCAAGCAACGATTGCACTCATTCGTCAGCATCTGGACTCAGAACAAGTGCTGATACATAAATCTGAGGGCGCGATTTTTCTTTGGCTATGGTTCCCTCACCTGCCAATTAGCAGCGTTGAATTTTACCGCCGATTAAAAGCCCGGGGTGTCTTGGTGGTGCCTGGCGAGCATTTCTTTATTGGCCTTCAAGATCAAAACTGGCCCCATGCGAAGCAATGTTTGCGTCTGAACTATGTGCAAGCCGATGACAAAATGGCAAAAGGGATTGCGATTATCGCAGAAGTTTACCAACAGCTATTGAACGAATCAGCTCACTAATCTGTTTCACGTGAAACAAAAAAGCGCTCTATTGAGCGCTTTTTTATTCTTTGGGTTCAGTCGTATTACTTGTTCTCAAGTACTCGGTTCTGACCAATAGCAATATTGCGTGGTTTACTCTCTTCAGGAATCTCACGATCAAGGTCAATGTGTAGTAAACCATTTTCCATATCAGCAGCGGTCACCTTCACGTGATCAGCTAATTGAAACTTACGCTCAAAATCACGCTCTGCAATACCTTGGTAGAGGTACTGTTTCTCTTCATTTTGTGACTTTTTCAACCCTGTAACTTTTAAAATATTCTCAGTTTGGGTGAGTGTTAGTTGCTCTGGTGAAAAACCAGCCACAGCCATAGTGATGCGATAACTGTGCTCACCTGTCTGCTCAATATTATATGGAGGGTAACTGCCGTTGCCTGCACTGCTGGTTTGCTCAAGCTGATTAAAGATGCGATCAAAACCAATGGCTGAACGGTATAGTGGAGAAAAATCGATAGTACGCATATTGCTATCCTCATTTAAAGCGATAGATAAAATAGTGCTCCCTGTCGGCGAGCGTTTGCTAACCCAATCGGCATTAGCTTCACCTTAGATCTATGGCCCAAATTTTACTTTTCAACACCACCAGCAAAAAAATTATCGAAATAAAATTTATCGCATTGAAATTTAAGTAATAAAAAAGCGCTCCTTGGAGCGCTTTGAGGCTTAATCAAAATGATTAGATATCAAGGTTGGCCACTTTTAGGGCGTTCTCTTCGATGAACTGACGACGCGGTTCAACCTGATCACCCATTAATGTGGTAAACAATTCATCAGCGGCAACCGCATCAGAAATGGTGACTTGCATCATACGACGGCTCATTGGATCCATGGTGGTTTCCCAAAGCTGCTCTGGGTTCATCTCACCAAGACCTTTATAGCGCTGCTTCTGCAGGCCACGGTTAGAGTCTTTAATCAGCCATGCCAATGCTTCATCAAAACGACGAACCGGTTGCTGACGTGCGCCACGTTGGACGAAGGCGCCCTCTTCTAGCAAACCATCTAAGGCTTCATAGAGACTCGCTAGCTTGCCGTATTCTTTACCAACAAAGAAATCAGCAGGTAGTGCATAGCGATAATCAACACCATGAGTACGAACCAACAGAACAGGCTGACAAACGCCGTTTTCACGTTCGATTTCGTAATCGTAATGGCTTTCACCAGATTGACGAGACATCAACATCTCAACCACAGCATTCATCCAATCATCCAATGCGGCTTCGTTGCTCAGCATCTCTTGGGTCACACGTGGCGATTCACTCAACACCTGTAGGAAAGAGCGAGGCAAACGACGCGACAGACGATCAATCAACTTCATACATTCGTGATATAGACGAACCAACTCTTCCAAAGCTAAACCAGACATCGCTGGTGCTTCAGGGTTAGCATAAAGTGATGCGTTCTCAAGCGCGATACTGATCTCGTATTGCTGCATGGCTTCATCATCTTTGATGTATTGCTCTTGCTTACCTTTAGCCACGCGGTAAAGCGGTGGCTGCGCAATATACACATAGCCACGCTCGATCAACTCAGGCATTTGACGATAGAAGAAGGTCAACAGCAAAGTACGAATGTGCGAGCCGTCGACGTCAGCATCGGTCATGATGATGATGTTGTGATAACGTAGCTTATCTGGGTTGTATTCATCGCGGCCGATACCACAACCAAGTGCAGTAATCAGCGTGGCCACTTCTTGTGAAGAAAGCATCTTGTCAAAGCGTGCTTTCTCAACGTTTAGAATCTTACCTTTGAGCGGCAAAATCGCTTGGTTCTTACGGTTACGGCCCTGTTTTGCAGAACCACCCGCAGAATCACCCTCCACAATATAGAGTTCAGAAAGCGCAGGATCTTTTTCCTGGCAATCTGCAAGTTTGCCTGGCAAGCCAGCCAAATCAAGCGCACCTTTGCGGCGGGTCATTTCACGTGCTTTACGTGCCGCTTCACGGGCACGAGCAGCATCAATAATCTTGTTACACACGGTGCGTGCGTCATTCGGGTTTTCAAGCAAGAACTCGCTCAGCTTCTCACCCATGACAGATTCAACAGCCGCTTTCACCTCACTTGAAACAAGCTTGTCTTTGGTTTGGCTTGAGAATTTAGGATCTGGCACTTTCACAGAAACCACAGCGGTCAAACCTTCACGCGCATCATCACCAGAGGTCGCCGTGTTGGTTTTCGCCTTCTTCATCACCCCTTCTTTTTCCATGAAGTTGTTCAGCGTACGAGTCAACGCACCACGGAAACCAGCAAGGTGCGTACCACCATCACGCTGTGGGATGTTGTTGGTAAAGCAGTAGATGTTCTCTTGGAAACCGTCGTTCCACTGCATCGCGATTTCGACGCTGATGCCATCTTCACGCTCGTGGTCAAAATGGAACACTTGCTGATGAATCGGGGTTTTGTTGCGGTTCAAGTGCTCAACAAAAGCGCGAATACCACCTTCATATTTGAAGTGATCTTGCTTACCTTCACCGCGCTCATCAGAAAGCTTGATCGACACACCAGAGTTTAGGAATGACAGCTCACGAAGACGCTTAGCTAGAATCTCATATTGAAATTCAATATTGGTAAAGGTCGCAGCACTTGGCCAGAAACGAATCATGGTACCGGTGCGATCGGTATCACCTGTAACTGCCAAAGGCGCCTGAGGCTCACCATGATGATAGGTTTGTTGGTGAATATGGCCACCACGATAAATGGTCAACTCAACCTTCTCAGACAGCGCATTCACAACGGAGACACCTACCCCGTGCAAACCACCGGAAACTTTGTAAGAGTTATCGTCAAACTTACCACCAGCATGTAGCACCGTCATGATTACTTCGGCTGCAGAAACACCCTCTTCTGGGTGCATTTCAGTCGGAATACCACGACCATCATCGCTCACTGACACTGAGTAGTCGTCATGAATAGTGATAACGATGTCATTACAGTGACCGGCGAGCGCCTCATCGATCGAGTTATCCACCACCTCAAACACCATGTGGTGCAAGCCAGTACCATCGTCGGTGTCACCGATATACATACCAGGACGTTTACGAACGGCATCTAGGCCTTTGAGTACTTTAATACTCGATGAATCATAGTTATTTGACATTGAGTTACTCTCACTTGTTATTGCTGACTGATCTCGCCCTGTTTCACATGAAACACGACTGGTTGCTCGATCATCATTTCAGACACCTGATCGGCACTGATACAACTAATGAACACTTGCGCCCTTGTCTCGGCGAGCTGTTGTGCCAATAAACCTCGTTTTTCGGCATCCAACTCAGAAGCAAAATCATCAATCAAATAGATACACTGCTTACCTGTGGTCTGTGTGAGATCCTGTCCCTGCGCTAAGCGCAATGCACACACCAAAAGTTTCAGTTGCCCACGTGATAACACATCTTCCACTGGTGTCCCGTTAATCCTCAGCCTTAAATCGGCTTTATGCGGTCCCACCGTGGTATAACCAAATTGGCTATCACGTTGAAAGTTTTGTTCCAGCACAGTCTGTAAAGGGGTGTCGGCATCCCAGCCTCGACTGTATTTTAGCTGGCACTGATACTCGGGAAGAAAGGCTTGGCAAAGCGTTTCAACGCGAGGTAAAAGCTGTTCAATATAACCCTGTCTTAGCGCGCTAACCTGCTCACTGAGGCGAGATAACTCGGCATCCCACACGGCTAAGGGTTGATATGTTCGCACTGTTTTGAGCAATGCGTTGCGCTGCTTGGTGATACGTTTCACCCGCCGCCACAACTCAAAAAACTGCGGTTCCTGATGGAATACACCCCAATCAATATAAGCACGACGATACTTGGGACCACCGGCGAGCAGGGTAAACCCTTCCGGTGTGATCAATTGAATAGGTAATACATTGGCCAGTTGTGCCAAGGTTTGCTGCTTTTCACCACCCAGTTTCACTTCACTTTGGCCATCACGGCCCTTTGCAAGGCCCAAAGGCAGTTTGCTGTTGTGTTGGTCTAACACTTGACCAAACAACACCAACTTCGCTTGCTGGTGACGAATCACGCGGTTGGTTAGCTGACTGCGAAAAGAGCGACCATGTCCAAGGAAGAAAATTGCTTCCAATAAACTGGTTTTACCGCTGCCATTGTCCCCGACCAAAATATTCATGTGCGAAGAGAAAGACAGGTCGCAATGTTCAATATTGCGAAAGTCAGTCACGACAAGACGATCTAAAGCCATATTGTTCTTGTTCTCGCTCTATTTCTGGCCATGGCATCATCAATTGATATCGTCATTTTCAGGGCTTGGCAGGCGCCTGTTTCAGCTTCAAATTTTACTGCGCCGAAGCTTACCAATTCTACACAAAAGGCGGTTATGAAACCACCTTGGATTGCCCTTTGCAGGCAGGAAATGGGGTCGAAAAAGCCAACTAGGTCACAGCATTTCACCAAGTTGATCGGACATAAAAAAAGCGCTCATATTTGAGCGCTTTTTTGACAAAAATTTAAGCGAAAATCCGCTTACAGGCGAATTGGCATCACCACATAAAGGGCTGCACCATCCTGAACATTTTCCACCAAAGCACTGGCATTGGCATCAGACAAACTCATCTGTACCTGATCGCATTTGAGCGTATTAAGTACATCAAGCAAATAACTGACGTTAAAACCAATCTCAAGCTCACCACCTTGGTAGCTCACATCCAAGTTTTCTTCCGCTTCTTCCTGCTCTGGGTTGTTGGCCGTAATGCGCAACTGATTATCCGCCAAGTTCAAACGAACACCGCGGAACTTCTCATTCGACAAGATAGCCGCACGAGAAAACGCCTGACGCAATTGATCGCAGCTTGCAATCAAGGTTTTGTTGGTACTCTGAGGCAGAACGCGACGATAGTCAGGGAAACGGCCATCAACCAGTTTTGAAGTAAACACATAGTTGTTCACCTCAGCACGTAAATTGGCGTTACCAATTTGAATGGTGACCAAATCATCTGGGCTATCAAGTAGCTTAGCTAGCTCCATTACCCCTTTGCGCGGCACAATCACTTGATGCTCACCGCACTCATCCAACAGTTGCTGCGTGCACACCGCCATCCGGTGACCATCCGTCGCAACCGCTTTCAGGGTTTGACCCGCAATATCAAATAGCATGCCGTTCAAGTAGTAACGCACATCCTGATTGGCCATGGAGAACTGCGTGCTATCAATCAAATGACGCAGTTGAGACTGCGGTAGACTGAACTGCACTTCGGTTTGCCAGCTATCGATATTTGGAAAATCAGCCGCAGGCAAAGTCGCCAATGAATAGCGGCTACGGCCTGATCGCAAAATTAAGCGGTCATGATCGAGCGTCACATCAATAGGCGCACTATCAGGCAGGCCACGGCAAATATCTAAAAATTTACGCGCCGGAACGGTAATTTCACCTTCACTGATTTGACCTTCAAGGGCAATTTTTGCCACCAATTCAACTTCAAGGTCAGTGCCGGTGAGATATAGCCAACCTTCACGAACCTGCATCAGCAAGTTGCCGAGAATCGGTAGTGATGGACGCCCACCCAAGCCACTACAGACTTGTTGCAGCGGTTTAATCAAACGATCACGCGTTAAGCTAAATTGCATCATTATGACGATAGAATCCGAATTAGGTTGGAGTAGTCTTCTTTAATATCGTGGCTCTCTTCGCGCAGTTGCTCAATCTTGCGACAAGCATGCAGCACCGTTGTGTGGTCACGACCACCAAAGGCATCGCCAATTTCTGGCAAGCTATGGTTGGTTAACTCTTTGGCCAAGGCCATCGCCATTTGACGAGGGCGCGCCACCGAGCGAGAGCGACGTTTCGATAGCAAATCTGCCATCTTAATTTTGTAGTATTCCGCCACCGTTTTTTGAATATTATCGATGGTGACTAGTTTTTCTTGCAGTGCGAGCAGGTCACGTAATGCCTCACGCACAAAATCTATGGTAATCGCACGCCCAGTAAAATTGGCATTTGCGATCACACGGTTTAACGCCCCTTCTAACTCGCGCACATTGGAGCGCAGGCGCTTGGCAATAAAGAACGCTACTTCATCCGGTAAGCGGATAGCGTGATCCTCTGCTTTTTTCATCAGGATCGCGACACGGGTTTCCAACTCTGGCGGCTCAATAGCAACGGTTAAACCCCAACCAAATCGTGATTTCAGACGATCTTCAACACCGCTGATCTCCTTTGGATAGCGATCAGACGTCAAAATGATCTGTTGGTTCCCTTCAAGCAAGGCGTTAAAGGTATGGAAGAACTCTTCTTGCGAGCGCTCTTTATTGGCAAAAAATTGAATATCATCGATCAGCAAAGCATCAACACTACGGTAATAACGTTTGAAATCTTCAATGGCGTTATTTTGTAGCGCTTTCACCATATCTTGCACAAACCGTTCAGAATGCATGTAGACCACGCAAGCGTCTGGTTTTCTGGCAATAATCGCATTACCTACCGCATGTAATAGGTGCGTTTTACCCAGGCCAGTACCGCCATATAAAAAGAGCGGGTTATAGGCCGCACCAGGGTTATCTGACACCTGACGGGCTGCGGCAAGAGCAAGCTGGTTCGATTTACCTTCAACAAAATTCGTAAATTTATGTTTCGGGTTAACGTTTGATCGATGATTGATCTCAGGACGCGGCGCTTCACTTTGCGGTGACCACTGCGGGCTCACCGGCTGCTGACGCGAACTCGGATTTGGATTGATACTCACTTTTGGCGGCATGGTTGATTCAACCACTGCCCGCTGTACCGGACGACTGCCCACTTCAAAGCGCAGTACCGGCATATCTGGACCGCAAAATTCTTGAAGTAATGAATTGATTTGGTTGAGATATTTATCTCGAACCCAATCCAATACAAAACGATTTGGGGCAAAAAGCGTAAGCTGACGATCGTTCAACTCTGCCTGCAGCGGCCGCACCCACATACTAAACTCAGTTGCGGGCAGTTGCTCTTGAAGACGCGCTAGGCACTGTAACCAAAGCGAAGAGGACACATCAGGCTCCATGAGATCGATGAAAAAGGGCAGCAATTTTATACTGGTCCTAGGCAGATCGCCAGCGATAAGATCCCAGATCCCGTGGATTAGATCGAAGTTATACACATCATCGCAGTGTTTTTTCGTGGATCATCACATTTTTTACGCTGGTTACTCACAATCTTCACCCAAATTTAAGCACAGTGTGATCAAAAACACAGCGAAGCGGCTAAATTTGTGACAGTGAAAGGAGATCGCGGTGGATCCTTGCACAACGAAAAGAAGCAGGTATAATTCTGCGCCCAGTGTGAGACCTCGCAAGGTTTATTGACTCAGGTCATTAAGCCGATTACAATTCCGCCTCTTTTTTCGAGGTGAAGCGAATTCTCGCGCACTTAGTAAAAAGAATACTGATCAGTATATATAGGTAATTATCATGAAACGTACCTTTCAACCATCAGTTCTAAAGCGCAAGCGTAACCACGGTTTCCGTGCACGCATGGCGACTCAGAACGGTCGTAAGATCCTAGCCGCTCGTCGTGCTAAAGGTCGTAAAAAGCTATCTGCGTAATCATCACTCTGGTGAATACATTAGCTTTCAGTCGGGAGTTACGTTTGTTAACTCCCGAACACTTTCAAAATGTCTTCCAGCGTGCCAAACGTGCTGGTAGCCCTCATTTAACCATTCTTTCCCGCGCTAACGACCTTGGACATCCTCGTTTAGGTCTTGCTGTCCCTAAAAAACAAATCCGTTTTGCTGTCGATCGCAACCGCTTTAAACGCATTGTTCGCGAGAGTTTTCGGCACCACCAGCATCAACTTGGTCATTTTGACTTCGTCGTCATTGCTAAAAAAAGCGCCAGTGAATTGTCTAATGATGAGCTCTATCACGTCCTGGAGAAATTATGGCAACGTCTCTCTCGCCCCTCGCGTGGTTAGCCACTAAACTAATCCGCTTCTATCAGCTGGTGATCAGCCCGCTTATCGGCCCGCGTTGTCGTTTTACTCCAAGTTGTTCCCAATACGCTATAGAAGCCATTAAAATTCACGGTGTAATAAAAGGCGGTTGGTTAACAATCAAACGTCTATTAAAATGCCACCCTTTAAATGATGGTGGTTACGACCCAGTTCCACCTCATCAGCATACAAACAGAGATCAATAAGATGGATTCCCAACGCAATATTCTGTTGATTGCCTTGCTCGCTGTGACCTTTTTGCTCTATCAAAAGTGGGAAGCGTTCACCAATCCAGTAGCACCGGCAGTCGAAGCGGCATCTGTAGCCAAATCAGGCACCAGTGAGTTCCCTGACTCCAGCCTAGCAACAGATGGTGTCAGCACAGCTGACCCGCAACAGGGCCAACTGATTCATGTGAAATCTGATGTGCTTGAATTGACCATCAACACTGATGGCGGTGACATTGTTGAGAGCCAACTGCTCAAATACACCAAATCACTTGATTCTAATCAGCCAATGGAGCTTTTGAACGAAAGCAAAGGCGAAGACTTTGTTGCACAAAGCCGCCTACAAGGTCCTCAAGGCGCAGACTCAGTGACCAAAACCGCAGTTTACTCTGTCGATGGCACTGACTTTGTGATGGCTGAAGGTCAAGACCAGCTTGTTGTACCAATGACTTACAGCAAAAACGGCATCACCTATCAAAAACGCTTCATCTTGGATCGTGATAGCTATGCGGTGAAAGTTGAATATGTCGTAAGCAACAACACAGATAAAGAAGCTGCAGTTCAGCTATTCACCCAACTTCGTCGTACTGCGACGGATACCGGCGGTAGCTTGACCATGCCAACATACCGTGGCGGCGCGTTCTCATCACAAGATGACAACTACAAAAAATACAGCTTTGACGATATGGAAGATCGTAACCTCGACATCCGCACTGACCGCGGCTGGGTTGCGATGATTCAACACTACTTCACCACCGCTTGGATTCCAGGCAAAGATATGACCGGTGAAAAAGTGATCTACTCTCGCTTCCGTGATGACAAAGGCTACCTTGGCATGGAAATGCCAGTAACCACCATCGCACCTGATAGCAAAGCCACGCTTGATGCGACTTTGTGGGTTGGTCCTAAACTACAAAACCAAATGTCAGCGACTGCGAAGTACCTTGATCTCACCGCAGACTACGGTTGGCTTTGGTTCTTGGCAAAACCACTTTACTGGTTGCTGAACCTCATCCAAAGCGTTGTGGGTAACTGGGGTGTTGCGATCATCGTATTGACCATCATTGTGCGTGGTGCGATGTACAAGCTCACCAAAGCGCAGTACACCTCAATGGCGAAAATGCGTATGCTGCAGCCTAAACTGCAAGAGATGCGTGAGCGCTTTGGCGATGACCGTCAACGCATGAGCCAAGCGATGATGGAACTGTACAAGAAAGAGAAAGTAAACCCACTGGGTGGTTGTTTGCCGATTCTTCTACAGATGCCTATTTTCATCGCATTATATTGGACCCTTATGGAGTCTGTTGAACTACGTCATGCTCCATTCTTTGGCTGGATTCATGACCTATCAGCGCAAGACCCATACTATATTCTGCCGATCCTCATGGGTATCTCCATGTTTATCATTCAGAAGATGAGTCCAAGCACCATCACAGATCCAATGCAGCAGAAGATCATGACGTTTATGCCTGTGATTTTCACTGGCTTCTTCCTGTTCTTCCCATCAGGCTTGGTACTGTACTGGTTGATGTCAAACATCATGACCTTGACCCAGCAAACCATTATCTATCGTCAACTTGAGAAGCAAGGGTTACATACCCGCTAAACTCAGTTGATGAGCATTCAATGAAACAAGGCGGCCATGGTGTCGCCTTTTTTTACGCCGCTTTTTTGCGCCATACCGAGTTTGAGTTACACTCCCCACATACTTCACAAAGAACAATCACTATGACTGATACCATCGTCGCCCAAGCCACAGCACCAGGCCGTGGCGGTGTGGCCATAATTCGCGTTTCCGGACCTAAAGCGACCGAAGTGGGCTCGCTCATCACGGGTAAAACGCTTCGTCCACGCTACGCAGAATACAGCACCTTCCATGAGGTGAACGGCAACCCATTGGATGAAGGGATCGCTATCTACTTTAAAGCACCCCATTCCTTCACTGGTGAAGACGTGGTGGAATTTCAAGGTCATGGTGGCCCTGTGGTCTGTGACCTGCTCATTCGAGCCATCAGCGAGCTTCCAGGCGTGCGTCTCGCGCGTCCCGGTGAATTCTCAGAGCGTGCCTTTTTAAATGACAAAATGGATCTGGCACAAGCTGAAGCCATTGCCGATTTGATTGATGCCAGTTCAGAACAAGCGGCGCGCTCCGCGCTAAAATCACTGCAAGGCGCCTTTTCACTGGCCGTCAATGGGCTGGTGGAATCCCTCACCCAACTGCGCATCTATGTCGAAGCTGCGATTGATTTTCCAGAAGAAGAGATCGACTTTCTTTCCGATGGCAAAATTGAACGCGATCTCAATGCCGTCATTGATGAGCTGGGCCGTGTTCAGCAACAAGCCAATCAAGGCGCGATTATGCGTGAAGGGATGAAAGTGGTCATCGCTGGTCGTCCAAACGCCGGTAAATCAAGCTTACTCAACGCCCTTTCAGGCAAAGAAAGCGCCATCGTTACCGATATCGCAGGTACCACTCGCGACGTACTACGTGAACATATTCATATCGATGGCATGCCTTTGCATATCATTGATACCGCCGGTCTGCGTGAAGCTAGTGATGAGGTCGAGCGCATTGGTATTGAGCGCGCTTGGCAAGAAATTACCGAAGCAGACCGAATTTTGCTGATGGTGGATAGCACCACCACAGCATCGACAGATCCTCAGGATATTTGGCCGGAATTTATGGATCGTCTACCTGCTAATGCGGGCGTTACCGTGGTGCGCAATAAAGCCGATCTCACCCATGAAGAATTGGGTATTTGTCACGCTACCGAACCCACATTGATTCGTCTTTCAGCCAGAACTGGCGAAGGTGTGGATGCGCTGCGCCAGCATTTAAAAGCATGCATGGGCTTTTCCGGAACCACCGAAGGTGGCTTTAGCGCCCGTCGTCGTCACATCGATGCATTAAATCAAGCCTCACATCACCTTGAAACAGGCCGTGAGCAGCTTATGGGCTTTATGGCTGGTGAAATCCTTGCTGAAGAGCTTCGACTCGCTCAGCAAGCGCTGACAGAGATTACAGGCGAATTTAGCTCCGACGATCTACTGGGTCGTATATTTACCTCATTCTGTATTGGGAAATAACACAAACGCCAGCATTCAAGCTGGCGTTTTTATATGCGCAAATAAGGAACAAAACATGTCTGAGATTCAAGTGCTCACAGGCAGCACCCTAGGCGGCACCGAATACCTTGGCGAACATATTGCCGATCAGCTTGCCGCTGCAGGCTTTGCACAAACCATTCATTTCCAAGCCGATCTGGATCAATTACCGACTCAAGGTCCTTGGATCCTTGCCTGCTCAACCCATGGTGCGGGTGATTACCCAGAAAGCATTCAATCCTTTGTGGCACAACTTGAAAGCAGCCAACCCGATTTAAGCCAAGTGCATATGGCGCTGGTGGCTGTGGGTGATCGCAGCTATGACACTTTCTGCCAAGCGGGTAAAAACCTTGAAAAACTACTGCAATCATTGGGTGCAAAGCTGATTTATCCCCGCCTTGAAATCGATGTGAGCCACAATCCTGACTTAGAAGAACAAGCCGATGAATGGCTTCCAGGGCTCATTGAACAACTCAAAACGGTCAAATAATAAGCAAACGAACAACTTTTTCTTGTGGATAACTAATAGATCAAACCGTGATCAAACGTTAGTTATCCCTTGAATAAGATCTACACCCCACCTGTACTGTGGATAAACAGCCATTTTGATCCCATGTTTTACGCCCTTAGATCCCAACCCATCCCCATGATCTGATCCTTCCTAAAACCATGATCAATAGGATCATTCGGCACTTACTCACAGCCTCAGTGGATCCTAATAAAAGATCCAATAGAAGATCTCTTTAAATAGATCTTTATATATTTTAAAGGCTTTCAACTCTGATTTGATCTTCGCTTCGCTTGCACGGTTAAACGGGGTAGAATGGCGACCGCGCCAGCAAAGCGCACAAATAAACCTCATGATTTGCCTAAGGCCTTACCATGTTTTACCAAGAAAATTTCGATGTGATCGTCATTGGCGGCGGTCATGCAGGCACTGAAGCCGCACTCGCCTCGGCGCGTATGGGACAGCGGACCGTTTTGCTTACGCATAATATTGATACGCTTGGACAAATGTCCTGTAACCCTGCCATCGGTGGCATTGGTAAAGGGCATTTAGTCAAAGAGGTGGATGCACTTGGTGGTGCAATGGCTCTGGCCATTGATCACGGTGGGATCCAATTTCGAACCCTAAATGCCTCAAAAGGCCCTGCGGTTCGAGCGACTCGAGCACAAGCCGATCGCCAGCTATATCGTGCAGCGATTCGCCACATGCTGGAAAACCAGCCTAATTTAATGTTGTTCCAACAACCCGTGGATGACTTGATCCTTGAAGGGGATCGCGTGGTTGGTGCCATAACCCAAATGGGACTTAAATTCCGTGCGAAAGCTGTGGTTCTGACCGCAGGTACTTTCCTTGGTGGCCGCATTCACATTGGTCTTGAGAACTACTCAGGTGGTCGCGCTGGCGATCAACCAGCGATTACCTTGGCACAACGTTTACGTG